>JAFRXY010000046.1 GCA_017441385.1 Clostridia bacterium | reverse complement strand
GAAAGCCTGTGCGCGATAACGATACGGGTGCAGCCCATTTTGTCAAGAGCCTGACTGATCTGCCGCTGGGTGATGTTGTCGAGCGCGGACGTCGCTTCATCGAAAATCAGTATGTTCGGTCTGGAAACAATCGCCCTTGCGATGAGAATACGCTGTTTCTGTCCGCCCGAAATGCCGCCCTGTCCCGCCGAAACGAGCGTGTGCATTCCCATCGGCATAGCCCGTATATCACCCGCTATCCCCGCGACTTCGGCAGCCTCCCACGCATCGTCAAGCGTAGCGTTCGGCGCGGAAATGGTGATATTCTGGAAAACAGTGCCTTGAAACAGGTCGCCGTTCTGCATGACCGTGCCGATCTTACTGCGGAGCGTACACAGGTCAAAGGAATTCAGGTCTTTGCCGCCGTAATAGATTGCGCCCTTTTCGGGTACACGCAGACCCAGCAGGAGCTTGACCAGCGTGGATTTTCCGCAGCCCGTCCTGCCGACCACCGCGATATATTCCTTCGGACGGATTTTCAGCGAGACATTTTGCAGGATATACGGCGCATTGGTGCTGTATCTGAAATAGACATTGTTCAGCTCGATACCGCCGTTCAGTTCCATCACAAGCTGTCTGCTGCCGGACGTTTCCGGCTCTGCCTGCAGAAAGCCGTCAAGCATTTTCAGCGTAGGGTTGATCCTGCCCACAGAAAGAAAGGAATCCGCCATGCCCCTGACCGCTCCGAGCATCGTCCCATAAGCCACGGTAAACGCGATATACTCCGACTGTGCGAGGTCGCTCTTTGCCGCAAGGAAATAAAGCAGTACTGCCGAAAACAGGCTCACCGCAAGCGTCAGGACATTTTCCGCGCGAACCATGAACGGCGGCGAAAATGTCAGCCGTCTGCTTTCGGTATATTCTCCGAGCCACCGCGCAAAGAAACGCTTTTCCGCGCCGGAAAGCCGTATCTTCTGAATGCCGTTTATCAGGCTGTACCGCGTCTTGGCTTCCTTTGCCCCGAGCGCCATCTGCCTGCTGCCCGTCCGTGAACGGAACAGCGCGGAGAGCACCCCGAAACCGATTGTTATCAGCAGTATGAACAGCGAAGGCGGACCGAGCTGAGGCACGATACAGAATATCTGCGCAAGGTAAAGCAGCGAAGCCAGCGCCGTCAGCCCCGTTCCCGCTGTTGCGGAGATCAGCAGCTCACACAGTTCATCGACAGCCTGCGACACCCCCGCCAATTCGCCCGGGCTTGTCGTTTCATACAAATGCGCGGGCAGACTCAGCATTCGCATCATCAGCGCCGAATGAACAGCAAGTGATGTCTTGTCCTTGATTCGCCGCACAAGGGAGCCGACAACGGTCATCATCAGCTGTACCGAAAGCACCATACACAGCAGGCACACACCGAGCGACGTCAGCAAGGCAGTATTCCGGCTGTCTGCCACATCGGCGGTCAGCACCCTCACGCTCTGTGGAATCAGCATCCCTGTCAATGTCATCATCAAAACGCACGCCGTCAGATAGAGCCAGTCCTTCGCCCTCATGCTGTCCTTGATGTAAAGAAGAAAATCCTTCGAGGTCAGCTTTCCGTGAGGGAGCGGCTTGTAAAAGCAGTAGGCTTCTTCCTCAAACAGCCCTGCCGTTTTTCGGGTGACTTTACGCATCTGCCCTGAACGCTCTTTGAAACGATAGTGTCTGCCGAAGGAATCAGGAAGCAGCACAACAGGCTCTCTGCTGTCCTTCCGGTGCGTGAGCATGACGCCGCAGGCATCTTCAAACCATTTCTTTTCAAGCTTCACTCTGCGCGTCATCATACCGTATTGCCGCAAACAATATTCAAGCTGTTCTTTCCCGTCGGTGATGTGTTCCGGCACCGCAACAGGCTTTAAGCGATAGTATTTCAGTACCTCGTCTATCGCCCGTTCGGTGATAATGCTCTCGTCAAGAAGCTCGTCTGCTGTTTTTTGACCATAGACGATGCCCGCCGCCTGAACAAAGGTGCTTTCAAGAAGCTGCTGATCGTTCTCTTTTCGCTTTACTATCTGTTCCTCAAACCAATTCAATGCCCGACCTCCCGTCAGCGTTATTCGCTTGTCGCAAGCTCCGTGTACCTTCCGCCGCGCTTCATCAGTTCTTCATGTGTTCCTCTTTCGACAATGCTGCCCTTATCAAGCACGATGATTTCGTCGCAGTCGCGGATGGTTGACAGCCTGTGTGCGATGATGATACAGGTAACGCCCCTGTCCGTTATGGACTTCACCACATCAAATTCCGTTTTTGCGTCGAGGGCGCTTGTGGCTTCATCGAGTATGATAACGGACGGATCGGCTGCAAGCACTCTTGCTATCTCCATCCTTTGACGCTGACCGCCTGACAGATTACGTCCGTCAGCCGTCAGCGCCGCCTGATACCCGCTTTCACGCGCCATGATGTCTTCGTGTATCTGCGCGTCGCGGGCGGCGAGTATCACTTCAAAATCCTCGATAGACTTATCCCACATCTTGATATTATTCTTGATCGTACCTTCAAACAGCATGATATCCTGATCGACCACGGCAACGGAACCCGTCATTACATCGCGGTTGATCTCATTTCTGTGTCTGCCGTCAAACAGTATTTCGCCCTCCCACGGCTCGTAAAGACCTGAAATCAGCTTGGCAAGTGTGGATTTACCGCACCCCGATGTTCCGACAAATGCCACTCTGCTGCCTGCCTTTATCGAGAACGAAAAGTCCCTGATGATCGGCTCGGCAAGCCTTGAATAGCCAAAGGTAATATTTTTAAGTTCTATATTGCCTTTCAGCTTGTAGAAGCCCTCCGTCATTCCGTCAGGGGTATCGACAAGGCTGTTGTCCGGTGGATTCTGAAGAATATCCTCCACGCGTTCAAAGTGTGTGCGCATCGTCTGGAGCTGTTTCCTTGCACCCGAAACAGCGTATGCGGGAGACATCAGCAGATTCAAAAGCCCTAAAAAAGTCCATACCGTACCGAGCGTAAAGCTGCCCTGCGTCACATATCCGATGCCTGACAGCATGATCGCAAAATAGACGAGTTGTGACAGCAGTTTGGGAATTTTGCTCAAAAATATGTCTGACCTTTCCGAGCGGACTTTCTGTGCGTTGGCGGCAGCCTGCAAGCCCGACCATTTTTCAAAGAAGGAAGTTTCCGCACCGCTCACCTTGATCGTTTCTATCATGCCAAGTCCCGAAAGCGTTTCGGAGATGAGCTTTTCCCTGTCACGCTCCATAACACAGACGGTATTCTCATGCGTCCTTGCGATAAATCTCGACAGGAACAGGTTTACCGCAAGCACACACACGCTGATCGCCGTCATGGTAAGGCTTTTTCTCAGCATAAGCACGATACACAGCACCGTTGTGACTGTATTTATGACAAGCGGAGCAATCAGATTGGTAAGAGAAGCTGTCAGGCTTTCCAGCAGATCCATACGGATAAAAACGTCGCTGACAGGTCTTTGCGAGAAAAACGCCATAGGCAGTTGCATGACCTTCCACATATAAGTGGAACAGCCGATCAAGGAGAGTTTTCCGTTCGTCCGAAGGTCATATACCGTCTTGACCCAGGCTGCCGTAAGCTGCAATACCGCCAGCAGCATCATCACAGCGGTAAAGCCGGACAGCAGCCCGCCGCCGTGACCATCCAACAGATTGTCTATAAAAAATCCCGACATAACGGGAGCTGTCACACCCAGCAGCGCAAGGATAAGGGAAGCCGCGATGACAACCGCCATAGCCGAGCCTGTCATTCGCAGTTTCTTAACGGCAGCGTACAGAACACTCTGTCTTTTACCGTCGGGCTGAAAATCCTCACCGGGGACAATAATGATCGTGACCCCCGTAAAGGCTCTGTCAAATTCCTCTTCCTCTATCCGGACAGCGCCCTTGGCGGGATCGTTGATATACGCATACCTGCCCCTGAAGCCGTTCAGAACGACAAAGTGATCGAAGTTCCAATGGATAATGCAGGGAAAAACGCCCTTTTTCCGTATGCTTTCGGGATTTCGTTTATACTTGTTGACCGTAAATCCGTAACTCCGTGCCGCCTTAACGATATTGACAGCGCTCGATCCGTCACGGGAGACGCCGCAGTCGGTACGGGCTTTTTCGAGCGTCACCCATTTTCCGTAATAAGCCGCCACCATTGCAAGCGAAGCCGCACCACATTCGAGGGCTTCGAGCTGTAACACAACGGGAACTCTGGCGACCCCTTTGGTGACGGGGCTTTTTATCTTCGTACCCATAAACTACACCCCGAAAAGCAGCTCGAAGGGGTGAGCTGTTCTGACGACGATATTGACGGAATAGGTGCCGTCTGATTGATTGACGGAGGCATAACCGACGGGCTTTCCGAACTCATTGGCTTCTATGCTCGTTATCATCGCGGCATGATCGTCTATCATCACTCTCATGCCCTTGTCAAGCTGATAGGCTTCATTATCCGCAAGCATGATCTTCGCCTGACCGTCCACGATGACCGCATCACCGTCGGCGGTTATCTCAACATTTCCTGTCAGGCTCCAGACGAGCAGACCGACCAAAAGAACCAATATCGCCGCAAGCAAAAGCCATACCGCAGGCTTTGTGACACGCAGATAATCTGTGAGCTGATCGGGTTCGGATATTCTGTCAAGTGATTTTTGTCTGAATAATACAGGCTGTTGCTCCATGGCTATCTTCCTTCATCTCCATGTTGATTCATATCTGTTGCCTTTTCACAAGTTCTGCGAAAAAACCGTCTTTTTGCATGAGTTCCTCATAAGTGCCTTCCTCCACGATATGTCCCTGATCCAAGCACAGAATCCGGTCACAGTTCTGCACCGTTGACAGGCGGTGTGCGATCACTACTCGCGTGCAGTTCATTTCTCCTATGGCGTCGGAAACCGCCTTCTGGGTCACATTGTCCAGTGCGCTTGTCGCCTCGTCAAAGAAAAGAACGGAAGGCTTTGTCGCAACGGCGCGCGCAATCAGCAGTCTCTGCTTCTGCCCGCCGGAAATGCCGCGACCGCTGTCCGGGAGAGGTGTGTTCATTTTCATGGGCATCCTGCGGATATCGTCGGCAATGCCGGCAATCTCGGCCGCACGCCATGCGTCGTCCTCCGTAAGATTTGTGCCGCTGACAGTAATATTGGACAGAATGGTTCCCTGAAATACCTCTCCGTTTTGCAGGACGGTACCGATTTTCCTTCGCAGCGAGGTAACATCCAGTGAACTCAGCTTTTTCCCGTCATACAGGATTTCTCCGTGGTCAGGTGTTTCAAAGCCCAGAAGAAGCCGGAAAATCGTCGATTTTCCACAGCCAGTGGTTCCGACGATTCCCACATATTCGCTCCTGCGGATTTCGATGTTGAGGTTTTCAAGCACCGGCGGCAACCTTTCGGAATAGCGGAAGGTCACGTTCTGGAGGGAGATGTTCCCTCTCAGCCGCTGCACCACTTCTTTTTTACCGTCAATCTCCGGCGCAAAGTCCATCACCGGCTTGAGCATTCGGAAGACCGGCAATG
>JAFRXY010000045.1 GCA_017441385.1 Clostridia bacterium | reverse complement strand
CTGTTAATCTTGCATCTTGTGTTTTTTCGTATGTCTTTATCAGTAATTCCCGTTCTTCCTTATTGAGCATACCACTCACCTCTATGCTTCTATTTTACCACCCTTGTCAACTGCCTTATACTTTTTTTGGATTGCTATAATGGCGGGAAATTTCCATGGCAAAATGATATTTTACTGTTAATTTACTTTTACATCATTTATAATAGGAAAAACATATGCTATAATAACATGAAAAACAGGAAATACAGGGAATACAAACCCTCAGGAAGGAGAAAAAAGAAAAAAATGTTATCATCAAAAGGATTCAGGCGGCTGGTCTGCGCGGTTTGCGCCGTTTTGATGTCGTTTTCGCAGTTTGTGCTGCCGAAGTCGGAGCCGGCAAAAGTCAGCGCGGCCTTCCGCTCGGAATATGAGCCGGTCTGCGAAACGGCCTACATGCTGAATATGGACACCGGCAAGGTTGTCTTTGAGAAGGATCCGGACAAAAAGATGCTGCCCGCGTCGCTGACCAAGATGATGACCTGCATCATCGCCTATGAGAGAGCCGATTCGCTGGACGAAATGGTGGTGGTGGATTCCCGCGCCGTGCGATTTGTCAATTACAACAAGGAAGGCGCCACCGGCGTGTGGACCCACATCAAGGTCAACGAACGCTTCACCCTGCGCGACCTGCTTTACGACGCGCTTGTCGCCTCGGAAAACGGCGCCGCCGAAGCCATCGGCTATTACATCAGCAAGCAGTATTACGGCAGCGACACCAACGAGGAATTCATCAAGTTCATGAATGACCGCGCCGTGGAGATCGGCTGCACCAATACCCATTTCAAATGCGCGTCGGGTCTGACCACGGATTTTGAAAATCACTATTCCACCGCGCACGACATGGCGCTGATCGCCAACCACCTGATGAATATTCCCGAGCTGGCGGAAATGGCCTACACGCCCCATTCCTACGGCATCAAGGCCACCAACAAGAATCCCAACGTCCACTGGGTGGTTTCTACCAACCTGCTGATCCGCGAAGGCGAAACCGGCGCGGACGGCACCGATTACTTCTATCAGTACTGCGAAGGGGTCAAGACGGGATACCTCATCAAGTCGGGTCACTGCTACGCCTCCTACGCCAAGAAGAATATAGGCGGCCGGGACTACCATTATATTGCCGTGCTGCTCAATGACCACGCGCCGACGGCAAAAGACAAGAATTACGCCTTTATCGACGCGAAGAACCTCTTTGAATGGGCCTTCAACAACCTGTATATCACCGACATCTATAACACCAACGTCCCCATTACGAAAATTCCCCTCAAGCTGGCGTGGAACAAGGACAGCATCACGCTGGTGCCGCAGGACGATTTCAGCACGATTCTTCCCAAGGGGGTCAAGGCGACGAGCGTCACCAAGGAGATCACCTTTGTGGACGAGGAGGCGGTCGCCCCCGTCCGCAAGGGGCAGAAGCTGGGCACCGCCGTGCTGAGCTACGACGGCGAGGAGATCGGCAGGATCAATCTTGTGGCCAGCGAATCGGTGGAACGCAGCACGCTGCTGGCGATTCTCGACTGGGTCAACAATCTTTTCGCCTCCACGGTCTTCAGGGTGTTCCTTGTGCTGGCGATACTGGGAATTGTGGCGTATATCTTCATTTCCTACTCCAACAAGCAGAAGATGAACAGCCTCAAGCGGAATGTTTCCCGCCGCAAGGCAACCAGAAGAACCTACCGCTGAATTGAAATGTCGTAACGACGGGAGTGATTCGATTCTATGTCCGGAAAAATGATACTTTTCCTGCGGCGGATGGCGGCTTTGACCGTCCTGCTGGCCCTGCTGACCGTGCAGACGGCAGCCCTTTCTGCCTGCGGCGAAAGCAAATCCGACGACAGCGCCCTGACCGGGCAACTGATTGATTCGTACATGGAGAGCCTGCGCGATTACAATTTCGCCGGCATGAATCAATGCTGCATGGCCAACATTGACTCCTACACTGACTGCGAAGAAGCCGTCAGGGCCTGTCAATCGCTTGCCGGCCGCATAGAGTGGCGGACTGAAAATATCAGCATTCACGGCAATTCCGCCATTGCGCAGGTGGAGCTGACCCTTCCCGCCGATTTCGGGGAGATATGCGATCTGGCGCTGGGCGATCTGATGAAATCCATCGACGCCGGTTCGGAAGGCAATCCGGCTGAGCTGCTTGCCTCCGCCATCCGGAAGCGTGCCGCCAAGGCGGAAAGCACACAGCTTTCGGTGGAAATTTCGATGACCAAGGTCGGCAACAGGTGGTATATCGTCCAGTCGATCGGGGCAAACCGTGTTCTGTCTGATATCCGCACGCCGGTGGCGTATGCCTATACCGTGATAGGCATGTAATTGACCGCGGCGGGGTTTTGTAAAATTGCAATAAAAGTTGTTTTTAAAAGTAAAATATGCTCTCAATGTCGCTGCTTTGTTCACAAAGTGTTATTCGCCAGTTAACGGTGTATTCATAAAATATCTTTATACTAAGAATTAGTAACGGGAGTCAAACGAACCTCTGTGCGGTTATCCGGTGCATATGTTCTCGTCTGTCGGCTTTGTATTTTCCGTTATGATCTTACTGTGACTACACCTACTCCTATCCCTTTTTTGATACTCTTTTCTGACACAAGGCGGGCGGCGATTATGTCGTCCGCTTTGTGTCGTTTTTTACCTGTTCATTGTGTGTTTGTTTGTGTGTTTGTGTGTTTGTGTGAAAACGGAGGTTTTGAAAATGCCTGATATTATGAGTCACTGGCTGCTGGGCAGACGGATTTGCAGAGACAGTTTCCTTGCGGAACTCTATCCCGATATTGACAACGCCGCGTTTCTGTGGGGCTGCCAAGGCCCCGACATACTGTTTTACCACAGAAATCTGCCGTGGCAGTCGGGAAGCCTTCACCAATACGGCACCGCCATGCACAAGGGAAATCCTTCCACGCTGCTCCGCTCTCTGGCGAAGGTCTGCCGTTATTGCGCCGGCAGGGAGGATTACCGTCTCATTTATTCCTACGCGCTGGGCTTTTGCAGCCATTACTGCTATGACAGGACGGTTCACCCCCTTGTCTATTACAATATAGAGCTGCTGGAAAAAACCGACGAGCGCGGCAAAAATTTCAAATATCACAATGTCATCGAGAATAATCTCGACGTCATGCTGCTGCTGCACGACACGGGACGCAGGACATGCGATATGAATCTGGGCGACTGTCTGCCGGATTGCGACGGAATAGATTCCGCCGCCGCCCTGCTGTATTCCCTGCTGATCTGCGACCTGTACGGGCAGCACACGCCGCGGAAGTCGGCCGTGACGCTGGCGGGAGATTTCCGCTACATGATATCCCTGCGCAACGACAGCCGTTTTATCAAAAAGCCGATCGCCGAGGCGGCCGAGAAGCTCATTCCTTACATCCGGCCCGGAACAGCCGGCGGGGTGCTGTCCAGCAGATTTCATCCCAAGACGGAGGAAACCGACTTTGATTACGGCAATATGACGGGCAGCGTCTGGTATTATCCGCAGGACAGAAGCGTGCGCTCCAGCAGGAATTTCTTTGAGCTGACCGACATGGCGCAGGCGGAATCGCTGCGGCTGATGGAACTCTTCGCCGGCGAGGTGTCCCGCAAGGGCAGCGCGGATTTCGACATGTTTACAGAAAAAATCAATTTCAGCGGGTGGAAGGTGGAATAATTCACGTATGTGTTGAATGGATGAGCGCAATTTTGTGCAAAATGGATTCTTTACCCCTTCTGGCGGAATGATTTATGCTGAGTTTGCAAGAAAATGTCGTTTCGGGGTTGTAATATTACAAATTTGTAGTATAATATAACAGTATTGTAACTGCCAACCGTCCACAGTAGTTGCAACACGGCATGTAACTCGGAAGGAGAGTGACATCGAGTGAGCAATATGTCAAAAAGCGAAATCATCAAAAAGATAAAAGCAAACGGCAAAAACAAAAAGCGAAACCTATTCAGCCGTTTTTACCGTCTGCTCTGCTACATAGGCCTTAAGATTCAGTTCCTTACCTACAACAAGCGGCGCGGGGTGAGGAAGTTCTTCCGCCCTGCCGGCGGCAGAATAGCCGGTTTCGTGAGCCGTCACGCGGTTCAGCCCGCCGTGGGAGCGTGGAATGAATTCTGCGCCATATGGGGCGAAATCAGAGGGAAAGCCGGCGCGGGCGCGACATTCAGCCGGCATAAGGGCTTCTTTGCCGGCGTGTTGAATACGGTGCTTCCGATGGTCTGTATCGGAGCGCTGGCGGCTGTCATTGCCGCGGTGGCGGGCATGCCTCACGAGCTGGAAGTCACCTGCAACGGCAAGGCGCTGGGCTACATCGAGGACGAGAGCGTCTACAACACCGCCGTGGAGCTTCTCAGCCAGCGTACCGTCAATACCAACAACGACTACATCGAATCTCTCACGCCGAAATACTCCATGGCGTCGGTGAGTTCCTCCATGAATATGAGTCCGGAAACGCTCTGCGAAGCGCTGCTCGCCGACAGCAGCGACGTGGAAAGCGCCTACGGGCTTTACATAAACGGCGAGCTTTGCGCCGCCGCCAAGAGCTACGGCGATATTCAGTTCATCATGGAAAGCTTCCTCGACCAGTACAAGACCGGAACGCCCGGGGAGAAGGTCACTTTCCTCGGCACCACCGATATCATCAGCGGTCTGTATGCCACCGACAGGATTGTGTCCTCCGACAAATTCGCCAAGACCATCTCCAAGAAGCGCACCGAAACGCAGTTCTACACCGTCATGGAAGGGGACACCGCCCAGTCCATCGCCAATGTCGCCAACATGTCCTACAGCCGGCTGATGAAGCTCAATGAGAATCTCGAGGACATTCCCGAACCCGGCACCTCGGTGCTGCTGGAGAAGGAGCTTCCCGTGCTGAAGGTACAGACGGTGCGCAGCGTCACCACAAAAGAAACGATAAAATTCACCAAGAAAACCGTCAAGAACAACAGCAAGCCGACTTCCTACAAAAAATGCGTCACAAAGGGCGTCAACGGCGAACGCGAGGTCGTGAAGCTGGTGACCGAAATCAACGGCGTGCAGGTTTCGAGCGAAGTCATTTCTTCCACCGTCACCAAGGAGCCTGTGGAAGCGGTCTACGAGGTCGGCACCAAGAAGGCAAGCAGCGTCGGCTCGGGCAAATTCACATGGCCGGTGCCGGGTGTGCGGACGATTTCTTCCCCCTTCGGTCCCAGATGGGGACGTTTCCACAGCGGCATTGATATTTCCACCGGAGGCATTTACGGACGCACGGTCGTTGCCGCCGATTCCGGCAAAGCCACGGTCAAGCGCTCCGCCGGCGGCTACGGTCTGCACATCATCATTTCCCACGGCAACGGATATTCCACCTGCTACGCGCACCTCAGCGCGGTGAGCATTTCTTCCGGCGCCACTGTGTCAAAGGGGCAGGCGATAGGCCGCGTGGGCAATTCCGGACGTTCCACAGGGCCTCACCTCCATTTTGAAATCCGCAAGAACAACACCGCAACCAATCCCATGAGGTATTTCTGATACATATTCAGCACAAACTAAAAGCGCAGGCTGCTTGAAAGAGAAAGCAGCCTGCGCTTTTTGATGATTGCATTTTTTGACTGACAGCCGATCAGATAAGCCTTCTGAGATCGAGTTCAACATCCTGATAGGATTTGGATGCAACGTTTGTTTCTTCTTCGGGCTTCTTTTTGGGATTGTATGCGCCGAGAATCTTGTCGTATTCGGCGGCGATTTCCTCTGAGACTTCAACATCCCTGCTGACGGTTTTGTTGAATTTCTTGTAGACTTCCAGAAGCTCTTTGTAGCACTGAATGAAGACCTTTATGATTTCGGGGTCAAATTTCTTGCCGCTGTCGTCGCATATGCCGTGGTAGACCTTGTTGGTGTCCCAGCCGCTCTTGTAGCCCCTCGCGCTGATCAGCATGTCAAAGCTGTCGGCGACCGCGACGATCCTGCCGGGAAGGCTGATCTCCTTGCCGACCTTGCCGAGATATCCGTTGCCGTCCCAGTGCTCATGATGGTCGATGGCCACCTGCCGCGCAACTACCATCATCTGGCCCTCGGCGTTCTCAAGCAATTGCGCTCCGGCGACGACGTGGGTTTTCATGACGGCAAACTCCTCATCGTTGAGCGAACTATCCTTGCCGATGATTTCCTCCGGGATCATAATATTGCCGATATCGTGCAGCATGGAAGCCAGACGGAGATTTTCGATTTCCTCATCGGACATGCCCATATTTCTGGCCAGCACACGGGTGTATTCCGAAACCCGCTTGATATGCTGTCCGACGTTACCCGACTTGGCTTCGGCCGCCTCCGCCATGGTCAGGATCATATTCTCCTGAAGGGAGATCGTTTCTCCGGTTTTGCTCTGTACGATATCGCCGTGTTCAAACACATAGGAAATACAGTGGAAGATCAGTCCTATGAAAATATACATGTAGTTGATGGAGATCTTCTTGATCGGGATATTGAAAAATCCCGCGACGCCCATCTGAAAGAGGATCGGCAGCACCGAGAGCAGAATCAGCATGATGGCGACCACGCGGATAATGCGGATATTGCCTTTGGAAAAGGGCGGTTTTGCCTGATAGAGCCTGAAGAAAATCAGACCCGTCATAGAAGTGACAAGCAGCAGCAGCAGCGACGCCACGATCTGATTGACGTTGTTTGCGGTGGAATATGTCACTTTACCTGACGTTAAATCCTGATTGATGGAATAAACCTTTGTAATGGCGATTATCAGCAGCACGATTGTAGCGATGAACATCATAATGCTGATAATAATACCGACGGTATGAAGCCGCTTGTTGACTTTGACGGAACGCTCGTCAAGCGCAACATTTTTGCTGTCAAAGTTTTTTAACAATGAGGACAAATCAAAACCGGCCATTTATCAGATCCCCTTTCTCGCCTGAAAACGGGCGTGAAAAATATTGCGGTCAGCCTGTGATGACAGCTGAACGGAAGCGCGTTCCGGAGTGAATTATGCCTTTTCCGCTTCTTTCTGAGCCTTTTTTTCCTTGTGTGAAGACCACACGTCGCTCATCCAGCGCACGATGGTGCTGCCCAGCAGACCGAGCAGGAATCCCAGTATCGCTCCGCCGAGCACGTCGCTGGGGTAATGCACCTGGAGATAGATACGCGAGAAGGCGATCAGCAGAGCCAGCAGAAACACCGCGAATCCGTAGAGGGTGTGATCCTTGTAGATGGCGGTAGCCGCCTCGAAGCTGGCAAGGGTATGCCCCGACGGGAAGGAGTAATCGGTCGGAGGGTCGATGAGAAGCCGGCTTCTTGAAACCACCGGATTCGCCAGATCAAAGGGGCGGGTGCGGGCAACGAGATTTTTCAGAATGCCGTTGCCGATAATCACGCCGAGCAGCATGGCGATCCCCATGGCCGCGCCGGTTTTGCGGGTTTTTTTGGGAATCAGCAGAATAACGGCCAGCGCTATCCAGAAAATGCCCTTGTCTCCGAGTTTGGTGATGTACGGCATGACCGAGTCCAGAAACGGATTCCTGACGGAATGATTGACCGCGTAAAGCATACTGCGGTCAAACGACGATATGTGCGTTCCAAGAAAATCCAGTATGTCGTTCATAATAAAATCCTCCGTTTTCAGCCGGCCGATGAAGTGCCGCCGCCTGGATATAAGAATGTATCATGTATAATATATCATATTTTCTATCATATTTCAATCCTTTTTTTATGGCATTTTCAACGATTTTTCAGCAGTTATTTATAACACATTAAAATCATGATGCATCCGAAAAGATGAAGAATTTTTAAAAAATTCTTCACCTGCCGAAAAAATGAAGATATTTATGTTGACGATTCAGACGAAATGATGTAGAATAATCTTTGATTGATAAGCGGATATTCTTATTGATAAATAGAATGATGAATTGACAACGATTTAGGAGGATGTTGATAACATGATGAGTTCGTCTTTATCTTCGTGGCAGTCTGCAAACAATTACCGCAAGGAGGGCGACGTTGTATACGGCGTTTATCAGGGATGCGGCTTCTCGGTGAGCGAGGAGGACGGCGGCAAGCTGTTCATCTTCATGCTGTCCGCTTCGGACAACAGAGCGTTTGACACCTTTGAAAACGCTCTTGCCTCAGAGGAGGGAGAAATAAGCAGGGGTCAGATAGGCGATGTGGAAAATTATCTGGCGGTGTTTTTTGACGAAGACAGCGGAAGCATTTCCCTTCGCACGATGGACAGCCTGCTGGAATTTGTGGCCGCGGAAGCCCGCCGCTGCGGATTCCGGGTGCCGAATACCTGCGTGAAGTGCGGCGCGAAAGCCACCAAGCGCTCCTTTGTGGACAATATGGTGCAGCCGCTCTGCGCGGAATGCAGCGCGAAGCAGAAGCAGAACCGCCGTCCGGCACAGGCGGCACCGGCTCCCAAGCCCGAAAGCAGGAACGAGGAGGACGATTACGAGAGCCGGTACGCTCCGTTGAAGGCGGACAGCAGCAAGTACGATGAGGCCTATGACGAATATGCCGGCATGAAGTCCCAGTACGACGACGACCGTTATTCCGACAAATTCGGCGGCACCTACAACGATTCCGACCGGGGCAATGATCGGATTTCCTTTGACGACAGCGGCGATGAATACCGCGAGATCATGGGAGAAACCCGCCGCGGCAGGGACGATGCCCCCGTTACCGAGGTGGAAGGCACCGCCGGCAAGGGCATTCTTGGCGCGGCTCTGGGCGCCTGCATAGGCGTCATTCCCTACCTGATTGTTTCCATGATCGCCGATTTCCACATGGCGGCGCTCTGCTTCCCGGCGGGAATGCTTGCCGTCGTGTTCTACACCATGCTTCACGGCGTGCGTTCCAAGGGCACGGGCATGGGCATATGCATGTCGGTGAGCGCGGTGATTTCGGTGATATTCATGTTCCTCGGCATGGTGCTGTCATACGTGAGCGACACCACCAATTTCTCCGCGGCGCTGAGCTATCTCTTTGACAAGCAGCTCACATTCTTCCTCATCAATGTCGTATTCTCGGTACTGGGCGCGATATTCGGCGCTTTCTTCATGATCAGCGTGATGAACAAGTACGTTGACAGCGGCAGCAGCAGGGACTAATTTTTGCCTATGGAACTGCATGAAACCGATACCAAACCGACCGCGGCCCTGCTGGCGGGCGTGGATCTGGGCGAACCCGACACGGAGGAATCGCTGGACGAACTGCGGGAGCTGGCCCGCACAGCCGGCGCCGAAGTGGTCGGAGTGATCTGCCAGAAGCGGCCGGCGCCCGACCCGGCGACCTGCGTCGGTTCGGGCTTTCTCAGGGAAATGGCGGATTTCTGCCGCGACAACGGTGTGGATCTGATTATCTTCGACCGGGAGCTGTCCCCCATTCAGATGCGCAACATCGAGGAGGCGACCGACGTTCGCACCATCGACCGCACCATGCTGATTCTGGACATTTTCGCCTCGCGGGCGCGCTCCAACGAGGGCAAGCTCCAGGTGGAACTGGCCCAGCTGAGATACATGCTGCCCCGGCTGACCGGCAAGGGCGTTGCCATGAGCCGTCTGGGAGGCGGTATCGGCACCAGAGGCCCGGGCGAAACCAAGCTGGAAACCGACCGCAGACACATTCACAGGCGGATTGATTCGCTCAGGGAAAAGCTCTCGGAAGTGGCAAGACAGCGCGACCGTCAGCGGGAACGCCGCCGGCGGGACGGAGTGGTCTGCGTTGCCATTGTGGGCTACACCAACGCCGGAAAGTCCACCCTGCTCAACGCCCTGACCGACGCGGGGGTGCTTTCGGAGGATATGCTCTTCGCCACGCTCGACCCCACGGCAAGGGCGCTGGAACTGCCTTCCGGCAGCAGCGTTATGCTGGTGGACACGGTGGGATTCATCCGGCGGCTTCCGCACCATCTGATAGAGGCCTTCAAATCCACGCTGGAAGAAGCGGTGCAGGCGGATATTATTCTCAATGTCTGCGACTGCTCGTCCCCCGTCTTCCGGGATCATCTCAGCATCACGCGGAATCTTCTCAGCGAACTGGGGGCGGGCGATAAGCCTGTCATCACGGTGCTGAATAAAACGGACAAGGCGGATCTGGACGAAATCGGCGGCGTGGAAGGCGTGAGAATCAGCGCCAGGAGGGGAGAGGGATTCCCCGCCCTTCTCGAAGCGGTGGAGCAGGCGCTTCCCGTCCAGAAAGCCAGAGTGAAGCTGCTCTTTCCTTTCAGCGAGATCGGGCAGTCGGCTATGGTCCGGGAGAACGGCACGGTCTTCTCGGAGGAATACAACGACAGGGGACTGCTGATGGATTGCCTGATCGACACCGTGACGGCACAGCGGCTGAAAGATTATTTACAGTAAACAATAAACAAATAGTATATTTCATTAAAATTCAACATTATGGAATATTTATTCCGCACTTATATTAAAAAAATTCACCAAAATCCTACGACCCGCATGATTCCATGCTTGCAAGAATCATGCAGGTCTTTTTTTTGTTCGGCGGGGAAAAATAAAAAAGGCTGACAGTTCAGCCTTAGAGCCTGTTCAGAATCTCTCCACGCACGTCTGGCTGGCATCTTTTCCGCCATATTTTGCCAAAATCCAAGCGAAACGAATGTTTCGCTAGTTAATACACAAAGTATTGCCTGCGGTTTTGGCGTCATCTGGCGAAAAATCTGACGGCGCCATCCGCACACGCGGAGATTCTGAACAGGCTCTTATAAAATCATCAATGAAAGGAATGACAGCATTGCGGAGAAAAAGAAATTTCACGCTCATTTCGGCGGCCAGCGCCTTCGTGCTGTCGCTGGCGTTTGCGGTCAACACGCTGTTCTACGCGTCGGCGTCGCCGAAATCAGCGCGCGAAGCGGAAAAAACGCCGCCTTCCGCCGTTTCTTCGGAGGAGGTGGAAGGACAGCCTTCCATCGAAATTTCCGCTCTCAGCCCGAAGAAAATCTGCTGGGGACAGGGCAGGAATTACGACAGCCTGAACCGGCCCCATGACGCGGTGACTTCACAGGAGAAATACGGAGAGCTTGGCGGATTTTTCGTTGACCTCGCCTGCTCGGACGCTTCGGAAAAAAGCAAAAAGATCTTCCTCACCTTTGATGAGGGCTATGAAAACGGCCATACGGCGGAGATTCTTGACACGCTGAAAGAGAAAAACGTGAAGGCGGTGTTCTTCATCACGGGCGATTACGCCAAGCGGGAAGGCGACCTTGTGCAGCGCATGATTGAAGAAGGGCAGGTGGTGGGCAATCACACATGGCGGCACTATTCCATGCCGGAGAAGCCGCTTGCCACCTGCCGGGAGGAAATAGGCCTGCTGCACGATTATGTAAAAGAGAATTTCGGCTATGACATGAATGTTCTCCGGCCGCCGAAGGGAGAATTCTCCGAGCAGACGCTTGCGCTGGCGAAAAACATGGGGTACCGAACCTGCCTGTGGAGCTTTGCCTATAAGGATTGGGATACGAACGCCCCCGGCGACAGGGCGCAGTCGCTTCGGAATCTCACCGAAAGGCTCCACCCCGGCGCGATTTACCTGCTCCACGCGGTATCTCCCACCAACGCCGCCATCCTGGGCGATTTCATCGACGCCGCCCGCGCACAGGGGTACGCATTCGTAACACCGTAGTGCAGAACGAAGGGTGAGAGGTGGAAAGCATAAGGCATAAGGCATAAGGCTCTAAGGCATAAAGCTTTCATTTTCAATGAACATCAAAAAGCGCTCCGGAGATTTCCGAAAAATCCCCGGAGCGTCTTTTAATAGGATAAAATTTCGTAGCCGTCGTCGGTGACGGCGACCTGAATTTCCCACTGGGCGGAGGGAAGACCGTCCTCGGTGTAGACCGTCCAGCCGTCCTCCCCGTCGGTGTAGAATTCACAGGAACCCATGTTGATCATCGGCTCGATGGTGAAGACCAGCCCCGGCACCATCAGCATTTCGGTGCCGGGGGCGGAAACATAGCTCACCCACGGATCCTCGTGGAAGGCAAGACCGATGCCGTGACCGCCGATATCCCGCACGACGCTGTAGCCGTTCTTCATGATGAACCGGTTGATCGCGTCGCCCATGTCGCCGAGGAATCCCCATGGCTTCACCTGCTCCAGACCGACCTGAAGGCTCTGCCTGGCCACCTCGACCAGCCGCTTTTTTTCGGGGGAAACTTCGCCGATGCAGAACATTCTGGAGGAATCGGAGAAGTAGCCGCCCAGCACGGTGGAGCAGTCGATATTGATAATGTCCCCCTCCCTGAGCACCCTGTCGGGGGAGGGAATGCCGTGGCACACCACCTCGTCGATGGAAGTGCAGACGCTTTTGGGATATCCCTCGTAATGCAGCGGGGCGGGAATGCCGCCGCGCAGCACGGTCTGCTCATAGACCCATCGGTCGATCTCTTCGGTGGTAATACCGGCGCGGATATGTTCCGCCACATAATCCAGCACGGCGATGTTGATCTTGGCGCTTTCCCGTATGCCGGCGAGCTGTTCCGGCGTTTTGAGCAGCGAATGAGGCGGCACCTCCGCCCCCGCCAGCTCATATTCGTGCATCCGGCGGTCAAAGTCCATGTGGCACTTCTTGTATTTCTTTCCGCTGCCGCACCAGCATTCGTCGTTCCTGCCGGGTAATTTGATGTCTGTCAAGTCGGTCACTCCCTGCATTTTTTCAAATTTTTTCAAATAGTATGTTATCGAAAGATATTCTATCATAAAGAGTATGAAAAATAAAGGTGTGTGATTTGATTGTTAATTAAAAGTTTTAAAAATATTGCAATTTTATAAAAAGTTTGTAATAATTTGAATCGTAACAATTATGTAACACTTATCTTAAAAGTGTGTTTTATAATTTATACGGTAAATGAGTAAGGTCGGGCTATGGCCGGCTTGTTTCTGTGCGCTTATGAAGCGCGTGTGATATGAGATATATGTGTATGTGTATGTTGTGCATGTTGTGTATGTGATGTAAGGAGTGAACAAGTCAGATTGATTGAATTCCGCAATGTTTATAAAACCTATGACAACGGTACCAAGGCTCTGCGCGACCTCAATCTGAGAGTCAACGAGGGCGAATTCGTCTTTATAGTGGGATCTTCGGGCGCGGGCAAATCCACCCTGCTGAAAATTCTGATGCGGGAGGAAACCCCCAACAGCGGCGAGGTCATTGTCAACAACACCCGCCTTTCCACCCTGCGGCACAGGGATATTCCCTACTACCGGCGCACGCTGGGCATGGTGTTTCAGGATTTCCGCCTGATCCCCAAGATGTCGGTCTTTGACAACGTGGCCTTTGCCATGCGCGTTACCGGCGCCAGCACCAAGGCCATACGCAAGAAGGTGCCCTATGTGCTGAGCCATGTGGGACTCAGCGACAAGGCGAAGTGCTATCCCAATGAGCTTTCGGGCGGCGAGCAGCAGCGCGTCGGCCTTGCCCGTGCGCTCATCAACAATCCCGCTCTCATTATAGCGGACGAGCCTACCGGCAACGTCGACCCCCGGATGAGCTTTGAAATCGTGGATATGCTCAACCAGATCAACCGCAACAACGGCACGACCATTCTCATGGTTACCCATGAGCACGCCCTTGTCAGAAAGTTCCGCCGCCGCATCGTGGAGATTCAGAACGGCGAGCTGGTGGCTGACAGCGGACCGGAGGTCGATTACTATGTTTAATAACTTCAAGTACCTTGTCCGCGAAGGCCTGCGCAACGCGTGGGCGAACCGCCTGATGACCTTCGCCTCCATCGGCGTGCTGGTCTGCTGCCTTGTGCTGATGGGAAGCGCGGTGCTTGTGTCGGTGAATATAACGCACGTTATGGAGCTTTTTGAGGATAAGAATGTCGTCATGGTCTTCCTGAATGACACTGTCAGCGGCAGCGATACCGCCATGACGGTGGCCGACGTGCAGAAGCAGATACTCACCGTGGAAAACGTTGATCCCGACAAGGTGGAATTCGTTCCCAAGGAGAAGGGCTTTTCCTCGCTGATGAATCGCTTCGACGAGAAGCTCAAGATCATGGAAACGCTGGGCGATACCGCCAATATCCTTCCCGACGCCTTCAAGGTGGGATTCAAGGACCCGACGCGATACGAAACGACGGTGCAGCAGCTCAAGAATCTCCCGGTTGTCCTTACTGTGCGTGACAACCGCGAATACGCCGAGAAGCTCATGGGTATCAACCAGACCGTCACGGTGGTGGGCACATGGATCGTGGGTCTGCTGCTGGTGGTTTCGCTCTTCATCATCACCAACACCATCAAGCTGACGATGTATGTGCGCAAGCTGGAAATTTCCATTATGAAATCGGTGGGCGCGACCGACTGGTTCATACGCATGCCCTTCCTTGTGGAAGGCATTGTGATCGGACTGATCGCGGGACTGATTTCCTTCGGACTGGTGTCCTATATTTATTCCGCGGCGGCGTCCTCCATTACCGATGTAATGGCGACGGGCGTGCTGCCCTACGGTTCGCTGTTTTTCAACCTGCTGATGGCCTTTCTCGGCAGCGGCATCCTTTCCGGCACCATCGGCAGTCTTGTATCCATACGGAAATATTTAAGGAATGACGGAGGTCTTTACGATGACTGATTCAATGACATTCGAAAGAGAATCAAAGCTGTCATTTGCAAAGGTAATCATATGCGTAATTCTGCTGCTTACGGCCTTGGCTGTCGCCATAGAGCTTGCGCCGGCTGACGTGCAGGTGGGCGTTACCGCCTCCGCCGCCACACAGTCGCAGCTCAAGAGCAAGCAGGCGCAGCTGGAAAGCCAGCAGAAGAATATTTCCGCCAAGCTCAAAAGCCTGAAAAAGAGCAAGGCGGCGGCGCAGGATCAGCTCGATCTTGTCAACGAACTGGTGGAAAATCTCCAGACGCAGATCACCACCGTCAATAATCAGATCAACGCTGCCAACGCGGAGATCAAGGAGATTGAGGAAGAAATCGCCGCCAAAGACCGCGAGATCGAGAACAGCAAGCAGAAATTCAAAGAGCGCATGAAGGCCATCTACATATCAGGCGATATGACCGGCGGTCTGGAAGTGATTCTCTGCTCCAACGGCATGGAGGAATTCATCTCCAACACCGTTTATCTGGAAGCCATGGCGAAGTACGATCAGGGTCTGATCGACGAGCTTGTCAACGACAAGGAGGGCTATCAGGAAAAGAAGCGGCAGGTCGAGGAGCATAAGAAGCAGATCGACGAAAAGAAGGCGGAACTTGCCAAAAAGAAGACCGAGCTTGACGCCCAGCAGAAGGAAGCCGAAGAGCTGATGAAGCAGATCAAGGCAGACGAGGAAGCCTACAAGAAAAAGCAGGCGGAGATCGATCTTCAGATGGCCAAGGCAAGAGCGCAGCTCGACGCGCTGATCAGCAAGAATAATTCCAACTCGCAGAATACCGAGTACTACGGCGGTTCCTTCGGCTGGCCGACGCCGGGTTACAAGCGCATTACGTCGCCCTACGGCCCCAGAACCTATACCCTCAACGGCAAGAAGGTCAGCAGCAATCACAAGGGCATTGATATCGGCGCGCCTTCGGGGGCCAAAATTGTCGCCTCCAACGGCGGCACCGTCGTGACCAGCGCCTACAACGCCGGCGGCTACGGCAATTACGTCATTATCGACCACGGCGGCGGAAAGATGACCGTCTACGGCCACATGAGCAAGCGCGGCGTGAGCGTCGGACAGTCGGTCACCAAGGGACAGCAGATCGGCAAGGTCGGCTCCACCGGACGTTCCACCGGCCCGCATCTCCACTTCGAGATACGCATCAACGGCACCGCCGTCAATCCCATCAACTATCTCTGATTTCTATCCTTATCCTTTCTAACCCCCGCGGATTTCATTACTTCCGGAATCCGCGGGGGATCTTTCTAACCTTGTAAGAAAGGATTTCAGAAAGAAAAAAAATAAAATTTTTAAAAAAAGGTGTTTATTATTGTCATTGAATGTGGTATGATTATATGAGAAGTCTGTCTTTCGACAGAATGCCACGGCATTTTTCGTGATCAACCGTGAAAGAGGTGCGTTTTTCAGATGAACAAAAAAATCTCCCTCGGCATGGCGGTTTCCATTGCCGCCATCGTCGCCGCGTTTGCCGTTGTGATTACCTACACCGCCGCCATCAGGGTGTTTGACAGCCGGATGAGCTCTGTCACCGAACGGCAGAATATGTATCGGATTCTGTCCGAAATCGACATGAAGGTCAGGCAGAATTACTTCGGCGATATCTCCGAGAACTATCTGCAAAAGAATATTTCACAGGGCTATGTGCTGGGTCTTGACGATTCCTATTGCGGCTATCTTACGGCTGACGAATACCAGCTGGCCCTCAATGAGAGTCTGGGCTACACGTTCGGCCTTGGCATGGACGTTGACCGCTCGACGGAAGGCTGCATTCTGGTGAATGTGGTCTATAAAGGCTCCCCGGCCGACAAGGCGGGCATTCAGGCGGGCGATCTCATTGTCACGGTGGAAGGGAAGGACGTGCTCACCGTCGGCTACGACAAGGCGATTTCGCTCATCGCGGAGGCTTCGCCGAAGGTGTCGGTGGTGCTCAGCCGCAGCGGCAAGAAATCCGCCTACGAGCTGACCCGCTCCAAATTCGAAACCCATTCCGTTTCCTTCCGCGAAACCGGCGAAAGCATCGGCGTGATCAAAATTTACGAATTCAACGCCAAGACGCCGGAGCAGTTCAACAGTGCCCTGAACAAGCTGCGCAACAGGAATATTACGGGGCTGATCGTCGACCTGCGGGACAACAGCGGCGACAATTACGAATATGCCTGCGAGATACTCGACACGCTGCTTCCCGCCGGCAAGCTGATGAGCGTCACCGACAGGGAGGGCAATTCCTCCATTAAATACACCTCCGACACCAAATTCATCGACCTTCCGATGGAAGTGCTGATCAATGAAGGCACCGACGGCGCGGCGGAGCTTTTCGCCGCCGTGATGATGCATTCCGGCCACGCGGAGAGCTTCGGCACCAAGACGGCGGGACACGACACCGTGCAGGAGCTGTTCCAGCTGAGTAACGGCTGCGCCGTGAGAATCACCACCGGCCGATGGTCGGATGATCTGAGCGACGCCATGGCGGAAGGCAAGGTTGCGCCGCAGTTCGAGGTGGGTCTGACGACCTATCAGAAGGCCAACCGCTACCTGCTTTCCGACGAAAGCGATCCCCAGCTCCAGACAGCGCTCGACAGAATCTATTCCACGATTGCGGCGATAAAGGAAGCGCTTGCCGAGGAGGAAGATGACGTTTCCCCGACGGATTCCACTTCCACCACGTCGGACGCCATGGCGTCGACCGTCCGATCGACAGATGATACCGCCAAGGAAACCGCGGTGACCACTACCGGGGAAACCACGAAGAAAACAACGAAAAAGACCACGAAAAAAACAACCAAGAAAACCACCAAGAAAAAAACGAAAAAGACCACCAAGAAAACGACCAGAAGAACGACCAGAAGAACAACCAGAAGAACAACCAGAAGACGTTGATAGACATTAGGATTACATTTACGATGGCACATGGGGGGCGATATTTCATTGAAAAGAAAAGCTGCCGCGGCATTTGCCGCGCTGATGCTGTTGTTTTCGCTGCTGCTTCCGCTCAGCGGGTGCGGCGAGGATGACGAGGTCGACAATACCCCTGATTATCCCGTTGAGGTGGGGGGAGTGAGATTTGTAGGGCCGCCGTCGAAGGTGGTCTGCTATTCCAGCACACTGATCGGCATCATCTACGCCATGGGGTATCAGGATCAGATGTTCGGCCGGACGGCCAACTGCGACTATAAGGAAGCGGAAGAACTCAAGGCCTGCGGCACGCCGGACAATCCTTCGGTTGATCTGCTGGTGGGCAATAAGGTAGACCTTGTGATCACCGACGATACCATGTCGCAAAAATCGGTGGACAGCATACAGGAAAAGGAAATCCCTGTGGTCGTGATTCCCAGAGCCACCGGCAGATCCTCCATGGTGGAAATGTACGGTGCGCTGGGAGCGGTCTTCAAAGGCGGCAACAAGGGGTACAACAAGGGCTGTCAGATTGCCAATGATATTTTCTCACAGCTGGACGACATTTCGCGGCTGGTGGAAGACGAGGAAACGTGGAACACCTGCGTCATTCTATCCAGCGACCTGAGCACCTTTGCGACGGGCGACACGCTGGTTTCGGCGATACTGGAACTGGTGGGGGGCTTCAACGTAGCGAAGGATTCCATGAAGGGCGAGTACGTCCTTTCCGACCTCATGCGAAGCGACCCGGACGTGATTATCGCGCCGCCGGGGGTGGAAATGCGCCTGCGTGCCAAGAGCAGTCTGGTGGGCATTCCGGCGCTGGATAACTTCCGCGTTTATTCCATGGACATGAGTGTATTTGACGACCAGTATCAGGGGGTCATCAAAGGCGCGTGGCGCATGGCGAAGATCCTTCATCCGGAAGTGATCACGGACGACATCATTCCGGAGGGAATGATCGAGCAGGAGGAAGAGGAAGGCGTATTCATCGACTGACAAAGATAAATCATAAGGAGAAGAACAATTATGAGAGCAGTCATCACAGTAATCGGCAAGGACATGGTGGGCATACTTGCGGGCGTTTCCAATATCTGCGTGAAGTACAACGTGAATATCATGGAAGTCAGCCAGTCCATCATGCAGGACTTATTCGCCATGATCATGCTGGCGGACATTTCGGATTCCAACGCGCCCTTTGCACGGCTCAAGGAAGAGCTGACCGAGTACGGCAAGCAGAACGCGCTGTCCGTGCACATCATGCACGAGGATATTTTCAATTCCATGCACAGAGTGTAAGAGAAAAAATCGGGAGCGAAACATATGCTGAATACCAACGATATTCTTGAAACGATACACATGATCCAGGACGAAAATCTGGATATCCGCACCATCACCATGGGCATCAGCCTGCTGGACTGCGCCGACAGCGATATCGACAGGATGTGCGTCAAAATCTATGACAAAATCTGCCGCTATGCCGGCAATCTGGTCAAGACCGGCGAGGACATCGAGGCCGAGTACGGCATTCCCATCATCAATAAGCGCGTTTCGGTCACGCCGGCGGCGATGGTCGCGGCGGCCTGCCCCGACAAGAATCCCGTCAAGATCGCGTATGCCCTTGACCGGGCGGCCAAGCAGGTGGGCGTGAATTTCCTCGGCGGCTATTCCGCGCTGGTGCACAAGGGCTTCGGCCCCGGCGATTACGCGCTCATTGAAAGCATTCCGCAGGCGCTGGCCGAGACCGAACGGGTCTGTTCCTCCGTGAATATCGGTTCCACCAAGGCGGGCATCAATATGGACGCGGTGGCCAAAATGGGGCATATCGTCCGTCAGTGCGCCGAGCTGACCGCCGACAACAACTGCTTCGGCGCGGCCAAACTGGTGATCTTCTGCAACGCGCCGGAGGATAATCCCTTCATGGCGGGCGCCTTCCACGGGGTGGGCGAACCCGACTGCGTGGTGAATGTCGGCGTGAGCGGCCCGGGCGTCGTCCGCGCGGCATTGGCCAAAGCGCCCGACGCGAATATCACGGAAGTGGCCGACATCGTCAAGCGCACGGCCTTCAAGGTCACCCGCATGGGACAACTGGTAGCGCAGGAGGCTTCCCGCCGTCTGTGCGTGCCCTTCGGCATTGTGGACCTGTCGCTGGCTCCCACGCCGGCGGTGGGGGATTCGGTGGCGCATATCCTTGAGGAAATGGGTCTGGAATGCTGCGGCGCTCACGGTACCACCGCCTGCCTTGCCCTGCTGAATGACGCGGTCAAGAAGGGCGGCGTGATGGCAAGCTCCCACGTCGGCGGACTGTCCGGCGCGTTCATTCCGGTGTCGGAGGACGCGGGCATGATTGACGCGGCACGCTGCGGCGCGCTTTCCCTCACCAAGCTGGAGGCCATGACCGCCGTCTGCTCGGTGGGTCTGGACATGATCGCCATTCCGGGCGACACCCCCGCGGAAATCATCTCCGCCATTCTCGCGGATGAAGCCGCCATCGGCATGGTCAACAGCAAGACCACCGCCATCCGCCTCATTCCCGCCATCGGCAAGCAGCCGGGCGAGGATATGGAATTCGGCGGACTTTTCGGCAGCGCCCCCATCATGGACGTGAATATGTATTCCCCCCTGAAATTCATCTCCCGCGGCGGCAGAATCCCCGCCCCCTTGCAGAGCCTGAAGAATTAGCGCTCGCGGATTATTTCTATATGCTATTCCGATAGCGTGCAATTCAATTGTTTGATCTGAGAGAATGGCCAGTTTGCTGGTTGATAGGAGCGTTTTTTTGGTATGTCCATCTATAGCGTTTTGTTTTTATTCTTTTTTTTGCCCATAGCATTGGCTGTCTACTATCTGGCGGATGACAGGATAAAGGAATATGTACTGTTGTTTATCAGTCTTTTCTTCTATGCAATAGGTTCGTTGGAATATATTGTCAAATTTCTGTTTTGTCTGGCAGTCAATGTTTTTATCGGAAGGAGCATTCATGCGGCTGTCAATAAGATGACAAAGCGACTGCTCTTTGTCTTGGGTGTTTTGTTTAATGCAGGTGTTCTGATATATTACAAGTATTCTGACTTTGTCGTAGAGAATATCAATACCGTTTCCGGGACTCACCTTCCTTTATTTCAATTGGCGCTGCCCTTGGGAATATCATTCTTTACGTTTAAATCCATCTCGTATCTTACGGATATTTATACCCAAAAGGCGGTATTGAACGACAATCCCGTGCATGACGCGCTGTACCTCTCGTTTTTTCCGCAGATTCAGTCAGGTCCTTTGACCCGGTATAATGACATGGTGTTTCCGGCGGAGCTGAAGGGTCAGAAATCCGCCTCCTTTACCCTGTTTTCGGACGGTGTGTTCCGCTTTCTGATCGGATTCAATAAAAAGGTTCTGCTTGCGGATGTCCTGTCCAAAATTACAACCGAAATCTTTTCTTCCCCGGTTGAAAGCTGTACGGCGTCATACGCGTGGCTTGGTTCGGTGTGTTATTCTCTTCAGTTGTTTTTTGATTTTGCGGGATATTCCGACATGGCCATCGGTCTTTCCGAAATGTTCGGTTATCAATGCATGGAGAATTTTCATTATCCCTATTTGACGGAATCGGTTTCCGGTTTCTGGAGACGCTGGCACATCTCTTTGAGCGAGTGGTTCAGAGATTATATTTACATACCGTTGGGCGGTTCGCGCTGCAAAAATAAGCTGTTGGTTTACAGAAATCTGTTTGTCGTATGGCTCCTTACGGGAATCTGGCATGGAGCCTCGTGGAATTTCGTTTTCTGGGGCTTGGGCTATTTCGTGCTGATCAGCTTTGAGCGGATGACGAAGTTCCCTCAGAGATTCAAACACCGATACAGCCGGATTTTGTACAGGGTATTTACGTTGATCTTTATCAATTGCCAATGGGTTATTTTCCGCTCAAAGACGCTGGAAAGCGGATTTCAATTCCTTAAAGTGATGTTTTTTAACCGTCAGAATGACACAACGGCTGATTTGCGGACGGGTGTCCTGCTGAAAGAGTATAGCGTGTTTCTTCTGGCGGCCGTGCTCTTTTGTTTCCCTGTCGCGAAATGGATCGAGGGCAGGCTCAGGCCGAGGAAAAAGCTGTCTGTGGTTTATGAGGCGCTTGCAGCCGTTGTTACATTGGGATTGTTTGTTTGTGCCATATCGTTCATAGTGGCCGGCAATAACAACCCCTTCGCTTATGCAAACTTTTAATCTTTGATGCTGGTTGGAGAAAATCATGGATAATTCATGTAAAATCAAGAAAATGGTTGCAGTCTTATTTGTTATAATGCTGTTTGTCATGTTTATTTCAATAGACTGTTTTTCACAGCTTAACACGCTATCTGCCTATCTGGCTCAAAAATCTATCGGTCAAGAGAATATTGAGACGCAATTTACCAATCAAATGCTTTACAAAACCAAATTTTTCAATTTACACGGTCTGGTAGTCAAAGCGCTTGATATGAAAGGCTTTTACAGTAATAGTGATATTTTTGTGTCCGAGGGCAATTATATTATTTCATCCGATCCTCAAGCCGATACGGATTATGAATTTGAACAAATAACGTCATTTTATGAATTTCTAAAAGAAAACGGCATTCAATTGCTTTATGTCAATCAGCCTGTTAAATACATGGACGACAGCATCATGCTGGATGAATTCGGCGTTAAAAGCTATAGCAATCAGAATGCGGATCTGCTTTTAAAGAGAATTGAGGAGGCGGGCATCCCGTATCTGGATTTAAGAGAAAAGATTAAGGAAGACAATATTGATATCCGCGATTTGTTTTACAGAACAGATCATCACTGGACAACCAAAGCGGGTTTTTGGGCTACCCGTCAGATTGCCCGATCCATGAACGATCAATTGGGATATGATATAGATTTGGAGCTGTATGATATTTCCAGATATGAGGTAAAGGAATGGAAAAATTGCTGGCTTGGCGAGCAGGGGAAAAAAATATCCAAAACCTATATTGGTCTTGATGATTACACAGAAATCAAGCCCGCTTTTAAAACGAATTATACGTTTACTGATTCAGAAGGCAGAAAAACCGATGGTTCCTTTGATGCATTTATCGATGAGTCCAGTTATTCGCCTGAAACGGATGTCTACCAGAGTGATAGCTGGCATTATTCCTATTTGACAAAAAAATGTGTCAATCACGATGTGAAAAACGGAAAGGTGCTGATGCTAGCCGATTCGTATTCCAAAGTAACGGAGCCGTTTCTTTCACTTGGTGTCAATGAGATCGACAATATTGTGCTGAGAGACCAAAGCTCATGGTTTCGTATCCGGCAATATATTCTGGATAATCAATATGACACGGTTTTGATTTGCTATGCTCAGTTTATGATTGGCGCCCATAACAGACCCGATTCGGCCAATTACAGAATGTTTTCCTTTGGTGAGTGATTGACGTAAATCATTCTTCATTCTTTTCCGGTAAAGCCCCGTGAATGCATTTTGTGTTCACGGGGCTTTATGATATTCAAAGAAAATTAACCGAATTTCGATAAATTTATATTGACATTTGGTGAATACGGTGCTATACTGCCAGCGATGAAAGGGGCTGATGATATGGGATTCATGGCAAAACTGGCGTTGCTTTATGTTTCACTGACCGCGCTGACCTGCTATTTCTTCGCCAAAAAGAAAAACGGAATCGCTATTGCCCTGATTGCCGTCATGGCAGTCGCGGCAGCGATATTGGCTACACTTTGGATTTTATTTCCTATGTAGAATTTTTCATGAAAGAGGCTTTTGCAATGAATAGAATATTTTTAAAAATCGCATCCATCGCGGCGGCAGTTGCCGTGCTGTTCTCCCTTACCGCCTGCAATCCTGAAAAACGAAGCGGCGCGGCGCAATACGACAAATCGTATTACATCACGAAATACGGCGGCGATCTCGACAGCAACCTTTCCGTTTTCCCCGATTCGGTGGAAGAAGGCCGGGTGGCGCTTTTTGAATCCTCCTTCGGGGAAGGGCTTTTTGACACGGACGGGTATATGATTCTGGAATACCGTTGCGACGCGGAGCAGATTGCCGCCGAAGAAGAACGGCTGGGCGGAATTGCCTTCACCATCAAGAATCACGACGGAAAGACCTTCACCAATCATGTGATGGATGATGAAAAATCCTATCCCTATCCCGCCTACATCACCAACGACGGCTTCGGCTCCACCTACGAATACGCTTTGATTGACCGGGGCGGAAATAGAATTATCTATATCTACGCCGCCTATGTCATGCCGGACGGCTTCCCCTGCAAGGAGTATCTCAAAACCGACCGGTCGGCCTACAAAGCGGACTCGCTTCAAGCCTTCACCGTCTACAACCATTCCTTCGACGGCGGACAGTCGTGGATGGAATTTGACGACGTAACCGATCATTGATGATTCCACCGCGCATAGCCCCGCCTTTCTGTCGGGAAAATGCGCGGTTTTTGGCGTGTTTCTGTTAACAAAATATTTACAATTTGAAAAGCGTGATTTTGTCGCTTTACAGTGATAAATTGACAGAAATATCCATTTCTTCGCCTGAATTTTTATATCATTTTTTCTTTATTTAGTCAATTTGCACATTTTTAAGTTTTTCAACATTGTAGCGTTATATTGCTATATTAAATAAATTATTAATTAATTATACATTATAAGGACAAATGAAATATATATCTTCATCAAACAAACATCAAAAAAGTCAGGATAATTGGAATAATAAAATTCAATTTATGCAAAACCAATAAATTATCTTAACTGTAATATAAAAATATCAACTTTTTGTTTTTTTCTCTTGCAAATATGAATTTTGTATGTTATACTATTTCAGACTTGAAAAGAGCACAGCGAATTTATTAAAAATTTCTGGTAATTTTGGCGAATGTATTAAGCGTTCACTGTGGTCTTGTGATGTTGTATTTTTAAGAGCGGATTAAGTGCATAGTCCGCTTTTGGAAATAAATTTCTCTGCGCTCATACAGCAGAGCAGGGAGTCATTTGACTGGTTGCGGAGAAACGGCAGATTGTGCATTAGCTGTCGCGGATCGCATACAGTTAAAATATTTAAACATATTGGAGGAAATAGCAAAATGAAGAAGATGCACACAAGAATCCTTAGTCTGCTTCTCGCTCTTGCTCTTGGCGCCATGACGATCACCGCCTGCGGCGACAAGAAGACAGATGATGCAGCTGAGGACGACACCCCCAAGGGTCAGGTCATCATCGGCACCAGCACAGAGGCCAACGGCGACTGGGCTTACAGCGCATTCACCAGCAACCCCAACGCTACCGATAAGGACGTTATCGACCTGACAGACGACTGCGTTACAGTCACAACAGATAAAATTGGCATTTATGTTGTCAATAATTCCGTTGTTGAGAGCTGCGAGCGATCAACTGATGCTGACGGCAATCTGACTTTTACGATTGAGATCAAAAAGGGTCTGAAGTTCAACAACGGCACAGACATCAAAGCCGAGAACTTTCTCGCATGGACACTCTTTGCTCTCAGCCCCGCTGGTAAAGAAATGGGCACCGTCACCGCTTCTCACAACATGATTCCCGGCGGTGCTGAATATCGTAAAGGCGAAGCCGAGGTTCTCTCCGGTCTCCGTCTGCTTGACGAGTACAAATTCTCCGCAACTACCCTTAAGGTGGGTACAGACGGCAACACTTATGTGCCTTACTTCTATGACCTGGGCTACGCCGCATACCGTGCCGTCAATCTCGACTACTGGTTCGGAGAGGGCTGGTCTGTCAAGGATGACGGTCAGGGCGCATACCTCACCAACGCAAACGGCAAGACCCTCTCTGTCGCTGACATCGGCGAGCAGTTCAAGGCTGCGCAGTACGCTACCTCTGACAGAGTTACCGCTGGTCCTTACAACCTGGTGAACTTCGACAAGAGCGCCAACCAGATCACTCTCGAAGTCAACGAGAACTACGCCGGCGACTTCCAGGGTCAGAAGCCCCACATCAAGAAGGTTGTCATCGTCAAGACTGAGGATGATACCGTTATCGACACCATCCGCACCGGCGGCATCGAGATCTACTCCGGTATCGCTGACGGCGATCAGGTCAACGCGGCGATCGACCTTATCGACAGCAAGGCGATCGACAGCTCTTACTGCCAGTATGACCGCGCAGGCTTCGGCTACTTCCAGTTTGCCTGCGACCTCGGTCCTGCTCAGTTCCCTGAGTTCCGTCAGGCTGTTGCCTACCTCCTCGACCGCACAGAGTTTGCCAAGACATTCTGCCAGGGCTGGGGCGGCGTTGTCCACGGTCCTTACTGCACCGCTTTCAGAATGTACAACGATTCCAAGGATCTCTTCGCTTCCAAGCTGAACACCTACAGCTACGATCCCGCCAAGGCAGTCGAGATGCTCAAGCAGGCAGGCTTCGTCTACAACAAGGATGGCAGCGACTATGTCGACGGCAGCGGCGAAGTCCGTTACAAGGAAGTTACCGCAGAGCAGGCCACCAACTACGACGCGTTCTGCGTCAAAGTCGGCGACAAGATCCTCATGCCCGCAACCCTGAACTGGGCTTCTTCCGAAGGCAACGCCGTTTCCGACCTCCTTGTCACCATGCTGGCCAACGGCAAGGCAACCAAGGAGTCCGGTGTTGAGATCAAGCAGAATCTCATGACATTCCCTGAGCTTATCAACTACATGTACCGTCAGGATGCATACGGTCTGGGCGGCGATTATTCCGTTCCTACCTACAATATGTTCAACCTCGCTACCGGTTGGAGTGCTGACGCTTACGATATGTCCTTTGAGTTCACCACTGATCCCGCCTACATTGAGGAAGGTTACAATACCACCCATTGCTATGATGAGCAGCTCGACAAGCTCTCGATGGAAATGGTTTACGGCGTGGATCAGAGCGACTATGACACATTCCTCAAGAAGTGGCAGGATTTCGTTATCCGTTACAATGAGCTTCTCCCCAGAGTGCCGCTGTACTCCAACATCTACGTCACCGTCTATCCCAACACCATCACTGATTACGAGGAGTATTCCTTCTGGGGCTTCTCCAGAGCCATCCTCTACGCGAAGTATGTTGGCTAATCCGGCGTGTTGAATTCTTAATGCACACATTTTCGGCTGCTGCATAAGTCAGCCGGATCATTGAGCGAAGGGTCTCCTTCCTTGACTTACTAAGGAGGGAGACCTTTTTGCATATGATGGCGCTTTACTGGTTTAAAGCAAAATAAATGAGTTTCAAATCTATCTTACACTTTATTATGTGCTGTTATGCTTATTATTCCGAAAATAATCGTCGGTCTGTCCGATGTTGAATATCATTAAAAATATCAAGGACGGAGGTCGGTAGGATATATGAAAAAGTACATTTTCAAGCGTCTCATATACCTTATCATAGTTTTCTTTGTTGTATCCCTCATGATGTACGCCATTTACAATCTGATTCCCAGCGATCCCGCGCTGGTCGCGATGGAGCCTCTGCGCAAGTCGCTCAAGCCGGACGAATTCGCCCGTCAGTATCAGGCGCTTCGCACGCAGATGGGTCTGGACGCTCCCCTGATTCAGAGATATGCCCGCTGGATGGGTCTCTGGCCGGACGTCAACGGCAGTTTTGACGGTCTGCTGCAGGGCAATTTCGGTTACTCCACCGGTTACAAGCGGGATGTGATTGAAATTATTCCCACTCCTATGCTCAACACGGTGCTGCTGAATTTCTGCTCCACCGTTATCACGCTGGCCATCACCATTCCGCTCGGCATCTTCTGCGCCGTTCACGCCCGCAAGCCTGCCGACAGCGCGATTCAGGCGACGACGGTGATCGGCTACAGCCTGCCGACTTATCTGGTAGGTATTCTCTTTATCTTTTTATTTGCCGTGCTGTTCCGCATCTTCCCCACCGGAGGCGCCAAGACGCCGGGTTCCGACTATACCGGACTGATGGAATTCGGCGACCGTATGTATTACATGGCGCTGCCGATACTGGTGCTGGTGTTCACGGGACTGGCGGGAATGACCCGAACCGTCCGCGCCGCGATGATGGATACTTTATCGCAGGACTATATCCGCACCGCCAGAGCCAAGGGTCTGAAGGAAAAAGTGGTTATTTACAGCCACGCGTGGAGAAATGCCCTGCTGCCTGTCTCCACCTCCATCATGGGCTGGATGATCGCCGTCTTCACCGGCGGTTCGCTGGTTATCGAAACCACCTTCGCCCTCAAGGGCACGGGACGTCTGTACTGGCAGGCGCTCAACGCCACCGACTACGAGCTGGTTCTGGCCATGCAGATGTTCTACACGCTGGTCAGTTTGGTGGGCGTTCTGCTGACCGATATCAGCTACACACTGGTTGACCCCAGAGTGCGCATTGATAAATAAGAAAGGAGTCAAGTTTTATGAGCAGCAATCAGACAAATCAGAAGAAAACAACTGGCTCCTCCAAAAAGGAATTCTTCCTTTTCAGATGGATCAAAAGGCTTCTCTTCCCGGGCAAGGAACTGGACATTTATGCCGAGGAGCAGCTGCAAAGCCCGATGAGAATGGTTGTGCGCAACTTTTTCTCAAAGCCGATGTCGGTCATCGCGCTGGTCGTGTTTATCATCATAGCGCTCTTCGTCTTTATCGCTCCCGAATTTGTGGAGCTTGACCTGGGCGAACAGGACAGCACGCTGGTCAACATTTCCCCCGGATTCCAGATGCTGGACTACCCGGGCGAGCTGGAAGACAACGGCGTGCAGGATCTGTCCATCGGATACAACTATTCCGTTGCCTGCGACAAAACCGGCAAGGTCTATGTATGGGGCAAATACAAGGTGACGCAGGTCATCGATCTTTCCGAGATTCCCGAAAATGTGCAGAATGCCAAGATCGTGCAGGTGGCGGCGGGCAGCGACCACATTGTCGCCCTTGACGACAAGGGAACGGTCTACGCGTGGGGCAACAACCGCCTCAGACAGACCACCCTTCCGGCGGATCTGATTGCCAACAACCGCACGCATGAATTCGGCATCAGAAAGATCTATGCCTCCGACCAGTTCTCTCTTGTCATCACCGAGGACAACAGGGCGATTCTCTGGGGCAATGAAAATTTTGCCGACCTTTCCTACAAAGCTTCCGAACTGGACGGTCATGTCGTTGACGCGGCGCTCACCAATACCGCCTATGTTATCCTGACGGACGAGGGCAGAGTGGTGTGCGGCAACTACAACGCTTCACAGACAGTCACAAAAATACCTGTGGCCGCTTCCTTCAACATCAAGAGCATTTCCTCCAGCAGCACCACTGTCGCCGCCCTTCGCAAAGACGGCAATGTGGTGGTATGGGGCGCCGCCACGAAGGGCGAAAACAAGGTACCGGCCTTTTCGTCTGAAGTCGTGAGCATAGACGGCGGACGTTATCATTACACCGCGCTTCTCGCCGACGGCAGCGTCGTGAGCTGGGGCAGCAACCGTTACAACCAGTCGGATGTGCCGGATTCGCTCAAGGATGACAATATTCAGAATGTTTATGTCGGCTCCTTCCAGAATTACGCGGTCGACGGTGAAGGCAAAATTCACACATGGGGTCTGAAGGGCTTCCTGCTCGGCACCGACAAGCTGGGCAGAGACGTCTTCGCCCGTCTGGTCAACGGCGGCAAGATGACCATGACCATCGGCGCTCTGTCGGTTATCATTGAAATGATTATCGGCATCATCCTCGGCGGTCTGGCCGGTTACTTCGGCGGCGTGGTGGATATGGTCATCATGCGTATCGCGGAAGTCGTCTCCAGTATGCCGTTCATTCCCTTCGCCATGATCCTTTCGGCGGTTATGGGCACCAAGGTTTCGGTGGAGCAGCGAATGTATATCATCATGGTGATTCTGGGCATCCTTTCATGGCCGGGACTCTGCCGGCTGGTGCGCGCCCAGATGTTCTCGCAGAGAGAGATGGAATACGTCGTGGCGGCAAAGGCGCTCGGCGTGCGTGAGAGCAAGATCATCTTCTCGCATATCATTCCCAACGTCATGTCGGTCTGTCTGGTGTCCATCACGCTGGCGTTCGGTACCTCCATGCTGACTGAATCCACCCTTTCCTACCTCGGCTTCGGCGTTCCGCTGCCGACCCCCACATGGGGCAATATGCTCACCAACGCCAACGACAGCATCATCATCCAGCAGTACTGGTGGAACTGGCTGTTTGTCGGTACGATCTTCGGTGTGGCATGTATCTGCATCAATCTGATCGGCGACGGTCTCCGCGACGCCCTCGATCCGAAAGCAAACGGCAGATAAGGGCTTTCGGGTTGCCTTAAAAATTGATGAAAGGATGATTTTCGCATAGGGCGAAAGGTATGGTAATAGAATATGGAAAATAAAAAAGTATTGCTGGAAGTAAAGAACCTGCATACGTTCTTCACTTCAAGAAGAGGCGTAATCAAGGCGGTCAACGATACTTCCTATCTGGTTCATGAAGGCGAGACGCTGGGAATCGTGGGCGAATCCGGCTCCGGCAAGAGCGTTTCGGCCATGAGCATTCTCCGCCTGCTGGACGAAAACGGATATATTGACAGCGGCGAGATCATTTTTGACGGCAGAGATCTGACAAAGATTTCTCTCGATGAGATGTACGAGGTCAGAGGCAACGATATTTCGGTCATATTCCAGGAGCCGATGACCAGCCTGAATCCCGTCTTCACGATCGAAAAGCAGATTTCCGAGGTCTTCATGATCCATCAGAATATGGATAAGAAGCAGGCGGCCAAGGAATCGGTGGAAATTCTCAAAGCGGTCAAGATTCCCAACCCCGAGATCGTGGCCAAGCAGTATCCCCACCAGCTTTCGGGCGGCATGCGTCAGCGCGTGATGATCGCCATGGCGCTGGCCTGCAAGCCCAAGCTGCTGATTGCCGACGAACCGACCACGGCACTCGACGTGACCATTCAGGCACAGATCCTCCGGCTCATGAACGAGCTGAAAAAGGAGCGCGGCACCAGCATTCTGTTTATCACCCACGACCTCGGCGTCATCAATCAGATGGCGGATTATGTGGCTGTCATGTACTGCGGTCAGGTGGTGGAGAGCGTGCCGGCGAAGGTGCTCTTTGACCCCAAGACCAAATTTTCTCACCCCTACACCGAGGGTCTGATGGTTTCGATACCCCGTCTGGACACTCCCGCCAACGAGCGCCTGCAGGCGATTCCCGGCTCGGTGCCCCATCCGCTCGATCTTCCCAAGGGATGCAAATTTGCCCCCCGGTGCAAATACGCTACAGATAAGTGCAAGGAATGCGAGCCTGAGTTTGTCAAGATAAGCGATACACAGAAAATCAGGTGCTTCTACCCCAATAAGGAGGAACGTCAGAATGGCCGATGAAAAAAGAGACATGAAGGACACAACTGAAAAGAAGGTTCTCCTTAAAATAACCAACCTCAAGCAGTATTTCCCCCTCAAGCAGAAGGGTATGTACGTCAAGGCAAACGACGGTATCGACGTGAATATCTACGAGGGTGAAACACTGGGACTTGTGGGCGAATCCGGCTGCGGCAAATCCACCTTCGGACGCACCGTGCTGGAGCTGTATCCCCAGACGGACGGCAGAACCATGTACTACGGACGTTCGCTCGATGAATTTGCTCCGGAATACATGAGCGAAACCATCGAAAATCTTCCGGCTCTGCGCAAAAAGTGGATCCGTCTCCGCGAAAAGGAAAAAGAGGCGCAGGCGGAATTCGACAGGGCGTCCGCCAGCGAACAGAACGCGAAAAATGAGGCGCTCCGTCAGGCCAAGCGGGACGCTGACGCCGCCTTCTATGATATAGCCAACATCTTCGGCGGCTTTATCACCGTGGAAGACACCACGCAGATACAGGATGCCTTCAAGAGCGCCCGGGACCATTCCGCCCAGCTCCGCAAGCTGCTCGATTCCCACAGGGAATATGAAAACAAGCTGGCTGACGTGCAGTATGACGTGGAGAAAAAGGGCAAGGGTCAGAAGAAGGTCGATTCCATCAATGAAAAGATCGGTGAAATAGACGAAAAGATTACCGCGCAGAGAGCTTCTCTGGCCGAGGCACAGTCTGAAATAGACAAGATCCGCGCACAGTACAAGGATGACCCGGAATTCCAGAAGTACGAGCCGTACCGTGACGACGGCATCGACCTCGCCCGACTCAACAAGGAGGAAATGCGCAGCTTCCGCAGCGAATTACAGCTGATCTTCCAGGATCCCTATTCCTCCCTGAATCCGAGAATGACCGTCGGTCAGATCATCGGCGAAGGCATGCTCGCCCACAAATATTTCACCAAAAACAGCCCGAGAATGCAGGAGCGCGTTCTGGAGATCATGGAGATGTGCGGACTCGCGCCCTACTTCATTCACCGCTTCCCGCACCAGTTCTCCGGCGGTCAGCGCCAGAGAATCGGCATTGCCCGCGCACTTTCCACCAGTCCGAAGTTTGTTATCTGTGACGAGGCGGTTTCGGCGCTGGACGTTTCCATTCAGTCGCAGATCATCAATCTGCTTCAGGATCTGAAGGAAAAGAACAACCTGACCTACCTCTTCATCACCCACGATCTGTCCGTCGTCAAGTATATTTCCGACCGTATCGGCGTTATGTACCTCGGCAACATGGTCGAGCTGAGCGAATCGCAGGAGCTGTTCGATCACCCCATGCACCCCTACACCGAGGCGCTGCTTTCCGCCATTCCCACCACCAATGTGGACGACAACCGTGAACTGGTCGTGCTGGAGGGAGATATTCCCAGCCCGGTCAACCCCCCCAAGGGCTGCAAGTTCCACACGAGATGCAAGTATTGCACCGAAATCTGCAAGAATATCACACCGGAATTACGCGAGCTCAGACCCAATCATTTTGTGGCGTGCCATCATGTTCTTGGCATGGAAGGCGAAGAGTCGTCCAAGTAATTCTTCATGCTGATTATGGATTAAACGAGAGAGGCTCAGCAATCGATTGCCGGGTCTCTCTTTAAAATATTATAATCTTGGGAGAAACGGATATGTTTTTTGATAAAAAGGTTAAGAGAAGCATGGAGGTCATGAAGGAGCGCAACAGAAGGTACCTCGATGAGATGAATTCTGACGGCACAGACGAAAACAGCGCTCCGGAAAAATCCGCTGTACCGGAGGATGAAGCGGAGATCACCGCCCGACACGAGAAGGAATATCGTGAGATGAATGAGGAGCCGGGATTTGAAAAGGGGGACATTCCCGCCCTGATTATTTCGGCCTTTATTGTCTTTTTCCCGATTTTTCTTGTGCTGATAGGCATTATGGTGCTTGCGTGGATATTTCTGCATTGACGCGCGGTTGAGGTGTCATTCTGCGCTGCGCTTTGCTTTTTTCTTTTCTTGCCCCGTACGGTTGCAGGCCGTGCGGGGCAATTTTTGTTGAATTCACAGATTTATATAAAAAATCGAATTTCTTTTAGTGCATTGTAGACTTGAATAATAGGGCGTTTTGCGGTATAATTAATGAATAAACGCCTATTTTTTGAGAATTGCGGCATAATAAAAAATCTGCCGGTGAAAGCAAGGTGCATATCATGCAGGACATGGTTGAACGCATAGTTGAAATGGACAAACGCGCCCGGGAACTGACCGACGAGGCGAAAAAGCTGCGTGTCGGCTCGGAGGACAGGATCAGAGCCAAAAAGGAAGAGCTTCGCCGGGGCTACCGTGACAGAGCGGAGGAACGGGTAGAGCTGATCAAAAAGGCGGAGGCGAGAAATGCCGAAGTCGAATTGAAGGCGATTCTGGAACGGCAGAAGGAAACCCAGCGCCAGCTTGACGCGATCTATGCCGAGAAGGGCGACGGATGGGTGGCCGCCATCGTCGCCAGAGCCACGGGAGATGATAAATAATGTCACAAGCTTCCAATGTGCTGCTCACCAAGAGCCGCGCGATGTTCGGCAAGCGGCTGACCGGGCAGAACATCAGCGAACTGCTGAATTGCCAGACGGTCACCGAAGTGGCGGCTTATCTCAAGAACAACACCCATTACGCCTACGCCCTGCGGAATATCGACGATTCCAACGTCCACCGCGGCCAGCTGGAAGCGGCGCTGGACGATCTCATGCAGAAGGAGCTGACCGCCCTTTCCCAATACCGCGTCGACGCGGGGGAATACATGCGATCCTTCATGGTTTACAGCACCCAGATCAGGGAGATACTCAAATTCCTGCGTCTGCTGTCGGCGGGACGCGGCGGCGAATATGTCTTCGCCATGCCGAAGTACTTCGTCAAGCGGGACGGTCTTGATCCCATCCGGATGGCGCAGGCCAAGACTTACGGGGAATTCCTCAGAGCCGTGAGCGGCACGGTATTCTACAAGATACTGCGCGGCATTTCGGTGGGGGAGGACGGCACCATCGACTACACCATGATCGAGCACACGCTCTATTCCCATCTGTTTGCCAACGCGGAATCGGTGATCAAAAAGAATTTCCACGGCAGCGCGAGGGACGACCTGCTGGGATTGCTGGGAACGCGCAGTGAACTGAGCAGCTTTCTCAATATCTACCGCTTCAAGAAATACTACCGGGCCTGCGGCGACGATCTGGCGCGTTCGCTGGTGTTCGATTGCAGCTATAAAATTTCCAAGCGCACGTTTGACAAAATGCTGAGCGCCGACAGCGCGGAGGAAGTGCTGGAAATCTTCCGTTCCGAAACCTTCTACGGCCGGGAGCTGGGCGAGATCGACGAGGAATACATCGATCAGGTGGTCAACCGGCTGAGTTACAAGCGGGTGCGTCACCTCATGCGATTCTCCACCGACCCGACGGTGGCGGTCTTCTCCTATCTGCTGCTTTCGGGCATCGAGCGCAGGGATATTGTGACCATCATTGAGGGCGTGCGGTACAGGGTGTCGCCCGACGTGATTGCTTCTATGATTACGATTTCGTGATAATAGTCACGTTACTATAAAAATCCAAAAAGGATCGAAAGATTTAAGGAGTATAGACATGGCTGTAATGAAAATGAAGCTCCTGAGCATAATCGGGAGCATAGATCAGCTGGACGCCGTGCTTGACGCCTGCTGTTCCTCGGAAAATTTTCACTTAGATCAGGCAATGAGCTTCTTCAAGGACAAATCCGAGTTTGTTTCGCTCAATGATGAAAATCCCTACACCTTCTATCTCAACAAGCTGAGCGACGCGGTCAAGCTGGCGAGGCTGGAAGCCGCCCCCGTGGAGGATTCCGATCTGTTGATGAACTGGGACGAGATAAAGGACTACGTGGAAAGTACTTCGACAAAGCTGGCGCAGTATCAGGAGGAAAAATTCAGCCTGACGCAGGAGATTGAGAATGTCACTCACTCGATGGAGCAGTTCAAGCACTTTCAGGGCTTCGATATGAAGCTGGACGAGATATTCCAGTGCGAATTCATCAAGGTGCGGTTCGGCCGACTGCCCAAGGAGAGCTTTGAAAAGCTCAGCATGTACAGCGACAATCCCTATATCGTCACCTTCCCCTGTACCAGCGACGACAAATATGTCTGGGGCGTTTACATGGCGCCGATCGACAATATTCATGAGGTGGACAGAATCTTCCAGAGCCTCTACTGGGAACGCCTGAAAATTCCTGCCGCCGTCGGCACCCCGGAAGAAGCCTACAACACCCTCGCCGAGCAGCTCAAAGGGCTGAATGAGCGGCTGGACGAGGTCAGGAAAAAGATGGACGGCTTCTGGGGCGATGAAGAGGTGCGCTGCTGCAAGGTGCTGAGCTACCTCGAACGCCACAAGAAAAATTTCGACCTGCGGCGGTACACCGCGAAATACCAGCACAGCCGGATTTTCTTCCTCGCCGGCTGGGTTCCCGCCGAGAACGAGAAGGAATTCACCAAGCGGCTGGAAAAGCTGGGGGGCATCGAGTACAAATTCGAGAACGCCAGCGACGAACCGGCCCAGACGCCGCCGGTCAAGCTGAAAAACGCCGGCATCTTCAAGCCCTTTGAATTCTTCGTCAAGATGTACGGACTTCCCAATTACGACGAAATGGACCCGACGCCGTTTGTCGCGATTACCTACTTTATCCTTTTCGGCATCATGTTTGCCGACGTGGGTCAGGGACTTTGCCTGTCGCTCATCACATGGATTGCCATGTGGAAGATGAAGAAGATGGAGCTGGGCAAGTGCATTGCCATGTGCGGCATATCGTCGGCGATCTTCGGCGTGCTGTTCGGCTCGGTCTTCGGCTTTGAGGAGCTGCTCAATCCCTTCTGGGGCTGGGTGCATGAAAAAACAGGCATTCAGTTGATGCACGGCAAGCTGCTCGACGTCAACGAACTCAGCACGGAACTGATCTACGCGGCCATCGGAATCGGCGTGGTGCTGGTGCTGATCGCGATTCTGCTCAATATCTACACCAAATGCAAGCAGCACAAATACGGCAACGCGCTGTTCAGTCAGAACGGCGTCGCGGGCTTCCTCTTCTACGGCGGAACGGTATTCGGCGTGCTGGGACAGATGTTCCTCGGCATTCCGCTGCTTACGCCGGCTTACGTGATCTGCCTGATCGTCATTCCGGCAATCCTGATCTTCCTCAATGAGCCGCTGAGTGAACTCATCGAGGGCAAAGAGGACTGGTTCCCCGAAAACATCGGCGATTTCCTCATGCAGAATATCTTTGAAATGCTGGAGGTCGTGCTGTCCTACGTTTCCAATACCGTCAGCTTCCTGCGCGTCGGCGCCTTCATTCTGGTGCATGCCGGCATGATGACGGTGGTCTTCACACTGGCGGGCATGATGAGCGGCTTCGGCTACTGGGTCACGGTGATCCTCGGCAATGTCATCATCATGGCGCTGGAAGGTCTTCTGGTCGGCATCCAGGCGCTTCGTCTGGAATTCTACGAGATGTTCAGCCGTTTCTTCACCGGCGAAGGCAGACCCTTCAAATCCGCTTCGACTATGGCGGAGGAACTCAAGAAATAATTAGTGAATAGAGAATAGTGAAT
>JAFRXY010000044.1 GCA_017441385.1 Clostridia bacterium | reverse complement strand
TATCATAGAAGATTTATACTACGGGCGCATAGCTCCCTACGAAGTCAGCATGACAGCCACACCGGAATTTGAAAAGCTGAAAGCACTCGCCGCAGAAAACGAGGATTTATTGAGAGAAACCCTTTCGGATGAACAGAAAGAACTGCTTGAAAAGTTCACGGAATGTGTGACGGATATCTCCTCGGTGTCAGAACGGGAAATGTTCGTCATCGGCTTCCGTCTGAGCGTGAAGCTGATGATCGACGTGATGAAGTGAAAGCAAAACAAATCGCCGTCTTCTTCCCTTGAAATGCGGGTGGAAGGCGGCGGTTTTGGTTGTATGTGTTTCAGTTTCTAATCGCGCGTGATGCAATCTTAACAGGCTCATTTTTTCGCTCCGAACAGAATGTTGACAACAGGAATATTTCTGACAAGTATGGAAGTCAAAACAGTCGCTGGAAGAGTGCATATTGTTGTTGCACAAAAAATGAATGTGTTGTTTTGGTTCATTCCCGAAAAGAGATATTGCAAAGCGACAACCCACGGGAAATGAAAAATATAAATCAAAAAAGACTGTGCGGACAGGAATTGCAGGAAAGAATTGGTGCGGCTGAGCAAATTTTTCCCCACGGACAGCATAGTCATAATGCCTAAGCATCCGGCGCAATAGGACAGCACAAGATTGACAATGCCGTACTCCTTCCCTGACCACAAAAACAGCCAGACATCCGCCGCCGAAAAGACGATCCACAGGAGCAGGTAAAGAAAACGCCTCTTTTGCAGGCGGTCGATCACCTTATCCTCCGATAAAACGAAATAGCCCAGCAGGTACAAAAGCCAATAGGTGACGATGCTTTTGCCGCCCAGTTTCACCCGCGACAGTGCCAGCGCAAGCCACATCATCAGCATTACCGTCGCGGCATTGGTGTGCTGAAAGGGCGTGTTTTTGAATGACTTTTTTTGCCAAGAGATGACCGGCATAGAAATCATGCTGATGACAAACAGATACAGCAGGAACCACAGATGCCCTATGGTGAAGCCTCCGTCGTAACCTGTCAAGTCCGTCCATTTGGTGAAAAAAGCTGGATAATGCTGCCAGAAATTCCCCTGCCAGTGGTTGTTTGTTCTGTCCGAGACAAAGCACAAGATCGGCACAATAGTTGCCGTTCCCGCGAGCAAAGGCAGCAGCAGCTTTCTCACGCGCTCTTTAATAAATTCCCGATTGGAACGCTTTTCAAGAGAATAGCTTGCGCTGATTCCCGCCAACAGAAACAGCAGCGTCATATACCACGGCGATACGGACACAACGAGCGAACTGAGTATTCTGCTTTGTCCCAGAAGGATATAATTGCCTTCTCCCCAGACATTCCAAGCCATCGCTGTGTGATAGGGTATCAGCAGCAAAATACACATCAGCCTTAAATTGTCAATATAATGCTTTCTCTGATTTTCTTTCATAAATTACTCCCCTAAAAAAATTCATATCAGCGGACAGCAATTCAGAAATTCGTCAATGCTCGTCACGCATTTGTTCAGAACCGCGCTGTAAACGTCGATGCTCTTGTATTTTTCAAAGGAATACAACCCTCTTCGGATTAATTCCTTTTTGATATGTACGGTGACGTCCTTCTGCGCCTGCGTCATTCTGCGTGCGATGTCGTCGCAATACTGTTCGGCTTGCAAAATGGTTTCCCTGTCAAAGAACCACAGATCAACATTCCACAATTCTCCGATGATCGTGGTTTCAAAGCCGTGAAACCAGACGGTTCCCGTCTCCGTTTTTTCTTCCTTTGCCTCATACCACACAGGACGGAAGGTTTCAATAATGAACGCGGTCAGATCATAGAGCATTTCCATCGACATCCGGTCGTTCTCGATGTCAATATCCAGATCGTTCCACGCCATCGTATTCATTCGGTAACTGCCGATAATATGCGCTTTCCCGATCTCTTCCAATTTGCCCAGCAGACCGAAGTCGTACAGTATGCGGTCCGCTGCTGTTCTTCTGTCAGCATGATTCATTTCAGTCAATCCCTCCCTGCGGAAGCATTTTATCATGTTCCACTTCATTGTATCATGCGCGAAAGCGGATGTCAATTCCAATACGTATGAATAACAAATGACGCCTTTCACCCGATGCACGGGAAAAGGCGGCGGTTGTTTTTTTACGCAAAAATAGAGAATCTTCCTCCGAAAATAGAGTCTGTTCCCAGATTTATTGAAAAATTCCCTCCCGTGCTGTATGCTTATTAATGGATGTACCGGTAACAATCCAAATACAGCAGCGGGAGGTTTTTGCTTCATGCAATTTTTTTCTGACAGCCCAAAAATCCAGTGTGACCAAGGGGGAATGACGATAAATTCATAACGGAAGTGAGCGCGGCATAGCCTTATGATGAGGCGATCGGGATGAAAACGCAAATCATCTTTGAAAGTCCAAAATCGGCAGCCGTGCAAAAGGAATCCGTCCATGAAAACAGGAATACGGAATTTGAAAACGAAATCAAAAAGGCGCTGTTTCTGGCTCTTCTGGAGAAGGGTTTTATTACCCGCGCCCAGTATGAGCTGTGCGTCGCCAAAATCTGAAATCAGGGTGCGGAGAATTCTAGTGCATAGTCACTCCCCCAGTCGTCTTCGCCGACAGCTCCCTCAGAGAGGGAGCCTTTCATTGCCTCCCTCTCCGAGGGAGGTGGCTTGCCGCAGGCAAGACGGAGGGAGTGCCGATGTTTGAATCCTCCGTCACCCTGATTTCTTTAAAAAATTTCGATTTAGGGGTAGCTATTATCAAATCTTTGGATATAATTGCTCTTGAAAATTTTTTATATCAACGAAAGGAGCCAATCAAAATTGACCAACTTATTCGACAATCAGATCAAGCGGGTAGCCGCCTATTGCCGCGTGTCCACCGACAATCTCGACCAAGCCAATTCGCTGGAAAGCCAGCAGCGGTATTTCAACGAATACATCCGCCGCCATCCGCTGTGGGAGCTTCACGAAATCTACGTGGACGAGGGCGTGAGCGGCACCGGAACGAAAAAACGCGCCGCCTTCAACCGCATGATTGAGGACGCGAAGGAACACAAATTCGACCTTATTCTGACCAAGGAGATCTCCCGCTTCGCCCGCAACGTGCTGGACAGCATCGGCTACACACGTCAGCTCAAGGCAATGGGCATCGGCGTGATCTTCATGAACGACAACATCAACACCCTCGACGCGGACTCGGAGCTGCGGCTCACCATCATGTCGTCCATCGCGCAGGAGGAAAGCCGCCGCACATCCGAGCGCGTCAAATGGGGACACCGCCGGCGCATGGAACAGGGCGTAGTCTTCGGGCGCGATATGCTGGGGTACGACGTGCGGAACGGCGAGCTTCATATAAACGAGGAAGGCGCGGAAATCGTGCGGCTGATCTTCCATAAGTACATAGACGAAGGCAAGGGAACCCACGTCATCGCCCACGAGCTTCGGGAAGCGGGCATCCGCACCTCCACCTACATGAAGGAATGGTCGTACACCGTCATTCTCCGCATATTGAAGAATGAAAAATACTGCGGCGATCTGGTGCAGCAAAAGACCTTGACCCCCGATTATCTCACCCACGGCAAGAAATACAACCGCGGCGAAATGGAATTTGTCACCATCCGCGACCACCACGAGCCGATCATTTCCAGAGAAGTCTTCGAGGCGACGCAGCGGGAGATCGAAAGGCGGCACGAGCTTCACGCCTCCAAAAACGGCTTTGCCAACCGGTACGCGATGTCGGGCAAAATCATCTGCGGCGAATGCGGTTCCACCTTCGTCCATATCCAGCGCACGGCGGGCAACGGTTCGCCCTACGAAGTCTGGCGCTGCATCAGAAGACAGCGGGAAGGCGGCAAAAAGCGCACCATCGGCAACGGCGATGAAGTGGGCTGCAACTGCTGCAACCTTCACGACCGCGACGTCCGCGGCATTCTGCAATATGTCGTCGCGCAGGTCATGCGGGACAGGGAAAGTCTGCTGCAAAGCGTTCTCGGCACGGTGAGCGACGTGCTGAAATCCTGTTCGGAGAAGGGCAACGCCGATTACTTCGAGAGCGAGCTGCAAAAGAT
>JAFRXY010000043.1 GCA_017441385.1 Clostridia bacterium | reverse complement strand
TAAGCATCGTGAGATGTTCAGCTTGGCAGTACTAATAGGTCGAGGGCTTGTCCAATTTCTTTTGGATGGCTCGTTGCAATCCCCTTTCCTCTCCCACTTCCCCTTTGTTCAGTTTTGAGTGTACCGCAAAAAGTATGCTTGCTTGTGGTGACACAAAATATGCACCATTAGCTCAGTTGGTAGAGCACCTGACTCTTAATCAGGGTGTCCACGGTTCGAGCCCGTGATGGTGTACCATGTTTTTTTCGCGAGCGAAAAAAACGGTGCAGTTTTGCGAGGCAAAACTGCACAGCTCGTAAGAGCTGAGCTACGGCCCGTTGGTCAAGCGGCCTAAGACTCCGGCCTCTCACGCCGGCAACATGGGTTCGAATCCCGTACGGGTCACCAATTCAAAATAAATCCTTTTGACACTTGACAGACAGGATTTATATATACTATAATTTCATAAGATAGTCGGTGTCGATGACGGTGAGGGTCCACCCGTTCCCATTCCGAACACGGAAGTTAAGCTCACTTGTGCCGAAAATACTTGACTGGTGACGGTCCGGGAAGATAGGTAGACGCCGACATTCTATATTCCTCAATAGCTCAGTCGGTAGAGCATGCGGCTGTTAACCGCAGGGTCGTTGGTTCGAGTCCAACTTGGGGAGCCACCAAAAGCCTTTTGTTTCTGACGAAAGGCTTTTTTCTTTTACCGAATCGGTCTGCATTCAAGGAGGATTGAAGGAAACCATGCTATTGGAAAACGCCTATTTCATCACCGGCAACGCCTATGCCGGCAAGTCCACGATGGTGAAGCTCCTTGCGGAAAGACACAACGGTATAGCTTGCGAGGAAAACTATCACGACACTCTTTTAAACAGTCTGGACAGTGAAACGTTTCCCTGTCTGACCTACACCCGTGATCTGGAGGACTGGCACGACTCTTGCGCTAGTTGAACGGGCATTTGAATGATGAGGTGGATGAAGATGATAAAAAAAGGAACTCAGCAGGACAGCCAAATTCTTGCGGAATTGGCTGCGCAATTGTGGAGCGGGCATTCGCTGGCGGAATTGCGGGAGGAATTTGAGCGGCACACGGAAGATCCCGACGCGGCATGCTTCATAAAATATGTCGGCGACAATCCCATAGGTTTCGCCCAATGTCAACTCAGAAGGGATTATGTTGAGGGCACCAACTCCTCTCCGGTGGGTTATCTCGAGGGAATTTTGATCATGGAAAAATACCGGCATCAAGGGTATGCCAAGGAATTGCTTTCATGCTGTGAAGAATGGGCTTTGAATAAAAATTGCACGGAATTTGCCAGCGATTGTGAAATTGACAATTTTGACAGCCTTCGATTTCATCTCGCAACGGGCTTTGAGGAGGCAGGACGGATTATTTGTTTTAAAAAATTAATAAAATATCATTAAATAAATATTAAAAAAGATTGACAAATTCATGCCGATGCTGTAAAATAGTATTGCAATTAGCTTGATGGTTTTGCTATGTGATTTCTTTTTGTGTTTGACGGCTTCCATCAGAATGCCGTTGGATAATATTTTTAAAAGGGGTTTTTCCAATGAAAAGATTTATTTCACTCGTGCTTGCTGCTGTGATGGTTGCTCTTACTCTTTGCGCCTGTGCAGGCAAGCAGTCTTCCAACAGCGGTTCTGACATCGGTGCTGGTGCAGAAAGCGAAGTCTCCAGCGAAGCGGTACCTCAGAAAAATCCTCTCTTTACGTGGGAAATCAAGCTTGACGGTGTTGATTACACGCTTCCCTTTGATTTTTCACTGCTCCAAGCGCAGGGCTATACGCTCGATGAAAAGTATGACAAGGATCTGGCTGCCAACACATATATGATCATGATCGGCGGCGGCAATCCCAAAAAGGACGGCGTCTCACTTGACGTGCTTTTCTGGAATCCTAACGATACTACTAAGAAGATGAGTGAATGTCAGATCGGTCAGATCAGAGTGGAAGCCGACGATAAGCACGAACTTATCCTTCCCGGCGGGTTGAAATTTGATTCTACTGTTACCGTTCAGGATGTTCTCAGCAAGTACGGCGAAAACAGCGATGAATGCGAAGTCAGAGAATCGGAGGATTACACTACCATCACTTACAAGGAAGGCATTTACAACAATGTGGAATTCTTCATTTATACCAAAGATGAATCCAAGTTCAAGTACAATCATGTGAAACTCCAGAATTTTGTCAAATAAATGAAACCGATCATTTAGCCTTCGATCTTTTTCAACTAAATAACGGGGTCTGGATATTTTCATTCAGGCCCCGTTTTGTAATTTGGTAACCATACATATTTGAGGTGCAGTATGTCTGAGAAAACAGTTGACAGCCGCAGGAGTATGCTGATGCAAAGACTTCGTGAAAACGGCCCCAGCGGATTTAATAAACAGGAGCTTGTTGAATTGCTGATGGTTTATTCTTCCAGAAAGAACACTACTGAGGCCGCGACCGGAAAATTGTTTGATTATTTCGGCTCGATGAGTGAGATATTGGAAGCTCCGGTCATGGAACTGACCCAGCTTGAAGGAATAAGCAGGAACAGTGCGGTTCTGCTTTCAATGATACCTCAGGTTGCGCGCAGGGTATCTATTGACCGTGCCGTCAGGAAAAATCTGAAAGGCATTGAGGAAATAAGGAATTTCATTCCGAATTGCTTTATCGGAAAAACAGTGGAGTATTTTTTGCTGGTTTGCCTTGACAAAAATCAAAAGATGATACGTTACGATTTCGTTTCGAAGGGTACCGTAAACTCGTCCAGTGTAGATCTTAGAAAGATCGTTCATTTGTTGCTTGTGACAAATGCGGCGTATGCTGTGATTGCACACAATCATCCCAGAGGTCATAATTATCCGTCCAGAGATGACTTAAAGACCACTCAGGTAATTGTCAATGCGCTCAGCAAGATAGATGTTAAACTGCTTGATCATATCATTGTCAGCTCAAGGGGAGACTATTCCATTGCGGAAGCCCCGTCGGATATCAGATGCTGTATGCAATCCGATTGACTGTAGGAGGCTGGCAGTTATGGACAGAGAAAAGCTGTGCATTCTCATAACAGGAGTACTGTGTGTGCTGGGCTGTGTATTTATCTCCGTTTTTAATTTTTTGGAGGGTAATTACGTTAAAGCTGAGCTTATTCCAAGATCTGATTATAATGTCGGAATAGCTGTTTCAAGCGGCTTGGAAGAAGCTGGTTGTTCATCAACTCAATCCGAATCAGATACGATTAACATCAATACCGCATCGGCTGCCCAGCTTGCGGAATTTCTGCCGGGAATAGGGGAGAAGAAGGCCGCTGATATAGTTGAATACCGTGAACAGGCAGGCAAGTTTGTTACCGTGGACGAACTGATTAAGGTTAACGGTATTGGAGAGAAGACACTTGAAAGAATCAGACCTTATTGCAGAGTAAGTGATTAAACAATCGAGGAGTAGAAGTATAATATGATCGAAAACAACAATGATAAAATGCAGAATAAACAAGCCTCATGCGAAGATTTGACATGTGACGTATCAGAGAAAACTGCCGAGCCTGAAGCCCCGTCGGACATGGAGTCGGATTTTTCAGAGCAGTATAAGAATCTTCCTGTCTGGAAGCAGGTCGTGATTCTGATATTGTTTCTCGGCGGAATGACAGCTGTGATCATGCTGATCAATTTTATCGTTGAATTTGGCGCTGAATTCATCAGAGCGCTTCTGAAATAACTAAATACCGGCTTGATTCACACGATGAAACGCAAGCCGGCGTTTTCTTTTGCTTCAAAAAATTTCAGAATCCATCTGCTGTTGCGGCATTTCAAAACTGCAACAACCCTTTCAGCGCAATGTCCTGTTTTTTGGGACAAGCCATAGTAAAAATGGTAAAAGTCATAAATTAACATAATTCATTTGACTTTTATCACCTGATATTTTATAATAATAATCTGATTAATCAACGGCATCAGCTTGCCAGAACATTCCGACAGCGTATAATAATGAAAAAATTTATCACGTAAAGGAAAATGAAAATGGATTTATTCGGTTTTGAATCATCTCACTGTCAGGGCAGCTGCAACGAATGCGGCAGCTGCGGTGTGGATCTCTCCGCCCTTGAACAAGCCAAGCTTCACGAGGAATGCGGCGTTTTCGGCATTTATTCCTATGATAAGGAAATATCCGTTGCTCCCTGTGTTTATCACGGCTTGGTTGCATTGCAGCACAGAGGTCAGGAGAGTTGCGGTATTGCCGTCAGCGACATGGGCAAATTCAGCCACTACAAGGACATGGGGCTTGTCAGCGAGGTGTTCAACAAGCAGAAGCTGGACGAGCTGAAAGGGCAGATTGCCATCGGGCATGTGCGTTATTCCACCGCAGGCGGCTCTGTCCCCGAAAACAGCCAGCCGCTTGTCATGCGGTACGTCAAGGGAACGCTGGGATTTGCCCACAACGGCAATCTCACCAATGCCTACGAGCTGCGTCAGGAATTAGAGCAGCGCGGCGCGATCTTCCAGACTACCATTGATTCAGAGGTAATCGCCTATCTGGTGGCGAGAGAACGCCCGAATACCCATAAGGTTGAACTTGCCGTCCGGCAGGCAATGCAGCAGCTGCACGGCGCGTATTCCCTGCTGGTGATGAGCCCCCGCAAGCTCATTGCCGCCCGCGACCCCAAGGGGTTCCGTCCGCTCTGCATGGGACGCATCGGGAACGACATTGTTTTTGCGAGCGAAACATGCGCCCTCGACGCGGTTGGCGCACAGTTCATGCGCGACGTTGACCCGGGCGAGATCATCACCTGCGACCAGGATGGAATACACAGTGACCGCACACTCTGCAAGAGCAGTGTTGCGCACTGTGTATTTGAATACATTTATTTTGCCCGTTCCGATTCGGTAATTGATGGCGTATCGGTCTATGAATCCCGCAGACAGGCCGGACGTCAGCTTGCCAAGCAGAAGCCGGTGAAAGCCGACATCGTGATAGGCGTGCCGGAGTCGGGCATTGACGCGGCCATCGGATACGCCGAGCAGTCGGGTATTCCATACGCAAAAGGTATTGTCAAGAACAGCTACATAGGGCGTACCTTCATCAAGCCCGACCAGTCGCAGCGCACCAACGCCGTCCGGCTGAAACTCAACGCCCTGAATTCCATCGTCGGCGGGCGCAGGGTGGTCATGCTGGATGACTCCATCGTCAGAGGCACCACCATGGCACGTATCGTCAGCATGCTCCGCGAAGCGGGCGCCAGTGAGGTTCATGTGAGAATCAGCTCACCGGCCTTCCGCAACCCCTGCTTCTACGGGGTGGATATCCCCTCACGGGACGACCTCATCGCCAATCAGCACACCGTGGAGGAAATTGCCGAAATCATAAAAGCCGATTCGCTCGACTTTCTCGATCTCGACGCGATTCCCAGACTCACCTGCGGAAAGAAGCTACAGCTCTGTACGGCTTGCTTTGACGGACGCTACCCCGACGGCATTACCTCTCACCATATGAACAAGGAAGACGAGATTCTGTAACATATCACTTCAATAAAATGATAAAGGACTGACAGCCAATGAAAGACATCTATGAAACCCCGCTTGGTTCCCGCTATGCCGGCAAGGAAATGCAGTACCTCTTTTCGCCCGACATGAAGTTCCGCACATGGCGCAAGCTCTGGATAGCGCTTGCCGAAACCGAGCAGGAGCTTGGTCTTGACATCACCGATGAGCAGATCGCCGAGCTGAAGGAACACGCCGATGACATCAATTACGAAGTCGCTCAGGAACGCGAGAAGATTGTCCGTCACGACGTGATGAGCCATGTCTATGCCTACGGACAGCAATGCCCGAAAGCGGCCGGTATCATTCATCTTGGCGCGACCTCCTGCTATGTCGGCGACAATACCGACGTAATCGTGATGAATGAGGCAATGAAGCTTATTCGGAAAAAGCTGGTGAATGTCATTGCCGAGCTTGCGAAATTTGCCGATCAGTACAAGGATCTGCCTACCCTTGCCTTCACCCACTTCCAGCCCGCACAGCCCACCACCGTGGGCAAACGCGCTTCGCTCTGGCTACAGGATCTTGTGATGGATCTGGAGGACGTGCAGCACCAGATCGACGGAGCGAAACTTCTCGGCTGCAAGGGTACCACCGGCACGCAGGCGAGCTTTCTTGAATTATTTGACGGCGACCACGCCAAGTGCCGCGAGCTTGACAGACGCATTGCCGAAAAGATGGGTTACACGGGCTGCTTTGCGGTATCGGGTCAGACCTACAGCCGCAAGCTGGACAGCCGCATATTGAATGTTCTCTCCGGTATCGCCCAGTCGGCGACAAAATTCTCCAACGACATCCGCCTTCTCCAGCATCTCAAGGAGATTGAAGAACCCTTTGAAAAGGGACAGATCGGTTCCTCCGCTATGGCCTACAAGCGCAACCCCATGCGCAGCGAGAGAATTGCCTCTCTCGCCCGTTACGTCATGGTGGACGCGCTCAATCCCGCCATTACCACCGCGACACAGTGGTTCGAAAGAACGCTTGACGACAGCGCGAACAAGCGCATTTCCGTTCCGGAAGCCTTCCTCGCTGTGGATGGTATTCTCAGCCTGTATCTCAACGTGGTCGACGGTCTGGTGGTTTACCCCAAGGTTATCGAGCAGCGCCTGATGAAGGAACTTCCCTTCATGGCAACCGAGAACATAATGATGGACGCGGTGAAACGCGGCGGCAACCGTCAGGAGCTTCATGAGCGCATCCGTGTGCATTCCATGGAGGCGGGACGGCAGGTCAAGGTGGAAGGCAAAGAGAACGACCTTCTGGAAAGAATTGCCGCCGACCCGACCTTCGGCGTAACGCTGGACGAGCTGAAGGACATTCTCGACCCCGCGAAATACGTCGGAAGAAGTCCTCAGCAGGTCACCGAATTCCTCACCGAGTGCGTCAATCCCATTTTGGAGCAGTACGGGGATGATCTCGGCCTGACCGTGGAAATCAACGTGTAATTTTCTCCCCGCGACGGTTATTTCATCAGCCGTCACGGGGATTTGTTTTTTGGTTCTTGTTTTATAGTTTGTTAATAAAAAATACAAATTAATATGGTACAGTGTTAAATAACTGTATGGTTGTTGGGAGGGATTTGCACGAAAAAAAACAGATCTGCCGCTGCGAAGATCATATCATGCTTTGTTATTGTGTCAATCGCGGTGGTTTCGGGCTGGCTGGGATTTGTCAACAGGGGAAAGCAACCGTGTCCGGACGTTACTGTCCCTGTCAGGAACGTATCCGCATCCGACGGAGGTTCGGAAGAGTCCCTTCCTGTCAGCAATGACGAACTGTTACCGGTAAAGGAAAAGGCTGTTGTGAAATTTGTCATAATCAATAAAAAAACATATATTCGCAAAAAGGCGGATGACAAATCCGAAATTATCAGTACGCTTGATAAAGGCTTTGAGTCAAAATATCTCAGCGAAAAGGAAGAGTACTACAAGATAAGATATGACGATTTCAACGACGGGTGGGTTCCTAAGAGTAACAGCGAACTGATTGAAAAAGAAACCGAGATTACCTATGCTCCTAAGCATACCCTTGATACGGCCTTTTCGTTGAGCGAATCCAAAGAAGGAGAGGATCTCGGGGCAATACTGAGAAAATACAGCACGGTCGGCGCGGAGATAGCCGTGATAAAAGACGGACATGTCACATATCACTACGAATACGGATACGCGGACAAGGAAGACAAAATCAAGGTCAATGAAAACACGAAATTCCGCGTTGCATCTCTTTCCAAGGTCTTTACGTCCATGCTCGCCATGGCGGAAGTCAACGACGGCAAGCTGGATCTGGACGCCGATATTTCGGATTATTTCGGATATAAGTTCCGCCATCCGAAATACCCGGACATTGCCATCACTTCCAGAATGCTCCTTACTCATTCTGCGGGGTATTCCGATAAGCAGGGATACCGCGAGGCGTTGAGCACAGTGGCGGACAGCGCGGACTATTATTCCTACAAACCGGGAAGCAAACACCTTTACTCCAACCTCAGTATAGGCATTGCCGGTGCCGTTGTGGAAAAAGCGGCGAATCAGACTTTGTCGCAGTATTCGCGAGACAGATTTTTTTCTCCGATGGGAATAGACGCTTCCTACTATTCCAACTATCTGTCCGATACATCGCTGATCGCAAATTGCTATTTTCACGGAACCGTAAAGTATTCCAGAGAATCCATCATGGAGTCGAGGGAAAGCAAAAACGTAAGTCCGGGTTATATTTATTACACCGGTCAGTCCGCGCTTCTGATAAGCGCGGTAGACCTCGCGAAAGTCACCACCGTACTGATGAACGAAGGACAGTATGACGGAAAAGAATATCTTTCTCCGGAAACGGTCAATCAGATGCTCGCGGTTCAGCCTGTCAGAACCCAGACCAAGTATGAGCAGTGCATCGGCATACGCAAATATACCCACCTTGTCGGAGAACGGGATATGTATTATCACACGGGAAATTATTACGGCGTTTACGCGTTGCTGGCGTTTGACCCGGCGGATAAGAGCGGAGTCGTAATCATCACTTCCGGCGCCAACTCAGTCAGAGATGACAACACCATTTTCGGCGTATGCAATGATGTGATGGATTATTGCTACAGCAAACTTTTGTAATACAGTCATCGGAGGGAGAACATGACGACCATTGACCCGAAACAGGCAAGAATTGTATCAGCTGTCGCAATAGCCGTCACGGTTATTCTATCAGGCTGGTCAGGATATAAGCATATCGGTTCCATTCCTACGCTCGCTGAGAGCGGCGTTGAAACTGAAGCCGGTTTTTCCGGTGAGCCGGAAGTCGGCCCGACAGATATTGACATGTTTGTTTCGGACTCTGACCTGACAGCCGACATTCCGGCAGAAGCGGTATCTTCCGATGAGCCGCGGAGCCCTGCGGAAATGAACCGTCCCGAGGAGGAAAAAGCGACGCTCAGATACGTCAGGATAACCAAAACCGCCAATGTCCGGGATAAAGACGAAGAAAACGCGAAGGTGCTTTCGGTGCTGGCCGTAGGAAAAGAAGCGCAAATCGTGGAAGAAAGCAAACTTCGCTACAGGGTGAAATATTCCGGAAACAAATCGGGCTGGATTTACAAGACCTGCGGCGACGTATTTGAGAAAGAAGTCGTTATAAAGCACGTTCCCCTCTACCAATCCGGCGATCCGATAAAGATTAACGGCACCAAGGAAGGGGACGAAATCGGCGTTATTCTGAGTAACCACTCCACAGTGGGCGCTTCCGTTGCCATCATAAAAGACGGGAAGGTCGCTTATCATTATGAATACGGGTACGCCAATAAGGAGAAAAAGATTAAAGTCGGTGAACACACCAAATTCCGCATTGCCTCCATATCCAAGGTGGTTACTTCCATGATGGCGATGACTGAAGTGGACGACGGCAAGCTGGATCTGGACGGGAATCTTTCGGATATTATGGGATTTAAATTCTATAATCCCTCTCACTCCGACAAAAAGGTCACCATGCGCATGCTGCTGACGCATACGTCCGGTCTGATTGACAGGGATAACGAATATTACATGGTTCTGCGGGATATTACCCACAACAGCGAGTTTTATGTATCTCCACCTGGAGTGAAATTTCTGTACTGTAATCTGGGAGTCGGAATTGCCGGAGCGGTGGTTGAAAAAACCGCCGATAAGACCATTTCACAATACGCAGGTGAAAAATTCTTTGAGCCGATGAGCATAGACGCCTCGTTTGACGCAAAATATCTCACGGATAAGTCGCTTGTGGCCAATTGCTATGAGGCGGGCAAACTGAGCCGTGACAGCGATTCTCTCTGCCGCTCAAAGGAATCGGGAAAGCCGGGTGATGTGTTCCATCTCGGTCAGGGGGGACTGCTGATCAGCTCGGTTGATCTGGCGCGTGTATTCACCATTCTGATCAATGAAGGTCAGTACGAAGGAAATCAGTATATCTCCCGGAATTCGCTTGACGAAATGCTCAGGGAGCAGATCGATTCGGGTAAGGGATTTAAGCAGTGTATCGGGCTGCGTAAGTCAGACAAGCTCGTCGGCAAAAGACAAATGTATTTCCACAACGGCGCCTCTTATGGAATCTATGCACTGGCGGCGTTCGACCCGGCCGACAGGAGCGGCATTGTGATCATCACCTCCGGGGCATTCACCAACCGGAACAAAAACACCGTTTTCGCGGTCTGTGATGAAGTAATGAACTATTCCTATGAGAATATTCTGTCGTAAACCAAAAGCGCCTGCCGTTCTCCGTAACAGGATAAAGGCAGGTGTTTTGCGATATCAAATTACAGTCAATTTTGCCGTCATATCGGCTCCGCAGGGTTGAATAATCGGAGTCATGAGTCCCCATAGGTCGTCGGCGTGACATTCCAGAAGGTATTGACGGCGGCCTTCTTCCGGCAGCGCCATCGCCTGACGGTAGGAGGAAATCAGCGGCAGTTGGGGGTTGGCGACCGACAGCAGCTTTTTCCCCTTTTCATTCATTCCCAGAATGCGTATATAATGCAGCCCCCGAGAATGTTCCTCACGTATTCCCAGAAAGGCGGAAAGGATGATCCGGCGGATTCTCGCGTGGCTGTAGCGTTTGGATTTGACCGCGTCATACAGAGATTCCAGTGAACAGGCGGAACGTGCGCAGTCGAAAATCCGGTTTTCCAGCCCTTCGGAAATATCCGGCAGCAGGGAAAGCTGTTCGCGGGTCATACTTCGCAGGCGTGAAAGAATTGCCCGTTCACAGTGCTTCATGTCAGCCGGGGCTTCTCCCGCCTTCATCAGGCATTCCAGCTCACGGAATGAGGTGGGGGGAATGTATCTTCTTGCCGCGTCGGGCCTTCCTTCCGAAATCATTTTCCTGACCGCCGTTGCGGAGGCAATATCTCCGGCAATTTCATCCGAATCGTGCGCAGCGCCTTCCCGCTGTATTCCCGCAGGAAGGATATCCGAATGCAGCCTGTCCAGCGCCCGGATGTATTCGACGGCAAGGGTGTTGTTGGGGCTGCAAAGGATATCCGCGATTTCATCGCCGCAGTTCCTTCGCACCGCTTCCGTGCGTGCTGAAGCAAAGGACATTCCTCCGGCGAGAAGCCGGTCAAGTACGGGCTTTATCCCGCCGTCTGAGAGGGCGTTGGCCGCCTCTTTCAATTCCGCCGTGCGGTCGCATTCCATTCCAAACGATAAATAATCCACGCACCCCAGCGCGTCGGCGATTTCCACGCCGCCCATGGCGAATTTCTCCGCTCCCGCGCAGGCAAAGGGAAGCGGAAGTTCCAGCACGAGGTCGGCCCCCCCTGCCAGCGCCATCCGTGTACGGCTGAACTTGTCCGCAACAGCGCATTCGCCGCGCTGCACAAAATTCCCGCTCATAATAATGACGGTAAACGCAGCTCCTAAAAGTTCCCTTGTGCGTGAAATATGCAATTGATGCCCGTTGTGAAAGGGGTTGTATTCGGCGATGATCGCCGCTGTTTTCCCTGCTGTTATGGAATCCATATAAAAAAACCGACCGCCTTTGGCAAATTTTTTTCCGCGTTTTCGTGATACTTCTTGAAATTTCAATGATTATGTACTATTATATAATCAGGAATATGCAAATTCAATTGTTTTTTCGCAGTATTCTCACAATTTTTTCGGACAGGAGATAATACCAATGAAAATTCTTGTTATCAACGCGGGCAGCTCGTCTCTCAAGTATCAGCTCATTGATATGGAAAACGAGTCTGTTATTGCAAAGGGTCTTTGCGAAAGAATAGGCATGGACGGCAGCAAGCTCACTCACAAGGTGAACGGCGAGTCCTACGTCACGGAAGTCCCCATGCCCAACCACACCGAAGCCTTCAACGCTGTCAAGGAAGCTCTCACATCCGGCGACGGCAAAGTCGTTGACGACCTCAGCGAGATCACCGCTCTCGGTCACAGAGTGGTGCAGGGCGGCGACCGCTTCAAGGACAGCTGCCTGATCACCGATGAAGTCATCGAAGGCATCCGCGAACTCAGTCCGCTTGCCCCTCTGCACAATCCCGCTCACATTCAGGGCATTGAAGCCGCTGTGGACGTATTTGGCAAGGATGTTCCGCAGGTCGCTGTGTTTGACACTTCCTTCCATTCCACCATGCCCGCCAAGGCCTACACCTTCGGCATTCCCTATGAGTATTATGAGAAATACTCCATCCGCCGCTACGGTTTCCACGGCACCAGCCACAGATATGTCACCGGCAGATGCCTTGAGCTGCTTGGCAAGGCCGACGATCCCGCAGGTACCCGCATCATCAACTGCCACCTCGGCAACGGTTCTTCCATCTCCGCTGTCAAGGACGGCAAGGTCATCGATACTTCCATGGGCCTGACCCCTCTGGACGGCTTTATCATGGGCACCCGCTCCGGTTCACTCGATCCCTCGGTCGTCACCTTCATCATGGAGAAGGAAGGCCTGACCCCCGCCGAGATGGACACCATTCTCAATAAGAAATCGGGTATGCTGGGTCTTTCCGGCGTTTCCAGCGACGACCGCGACGTCACCGCTGCCGCCAGAGAGGGCAACGAGAGAGCCATTCTCACCCATCAGATTCTTGAGTATCAGATCGCCAAGTTCATCGGCAGCTACTATGTCGCGCTGGGCGGCATGGACGCGCTGGTATTCACAGCCGGTATCGGTGAGAATCAGACAGCCCACCGTTCCAAGATCTGCCACTACCTCGAATGCCTCGGCGTAGAGCTGGACGAGGAACTCAACGCTTCCATCCACGGCAAGGAATGCGAGATTTCCACCCCCGAAAGCAGAGTCAGAGTGTACGTCATTCCCACCGACGAGGAAATGGTCATCGCGAGAGATACCAGAGATATTGTCAAGGGCTTGAACGCGTAAGTTTTTCCGCATACTTATTGAAAAAATATCGACCGGCAGTTACCGAGTGTCAGCTGCCGGTCGATTTTGTTTATTTTGAAATGCATCAGCTGTAGCGCACGCGCATACTTCGTTTTCTGGCGCCGATCGCGGCGCCGGTGCTTTCCATCGTGCGCATGTAGACGCTCTGCACCACGCCTACCCCGAAGTAAAGACACATGCTTGACGAACCGCCGGCGGAGAAGAAGGGCAGCGTGATACCGATAACCGGCAGCACCGAAATGCACATGCCGATATTGAAAATCGTCTGTGTGGCAATCATGGCAAAAAATCCTATGCACATGAACCTTCCCATCATGTCCACCGCTTTGAAGGCCGCGTAGAGCGACAGCATCATCACGGCAAAGAGCAGTCCCAGCAGGAACACGCCGCCGATGAATCCGAATTCCTCACACGCCACCGTAAAAATGAAGTCGTTGTGATCTTCCGGCACAAGTCCCGACTGAATCATCGTGCTGGTGCCATGCCCTTCCCCGGTGAGGCCTCCGTTGCCAATGGCCACCTTTCCGAGCGTCTGCTGGTAGAGAATGCCCATCTCATCCCCTTCCTGCGGGTTGTAGACAGCCGCGAAACGCTTTTGCTGGTGGGAGCTCATGCTCTGCCACAGCAACGGCAGCATGGAGCCTATGGCGCCCAGTCCGAGAAAGATGAAATTCCAGTTCAGACCGCTGGAGAAGAACATGAGCAGGAATATCACCATGAACATAAGCGCCGTACCGTCATCGCCTTGCAGCTTGCACAAACCCACCGGTACCAATGCGTGACCGCCCAGCATGATGACACTCGACAGGGTGTTCAGCGTATTCTTCTCGACGACGTAGGCCAAGTGATAGGAAAAGGTTACGATGAAGCCGATTTTCATCAGCTCGGAGGGCTGGAAACTGTAGCCGAAGATATTGAGCCACGCCACGTCGTCGGCCACCGCGTTGCCGCCGATAGCCGACTGTCCCACGACGAAGGTCAATCCCACAAGGAACACGCACATTCCGCCTACAAGAGGCCACAACTGCCCCAATCTGTGATAGTCCATCAGAGAAATAATGAATGCGCCGCCGAATCCGATGATCGCCGCCATGACCTGCGTCTTAATGGCGATGGGACGGGCGCTGTGAATCAGCATGCACCCGTATATCGTGCAGGTCAGGATCAGCGCCCACATGGCGATATAAGTCGTTCTGGCATATGTAACCGAGGCGTTGGCTGCTTTCAGAATAAAGCGCCTGAGCGCCTGTATTTTATCCGACATGTTTCATAAACCGTTCCTTTCTTTGAGAATTTCAGAGTATGGTTAAAATATATGAAATATTATAATTTATTTAAACAAATACTTCAAGTCAAAAAAGTGAAAGATATTTGAATTCCGCATTAATATATGCTATAATGATTCTGATAAACAATATTATATTTTTAAAAGGAGCGAGAACCATGCTTTCTGACATTGAAATAGCACAGCAGACCCAAATGCGCCCCATTCAGGAGGTCGCCGCCGATCTCGGACTGACCGCTGACGATCTGGAATTCTACGGCAAATACAAGGCAAAGCTCAGCGAGGAGCTGTACGCCAGATTTGATGGCAAACCCGACGGCAAGCTCATTCTGGTGACCGCCATCAATCCCACTCCCGCCGGAGAGGGCAAGACCACCACGTCCGTCGGTCTGGGACAGGCCATGGCCAAGATCGGCAAAAAGGCGATTATTGCCCTGCGCGAGCCTTCTCTGGGGCCGGTCTTCGGCATCAAAGGCGGCGCGGCGGGCGGCGGATACGCACAGGTCGTGCCGATGGAGGACATCAACCTCCATTTCACCGGCGATATGCACGCCATCACTTCCGCCAACAATCTTTGCTGCGCCCTTCTGGACAATCACATGCAGCAGGGCAACGCGCTCGGCATTGACCCGCGCCGGATTCTCATCAAGCGCTGTCTGGATATGAACGACCGCGCCCTGAGAAATGTCGTGGTGGGTCTGGGGGGCAAAATGAACGGCGTGCCCCGTGAGGACGGCTTCATCATCACCGTTGCCAGCGAGGTGATGGCGATTCTCTGCCTTGCCTCCGATCTGAATGATCTGAAATACCGCCTCGGCAGGATTCTCGTCGCCTACTCCTATGACAACCGGCCGGTTTTTGCCAGCGACCTTCACGCGGAAGGTTCCATGGCAGCGCTGCTGAAAGACGCGATCAAGCCCAATCTGGTGCAGACGCTGGAAGGAACGCCCGCTATCATGCACGGCGGCCCCTTCGCCAATATTGCGCACGGCTGCAATTCCATCCGTGCCACCAAACTCGCGCTGAAACTCGCCGACTATTGCATCACCGAGGCGGGATTCGGCTCCGACCTCGGCGCGGAGAAATTCTATGACATCAAGTGCCGCTTTGCCGGCTTCAAGCCGGCGGCCTGCGTGCTGGTGGCCACCGTCCGGGCACTGAAATACAACGGCGGCGTTCCCAAGACCGAGCTGTCGGGAGAAAACCTCGACGCGCTCAAAAAGGGTATTGTCAACCTCGGCGCCCACATTGAAAACATGAAGAAATACGGCGTCAATGTCGTGGTCGCCATCAACCGCTTCCTCACCGACTCTCAGGCGGAGCTGGACTTCATCGCGAATTACTGCCGCGAAAATGGCGCGGAATTCGCCCTCTCGGAGGTGTTCGCCAAGGGCGGAGAAGGCGGTGTGGAACTGGCGAAGAAGGTAGTGGAAGCGGTGGAGAAACCCTCGAATTTTGCCCCGATCTATTCTACCTCTCTGTCCATCAAGGAGAAAATCAACGAAATCGCGACCAGGATTTACGGCGCTGCCAAGGTCAATTACACCTCTGCGGCCGAAAAGCAGATTGCTTCTTTTGAGCCGCTCGCGGAAAATATGCCGGTCTGCATTGCCAAAACGCAGTATTCCCTTTCCGACGATCCGAATGTGCTTGGCAGACCCACCGATTTTGAAATCACCGTCAAGGAAGTGCGGCTTTCTCACGGCGCGGGATTCGTCGTGGCGCTTACGGGCGACATTATGACCATGCCGGGACTGCCGAAGGTGCCCGCGGCGAACAAGATTGACGTGGACGGCAGCGGCTTCATCACGGGGCTTTTCTGATGACGCAGGAATTCATTACCCGTTCGCCGGAGGAAACCGAAGCGCTGGGCAGAAAAATCGGCGCCCTGCTGGACGGCGATGAAATAATAGCTCTTTTCGGCGGGCTTGGAATGGGAAAGACCGCCTTCGTGAGGGGGCTTGCGGAGGGGATGGGAATAGCCCCGCGGGAGATTTCCAGCCCCACTTTCGCGATCGTTCACGAGCATGAAGGCAACGGCAAAAAGCTCTACCACTTCGATATGTACCGGGTGGAAAGCTGGGATGATCTCTATTCCACAGGCTTCTTTGACTACATCGGGAACGGCGTGACCGTCACCGAATGGAGCGAGAATATCGAGGGAGCGCTTCCCGACGAACGGATTGACATTGCAATTTCCGCGCCCGATCATGACGATACACGAATCTTTACAATAAGCGGGATGGATCTTTCCGCCATCAATACAAACGAAAGCGACTGGAAAAAAATATGAAAATACTTGCGATCGACAGCTCGGCGATTTCGGCAGGCTGCGCGATAGTGGAGGACGGCGGCGTGATGGCCGAGAGTTTTGTCAGGGTCGGGCTTACCCACAGCGAAACGCTGCTCCCCATGGTGTCCAATACCCTTGCCAACGCGAAACTTACTGCGGAGGACATCGATTGCTTTGCGGTGTCCTCCGGCCCCGGCTCCTTCACCGGAATACGCATCGGAGTGGCGGCCGTCAAGGGCATGGCATTCACCCGCGACACCCCCTGTGTGGGCGTTTCCACGCTGGAGGCCATCGCGTGGAATTGCGCGGGGCTGGACGGAATGATTTGTGCCGTCATGGACGCGCGAAGACAGCAGGTTTACAATGCCCTCTTTACCTTCGACGGACAGAACATGGTACGCCTTTGCGAAGACAGAGCCATTTCTATTGAAGCGCTTACGGAGGAGATTCGGAGTGAGTCACGCTGTATCCGGCTTGTGGGTGACGGCGCTTTGTTATGCTATGAAGCCATGCGGGAAAAGCTGCCTAATGTGCGGCTGGTGCCGGAGCATCTCCGTTATGCCAGAGGCTCCGGCGTGGCGAAGGCTGCACAGCGGATTCTTTCGGAGGAAGGGGCAGTTACGCCCGACAGGCTGGTACCCACCTATCTGCGGCCTTCACAGGCGGAGCGGGAGAAGATGGAGCTGAAGAAGAAAAAACTTAAGGAGTATGAAAGAAAATGATAGCAATCGGATGTGATCACGGCGGATTCGCCCTGAAACAGGAAATCATCAACTATCTGAACCAGAACGGCATTGAATGCAAGGATTTCGGTACCGACTCGGAGGCATCGGTGAATTACGCGCCCATTGCCGCCGCCGTCGGCCACAGCGTCGCAAACGGCGAATGTGAAAAAGGAATTCTGATCTGCGGCACCGGCATCGGCATGTCCATGGCGGCCAACAAGGTCAAGGGCATCCGCGCCGCCTGCTGTTCCGACCATTTCAGCGCCAAATACACCCGTCTGCACAACGACGCGAATATACTCTGCATGGGCGGCAGGGTCATCGGCGCGGGCGTTGCGGTGGAACTGGTCGATCTCTTCCTTCATACGGAATTCGAGGGCGGCAGACATTCCGCGAGAATCGCCCAGATTGCCGCTATTGAAAACGGCGAGCTGTGAGAACCGGTATGCAGAGAATCGCGAAATTCGAAAAGGTCAGCCTTGCGCAATTTACAGAAGGCTGGCGGGATATCTTCGGTACGGAAACCGGAGCGGCGGCCTCTTATGAACAATTACCTTTGCCGCGTCGCGCCACTGTCGGCTCTGCGGGGTATGATTTTTCCGTTCCCTTCGATCTGGAGCTAGCTCCCGGGCAGACCGCCAAAATTCCCACCGGGATACGCGCCGCCATTGAAGACGGCTGGGTGCTGCTGATTTTTCCCCGGAGCGGGCTGGGATTCAGGTACCGTCTACAGCTCAATAACACCGTGGGCGTGATCGACAGCGACTATTATTATTCGGCCAATGAGGGACATATTTTCATCAAGATCACTAATGACTCCAACGAGGGAAGAATTCTCGCACTCAAAGCGGGAGACTGTTTCGCGCAGGGGATTTTTACCCCTTTTGGCATTACCGAGGACGACGACGCGGACGGAGTGCGGGACGGAGGATTCGGCAGCACGGGCTGATACTGATCTTCATATGAGGTACAGACCGAAGAATCTGCACGTTCCGGCGAAAATGAAACAGCTAGCGGCGGAAATTGCCAGATAGAAAGACGTCATTTTTGCTGTGTGGAGCAGCAGATTCCCTGTCATTCCCCGATTCTCGCTCGTGAAGGCCTCGCTGAGTCCCAGCGCGAATTCACCCGCGTAGACGGTGAATACGCAATTGGCGGCTGTATAGGGCAGTAAGGCGAGCGCGGCGAAAGCCATTTCACGCAGACTCCCGCGTTGCAGCGCTCCGCAGATCAGTGCTCCGAAGCCCATGCCGCGGAATACCGTTCCCGGATAAATGATCAGTCGTGCGAAGCGGAAGGGAGCGCAGAGAAAAATCGCCGCTAGGAAACCGAGCGTAACCGGCGTCACGGCTTTCATGGGTGGAATAAAGCCGGCGCAATAGCCTTCCAGCGTCCCTTGCCAGTCGTTTCCATGCCCGTAAAGCGACTGGGTGACGCAGCCGAAAAGAATGCCCAACGTCAGGCAGGCAATGATTTCATATTGATATCTGTCGTATTTGTTAATTTCCGCCACTCGTTTGAGCAGGCGGCGCAGCCGCAGCATAGGCGCAATATTCTTTCCGGAGTTTTCCATACAACCGTACACTTGCCTTTCGCTTCATTCAATATTGTATAATTATGCTGAAAGGCAGAAAAAAAGAAGAGGTTCAATTTCCTGCTACGCAAAATCGAACCTCTTTTTTGTTATTTCTTTTTCATATTGGAAAAATAATCAATCGGATCTATCCGCTCGTCCTCCTTGCGGAATTCCAGATGCAGGTGATTTCCGGTGGATTTGCCGGTTGTTCCCACGATTCCTATCGTATCTCCCGCCTTGACCTTATCGCCTTTGTTGAGGAAGCTCTCCTTCTGCATGTGGGCATAATAGGCGCGAACGCCGTCATTTTGCTCGATGACAATAAGATTTCCGAAGCCGTTGGGGGTATAGGATTTTTTCAGCACCTTGCCGTCGGCCACTGCGATGATCTGGGAGCCTCCGGGCGCCGCGATATCCAGCCCGTAATGCGTGCGGCCGTTGTGGGTGCCGAAGTATGTAGAAATTCTGGTGGCGGTCTGTGTCGGCCATATGTACTTGCCGCCGCCTTTGACGGCGTAGCTCTTGAATTTTGCGACGTAATCGCCGCAGACATAACCGCATGCGCCTGACGGCGTAACGATTTTATACCACCCGTCCTTGATTTCGGAATATGTATACACCTCATTGTGTCTGACAGTTGCCACCAGCTTTCCCGACGTGGAAGGAATGCTGCGCACATTGACCGAGGATACGTCTATAATGATTTTTTTTGTATCGGATTTCGCTGTGTTGTCCTTGTACCCGGTCACCTTTATGTACTGCTTGTTGACCCAGCCAACCTTTGCATCTTTCAGTTTAATCTTGTACCACGAGCCATCCTTCTGCAGGATACCTCCGGTGGTGCCTTTGGGAAGCTTCATGATCACGGCGTAACCGAATCCCGCGCCCTTTCTGAAATTGGTATAGCTTCCGGTGACTGTAACGGTTCCGTTTGTCTTTTCTGAGCTGGTGCTTGCGGCTTTCTTGGTGGTCGCGGTTGTTTTTTTCTTTGTTGTGGTTGTTGTGGTTTTGATGGTTGTGTCGTCGGATTTAGTCTTTATGTAATCAGCCGACACCCACCCGTATTTGTTGTTGCCCAGCTTTATCTTATGCCAGCCGTTTTCCGTCTTGACGATAACTACAGTACTGCCTTCTTCGATCACTTGAATAATGGTCTTGTTCAGTCCCGGACTGCTGCGCACATTGAGGTAGTCGGCGCTCACAGTTCCCTTGGTTTCACCTGCCGCAAAGGCCTCTGCCGGCGTTCCCGTAATGCTCACTGTAGCGGCCACAAGCAGTGCGGCAATGAGTGCGGAAGTTCTGCGCACCGCTTTTTTGGTGAATATCATTATAATCGTCTCCTTGTTGAATAAAAACAAAATATCGCACATATTCACGAATATTCTGTTAAATCTGATATGTATAATTTTACCAGCTTTCTTGTAAAAAATCAATAAAAATACTCAGTAATTTGATGAATTTATGAATTATCTATGTTGTGCATAAGCATTATTCATAATTGTGTATTATATTCGGTAAAAAATATAATACATAATTCATATTTTTTACCTTTTCAAATTCATACAGAGCGATTATAATATATTACAATGCCATTCTTGAGGAAATAAGGGAGGTTGTCCGCTTTTGAGAGATATATTTCACAGAGTTCCGACAGATAAGCCAAAGGAAAAACCCGCGATAACATATTCCGTTCCAAGCAGGATTGCGAGAGTCTTCGTTGCGGTTGTGATGTGCGGTGCGTTGGTAATTACGGGGCTGACGGCCGCGCTGGTGAACTTCGATTCCGGCCGCAGGGACGATCTTGTGATCGTACTCGATCCGGGACACGGCGGTTTCGACACCGGCGCGGTCAACAGTCGTGTGGGAATCTGCGAATCGGCGATTAATCTGAAAATCGCCCTCGCCTGCCGCGACCGCCTGATGCAGTACCGAGGAGTACGGGTCTATCTGACCCACACCGGCGTTGACAATCTTTACGGCAAGTCCTCCCTCAGCCGCCGTGTAAGCGTCGCGGGGGAAGTGGGGGCAGATATCTTCATCAGCCTGCACATCAATTCTGCCGCCAATAAATCCGCCAACGGTGTGGAGGTTTTCGTTCCCGCTACCACGCACGAGCCGAAATACAACGAGGAATGCACAAAGCTCGCAGAGAGCATCATTTCCAGCGTCACATCCCTCGGACTCAACAGCAGAGGGGTCAAGACAAAACAAAGCCGTGGCGGCAGGGTCTACCAATTCGCCGACGGCACCACTGAAACAGGCGATTATTATTATGTGGTGGGAGAACCGATCAGCCGTCTGGAAATTCCCGGCATTCTGGTGGAACATGCCTTTATCGAAGCTGATGCCGACTTTCTCGACAGCGACAGCGACTTGGAAGCCCTCGGGAGAGCCGACGCGGACGGAATCGCGAATTATTACGGCCTGAGACGCAAAGCGGGATCTTCCGGGGTATCGGGAGAGCCCGCAGAAGGCAGGAATGAAGATCATTCCCGCATTGATACCTCTTCCGACGACGATCTGACTTCCGAGGAGGAGGAAGCATCGGAAGTAAAGGTGCTGGAGGACATGATAAAAGCACTTCCCGACCATCCGACGCAGTATGACTCCAATCAGATAAAGGCAGTCCGGGAGGAGTACAATTCCCTCAGCGAAAGCGACCGCGCAGCATTAATCCCTGAACTCTATCAGAAAATGATCAATTCGGTCACCTCATATGAAAATGCGGTTCGGCAGGTCAGAATAGCCGTGCGGCAGGGTTCGCAGCTTTCCGTCGACCGATTCAACGGCAGGCTGCTGAATGTGGAAACGACGGCGCAGCTCGACGGAAGGATCACGGCGGTTTCGGTCATGGTGGAACTGGAGCTTTACATTGACCCCAACGCTCCCGAACAGTACAAGCATGAAGGTGTGCTGACCTATCGCTTTACTTCCCCCGACGGTCAGGAACTGGGAGAAAATGACGAGGTTCCGAACGGTTCGGTTATCTCGGTCATGTATAATGACACCCTGCTGGACACACTGGAGATTTCGATAGCATAGAATGGAAAAAGCGGCTCGCTGCACAACTCCCGTTCGGGGGAGTGACAGCGAGCCGCCGTATTATTGATTCAATTGTCAAGCAGATGGGGGTTACTTGTCTTCGGGAATGAGCAGACCGTAGTCGCCGTCGCGGCGGCGGTAGACCACGTTGATGCTGCCGTTCTCGACATTGCGGAACATGAAGAACTGATGCCCCAGCATATTCATCTGAAGGACAGCCTCGTCGACGTCCATGGCGAACACGGGGAATTTCTTGGTGCGGACGATCTGGAACTGCTCGTCTTCCACTTCTTCCTCCTCATAATCTCCGCCGAACGGCTCGAACATCTCGACCGTGTTGGAATTCTTGAATCGCTTGGCGAGCTTTTTCTTGTTGCGGCGGATCTGCGCCGAAAGGCTGTCCACCACCAGATCGAGCGCTTCGTCGAGGTCAAGACCCGATTTCTCGGCGCGGTAAATATATCCCTTGCTGCGGACGGTGACTTCAATGGTGTAGCGGTTGCGTTCCATGGTGACGGTCACATCGGCGTCCGCGTTCTCGTCAAAGAATTTATCAAATCTGGTAAACTTCTTGTCAACTCTCTCTTTGAATGAATCTCTGAGATTGATCTTTCTGCCTGTAATTGTCAATTTCATAAATGTATGCTCCCTTCTCATTAAGAGAATTAATTGAAAGTGCGGAAACATTGGCGCTGTGGAACGCCATTTCTATTTCCGCTTATATTATAACATAATTAACAAAATTATGTTATATATATCCGAAAATTTAATAAAATTTAACATTTACGTATTTGGCAAAAATACAACCGCCTTCCGGCACGCAGCAGGGAGGCGGTTGAGAGTGACTTCTTTGGAAAATCTATATTTCAGCGGTGGCGTGGCGGGTGACATGACAGCCGACGTTGACTGCCACCGGAAGTCCGGCAATGTGAGTAGGCGCTGCTTCGATATTGACCGCCAGTGCCGTCACGCTGCCCCCGAATCCCTGCGGGCCTACGCCGGTGGCATTGACAGCCTCCAGCGCCTCGGCTTCCATTGCCCTGTAATATTCATCGGGATTGGGTGTGTCCAGACTGCGGCAGAGAGCCTTCTTGGCAAGAAGGGCGCAGCCCTCGAAATCGCTGCCGATTCCAACGCCCAGCACCATCGGCGGGCAGGGATTCCCGCCTGCGATTCTGGCGGTTTCGGCGATATAGGCGATGATATCCTCCCTGCCGAAAGCGGGGGTGAACATGCGGAGGCGGCTCATATTCTCACTGCCGAAGCCCTTGGGCGCGACGGTGATCCTGATTCTGTCCCCCGCGACAAGACGGGTGTGAATGACGGCGGGCGTGTTGTCGCCGGTGTTGACCCTGCGAAGCGGGTCGCCAACGACGGAGCAGCGCAGCAGCCCTTCGGTGTACCCTCTGTGAACGCCCTCATTGATAGCGTCCTCCAGCAGCCCCCCTTCGAGATGCACCTCCTGTCCGACCTCGACGAATACCACTGCCATTCCGGTATCCTGACAGACAGGAATATCCAGCTCCTTCGCCGCCACAATATTGGCCTTCATGTCATCAAATATCGATCTGCCGATGGCGGATTTCTCGCAGGCGGCGCATTGCTCTATTCTGTCGGTGAGATCGCAGGGAAGCACCTTGTTGGCGCTGATGCAAAGCCCGCGCACCGTTTCGGTTATCTCTGATGTGTGAATTGTTCTCATAAACAAGGCCTCCGTCACTGGATAATTCCTGTGTTATAGACGGCTTCTCCGTCGATATACACGGCAAGCGGCTTGGCGGCAAGCGTGAGCGGATCGCCTTCAAACACCGAAAAGTCCGCGTCCTTCCCCTGCCTGATGGAGCCGATTCTGTCATCAAGACCGAGAATTCTGGCGGGATTGACGGTAATAGCCCTCAGTGCAGCGTCGTAATCCATTCCCTCGCGCACCGCAAGTCCTGCGCAGAGCGGAAGATACTGTATGGGAATGACCGGATGATCGGTCACAATGGCTGTCCGGATGCCGGCGGAGGCAATTATTCCGGGCGACTTGGGAGTGAGATTCATCAATTCCGGCTTGGAACGGTCGCTCAAGAAGGGGCCGCTGAAAATATCCGCTCCGCATTCCGCCAGTTCATTGGCCACCATGTAACCTTCGGTGGCGTGCACCAGCACATATTTCAGACCGAATTCCTCTGCAATGCGGATGCCGGTGAAGATATCGTCCCGCCTGTGGGCGTGAATGTGTACCGGCAGTTCTCCTTTGATGACCGGGAGCAGCGCTTCGCATTCCGCATCAAAATCGGGAAGGTCATAGTCGTCGCTTTCGGCAGCCTTGTCGATATCTTCGGCATAGCGTCTGGTTTTGATCAGCGCGTCGCGAATGATCTTGGCGGTCGCCATGCGTGTCATGGGCGATTCGTCGCGGTTGTGGTGGGTGGTCTTGGGATTTTCACCGAGCGCCATCTTCATGGAAACCGGCGATTTGATCACCAGCCTGTCCACCCTGCCGCCTGTGGTCTTCACTGCCGCCATTGTACCTCCGATCGGATTGGCGCTGCCCGGGCCGGTAACGACGGCGGTAACGCCGGCTTCATGCGCTTCGGTAAAGCAGCGGTCAAAGCTGTTGATTGCGTCGATGGCCCGGAGCGACGCGGCGGAGGTCAGCCCGTCTTCATTGCCGTCGTCCCCTTCGAAGCCCAGCCCGTCGTCCCACATGCCCACATGAGTGTGCGCGTCGATAAATCCGGGATAAATGCGTTTGCCGCCGAGATCGGTGACAGGTTCATCCCCGTTGCAGACAAAATCCTTCATTTCGCCGACAGCAGTGAATTTTCCGTCCCTGACGGTGATGAATCCTTCAGGAATCGCCCTCTCTTCGGCAGTATAAATATAAGCGTTGATAAAATGCAAATGAAAAACCCTCTCGAAAAAAATGATACCAATATACCAAAAGCGATTGCCGCACATCAGATGTGAATTGCGTCAACCGCCTGTATGATCTATTGATTATGTAATAGCAGATAATAGCAAAAACGGGCAGATGAATCATTACCACTGGCCGGCTCCGCCGTTTCCGCCCTTTCGGCTGCGGCGGTTGTCCTTTTTCAGGCCGGAAATCTTTTCGTCGCTGGACGCCATGAATTTAGACAGCATATCGTCGAAATTGTCAGAGGAATTCTGTCTGCGGTTCCAGTCATAATTATCCGAACCTCCTCTGTTGCCCTGAGGACGTCCGCCTCCGTTACGCCTGCCGCCGTTCTGCGGCCGCGGCTCGGTCTGCTTGATGGACAGGCTGATTTTGCCCTTTTCGTCAATACCGATAATCTTCACCTTGACTGTCTGTCCTATTGTAAGATGATCCTTTATCTCTTTGACGTAAACAGGCGCCACTTCGGAAATATGCACCATGCCCGACGTATTTTCGCCAATATCGACAAAAGCGCCGTAATTCATGATGCCTGTGACCTTGCCTTCGACAATTTGTCCTACTTCAAATGCCATAGATGTTAAATCCTCCGAAAAAATGACTGAATAAATGATGCTGCGGCTGACAAATCAGCCGGCTTTGTTGATAAATAATAATTCGTCGGGATAAAGCATTTCCAGCCGTTCGTGTGCTTCATATTCAACAAGCTCGTCGTAATCTCCCTGCAATTCCTGCTCGATCTGCTCGTTCTCTGCCTTCTGAAGAGCAATCTCTCTGTCCAGACGGGCAAGTCGCTTCTCTTTCTCCGCAATGGAATTGAGAGAATGTGTTGCGGAAACAGTTCCTAACAGCAGACAAGCAATTACAATAACGCTGATAACCACTTTAGTGGTTGTCTTGGCCCCCCTGAATGATTCGATCAATCCGTATTGTTGATCTTTGATGAAATCTGTCGAATCAATAATCTTTTTTTTAGCAGACCGCAACACCCCCTTCTTTGAAGGCTGTGCGCGGTGCCCCCTTTTTGTTTCTTTCATTCTATTTAATACTCCGTAATATATCAATTAATTTCAATAATATGACAACGTAAAGCTGTACTTTAATTATAGCAGGTTTGAAGCTGATTGCAAGCGTTTTTTTTAATAAATTGATGGGATTTTTATATTTAATGAATTTTGTATACTATAACAAATATAATTCACTTTTGCCTTTTGCGATTATATATATTTTTTTAGCAGCTGAAAAAAACACTTTCCTGACACTTTTCAGAACCCTGCCCAACAGTTTCAATATCACATCCAATATGGCAAACGCTATTCTTCCGACGGTTGCGTAATAGATTCCCCAGCCGGTCAGTGCGAAAAAAATAAAATAAATGCGGATATATCCGTTGTTGAGTCTCACGCAAACGAAAAAAAGATATACGGCTGACGTCAGCCAGAAAAAAATATCCTGAATCGCCACCGAAATCCTGTCAAAATGCGTCAGCCTTCTCATCAGTCTGAATACATCATAGTATAGTCCCATCAGGACGCCTGCGGCAAGTGCCTGCAGCATGGAATGCAGGTCGGTATAGTGTGTGTATTCCATAATTATCTGAATAGCCTCTTAAAAAATCCTTTGGTTTCAGGAGCGGAATCTGCGTAGATCAGTTCCCTGACGGTGCCGTCAACAGACAGTTCTCCCGTCGCCCTGTTAAAACTTCCTATGTGCAGACGGCTTCCGGTAACGGTAAGTTCTCCCATAGAGGTTTTTACCGAAAGCAGTTCTTCATCGCAGCCGATTACTTCTTCAATGCCCGTAAGGGACAGTTTCTTTCTGTCATTCATTACGACGTTGTGCGGCACGGGCACATTTCTTTTTTCGTCATTCATTCCTTCTCCTCCTCGTAACGCTACAGGGCAAAAGCTATGCAAATCATGTATATGATTCTGAGGAGAAATTAATAACACCGTCACTCTAAAAACGAACACAGCGTTTATTCTTATTTTTTTAACACAAAAAAGTAGTGCATTTTTATAATAGATATGATAGAATATAAAGCAAAATACAATTTCTTTAACAGGGAGATACGGAATGAAAAGAAAGCAAAAAAACAACTACCCTTCTTTTTGGAAATCCATGGCGGTTGTCATGGTGATCCTGTTGATTAACGGCGCATTAAAGCATTACAGCGGACTGGGAAAAAACAATTCCGCGGAGAAGACAATCGCCGAATATGCCGCAAAAAACGGATACACCCTGGACGATTATCCGAAAGAGATCAGAGAAATGCTCGTTCTTAACGACGAAACCGAGGAATTTGTCACACAGTATCCCGCCAAGGTAGTGAACTTTAAACCCGAAGCGCTTGACTTCAGCAAGTATAAGAACTGCACAACGCCTCCACGGCTTATGCAGTGGGACGTGCGCTGGGGATATATGAAGTACAACGGCGGGGTATTCGGTCTGACCGGAAGTGCGCCGACCTGCCTTTCGATGGCGGCGCTCTATGTGCTTCACAACACATCCATGACCCCCGTGCATATAGCAGAGTTCGCTATTGGAGGAGGTTGTGAGAATCAGCCGGAAAAATTGCTTTCAGACGGCGCGAGAGCCTTGGGAATGAGTGTGGCTGAAGTGCCCAGAAATAACCGGCGTATCCGCGAAGCCGTGACGGAAGACAACTGTACGGTGATATGCATGACCAAAAGTCAGGACCTGTCTCCGTTTATCGTGATAAAAGGTGTTGATAAAGACGGGAATTACCTGATCAACGATCCCTCAAGCAAAAAGCGCTCCAATGAAAGCTATACCTTCGCCGACTTAAACAAGAGTATCAAGAGAATATGGAAATACGCTCCGATGTCCTCGCAATCCAATCCATAGAGCTTTCAGAATTTTACGAATAAAAATACATACCCTTCAAACAATAGCTACGACAATGTTTGAAGGGTATGATTGTTTATGGAAAAAAGAACAGCGGGGCTTTTCTGCCTGATTCTGGTTCTGTGTGCCGCATTGATAGGCAGAATCGCAATGATCGACAGCCACGGGGAATATATCTCCGCCGCGCGGAATCACAGCACCTACAGGCTGGTACTTGCCAGAACGCAGGGCAAAATCTATGACCGGAACGGCATTGCGCTTGCCGGCGGGGCAACCTCGCTGAAGGCGCTGATCATTCCGTCTTCCCGTGTATCCGCCGAGCTGGCGGGACGACTGCCTGCTGAAAAATATAAATCCATAGAAAGTGAGCTGAAAGGCTCCTACCCCTTCGTTACCGATGTCGATGACGGCAGCTGTGAATGTGAAGGGGTGACCGTCTTCCGCGTGCCCAAGCGGTATTCGGACACTTCAACGGCGGAGCATCTTGTGGGATTCCGCGCAAAAAACGGGGGGCAGAACGGTATAGAACGGGCGTACGACCAATGGCTGAGTGACGCGGAAGGAGAACTGTCGGTGACATGCCGGATCAATGCGTCGGGCAAAAGCCTTGAGGGCGCGGCAAAAGAGATTACCGACACAACTTCCCGTTCGGACAGGGGCGTCATGCTCACCATTGACAGCAACATTCAGAATATTGCGGAAACCGCCGCCAAAAAGCACATTACATGCGGTGCGGTTGTGGTTACAGATATTGCGTCGGGAGAGATACTGGCAATGGTGAGCCTTCCGGGCTACAACCGGAACGATATCGCCTCCGTGCTGAATGATGAAAATTCTCCGCTTATCAACCGTGCGATATCGGAGTACAACGCCGGTTCGGTGTTCAAGCCCGTTGTCGCGGCGGCGGCTCTGGAAAACGGACTTGACCCGGAAGAAGAATATCTCTGCACCGGCACGGTTCAAATTGGACACAACACAATGGGCTGTATCAACCACACAGCGCACGGCAGCGTTAATCTTGAAGAGGCCATTTCCCATTCCTGCAACACCTATTTTATCAATGCTTCGGCGGCAGCCGGCGGAGAGAAAATTCTTGAAACGGCACACGCTTTGGGATTTGAAAACGGGACAAAACTGGGTTCTCATTACAGTTCGTCCAAAGGCAGACTTCCGGATAAAGAACTTTTGAAAAATCCGGCGGAGCTTGCTAATCTCTCTTTCGGACAGGGCGGTATGACCGTAACGCCCGTTCAGGTCGCGGGAATGACGGCGGCGATCGCAAGAGGGGGAGAATATATCGAGCCGTATGCGGTAATAGGTCTGACAGACGAGCATATGAATATCGTTTCTCAGCCGTTCCTCCCCGAAAAACGCCGAGCAATGAGCAGCTCGACGGCAAAGACAATTGCGGCGTGTATGCGGACAGCCGTTGTCAGCGGCACAGCCAAGGCAGGGGCTTCTGACAGAATCACTTCGGCGGCAAAGACCGGCACCGCCGAAACAGGAATTATCAAAAACGGCAAACGGATCAATCAGGCGTGGTACGCGGGATTCTTTCCCTATGAATCTCCCCGGTACGCATGTGTGGTGCTTGCCGAAAACGGCACGTCAGGCGGAAGCTCCGCCGGACCGGTATTTAAGGAAATTGCCGAACGCATGAGTTATTTTATACAGAAATGAATTCCTTGGTTTTCCGTGGTTTAGCATTGCATTCATTCAGGAAATCTGATATACTATTGAGGAATAATGCTTGGAGGTAACCGCCGTGTTTGGAAAAAACGAAAAGAACACCAGAAGAATCAAACTGCCCTTTGAGTCCAATGACGAAAAGCCGTATATCTTTGCCAGCTACGGTCACGACGACAAGGAAAAGGTCTTTCCGCTGCTCAGAAAGCTCTATGAATCGGGTTACAACGTATGGTACGACGAGGGCATCACCATCGGCGAGAAGTATGACGAGGTCATCGAAAGTCATATCCGGCAGAGCGCGGCATTCCTGCTCTTTGCAAGCTCGCTGTCGCTTTCCCGTCCGTATGTGCTGGACGTGGAGCTGAAAATCGCGGAGGAAATCAGGAGCAGCGTGCCGTTTCTTGCACTGTTTATTGAAAATAATGTAACGATTCCCGCAAAAGCGCAAAGCCTGATTCGCGGCTCGGAATTTTTCTCATTGGATGATATAATGACAAAACTCAGTGAAATCGGGCTGAAAAACTTCGGCAGGCGCAGGGCGGTTCCCATTGAACGCGAGGTGCCGCAGTACTGGTTCGACAGCTATGAAACCGACCCGGCGGGGGAGAGCGGCAATATCGTATACAGCGTTGAGGAACCCTATGCCTGCCTTGCCTTTCACCCGGACGATCTCAAAACCTGCAATCCTTACGCCAAGGAGCTGTTCTTTGCGGGGTATAACGTCCGCTCCTGCGAAAACATGAGCGACGCAGGGCGCGGGAAGATGATTTCCGCCAAAGGATGCAAGGCATATGTGCCCTTTGTGACAAAAAAATATGTCGAATCGGGCGATCTGGAAAAGGATTTCGTCGCGGCGAAAAAGGCCGGAAAGCCGTTGGTTGCGCTTTATATCCGGGCGGACGACGACGAAAACGGTCAATACACGCTGCCCGCATCCATCGAGAAGGAATTTTCTCTGATACAGGGCTTGGATATGCGGGAGCTGACCGCCAATGATTTTCTTTCCAAGCTGGAATCGGAACTGGAAAGGCGCAAGTGCTACGCCGCCATGAAGGACGGCAAGGTTTCCCGCCGCGGCTTTGAGATCAGGGACTTCCTCTATGATTTCACGGACGGCGGCCGCAAGCTCATTCTGACAAAATACAGGGGAGAAAAGGAACAAACGGCGCTGAACGTCCGGCGGGCGTATTTCGGCTTTCCGGTGGCGGAAATCGGCGCGAACGCATTCCGCTACAGTGCGCTGAGAGAAGTCACCCTTCCGGAAGGGTTGGAATTGATAGGCGACGGCGCCTTTCACAACTGCGATGATCTGGAATCCATATCCCTGCCGGACAGTCTGACATCCATCGGCGAAAGATCCTTCGGCAAGTGCACTTCACTGAAATCTCTCCGCCTTCCCGCGGGGGTCAGGGAGATACCCAAGGGAGCTTTTGAGGACTGCGATTCGTTTACGGAATTCGTCATTCCCGACGGCGTGACGGCGATAGGAGCATATGCCTTTGACGGATGCACCAACCTGACTTCTGTGACCATTCCCGACAGCATTGTGTCCATTGGGGATATGGCTTTTTACCAGTGTGAATCTCTGATATCCATGGTGATTCCGGACAGCGTGACGCAATTCGGCGACGGCGTGTTTGAATGGTGCGCCAGTCTCGCGTCGGTCAGACTTTCTCCTTATATGAGCGGCACCGGCGCGGAATCATTCACCGGATGCAGCGCTTTGGAGCATATTGAAATCCCCGAAGGCGTTTCGGAGGTGGAGGCTTACGCCTTTTATATGGCAGACGGACTGAAAGCCGTTACCCTTCCCGAAAGCCTGAGCGCCATCGGCGAGCATGCCTTTGATTCCTGCGAAAGTCTCACGACCGTCACCGTTCCGGCGGGGGTGGAGGAAATCGGCGAGCACGCCTTTGATAAATGCTACAATATGGAATGTGTCACCATTCTTTCTCCCGACGCGGAAATAGGGGAGGGCGCGCTGGACGACGTCGATCTCGTCCGCTGCTACGAGGACAGTACCGTCTGGGAATACTGCGAGGAAGCCGCCGTGGACTGTGAGCCGCTTTAAAAATTCAGGCGCAAACACGAAATTTTTGTACCATGTGATAAATTGTATGGTATGCCGTTGACATCGACCCCATTTTCTGTTAGAATTTTAACGATCTGCTAAACAGTATAAAACCTTATATATAGGGCGGCAGAAGTTGATTGAATCGAGGTAATCGCTATGAATTACACCAGTACCAGAGACAATTCCGTTAAGGTTTCGGCGGCTTATGCCATCGCGACCGGTATTTCGCCCGACGGAGGATTGTATGTCCCCGAGACGGTTCCCGCTTTTACATACGACGAGCTTCTCGCAGCGGCCAAGGCGGATTATCGCGACCGTGCGGTCAGCGTACTCGGCAAATACCTCACCGATTTCACAGAGGAGGAACTGGGCGAATGCGTGGACGGCGCCTATACCGGCAAATTCGGCGGGGAGGATGTGGCTCCCGTTGTGGACATTGCCGAGAACCGCTTTGTGCTGGAACTGTGGCACGGCCCCACCTGCGCCTTCAAGGACATGGCGCTGCAGCTGCTGCCCCATCTTCTGACCCGTTCGGTCAAAAAGACCTGCGACGGCAAGGAAATCGTCATTCTCGTAGCGACCTCCGGCGACACCGGCAAGGCGGCGCTGGAAGGCTTCAAGGACGTACCCGGCACCCGGATTATCGTCTTCTACCCCGTGGAGGGCGTGAGCGCCATCCAGAAGCGCCAGATGGTGACGCAGGAAGGCGGGAATGTCGGCGTCTGCGCCATCAAGGGCAATTTCGACGACGCGCAGACCGGTGTCAAGAAGATATTCACCGACCCTGAAATCGCTGCCGAGCTGGCAAAGCACAACATGGCGTTTTCTTCCGCCAATTCCATCAACTGGGGCAGACTTGCGCCCCAGATTGTCTATTATATTTCCGCTTATGCCGATCTGATGAATAAGGGCGTCATCAAAAACAAGGGCGACAAGGTGAACGTCGTGGTTCCGACCGGCAATTTCGGCAACATTCTCGCCGCCTATTACGCTAAGAAGATGGGACTTCCCATCGGTAAACTGATCTGTGCCTCCAACGCCAATAACGTGCTGACCGATTTCCTGAGAACCGGCGTGTATGACAGGAACAGGCAGTTCTACACCACTATTTCTCCCTCGATGGACATCCTCATTTCCAGCAACCTCGAACGCCTGATCTATGATCTGAGCGGCTGCGACAGCGTCCGGGTCAAGGGATGGATGGACAGCCTTGCCGCGACCGGCCGCTATGAAGTGGATGAGGACGTCAAGGCAAAGATCAGGGAGCTGTTCTGGGCGGGCTGCTGCGACGACGCTTCCACACAGGCAACCATCAAGGATGTGTTTGAGAGTCAGCATTACCTCTCCGACACCCATACCGCCGTCGCGCTCAATGTCTATGAGCAGTATATAAAGGAATTCGGCGCGGAGGTGCCCACTATCATCGCCTCCACCGCCAGCCCCTATAAATTCGCTCCCGCCGTACTGGGCGCAATTGCCCCGGAAAAGCTCACAGAGGACGAATTTGACATGCTCGCCGCGCTGAGCGATGTTTCGGGTGTGGAAATCCCCGCCCCGCTGGCCGGACTCAAGGGCAAGACCGTCCGTTTCGACCTTGTCTGCGACGGTTCCGAAATGAAAGAAACGGTATATGCGCTCGCATGCGTTCGCCAAGAGAACAGTGAATGGTGAACAGTGAAAAGGTTCGGAGCGCCTGCGGCGCTGCATCCATAAAAAAACGCGCCAACGCGCCTGTTGAATAAAAAATCCGGTTGCGTTGGTACGTTTTTCAGCGAGAACTAGGGAAACGCTGATTAAGTCGATTCTCGCACCGCTCAAAGACGGATTCTCGCGGCGCGGAATCGACGGCTGCGCCTTTAATCAGCGTTTCCCTGGGGAATACGCGCTGGCTTTACTGCTTCTCCATGAAGGTGGCACAAGCGGTTTCGTCACAGTTGCAGCAGTGATCCGCGCTGGTGCAGGACTGCACATGAATGGCACTGGCACTGCAGCAATCGCCGGCGGTGTGATAGGTGCAGTTTTTGACGTCGCATTTGATGTGGTTTTCGCCTGAGCGAATGCCCGTGTTATTGCCGGGCGTAAAGTTGCTTTTAGACATGTCACGTCGCTCCGTTTCATTATTGATTCTATCTCAACGCGGAATCATCTCCGCATTACTATTATTTCATGTAGCAATTCATTTATTCAAGGGCGCTAGCCCTTCCTTCATTATTCATTGTTCATTTAGTGAGCCGAACGGCGAGCGCTTCCGGTAGGTGATTTTGTGGCATTATGGGCGATTGCCGATCTGCATCTTTCGATCGGTGAGAATAAAAAAATGGATAAATTCCACGGCTGGGAAGGCTATGAGGAACGGCTCCGGGAGCACTGGCTTTCCATCGTAAAGCCGACCGACACGGTTGTGATTGCCGGGGATATTTCATGGGCGATGAAGCTCACCGACACGCTTGCCGACTTCACCTTCCTGCATGAGCTGCCGGGGAAGAAGCTGCTGATGAAGGGCAACCACGACTACTGGTGGTGCACCAAGAAGAAGATGGACGACTGGCTCGCCCGGTGCGGATTTGACGACATGGCCATTCTCTTCAATAATGCGTTCCCTTATGGCCGGTACGCCGTCTGCGGCACCCGCGGCTGGTCATACGACTGTCCGCAAAGTGAACAGAATGTGCTTCTTCGTGAGGTGGGGCGGCTGGAAGCTTCCATAAAAGCCGGGCTGGATATGGGGCTGGAACCGCTGGTGTTCCTGCATTATCCGCCGGTTTACGCGGATTACGTCTGTACCGAAATCATGGACGTTCTGAGAAAATACAACATCACAAGCTGTTGGTACGGACATCTTCACGGCGCGGCGCGGGGAAGAGCTGTGACAGGGGACTGCGAGGGCATCCGGATGCGGCTGATCTCGGCTGATCATGTCGGATTTGTACCGCAATTCATTCTTCCGGATCGTTCGGATGAAATCGTAACAAATACTTAACATATTTTCACCCCGATTTTTGCTAAAAAGCTCTTGCAAAAACCGAATTCTTTTGCTATAATCTTTTAATGACTATATAATTATCAAAATGAAAAATATGTCAGGAATTCTTTATGCGGCGATTTCGCCTGATTCCTGCATCATAGCATCATTATTTTGACGGAGGAAACTGTAATGATTACCAACAAGACAAAAATCGACAACAATACCTATGAGGTCGAGTTCACCGCCAGCGAGGAGCTGCTCAAGGCGGAGAAGAAGCGCGTTTACATCAAGGAAGGCCGCAAGTACAACGTTCCCGGCTTCCGCAAGGGAAAAGCTCCCATGACCGTCATTGAAAAGATGTACGGCCCTGTTTTCACACAGGACGCTGTGGAAACCGTCTACCAGAATGCTGTCGATGAGGCGATAGAGGAATTCGGCGAGGAAGTCATTGACGCCAACAGCGCCGAAGTTGTTTCTCTCGAGGGAGACGTGGTCTTCAAGGCAAAGTTCGTGGTGAAGCCGGAAGTCAGAATCGAAGGCTACAAGGGTCTGACCGTAGAGAAGGCGGAAGCCGTTGTCACCGACGAGGATGTGGAGCATGAGCTGGGTCACATTCAGCAGCGCAATTCCAGAAGCATCAATGTCGACGACAGACCGGCCGAGATGGGCGACAGCGTTGTGTTTGACTACGAGGGCTTCTGCGACGGCGTTCCCTTTGAAGGCGGCAAGGCGGAGAAGTACGCCCTGAAGCTCGGCTCGGGCCAGTTCATCCCCGGCTTTGAGGAGGGAATGGTCGGTCATGAGATCGGCGAGGAATTCGACGTGAACGTAACCTTCCCCGAGGAGTACCACGCCGAGGAACTGGCCGGCAAACCCGCTGTATTTAAGGTAAAGATTCACGAGATCAAGATGACCGAACTCCCCGAACTGAACGACGAATTCGCCAAGGACGTCAGCGAATTCGACACCCTTGACGAGTACAAGGAGGATCTCCGCAAGGAGCTACTCAAGAAGGCGGAGGACAAGGCCAAGGACGACGCGGACAACAAACTCATTGATCAGCTCATTGATCTGGTCGAAGCCGACATCCCCGAGGTCATGTATGACAACAAGGTTACCGAGAACATCAACGACTTCTCTTACAATCTCCAGATGCAGGGGATGAATCTCGAAACCTACATGAATTACACCGGTATGGACATGGAGGCGCTCAGAGGCCAGTTCAGAGACAAGGCAATTCATCAGGTCAAGCTGCGTCTTGCGCTGGAAAAGATCGCCGAGCTGGAAAATATTGAAGTCAGCGACGAGGATATTGACAAGGCTTACGACGATCTCGCCAAGAATTACGGCGTGGAGCTTGACAGAGTGAGAGAGATCGTTCCCGTCGCGGGACTCAAGAAGGACGTTTCGGTGGAAAAAGCTGTAGATGTGGTGCGCGACAACGCGACCTACGTACCCGTCAAGGCAGACGACGCGGAGTAATTTTTGCGTTTCCCCCGACAATATCCGTCAATACTTTGCAACATACAGGTATATAATTTATAATTGAAAAGAATCATTAACGGCGTATTGCAGGAGATGAAGAGAAAGCGAGAAAAATTCATCTGCAATGCGCCATTATGAATATTGTGGAAAGGAAGATAATTTATGAGCAATTTAGTACCATACGTTGTGGAACAGACCAGCAGGGGAGAACGTTCTTACGATATTTATTCCCGCCTGCTCAATGACAGAATCATCATGTTATTCGACGAGGTGAACAGCGTTACTGCCAGTCTTGTTACCGCGCAGCTGCTTTATCTGGAGGGACAGGATCCCAAGAAGGATATCTGCCTTTATATCAACAGTCCCGGAGGAGCGGTGAAGGACGGCCTTGCTATCTATGATACCATGAATTATATCAAGTGCGATGTTTCCACTATCTGCATGGGCATGGCTGCCAGCATGGGCGCTTTCCTTCTCGCGGCGGGCGCAAAGGGCAAGCGTCTGGCTCTGCCCAACAGCGAGATCATGATTCATCAGCCTCTGGGCGGCGCGCAGGGTCAGGCAACCGATATTGAAATTCAGGCCAACCAGATTCTCAAGACCAAGAAGAAGCTCAATGAAATGTTGGCGGCTGCCACAGGCAAGCCCTATTCGCAGATCTGCCTCGACACCGAGCGCGACAATTATATGTCCGCCGAGGAGGCCAAGGAATACGGTCTGATTGACCGCGTCATCTACAAGAGATAGGATTGGTGATCTGATTGGCGTACAGAGACAGAAACGATGAGCCGAGGTGCTCCTTCTGCCATAAAGGAGAGAGTGACGGCGTTCGTCTGGTACAGGGTCCGGGCGTCTTTATCTGCAGCGACTGCGTTTCGCTCTGCTCGCAGATACTCCGCAAGGAAGGGCTTTACGATATAGACGAATACGACGACGATGAAGTGTTTTCCATGGGGGACTTTGAAATTCTGCGTCCCGCCGAGATCAAGGAACACCTTGACAGTTACGTTATAGGACAGGATAATGCAAAAATTGCGCTGTCAGTGGCGGTCTACAATCATTACAAGCGCATTATGGGCAAAAACGACGACGGCGTGGAGCTTCAAAAGAGCAATATCCTGCTTCTCGGCCCCACCGGCGTGGGAAAGACATTCCTCGCCCAGTCGCTTGCCAAGATACTCAACGTACCCTTTGCCATCGCCGACGCGACCACCCTCACCGAAGCGGGCTATGTCGGTGAGGACGTGGAGAATATCCTGCTTCGTCTGATTCAGGCGGCGGACTTCGACGTGGAACGCGCCCAGCGCGGTATTATCTATATTGACGAAATCGACAAGATTTCCCGCAAATCCGAGAATACCTCCATCACCCGCGACGTCAGCGGCGAAGGCGTGCAGCAGGCGCTGCTGAAAATTCTGGAGGGAACTGTGGCGAATGTGCCTCCGCAGGGCGGCAGAAAGCACCCGCAGCAGGAATTCATTCCCATCGACACGACAAACATTCTCTTTATCTGCGGCGGCGCTTTCGACGGCATAGAGAAGATCATCGAGAAGCGCGTCGGCAATTCCTCGCTGGGCTTCGGCGCGGAAATCCGCACCAAGGACGATCTCGACTACAGCGAGCTGATTGCCAAATGCATTCCGCACGATCTGGTGAAGTTCGGACTTATCCCCGAACTGGTGGGACGTCTGCCGGTGCTGACCTCGCTGCAGGCGCTTGACAAGGAGGCGCTTATCCGGATTATGACCGAGCCGAAGAACGCTATTGTCAAGCAGTACAAGGCGCTCTTCCACATGGACGATGTGGAGCTGGAGTTTGAGGAAGATGCGCTGGGACTGATTGCCGAAAAAGCGCTTGATCAGAAAACCGGCGCGAGAGGCATCAGGGGAGTCATCGAGGGCATTCTCACTCCCATCATGTTCTCCGTTCCGTCGGAAGAGAATGTGGAAAAGGTGATCATCACCCGCGAATGCGTCGAAGGCGGCAAACCGGAGCTTGTATACAATAAGCAGGAATCGGCAGAACCTTCCGAAGAGAAAATAACCGCCCCGAAAAAAACCACAGCCAGAAAGACCGCAAAAAAAGCAGATGCGTAAGTAAGTCAGGAGGTAGCAGGCAGAAGGTAGCAGGGAAACCTTCTGCCTTCTGCCTCCTATGTGTTATCTCATCTTCACTATTTCAGGAGAAGGAAAAAAATGGCCACTACATCCAATAAATTTCAGAAAAAGAATATGCCCATCATCATGCTGCCCGACGCGGTGGCCTTTCCGGGCTGCCCGCATCAGTTCACGGTGTACGGCGCGGAGATGATCGAGGCGATACGCAGTGCGAGAAAGGCGGACAGATGTGTCTTCATCATGCTCAATGAGAAGGGAGAGCCGGTCTATGACGTGACAACGAGAGTCGGCGTCGTTGCGACCATCACCCAGATGCTCCGTCACCCGGAGGAGGAAAGCATGCATGTCCGTGTGACTGGCGAATACCGCGCGTGGGTAACAGCCGCTGATAACAGCGAGTCCTATACCCGGGTGGACGTCATTCCGGCCGACGATAATAACGACGAGGCGGAAAAAGACCCCAACAGCACTCTTCATGCAAAGTTATTCAAGGAGCTTCTTCCGGCGCTCAACCGCGCTGAGGAAAAGCCGGAACTGGACATGCATTTCGTTATGGAGCGCAGGGGCGGCGGCTTCGGCGGGCTGATAGACGCGGTTGCCTACATATATCCCTTCCCGCTGCAAACCAAGCAGAAGATGCTGAACTGCCTTTCCTCCACCGAAAGGGCCAAACTGCTGATCAACGCGGTTTCGATAGAGCTGGAACAGGCAAAGCTCGACCGCGAGATCGAAAAGAAAACAAACAAAGCCATGGATCAGTCCCAGAAGGAATACTATCTCCGAGAGAAAATCCGTATTATCTCAGAGGAACTCGGTGACGGCGGCACGCCCGAAAGCGACGCGGAAAATTACAACAATCGTATCGAGGAGCTGGACGCGGAGGAAGAGGTAAAGAGCGTGCTCAAGCGCGAAACCCGCAAGCTGGCCAAGCTGCCCTACGGTTCGCAGGAAGCGGCGGTCATCCGCGGCTATCTCGACGTGTGCCTTTCCATTCCGTGGGGCGTGAGGACAGAGGACAATCTCAGCGTGAAGGATGCGGCGGCGGTGCTGGATCGCGACCACTACGGACTGGAAAAGGTCAAGGAGCGCATTCTGGAACTGATCGCCGTGCGTGCGCTGGTGCCCGACATCAAGGGGCAGATCATTTGTCTGGAAGGCCCTCCCGGCGTGGGCAAGACATCCATCGCCCGTTCCATCGCCGAAGCCATGGGGCGCAAGTACGTGCGGGTATCGCTGGGCGGCGTGCGGGACGAAGCCGAAATCAGGGGACACCGCAAGACCTATCTCGGATCCATGCCGGGACGCATTGTGGATGCGGTGGTGAGAGCCGGCAGCATGAATCCCCTGATTCTGCTGGATGAAATAGACAAGCTCTCCAACGACTACAAGGGCGACCCGACCTCCGCGCTGCTGGAAGTGCTCGATCCCGAACAGAACCGGAGCTTCACCGACCACTTTCTTGACATTCCGCTCGACCTGAGCGGCGTGCTTTTCATCACAACCGCCAACAACATCGGCGCCATTCCTACCCCGCTCTACGACCGCATGGAGATTATTGAGCTTCCCAGCTACACCCATGAGGAGAAGGCGATGATCGCCAAGAAATACCTCGTTCCCAAGCAGCTGGAACGCACGGGGCTCAGTTCCAAGAAGGTGAAGATCACCGATACCGCCATCGCGAGGCTGATAGAGGATTATACCCGAGAAGCCGGCGTGCGCAATCTCGAACGTGAAATTGCCTCTCTCTGCCGCAAGTGTGCCAAGAAGCTGGTTTCCGGCGAAGCCGAGAAGATTTCCGTGAGCGGCAGGAATCTGGAAAGCTACATGGGCAAGCCCAAATACAAGCGGGACGAACGCCCGAAGGAATTGATTCCGGGACTGGCGAACGGGCTGGCGTGGACGTCGGTGGGCGGCGAAATGCTGGAAATCGAGGTTGCCGTAATGGACGGCAACGGCAAGTATTCCGTCACCGGACAATTGGGCGACGTGATGCAGGAATCGGCCAAGACCGCCATGAGCTGCATCCGCCAGCGCGCCGGACAGCTGGGCATTGATGACAGCGTGTTCAACGCGAAGGACATACACATTCACGTTCCGGAAGGCGCTGTGCCCAAGGACGGCCCTTCCGCCGGTATTACGCTCGCCACCGCAATGGTGTCGGCGCTCACCGGCAACCCCATGAGAGGGGACGTCGCCATGACGGGCGAGATTACCCTGACAGGCAGGGTGCTGGCCATCGGCGGCCTGCGGGAAAAGAGCATGGCGGCCTACCGCAACGGCATCAAGACGGTGATCATTCCTGCCGCCAACGAAAGGGACGTCGAGGAATTCAGCCCGACGGTGAAGAACGCGATTCATTTCGTTCCCGTCAAGACCATCGACGAGGTGTTCCGCATTGCCTTCGCGGAGCCGCCGAAGCCAACAAAGCCCCGCAAGGAAAGCAAAAAGGATGAGCCGGAGCGGGACAAGGCAGACCCGAAGCCGGAGGAACCCGAAGTCAAAGACGAGGGGGAGAAGGATGAAATTTGAGAATGCTTTTTTCGAACTTGCCGCCGGAACGTCGGAACAGCTTCCCCCCGGCGACATGCCGGAAGTGGTCTTTGCGGGACATTCCAACGTCGGCAAGTCCTCGCTCATCAATAAAATTCTGAACCGAAAAAGCCTTGCCCGCGTCAGCTCGCAGCCGGGCAAGACGGCGACCATCAATTTCTACAATCTCGAGGGCGCGAGGCTGGTGGATTTGCCGGGTTACGGCTTTGCCAAAGTCAGCGCCGCCGAGAAGAAGCGCTGGGCGGAGCTGATCGAGGGATATTTCCATCAGGAGCGCGATCTGCGGCTGGTGGTGATGCTTATCGACAGCCGCCACCCCGCCTCCAAGGACGATATGATGATGCTGGATTACCTCATCGACGGACAGTTTCCCATGAAGATCGTGCTCACCAAGATTGACAAGCTCAAGCCCACCGAACGCAAAAAGCGGCTGGCAGCCATCCCCGACGAGCTGGACGTCGATCTGGAATACATGCTTCCCTTCTCTGCCGTGACGGGGGAGGGAGCGCAGGAACTGCGGGATATTATCACGGAATGTGTTTCGGAGGAAGCCTGAACCCGTCAACTTGTTTTATCCATGAAGGTTGACCGTAAAAAATAATGCTTTACATTTGCGAAAAACTGTGTTATTATATAAGATGATTTACCGCTCTAAACTTCTAAATATCTAAAGCACCGGATTCCGGCACGCAGCGGGCGGAATGTATTTTTGATACAATCCAACTTCAATGAAAAAAGAAATCATCAGAGGTAATGATCATGGGCACTCAATCAAAACTGCAAGATAAGCATACGGATTTTCTTTTCCGATGCATTCTCGAACTCAAAAGCATTGAGGAATGTTACGACTTCTTTGAAGACCTCAGCACGGTGGCGGAGCTGAAAGCCATGTCACAGCGGTCTGTGGTCGCCAAGATGCTGCGCGACAAGCACGTCTACAGCGATATTGTGGCCGGTACCGGCGCCAGCACTGCCACTATCAGCCGGGTCAACCGTTCGCTCAATTACGGCACCGGAGGCTATGACATGATTTTCAGCCGTCTGGATCAAGCCGACAGGGAAGAGATGCCCGAACAAGGCGGGGAGCCGCAATGAGCTACGATCTCTTTGCGGAATATTACGACGAGCTGATGGGCGAGGTGGATTATCCGGCGCGGGCGAGGTATATCGACGGCCTTATCAAGCAATGCAAGCCGGACGCCCGCCTGCTGGTGGATCTCGCTTGCGGTACAGGCAGCATGACGGTGGAATTTGCCGCCAAGGGGTATGACGTGATAGGGGTCGATCTTTCCGAAAACATGCTCAGCAAGGCACGTGAGAAGTCCGACGGGAGTATTCTCTACCTCTGCCAGAGCATGCAGGAGCTGGACATGTACGGTACCATCGATGCCTTTGTCTGCACACTCGACAGCCTGAATCATATTGAAGACAGGGAGCAGCTGCTGCTTGCTCTTAGCCGTGTGTCTCTGTTTCTGGAGCCGGACGGCGTTTTTGTTTTCGACATGAATACACTCTACAAGCACGAGCATATCCTCGCGGACAATGCCTTCGTCTATGAAACCGAGGACGTTTTCTGCGTCTGGCAGAATGAATACTGCGGGGAAGGCCGGGTGGAAATAATGCTGGATTTCTTTGAACAGCAGCCTGACGGTAGCTATCTCCGGGAAAGCGAATTTTTTACCGAAACGGCTTATAGCCTTGAAGAAACCAAACGCCTGCTCGAAGAAGCAGGTCTGCAATTGCTCGCCGCCTATGACGACATGACCTCGCTTCCGCCATCCCCCGAAAGCGAGAGGATGGTCTTCGTTGCCGGAAAAAAAAGATAAACCGAAAGGAGAACAGTATATTGAGCAAGTTAGTCAGATGTATTACTGCCGACGGTCTTGTAATGGCGGCGGCGATAGATTCCACCGACATCGTGCGGAAGGCGCAGGAGCTTCACCGCACCACGCCGGTCATCACATCGGCGCTGGGAAGGCTGCTGACCGGCGCTTCCATCATGGGCAACAAGCTGAAAGAGGACAACGCGTCCCTCACTCTGCGGATGAACGGCGGCGGCCCCGCCGGTTCCATCATTGCGGTGTCGGACAGTAAGGGTAACGTGCGCGGTTACGCGCAAGAGGCAGGACTTCTGTTGATGCCCAACGCCAGAGGACAGCTCGACGTGTCAGGCGCAATAGGGAAGGAAGGTACCCTCACGGTCATGAAGGATTACGGCTACGGGCAGCCCTACTGTTCCCAGATTCCCCTTGTTACCGGGGAAGTGGCCGAAGATCTGACTGCCTATTACGCCATCAGCGAGCAGGTGCCCACCATCTTCTGCATCGGCGTGCATTTTGACGGGCTGTGGAAGCTCGACAAAGCGGGCGGTCTGCTGATTCAGCTCATGCCGGCCGCCGACTACCGTGAGATTGAGCGGCTGGAGGAAATGCTGAAAACCATGCCTCCCGTCACCCGTATGCTGCTTGACGGCAACACCCCCGAACAGATTCTGGAGAAAACCCTTCCCGGCTTTGAGCTGGAGATATTCGACAGCCAGCAGGTGGAATACCGCTGTGACTGCTCGCAGGAGCGGGTGGAAAGAGCCTTTATGACCATGCAGCCCGACGAGATACGGGGACTTGCCGACGAGAGCGGCAAGGCAGAGGCGCTCTGCCATTTCTGCAACAAGAAGTATTACGTCACACGGGAGCGGCTGGAAGAGCTTGCTACCTTGCAGGAACAGCGTCTCAGGCAAAACGACATGGTCAATTAACACAACGAAGTACTGATTATTCATGCAATATTCACAAAAAGTTCATTTGCTATAGATTACATTAAATTTTTTGTCATTTTTTGTAAAATTAGTCTTGACTTTTTAATTCTTTTGTAATATAATCTTTACCGTTGAAGGAATGAGCCGCGCGGTCATTGCTGCGGACAAGCCGCCGGTTGTTTCCGCAATTCCTTCAGCGCGTTACATAGATTGTGTCTTTTTATATCGTTCCCCATCCACAAATACAAAGCCGTCCTCTCCAAAAAGAGGGCGGCTTTGTATTTGTGCAGGAGTCAGAAAATGGGAAAAACTGTGAAATATGTGGGATAAGAAAAATTTGTAGATTTTTCTGGGTTTTTATTGATTTTAATATTTGAATCATGTATAATGTATATCAGGGGTGAATAATTATGCAGAGCGATCTGAGAGTATTGCTTGTGGAGGATGATGAGGAACTCTGCGGTGAATTCGCCGCATGCTTTGCCGCAACCGACGGAATAGAGCTTGTTTCCTCCACGGACAGCGCGTCCCGTGCGCTGGAACTCGTGCGGGAGCTTCAGCCTGACGCTCTGGTACTGGATCTGGAACTGCATTCGGGCGAGGGCAACGGCATTACATTCCTTTCTCAACTCAAAAAAATGAAAGGAATCAAGAAGCCGTATATTGTGATTAATACCAATAATTCCAGCCAGACGACCTATGAATTGGCACGCAAGCTGGGCGCGGGCTGGGTGTTTTATAAGCACTCTGAGGGGCATTCTCCCGCGGTTGTCGCGGAATTTCTGCTGATTGCCGCGCGTGAGGGAATGCAGTTGGATTTTTCTACCGAGCAGCCGGAGAATGGCGAGGAAGACTCCCGTGAGGACAGACAGGCGCTGAAAAAGCGCATTTATGAAGAACTGAACCTGATTTCCGTCAATCCCCGATATAAGGGTTACGATTACCTTGCCGACGCCATCGAGATACTCTGCGGCGGATATGTTCCGCATGTTTCGGATATGGTGGCGCAAATGCACGGCAAAAAGACCAAGAGCGTGGAACACGCCATGCAGACAGCCATAGACAAGGCGTGGGATGTCTCTGATATCGATGAGCTTCTCCGGTGTTACAAGGGGCATATCAATCCCAAACGGGAATCACCTACTGTGATGGAATTTTTGCGTTATTATTCAGCTAAGTTGAGGAATGATAGATAAATATAGATTTTTGTAGATTTTTCCAGCTTTTTGTGGGCGAATTATTTTTTTGAAACCTACAAAAAAGCAATCGACAGGAGCTTTCATTCGTGATATGATATATGCGTAAGGTAATCTTGATTGCGAGAATTTTTCATATCACCACCAAAGCCCGCTGACGTTTTTTGTGCAGCGGGCTTTGGTTGTTTTCGTTTATTTTCAATTGGAAGGGAGAAGAAAAAGATGGCATATGAGTCCGGCATCAAGCATATGGGGATGCTTGTGATCGCCTATACGGTGTATCTGATGGCGCTGGGGGAAAAACCGTCCGGACGGAAGAAATGGATCTGCGGCGTTCTGCTTTCGGTTCTGGGCGCAAGTATGGCGTTTTTATACCAATTGGTTGCCCCGTTGCATTATACGGTGCTGCTGCTGGCCTTTCTGTTTGTAACGGGGGCGCTGTTTAAGGAGCGTATTAAGAAAAAGCTGCCTTACACGGTTTTGTCATTCGCATTCAGTTATGCCTTTTATTATCTCTCGGTAGCGGGTATGGTCTTTAGTATGGGAGGACTGTCATATCTGACCGCGGCAAAGTACGGAGGGGCTATCAAAGCGATGGAACATTATTCATTCCTGACCTCCGAACATCCGGTTGGCAAGGTTATGATGGCAGCGATCATTTTTCTGGTTCAGTGCGTTATCGCTCAGCTGGTGTTCCGCACAAGACGCATGAGAAAAGGGCTTGCCACGCTGTTTCGCTTCGGAATCAGTGAATTCGGAATGTTTTTATCCTCCTCTGTTCTTGTGTTGATGATGTTTTTCTCTGTCTTGTCCCAACTGCTTAAAAAATCGGATCGCAAAATCGATCTGACTACCGTATGTTTTTTTGTCACCCTTTTCTGCATTATTATGCTCTATTTCTGGCTGAAAAAAGAGCTGAGGACCACATACAAAATCAAAATGATGGAAAACGGGCTTACACTGCTGGAAAAGAGCCTGAAGGAAAAGGATGAGCTTGTCGAGCGGCTTCACAGGGATAACGACAATCTGGCGGAGATGATTCATACAGACAACAAGCTCATTCCTTCCATTGTGAGTAATGTCAGACAGGTGGCAAAAGAGCTGACCGACGGCGGGAAAGTTTCCGGAGAGATTGCCTCTGCCTTGCAGGCGGCCGATTCCCTTGATGAAATATATGCCTCGCGTCATCACGCGCTTGAGGAGTATGAAGCTCACCGCAGCTGTCTGCCTTCGACGGGTGTGGCGGCCGTGGACGCGGTGCTGCTTTATATGCAAAGCAGGGCAAGCTCCTCCGGTGTGGAATTCAAAGCGTATGTTGAAACCGCGCTTCCTCAGATGCTGGAGCAGGCGGTGGGTCGTATGGAATTCAACACCGTTCTCGCCGACCTCAGCGAGAACGCCATTATCTCCGCCAAAGGCAGAGAGGACGGGGTCGTGGCGGTGAGAATCGGTCAGGACGGAGGGAGGTATTTTCTGGCGGTTTCAGACAACGGAAAACAATTTGACGTGGATGTTCTGAGAAGCATGGGAAAAAAGCGCGTGACGACACATCAGGACGAAGGCGGCAGTGGTATCGGGCTTATGACGCTGTTCAGGATACTGCGCCATACCGGCGCGAGCTTTGTCATTGAGGAATTGCAGTGCGGAGAAACGGCAGGAAAATACACAAAGAATCTATGCGTTATATTTGACGGTGCGGGAATACTCCGTATTGTCACCGATCGCGCGGATGAATTGAAAAAAGCCCTGAGATTAAGAAGATTTGAAGTTGTGCGGAATAACTCCCGCTGACTGTGAAGGAGCAGAACTGCAATGGGACCGTCGAATGCGGAAATGTGCATAAGAAATATCGGAATTGTGCTGCCAGCGTATCTCTTGTTTATAGCCTGTGTCGAGGACCGTTTTTCTCTCCGCAGGAAATGCACGGGTTTTGCGGCGGCGGTATTGGCGGGCATCGGAACAGGCATGATCCATAATTATGTTCCAGTGATTGATACGCTGCTCATAGCGGTGCTGCTTTTTGTCTTATTGAGAGTGATTTTCAGGCTTTCGTCCTCCCAATCAATTACCGTCACGATTACTTCTTTCTTTTACAGCTACTCAATTTACGTTATAACCCTGACTGTGACCGGACTTATGCTCTTTCTGAACTCCCTTTTTATCGCATACCGGTTCGACCGTTACCTTGATGCATGGATACATATCCTTCGTTACGTCACCTGCTTCAGAGGCGGTATGACCGCACGGTGTTTAATGCTTGGATTTCAATGTGTTCTGCTGAGGATGACGCTGAAAAACAACCCAATCAGGAGCAAGCTTTCGGGAGTAATGAAAATCCGCAGGAACGACATTCTGATATTCCTTTGGGTGGTTTTTATTTCTCTCGGAACAATGGTGGATATTTCGGTGCTGTCCCGCACCGACACAAGCGCCGTGGTGATGACCTGCGGCTTTATGCTTATTCTGCTGCTGTTCATAGGCTATTTCTGGTTCAGAAGAGAACTCGAATCGATCTATGTATCGAGATTGCAGGATAATGAACTGGGCATACTGGAAAGGAGCCTCGGCGATAAGGACAGACTTCTTGAAGCTCTCCGCGCCGAGAACGAGCTGATTTCCGGCATGATTCACAGGGACAACAAGCTCATTCCTTCGATGGTGATGAATGTTGGTAAAGCAGCGGCTGAAAACGGGGGTGGGGAAGAGGATACCGGCAAATTCATCCATGACGGCGAAACGGCAGGTTCACTCGAAGAAATTTACGCCTCCCGCCGGAATGTCCTCACCGAGTACGAAACCATAACCGGCAGACTGATACACACAGGCGTTACGGCCGTGGATGGGGCGCTGCTGTATCTCCGGGGCAGGGCTGAGTCCGCCGGCGCGGAATTCAGCGCGGCTGTCAGCGCAGACCTGAATCAAATGCTGAACGGTCAAGTTATCCGTTCGGAATTCATTGCCCTTCTCGCAGGACTCTGCGAATATTCCACGCAATCCGCAATGCAAGCGGAAAAGGGAAGGGTGCAGGTGAATATTGGCATGGATGGCAGTCTGCTTTTTTTGGAAGTATCGGATAACGGCGGCGCGTTTGATCTTTCCGCACTGAGAAGAATAGGAAAGCAACAGGAAGCAGTCGGCGGCGAAAGCTCCAAGAACGCCGCACAGATACCGATATTTAAAATACTAAGGCGTAACGGCGCGGACTTTACGGTGAAGGAAATGCCGGATAATGAGGAATTAACCAAAACCGTTCGCGTCACATTCCGGTAGGAGAAAATACTTATGAAGGTTGAAATTGTACTGCCGTGGCTGGACATCGGCGTGAAGTATTCTGTGCTGCTGTTTGGCGTTTACCAATTTTTCAGGAAATGTGTGAGTGAAAAGCGCGAACCGAAAAAGACGGCTATGGCGGCTTTCTTTTCGCTTGCAATGGGCGTTTCGCTCATACGCCTGAAAGCGCTGATTATTCCAATGCATCTGGCGGTCATGCTTGTATACATTACCTTTACCAACTGCATTCTCTGCCGCGACGAGCTGGTCGGAAGTGACCGGCAGTCCCGCAGTCTGAAACTGAGCGATATTGCCGTGCTGTCGCTGCTGAGTTTTGCCATCTGCGAAGCGATTTTTATGATGGTAGGCTTCTTCATTTCGGTAGTCCTGTCAATTGTCTATTATCAGATTTACACCGCCGGTCAAAGCTCCTATATGGATTTTCTGGAGGATACTCCGGTTCATATTATCGCCTACGTCGTGTCCATTTTCATTGTGTGGTTACTGATTTATATTGCCGCAGGAATGAAAAGGCTGCGGCGGGGTCTGATGAATATCGTCGAGCGGCGCAGTGGCGGCACCGGCATTATGCTGGCAGTCCTGATGCTCACAGCGGTAATGGTGTTCGGAGGTGCGGGGAACAGTGGGGCAAAATCTGGCGTTGTGATGATAATGTTCGTGCCGATGCTGCTTCTGTGCGTGATTATGATCTACTGGGCAAAGCGCGAGATCAAGGCGGAATATGTAAGGCGCATCAGGGAGCGCAATCTGCTTTTTTTGGAGGGCAGTCTTGCCGAAAAGGACAGCATGATCGAAGCGGTTGCTCTGGACAACGAACGTCTCGTTTCCATCATGCGTCAGGATGACGAACTTCTCCGGATGCTGAACGAAAGTGTAAGGGAAGGCTCTGACTCCGGGACAATTACGGGAGTTGCGGAAGAGATTATCAAGCTTTATTCCGAGCGCAGCGGCGCGGTGAAGTCGCTGGAATCCCATGGGCGGGTTTTGTGCGAAACAGGGGATCAGACGCTGGACGCTGTGCTGCTCTATATGTCTGGCAGAGCGGAGCAAAGCGGCATTGACTTTGACGTGGAAGTACGGACAAACGGCCAACCGCTTCTGGGAGAGGATTTCGACCGGAGGGAATTCAACACGGTGCTCGCCGATCTCACGGAAAATGCCATTATTTCCGCCGGCGGCGTGAAGGATAAGCATGTGGAAGTCATGCTCACCCGCAATGAAGATTACCTTGCGCTTGGAGTACTGGACAGCGGCGAGTGCTTTGACACAGAGGTACTGAAAAAGATGGGCAGGCAGCGGGTCACCACACATTCGGAGGAAGGCGGCAGCGGCATCGGTCTGATGACGCTTTTCAAGTTCCTTCACCAAACCGGCGCGAGTCTTGTCATAGAGGAATATTCGGGAAAGGCAGACGGCGGCAGGGCGGACAGAAAATTCAGCAAGTCGGTGGTCATTACATTCGACGGCAAGGGAAAGCTCCGCATTATCACCGACCGCGCCGAAGAACTCAAAAAGGCCATAAAGTCCGGCAAAATCGAGATTACAAATCACTTGAATGCCGGCATATAGACAAAAGCACCCGAACAGGTACAGTCCTTGTTTCGGGTGTTTTTGTATGATGAATGCTGTTTTTCTTTATGCTGACAGAAAAGTTGATAATAGGGGTAAGATCGATAGATCAAAAGGCATCCGCGTCAGCCAGAAGCTGTTTTACCCATGTGGCGGACACCGTGTTGACCGGCAATCCTTCCCGCACCACGGCGTATTCCCGGTCAGAATATTGATACAGCCTGATAACCTCCGGCTTGCTTCGGATGTTTTCAAAGAAGGATAGTGTAATGGTGACCATGGGTTTCCCGGCGGGCTTTTTGACATTCCAGCGGGTGATGGAACTGCCGTTGAGCTGCTTCATCAGCTTGATGAAGGAGGAATATTTCTTGTCCTCGCCATTCTTGGTGACGGAATAGGTGTAGATCACATCGTCCGCCTCCAAGGCGTTGGAATTCTCCTCACGGGCTATCGCAATGTCGCAATTCACACTGGCGGACGTGATTTTTATTCCGCTGAGCGCTTCCATTGTGGCGGAAATGGCATTGATGCTGTAGAGATTTTCCGGCGTGAGCTGGTGCAGAATCGAAAGGGAATTGGTATTCAGCTCATAGAGAATGTCGTGATCTTTGAGAATGACATACATCTTCTCGCCCTCAGATTTGCTGCCATACATTACCACTTCCTTGCCGTTGCGCCGGAAGGACAGGGTGAGATAGGGCTTGTCAAGCCCGTAGGCCTTGAGCTGCTTGGCAGTCGGTTTCAGCACCGCCACATCGTCCGCCATCAGATATTGCAGGTCGTAGACCAGCATGGAAGAAGCCGACGCTTTGACCGGCCAGCTGACCGGCGAAGTCACCCGATAGCTGAAACCGTAGAAGGGACTGCTCATGTCGGCGGTCGTGCTGGGCTTCATCCTGAATTCGCCCTTGAACGCGTCCCCGGTGAGTGTGATTTCCCCTATCCTGATCTTGCTCTTCTGTTTACCGTCAGACTCTGTATCGTAACGGTAAAAGATATCGTCGCTCAGGTAGTAGCTGTCCCCCATGAAGAAAGCACTGTCGAGTGTGCAGACATAAATGTTTTGGTCGCCGCTGACTTTGACGTAATACACGTCGTTCTCGTAGCCGGGGGTTTCCTTCCCACCGTGGAAGGTGTAGGAATGCCCGTCTTTCAGCGTCACCTTCACGGTGACGGAGGGTTTGTCAAAGCCGTACTCCTCCGGCCGGTAACCGTCGTCCTTGGTGGTGGCGACGATATCCTGATAGATCATCTGAACCGAATCATACCACACCGTTTCCATGAAATTTTCATTGACGGGATAGCCTTTCAGTTCCTTGAAGGCAACGCTGCCGCTTTTTGAATCCACATAAGCGGTATATTTCGCCTGAGAATTGGTAATGGTAACGCTCTTGATGTTATCTGAGGAATAATTCAACAGTACGCCCGACTGCCTGCCGGATTCACCGTCGCTTTCGGAAACGCTGTGATCATGGCCGTTTTCTTCTTCCTGCGCGGAATCGCCCGAAGCAAGAAACCAGAATAGTCCCGCCACCGCCAGCGTCGCGGCGAGCAGCAGAAGCAAATTTCTCTTTTTCCGATTCACAGCCTGCGCCTCCTGATGTAGACAATCAGACCGCAACCAAGCGCGATCAGGGGAATGACATACCCGAAGATTGTGCTGATAACCGAAAGTGTGTTCATATCCACCGAGAAATCCACCGCGTAGAGCGATTTCGGCTCTATGTCAATGTTACCGGTGTCAATGCCGCCCCGCTGGTTGAATACAGTAAGCAGCAGGCTCAGGTTGCCGTAGATATCGGTAGTGAGCAGCTCGGGGGCGTAAAGGCTGTCAGGCGCGACAATGACGTCGGTGCGCACCTCGTCCCCTTCCATGGTGTTGCGGTAGGTGATGGAGCTTGCCATGACAACCCGCTCCGCTTTGTCCGCCTCGGAGTATTTCGACCGGTCGAATTTCGTCGCGCTGTTGCAGACAAAGCCCTCGTCGGAGGAAGTCAGCACTGCCTCCACCTGTGTGGAACCCTTCTCGTCAAAGAGAATATCCAGCGCCAGCGCGTTCACCACAGCGGGATAATTCAGCCGGTCGATCAGGTCAAGGGTATAGCCTGTTTCCTTCATCTGAGCGGTGAAGGCGCTCAGATGCTTGGACACGGTGTTATGGGAATCGCCTTCATAGACAATATTCTGCGTGATGGAAATGCCGTATTCCGCCAGCAGGGCGTTGAGATGAGGCATTGACGGCATTAATGATGTGGCAAAAACTACCAGTGTGCGGGATTTCGACCGGCTGCTGAGATAATCATCCAGCTTGGCGGTCTGCGCCTTGGTGAGGTCGGCGGTCGGCCCCGCGAGCATCACGATATCCGCGTCCTCCGGCAGGTCTTCCCGGCGGATATCCACCACCCGCACCTCATAGCCGTTCAGCTCGAGAATGGAAGTGAAATCGTCGCTGTTCGCGTCGACATTCAGGCCGTCGACAAAAGCGACGACAGGATTCTTGTCAAGCGTGACGGTTTTGATGAGGGAGGTCATGTAGGTTTCGGTGTAGGACTGGGCAACGGAATTATTGCCCGTCGTGCTGTCGTAGACGGCGTAATCGGACGAGAGAGAGGGCAGCATTTCAAAGAAGGAGGTTACCCTTGTGCGCCTTGCCGATTTGATGACGATGTAGTAATAATCCAGCACGTCGCTGTATTCCGGAAACTGCATGATATAGGCCGGCATTTTGCTCAGATCGACGTAGTTGATGGAAATATTGTTATTGAGCTGGGGGTAGCGCTTGATAATCTCATGCGCGATGGGAATCTGACCGTAGGTGTCGGTGGTGAGCACCCCCGCCGTGGTGCACTGGGCTTCGGTCGCCAGAATATCGATTTCCACACGTTCGTCAATGCCGCGAATCAGCCTTTCGGTTTCGGCCGTGAGGGTGTAGCGCTGATCGTCGGTCATGTCCACGCTCATGAAGGCGTACCGCTCCTTCATCCTCATGGCCGCCAGATTCAGCAGCACGATAAAGACAAAGAAGATCGCCGTCATCGCGGTCGCCATGCTGCCGTGACGGAAGCGTGTGCTGGTGCGGATCAGGTGCAGGGTGTGTTCTATTTTATTCATCGCGCCGGAAGGCAGAGCCTTTTTGGGCGAAGCCTTGCCCCCGGCGGATTTTGGGTTGGTTTTCTTGTTGGTCAATGGATTTCACCTCCGAAAAAAATTCAGCTCCAGCGGCGTTTTTCCAGCACGCGCACCGTCAGGAAGATGAAAGAGGCGGCTATGCTGGCAAAGAAGAGGATGCTCGACATATCGAGAATTCCCTTGGTGAAGGGCTTGTAACGCCCGACAAAGGAGATGTTGCCCACCAGCGACACAATGAATTCATTGCTCGTGACAAGCGGGATCACGTCGAGGATGATGAAGATGGTAGCTATGGAAAAGGAGCCCATGCCCGCCACAAACTGGCTCTCGGTCATGGAGGAAATAAACATGCCGATGCCGATGAAGGCCGCGCCGAAGAGAATCGCGCCGAAAATATTGCCGGTAATCAGCGCCCACGACGGCTGGGTAAAGAAGCTGAACACAATCGCGTAGATCAGCGTAAACAGGGTGCAGCCGGTGTAAATCGTAAGGGCGGAAAAGAATTTGCCCAGCACCAGCGGCGTAATATTGATGGGGGCGGTGAGCAATATCTGGTCGGTTTTGTACTTGCGTTCCTCGCTGAAAAGCCGCATGGTGAGCAGCGGAAGCATGAGCAGCACGATATTGAGCATGCCGTAATAAATCTGGGGGAATTCCGACGACTGCCCCACCGACAGCACCGAATTGAAATACATCCCGCTGAAAAAGAGGTAGATCGCGCAGAACAGATACCCGATCGGCGACCGGAAGCAGGCGCTCAGCTCGCGTTTATAGATGGCTTTCATGGTTGATTCGTTTCTCCTTTGTGAGTATAATATCAGGCGATTGTTATGGCGTAAGAATTGAGTAAATCGGGGTATTGGTGCGATAGTAAAGAGGAGATTTGTCTCCGGTCAGGGGTTAAGGATGATCATGGTATTAGGTTATATCTGTATTCGCCTGACCTTCGGTAAAATATCCGTGCGCGTCTTGCTCGGTCGCTACGCTCCCTCGTGTGGCGCTGCCCCAGACCCCCGCAAGAAGGAATAATGTTCCCTGGCTGTCGCCAGCGACAGCTTGACTCCCACGCTCGCCTGGAGAAAAAACTCGCTGATTATGCGCTGCGCGCTTTCCTTTTTTCTTCATTATTTCCTGTCCACCAGCGACAGGAATATATCCTCCAGCGAATACTCCCGCTGCCGCATTTCGATGATCGGAAGCTTCTTGGCCGCCATCGCGTAAAAGATATCCTGCCTCGCGCTGCCCGCCGAGGAAATTGTCACGCTGAATTCCGCGCTCCCGTCCTTCTCCGACAGCTTTTCGCATCGCTTGACCGTCTTGACCGCATTCAGCGCCGCCTGAATATCCCCAGCCTTGCCGACCGCCCGGATAATCAGTGAATTCCCGTCGGTCAGCTTGTCGCTCAGGCTCTGGGAAGTACTGTCGGCTACCAGCCTCCCGTTATTGAGCACGATGATTCTGTCGCAGATCGCCTGCACCTCGCTCAGAATGTGGGAGGAAAGAATGACCGTGTGCTTCTTGCCCAGCTTCTTGATGAGCGAACGCACCTCAATGATCTGCTTGGGGTCCAGCCCCACCGTCGGCTCGTCCAGTATCAGTACCGGAGGATTGCCCACAAGCGTCTGGGCGATGCCCACGCGCTGACGGTAGCCCTTGGAAAGATTTTTGATAAGTCTGCCCCGAACCGCCGCAATGCCCGTCAGTTCACAGATTTCGTTGAAATGGGCTTCCATTTTCTGGGTCGCGCGTTTCAGCTCGTAGATGAAGCCGAGATATTCGTCCACCGTCATGTCGGGATACAGCGGAGGCACCTCCGGCAGATAGCCGATTTTTTTCTTGGCCTCGGTGGGCTGGTCGAGTATGTCATAGCCGTCGATGGTGACGGTTCCGGAAGTGGAGGACAGATAGCCCGTCATAATATTCATGGTTGTGGTCTTGCCGGCGCCGTTCGGCCCCAGAAATCCCGCAATTTCCCCTGATTTCACCGAAAAGCTCACGTCGTCCAGCGCGATGTTGGCGCCGTATTTTTTTGTCAGATTTTGTACCTTGATCATCACATGCCCGTCCTTATTTTTCAATCAATATTATGTGAATTATGGAGATAATCATATAAAGAATATCACCTTCGATTGATCAATATGTGTACGCAATATAAAGATATCATTAAAACTCGAAAAAATCATTCCGGAACGGAAAGGTCGAACGCCGGCACGTATTCCTCCGTCGCGGAGGACAGCTCCTGCCGGAAGCCTTTCAGCCCCAGAAGTTCCGCCGTGTCGAGAATTTTGTCGTATTCATGCGGCGTGATTCTGCGAGAAAGCTCGGGATAATTCAAAATATTTCCGGCCGGGGTGTACTGGCTCATCACGCTGACAAGGGTGCCGACCGGCAGCTCCGAGCTGATTTTGCGGAGCGCCGCGACGGAATTCCGTGTGTTTCCCGGCAGCACCAGATGCCGCACGATGACGCCGCGCTTCATGATTCCTTCCTCAATGACGCTGTTTCCCGCAGCTTTGCACATAAACTGAATCGCCTTGAGTGCCACCTCGGGATAATCCTGCGCGGCGGCGTATTTCTCCGCGACTTCGGGAAGGGCGAATTTGTAATCCGGCAGCCATATGTCTATATAGTTTTCCAAAGCCAGCAGCGTGTCAAGGCGTTCATAACCCCCGCTGTTCCATACCGTCGGAATGCGCGGACGGTAGATTTCCAGCGCCCGGATGATCGCCTCTGCGTAGTGGGTGCCGGTGACAAAGCTGATATTGTGCGCCCCCTGTTTTTCCAAATTACGTATGATTTCCGCAAGTCCTTCCGGCGTGACGGGCTTTCCGCACAATTGGGAAGAAATGGAATAATTCTGGCAGAAAACGCAGCCCAGCGTGCAGCCCGAGAAAAAAATCGTTCCCGAGCCGGCGCTGCCGCTGATGACAGGTTCTTCCCACATATGCAGCGCGGCTCTGGAAATGACTGGCTGTGTTCCGCAGCCGCAGAAACCTTTTCCCCGCAGCCTTCCCCTTGCCGCTCCGCACAGTCTTGGGCATAGCTTGCAGCTTTTCACTGTCATCCCCTCCAATCAGCAAAATCGGCAGGCTGCGGCATGACAATTGCCGTATCCCGCCGAATATACGATTCATGAATCTTCTTCGTTCTGATCAGGTGCTTCATCGTTCAGGTTTGTCTGTATTTCCTGCAATTCCGCCTCTGCCGGTTCTTCCTCAGATGCACCGGAAATCCTGATTTCATTGAGCAGTTTCTTATGTTCAAGTCCGTCGTAGGTAATCTTTAGGGTGTGAGAGATGTTGAATAGTTTGCCGCAGAGGTCACAGCGGTATTTGGCGTAATGCTTCTTGTTCTTGCAGGTAAACCGGGTCAGCCGCTTCATGAAGGCGCCGCATTCGGGACATTCGGTCATGAAGTCCGACATGATCACCTGCTCGTCGCTGAGATCCTGAAGGTTGTAGCACTTGAAATTCATACGGTCATAGAAAACCTTATCGGCTTTGCTGACAAACTCCCTGTACAGCCCGGGGGTAAAGAGCTTGGCGAAGCATTTGGCTGTCAGCCTGCTGTCATTCAGCGCACGGTGCAGCTGATCTTCTCCTATTTCTATTCCCACCTGCTCGGCAAAGGCCGACAGTCCGATCTGCTTAGTGAGAGGAATGTCCACCGCCTTCTGACAAAGAAGCTGCGCGTCACAGAAGTTTTTAAGTATGTAAATTTCATTCACCATGTCATAGCGCTTGAGATTTTCGTAAAGCACGGTTATGTCGGAATTGCCCCATGACAGCATGCAGTTGTCACCGGTTCCTACCCACGTCCTGAATTTATTGAAAACAGTGATAAATCCTTCCGCGTTTTTCAGATCGTCGTTGGTGATGTGGGTCAGATCCTTAATTCTTCCCCTGATCTTCTTGGTCTGCTTGGGAGATACCAGTTTCTGAAATTCGCCTGTGATATTCATTTGGTCGTCCAGGGCGACTGCACCGATCTCGATAATCTCATCAAAATAACCCGTTCGGGTGGTGGCGCCGTTCCATTCTAGGTCTATTATAATATACTTCATCGGCTCGTATTAGTTCCAATGCCAATTACATCTCACTGAGAAGGGCAATCCTTTCTATAGAATCGAATCATCTATATATTTTACAACAAACACACAATAAAATCAACCCTTATATTTTCATATAGGGGTTGATTTGTGCAAATTTCATTAAAACTCAGCATATTATCAGAAATAACGCTGGTAATGATTCAGAATCTGTTAACTCTTGTTTTTTGAGCCTGATTTTCCACTTCTAACAAACCTGTTTCAGATATTCCATCGCATCGATCAGATTCTTGCAGATGAATTCCGCCAGGCTTTCCATTTCCTCATCGGGAGCGACCATATCGGGAATCATGATAGGACGTAGTCCCGCTGCGCTGGCTGCTCTTATTCCGTTGAATGAATCCTCAATTGCAAAGGTGCGGGCCGGTTCAAATCCGAATTCACGGCAGGCCAGAAGATAGATTTCGGGATTGGGCTTGCTGACGGCAACAGCGTCGCCTCCGACGAATCCCACGAAGTAATTATACAGTCCGGCGTTTCTGATCTGCCTTTTAACCGTCTGTATGCAGGTGGAAGAAGCGACGCCTGCTGGCATTCCGCTCGACTTAAGAAATTGCAGAATTTCAGTCACACCGGGCATGACGGGAAGATTACAGTCGGAATATTTCTTGCGGAACAACGCTGCGCTCTCATTCCAGATATTTTTAATGTCTTCTTTTGTCAGAAAATGATGAAACGCATTTAAAAAGATCTTCGTAGACTGGTTCCTATTGGTGCCGATACACTGGATATAGGTATTTCTGACAAGTTCTTCGTCAAGGTTATACTGCTTTGAAATCTCTATCCAGCAATCCAATAGGGTCTTTTCGGAGTCAAAGATCACGCCGTCCATATCGAAGATTACATTATACATTGAAATAAACTCCTTAGAGCCTGTTTTGATGAAATTATCAGCCGGAAATCTTCGCGTTCTTGCAATGTTCCTTCAAGAAGTTCGCTACAAAATCAAAATCGGCATCTTCGGCATAAACCTGATTTCTGTCAAGTTTCTGATTGACGTGGATTGTGTTCCATCCTTTACGGATTTTGAGGGCGGCCACGTTTTTCAGTTCCGATGTACTGGTGGTGCCCGTGGCGGCAATCAGTCCGGCGCCAACGGTAGTGGGTTTTCCCGCCATCAATCCTACAAAAGCCGTAATCCATCCGATCGCCTCCGCCTTTTTCACCTGCTTGGGCATTTGGATATGGCGGACGTACTCGTCGGTCATCTCAAAAAGCACCTGATATTTCCACCCGTAAATAGCCCCCAGTATCACATAGGATACAATGCTCAGACACAGCATAATGCCTGTCATAATAAGAATGAGCTGTCCCAGTCCCAGCCAGTCGTCTGCGGTCTGAAAGTTGCCTTCAAAGAGGTCTGTCAGGAAAATAAACCCCATCACGATTCCGATGGAAATTCCCAACACCTTCCATACCGTCATGATGATCGTGGGATTTTTGAGCATGTTAAACTCATATGACCAGCGATAGACGCCGTCCGGACAAAGCCAGATGTTTTCCGTAACCTTTTCGCCATGAGGTAAATTCGATTCTTTTGTCATTTTGTTTTGCTCCTTATTAGTCAGTTCAATATGTCAAACCGGCATATTTTCATAAACAATTCAATGATAGCAAAACCGAAAGGAAAAAGCAATATATAATCAAAATTATTTTTATGAAAGCTACAGATCTAAAGAAATTTGTGCTATAATAATCATACCTTCCTTTTTAGAGCCTGTTCAGAATCTCCGCGTGTGCGGATGGCGTAGCTGAACAAAGTTCAGCTTGCAGATTTTTCGCCAGATGACGCCAAAACCGCAGGCAATACTTTGTGTATTAACGACGATTTTGGCAAAATATGGCGGAAAAGATGCCAGCCAGACGTGCGTGGAGAGATTCTGAACAGGCTCTTAGGAAGTGCTGCAATGTCTGTCCTGCCGGTGCCATCAGAAAAGCCGGTCATTCATCGCTTTGAGGATTTGAACAATCCATGCCGGTTGCAGTAATAACAGAAATATCTTGTTCCGCCGATTTTGAAACGCGCTTCCGCATTCCCTTCGGGATAGAGCTTTTTGATTTCGCTCCCGTCATTTCTGATTGCCATGATAAATGAAATGCAGTGTTCCTTGCTCATTTCATGAGGAATGGTGACGTAATACTCGTCTTCCATCCGTTCCACGCACAGGCGGTGTTCTTCATCCTCAGACTCCGCCTCCAGCGCCGGAAGGACAATGCCGCAGCAGCTGATGATTGCTTCTCCTGTGCTTTGTATTACATTCCCGCAGATCGGGCATACATACAGTTTTATTCGCCGCATATTGAACGCCCTGTTCGTGTTGACAATGTTTTCGCCCGAAAACAGCTCGATGACAGACACTCCCAGCGCGGCGGAAAGGGGTTCGATGAGGGAAATGTCCGGATATCCCCGTCCCGTTTCCCATTTGGATATCACCTTATCGCTCACGGACAGTTTTTCCGCCAGCTGATGCTGTGTCATTTTTCTGCTTTCCCTAAGCCGCTTGATCATATTGCCTGTTACATATTGATTCATAGACCATACCTCCTATATTGTGAGTATAAAGCGTGGAATCCATCTTTTCAACCTACGCTTCGTAGACAGGCAAGAGGGAAGTCCGCATTATGGATGATTCACAGGATTTACAATATAAACACATATTGTCGTCTTTGGATGGATTATAAGTGTAAACAAAAGCCCCTGTCTGAAAACCAATTCTTTTCAGACAGGGGCAAAATTTTACGAAATCTAACAGTGACGGTAAGCTATTACCACTGGCTCATGAGCCAATTGTAGATATTTCTGTAGTCGCCGGCGGAACGGTACCATGAGAAGTCGGATTCCATGCCGCGTCTGGCGATGCATTCCCAGCCGAAGCGATCCTCGAAGAAGATCTGCTTGGCGTAGTTGATGACCTTAAGCATGACTTCCGCGTTGTACTCGTAGAAGGTAAAGCCGGTGCCGGTGTGGTCGAAGCTGTTGTAGGGCTGGACGGTGTCTCTCAGACCGCCTGTCTCACGGACAATCGGCACGGTGCCGTACCGCATGGCGATGAGCTGGGTCAGACCGCAGGGTTCAAAGCGGGAAGGAACGAGAATGGCGTCGGCCGCCGCATAGAGCTTGTGGGCTCTCTCGTTGGAGTACATGATGTTGGAGCAGACACGACCCTTGTGATTCCACTCGTAGGCTCTGAATGCGTCCTCGTACTTCTTGTCGCCGGTGCCGATGACAACAACCTGCGTATGATCATCCACAATGCGATCCATCACTGCATTGATCAGGTCAAGACCCTTCTGGTCGGTCAGACGGGAAATAATGCCGATCATGAACTTGTTGACATCTCTCTCCAGCCCCAGCTCCGCCTGGAGCTTTTCCTTGTTCCAGCGTTTTGCGTCGGGGAAGTTGTCCACACCGTATCTGTCGTAAATGTACCAGTCGGTGCCGGGATTGTAAACGTCGTAGTCCACGCCGTTGACGATGCCGCCCAGCTTGTAGGCGTAATCGTTCAGCACGCCCTCCAGAGCCTCGCCGTATTCGGGGGTTCTGATCTCGTTGGCATAGGTGTGGCTGACGGTGGTGACGAAGTTGGAGTAAACGATACCGCCCTTCATGATGTTCGCGTCGGCATTGAACTCGAGGCGATCGGGGGAGAAGGCGTACTCGGGAATATTGGAATGATACTTGACAGTGTCGATGTTGGCAATGCCCTGGAAATGGAGGTTGTGGATGGTCAGGACGGTCTTGGTGCCGTTGTAGAAGGGATTACCCTCATAGACGGTGTGGAGATAGACCGGAACCAGAGCTGCCTGCCAGTCATGGCAGTGAATGACGTCGGGATGGAAGCCGATGGCACACATGGAAGCTAGAACGGCCTTCGAGAAGAAGATGAAAGGCACGATGTCGCCGGCCATATCGGTGTAGGGATTGCCTTTGCCGAAGAAGTACTCGTTGTCGATGAAGTAGAATCGGACGCCGTTCCACCAGTACTCCATCAGACCTACATAATACATGTGGCAGTCACGGGTAAAGTCCATGTAGAAATGTGTCACATAGGTCATATTGTTGCGGAAATGCTCAGGAATGCAGGTGTATCTGGGCAGAATCACGCGCACGTCCAGATCGCCCTGATTGGCGAGAGCTCTGGGCAGAGCGGACATAACGTCTGCAAGACCTCCCGTTTTGACAAACGGATCACATTCCGAACCGACAAACAAAATATTGCTCATATTTCGTCCTCCTAGATTGTGTTGATTTCCAATTACGCGAAGGGCCTGTGCAAACCCTGTGTAATCAGCTTACTCATTCATTTTATCATGTTGTGCGTGATATTTCAAGGATAAATTCTTTAAAAAAGGCAAAATACAGTAAAATTTAATAAAATTATTTTGTGTTTTTTTATTGATAACCGAATAATCGGGTGAAAAAGGCGAAAACTACTACTGCGGACACAGAAAATTCCCTTTTGGGTCTTTTACAAGCCGTGCGTCGGGCGGTGTCTGCTCACATCCGGTATTCAGCATGGGATATCCAAACCGGGCAAAAAGAAAAACGTAGGTGGTGCGATTCAGGCACGGCTTCGCTTTTTCAGGAGTCGGAAAGATTCCGGATCAAAGGGGATCCCAAAAGGGTCGTCCGTAAAGATCAGCCCGTTTTCCCGCGTCATGAAGCCGGATGTGATAGTGATACATATTTTTTGCTTTGGACAGGCAAAGATCATCAGCGGACTGAATACTATTCAGGTAGGAGACTGAAATTGTTTGAGTGGTGATAAAGTTTGAGTCTATTCAAAATGCTTGCGGAGGCATTGCAGGGGATTTACAGCCTGTTTCTGAGCGTGTCCTCCATTTCTGGGTTTCCGCCGAGGCTTTCCGCGCCGGAGGAAAGGAAGTACATAGAAGCTTGGGCGGAAGGTGACAGAGCTGCCCGGCAGAAGCTCATTGAGCATAACCTGAGACTTGTGGCTCACGTCAGCAAGAAATATTCTGCGGCCGTTTCCGACCCGGACGATCTGATTTCCATCGGAACGATAGGGCTGATCAAGGCGGTGGACACCTTCCGTCCGGAAAAATGCTCAAAATTTTCCTCCTATGCTGCGACCTGCATTCAGAATGAGATACTGATGTACCTTCGCAGCGGCAAAAAGACCGCCCTCGACATATCGATCAACGAGCCGATAGATACCGACCGCAATGGGAATGTGCTGACGCTGATGGACGTTATCGCTGTGGACGACACCATTTCGGACGATATTGACGCCGCCATCAAATGCGAAAAACTCCGGAAGATCGTCCGTGAGGAACTGAACGACACCGAGCGCATGATCATCACCTCGCGCTACGGGCTGAACGGCTGCAAACCGCTGACGCAGCGGGAAATCGCCTCTAAACTCCACATTTCCCGTTCCTATGTCAGCCGTATTGAAAAGAAAATTCTGGAAAGCATCAGAAGCAGGCTCTGAGAATGGGATTATATCAGTTTCATGATGTCCGTCAGCTCTTCCGCGAGGAAGTCAATGCTTTTCATATCCTGTTCGTCCGGCCGGGATAAATCCGGCACCATCACGGTGAAGCACCCGGCGGTCTTCGCCGACACAATTCCGGAAGGCGAATCCTCCACGGCGATACATTCGCAGGGGGAAAGGCCGAGAAGCCGGGCGGCTTCCAGATAGATATCGGGTGCCGGCTTGCTTCTTTGAATGGTTGCGCCGCTGACCACCGCGTCAAATGATTCAAATAACCCGTGCGGTTCAAGGTAGTGCTTGGCCCGCTGGACTGGCGATGCGGTGGCAAGCGCGGTTTTGATTCCCTTTTGCCTTAAATATTCAAGAATTTCCTTTGTCCCGGGTTTCATTTCAACCCCGTTCTTGTCAATATAATCAGCCATGAGTTTTCTTCTCAGCTGGCGTATCGCATAATACTCCGCCGATTCTCCGAACCATCCAAGAAATTTCGGAATGGCCGCTTCGGGCGAATTGCTGCGGAGGCTGAGTGCCATTTCCTTTGTCATTTCAAAGCCCTGCCGCGCCGCCGCCTCCTGCCAGAACCGCATATACAGTTTCTCGCTGTCTACCAGCACTCCGTCCATGTCGAAAATAACGCCTTTGTATGTCATTGTATTTCCCTTTCTGCTGAAGATAGATAAAAACCTTTGAAGTCAGCAATAGACTGATTGACATCAAAGGTTTTTTCAGTGAATATCGTTCTTAGAGACTGTTCAGAATCTCCGCGTGTGCGGATGGCGTAGCTGAACAAAGTTCAGCTTGCAGATTTTTCGCCAGATGAAGCCAAAATCGCAGGCAATACTTTGTGTATTAACGAGGATTTTGGCAAAATATGGTGGAAAAGAAGCCAGCCAGACGTGCGTGGAGAGATTCTGAACAGGCTCTTAGATATTTAGCTTGTCAAGCTCATGTTTCAGGTTCTCATAATCAATCTTCCTATTGCCGTTGCTGCTGTTGCTGCCGCTCTCCTCGCTGTAAAAACCGTTGTTGCGGGAGGACGTTCTGCTGTGGCTTCCGTTGGGGTATCTCTGTACCGGCTCCGGGATTTCCTGCCGCGAATACGCCTGACTTTGGCTTTTTGCTTCAACGGCGTCAGTTTGTCTGACAGTGACTGATTTGAATGCAAAGACAAGCGTCAGCCAGTCGAGCATCAGCATCCCCAGAAGCATAAGCAGATGTTTGCTGATATAATTGGTGCTGCCGACACGGTATTCACCCATTACACCAAGGAAAATGGAAACGAGAATAATCGGAATGGATATCATGTGGAATTTGCTGAATCTGTCTTTTTTGGCGGAGATAATCATAAAATAGACAAGAATCGAAATGCAGCAGAGTATTCCGATGATCTGGGAAATCTTTATGAAATTGTTGATGCCCAGCATAAGGGGATCCGCCCGCATACTGTCCATCAGAACCTGATTTGTTCCGTGCAGGGCAAGCATGACCAATGAAGTAAGCCCTGGTGAGGCTTTTTTGTGTCTGGTATAAAAGAATGTGAAAAGACATATAATGAGAATGATTGCCTCAAAGGTTCCGTCAAGATCAAAGATGGCAAGATTGTATACATTTTCTTTCACATCGTATACAGTGAATAGTTTAAAATCCACCGGATATCCTATTTCGGATGTCGTAAAGCGAGTGGCGAACCTTCCGATAGTAATTGCAAGAGTGCCGCCGGGAACAATGCAATCCAGCAGTTCTCCTACCTGCCCGCAGCTGAATACCTTGCAGGCAATCACCACGGCGAAGAAAACGCCCAGCATAACTCCGAATAATCCAAAGCCTCCGTTGGTGAGATTGATATATTCATCAAAGCCGGAAAGGAGTTCGTTGGAAAACAAGCAGTAGAGGATCCTGCCGAAAAACAAACCGAGAGGAACCGAGAGCATAGTAACAATGAATACGTCGGAAACGCTTTTTCTCTGAACCAATCGCAGAATACAGGAAACGACAATACCGAGTAAACATCCTACGGATACAAAAAACGCAAACCAGCTAATTACTATCCCGTTATATATCAGCATCAACTGATCATCCAAATCAAATACCTCCGATCCATCTATTCCGCAGAAGCAAAATAAATAATGTCGCTCATAGGTCTTTCAACACCCCTGTAAGCAATCTCATTATAGACCTGTCCGTTAAACATAAGCGTACCGGACTGACCGCCGTCAAAATTATAGGCATTGATACAGCCTTTTTCTCCCATGAGATCTGCAATATCCTGGCATGTCATGCCGGGCTTGCTTACGGTGCAGAGAAGATAGTGAAGTTCGCCCAGCTGACCGATGGCAGCCCTTCCGACGACCTGTTCCAATTCTCCGAGCGAATGATCCTTATACCGTCTGCCAGAAATTTTTGTAACTTTCCCGTCGATAACCAGAGCCGGCCCGAATGTAAAGGAAAGCATGATGTCGTCAGCGCCGTTTTTGCTTATATGGCTGCTGAGTTCCTTATCGTCCCAGATATGGAAATTGCCCTCGTAATCCACCACAAGAACGTCCAGCGGATGTCCGCACCGCTTATCGCACAGTACCATTCCGTACTGGACGATTACCCCGTATCTTCTGAATTTGTAAAAATCAGCCGACATACCCACCACGCCGTTGGAGTTTGCAAACATGGTGGAAGGCAGCTGCCGCTTGATGGAATTGTAATCACCGTTGGACCATTGCTTGCGGAATTGGGAAGGATGCTTGATTTTCACGTCGGCAAAAAATGCCGATGCGCCGTATAATACTCTCTTTTCTCTCCAGCACTGCACTTCAATTGTGTTGTCCTTGTAGCAAACCTTGTCGCCCTCTGTATAATAGTTGGCTTCTTTGGGCTTTTTATAAGGAGCGGTAAAGTCATAGGGCAGCGCTTTGATGCCCGCTGTTCCGGACAGTTCGGCAATAAACTCATTTGTCTGGTTGTTTACGAAAGAAGACGCAAAGTCAACCTTCATGTTGATATGCTTTACCGAAGAAGCAGGAGAAAACGCCAACAGACATAAACTCAGTATCATGATCAGACTCAGAAAGAATGACATGACTTTTACAGATGCCGATCTGTTATTATTGTTCATCTGAAATTCCTCCGTAAATTGCTTCGACCAGATTCTGGTCGCCGACAATCAGCCATTTATTGTTTCTGAAACGAAAGGAGACTTCTATTTCGGAAGTGGTCAGCGAGATGTTTTCGGAATAATGATCGATGGCATACAGAAGCAGGTCGCACATTGCTTCTGTGTTCTGACGGTCAACTTCCGTAATTTTCATCTCGGTCAGATAATTTCTTTCAATTTTAGTTTTATTTTTCTTAAGCCACTCGAAAAAAGCGGCTTTGCTGAATGTAGTAATCTTCATTTTTTGTTTAGCGTTGATGCCGCTGATCTCGGACTCGCCCACAAGCTCATAGTCAAGATTGTCAATATAGCAGTTGACCAGCTTGTCCGTAAAGGATTTTCCCGAGGAGGTGGTGACTTGAATCGTAAATTTATCAAAAAACAGTTTGTCGCAGTCATTGTAATTCTTTTGCTTTAACGACGAAAAAAAAGCAACAATTACCTTTTCGGGTTTTTCGGCACTTGTGATGACCGTGGTGTTAAAATTACAGCTGCTGAAAATAAATAATGTAAGAGCGGCAATAACAAACGCAACTGCCTTGCTTGATTTTGAAATCATAAAGAATGAATACTCCCTCTCCGGCTGAATAATTGACAAAACATATCTTATTGATGATACCACATAACAAAATTAAGGTCAATAGTCAAAATAAAATTAACAAATAATTAATACCATCGGGATATAATACAGCTATTATGAAAAAATTGTAAAATAGTTTTTTTCTGGCGAAAAGGTCTTGATTTTTTTTGCAAACGTATTATAATACTAGTTAGCACTCGGGGAACGAGAGTGCTAACAGACTTTGCCGATTTGAAAAACGCAAAGCCTCTGTAAAGATAATTGCGATTTATCGCAGCGAAAGGAAGATATACAGTATGACTATCAGACCGCTTTCAGACAGAGTTGTGCTCAAAATGGTCGAGGCAGAGGAAACCACCGCCACCGGTATCATTCTCACAGCCAAATCCAAGGAGAAGCCCCAGATCGCAGAGGTTATTTCCGTCGGCCCCGGCGGAGTCGTGGACGGCGAAAAGATCGAAATGACCGTAAAGCCCGGCGACAAAGTACTCACCAGCAAGTATTCCGGCACGGAAGTCAAGATTGACGGCGAGGAATTCGTCATCGTCCGCATAGGCGATATTCTGGCCGTTTGCGAATAATCGGCCGATAACATTTTTTTGCAGGAGGAATTCAGTTATGTCAAAGATTATCAAATACGGCGAGGACGCCCGCAAATCGCTGCAGGCAGGTATTGATCAGCTCGCCGATACCGTTAAGATTACCTTAGGCCCCAAGGGCAGAAACGTCGTGCTCGACAAAAAATTCGGTTCTCCGCTCATCACCAACGACGGCGTGACCATCGCCAAGGAAATCGAGCTGGACGATCCCTTTGAAAATATGGGCGCTCAGCTCGTCAAGGAAGTCGCCACCAAGACCAATGACGTTGCCGGCGACGGCACTACCACCGCAACACTTCTGGCGCAGGCTCTGATCCGCGAAGGCATGAAGAATGTCACCGGCGGCGCAAACCCCATGTTTGTCAAGAAGGGCATTGCCAAGGCTGTTGAAGCCGCTTCCGACGCGGTTGTCGCCAATTCAAAATCGGTCAACGGCTCGGAGGATATTGCGAAGGTCGCTTCCGTTTCTTCCGCCGACGAAACCATCGGCCAGTTGATCGCCGAGGCCATGGAAAAGGTCAGCGCGGACGGCGTTATTACCGTTGAGGAAGGCAAGACCGCCAAGACCGACATCGACGTGGTGGAAGGCATGCAGTTTGACAGAGGCTACATTTCTCCCTACATGGTTACCGATACAGATAAGATGGAAGCCGTCATCGACGACGCGCTGGTTCTCATCACCGACAAGAAGATTTCCTCCATTCAGGAGATTCTTCCCCTGCTCGAACAGATCGTCAAGATGGGCAAGAAGCTGGTCATTATCGCCGAGGACGTAGAAGGCGACGCTCTTTCCACTCTGATCGTCAATAAGCTCAGAGGCACCTTCACCTGCGTATGCGTCAAGGCGCCCGGTTTCGGCGACAGACGCAAGGAAATGCTTCAGGATATCGCGATTCTCACAGGCGGCACCGTGATCAGCGACGACATCGGACTTCAGCTTACCGAGACCACGCTGGATCAGCTGGGTCAGGCGCGTCAGGTCAAGATTACCAAGGAAAACACCACCATCGTTGACGGTGCGGGCGAGAAGGACGCCATCGCTTCCAGAGTCGCGCAGATCCGCAGCCAGATAGAAACCACTACATCCGAATTCGACAAGGAAAAGCTCCAGGAAAGACTGGCCAAGCTGGCCGGCGGTGTGGCGGTTATCCGCGTCGGCGCGGCGACCGAAGTCGAAATGAAGGAAATGAAGCTCCGCATTGAGGATGCTCTGGCAGCCACAAAGGCAGCGGTTGAGGAAGGTATCGTCGCAGGCGGCGGCGTTGCTCTGCTGAACGCCATGAGCGCTGTCGCTCCTCTGGTGGATGAAACCTCAGGCGACGTACAGACCGGTGTGAAGATCGTACTGAAGGCTCTGGAAGAGCCGATTCGTCAGATCGCTTCCAATTCCGGATTGGAAGGTTCGGTTATCATTGACACCATCAAGAAGTCCGGCAAGAACGGTTACGGATTCAATTTCGTCACCGACGAGTATTGTGATATGATTTCCGCAGGTATCGTCGATCCTACCAAGGTTACCCGTTCGGCACTTCAGAACGCCGCTTCCGTAGCTGCTATGGTTCTTACCACTGAGTCGCTTGTTGCAGACAAGCCGGAGCCTCCCGCTCCTCCTGCTCCGATGGACGGCGGCATGGGCGGAATGTATTAATCACATCGCGGCAGACAGTCAATAGATTTAATAGAACGGTGCTGCCGATACTTCTTCGACAGCACCGTTTTTGAACGGCTTGAATGTGCGACTTGCATAACTGGCTTGTCTTGCAAAGTTTCTTTATTGTGAGAGCTTACAAAATATTATAAAAATTCAATTGTTTATTGCACTGAATTCATATCTATGATAAAATAAGGAAAGAGATTATTCGTACATGTTATTGAAAACATGTAAAAAATATATAAATGGAGGAAACCTATTATGTCTCAGTTTATTCCCACCCCTTATGATGATGAAGAAGACCTGCCGCCGATCGTTCTGCCGATTCCCTATGAGGAAGAGGATGAAGAGGCCATTCTCGCCGAGATGAGAGCCAGAAAGGCAAAGGAAGTCGAGATCGAGGACGAGCAGGAGGAGCCGATCATTCTGCCGATTCCTTACGAGGACGAGGAAGCGGAGAACGCAAGAAAGAAGATCAAGGAAGCCAAGGTCGCCAAGAAGGTCGCCGACGAGTCCAAGGTCAACGCGGTTGTTTCCGAGAAGAAGGCGGAGCAGGCCGAAGCCATTGCCGCCGCAAAGGTCAAGGCAGCTATCGAGGCCGCCAAGCTGGCCGCTACCCAGAAGATTCAGGAAGCACAGCAGATGCAGGAAGCCATCAAGAGAGCCGAAGAAGCCGAGAGAGAAAGACTCGCGGCCGTCGCGGCAGCCGAGCAGGCCAAGAAGGAAGCTCTTGCCAAGGAAGAGCTTGCCAAGAAGGCAGCGGCACAGGCAGCTCAGGCGGAAATGGCAGCTCAGGCAGCCATCAACGCCATCAACGCCGCCACCAAGAAGTAATTTTTCATCTTCTGCATTTTTACCGACAGACAGGCAAACGGAATTCCTTTCCGTCTGCCTGTTTTTTTCTGCCCGAAAAAGACCGTTTATATGCCGGAAACGACCGACTGTATAAAAACGGTTGCGGATTACAGGGGAGAGGCGTATAATAAACCTGCCATCAAACGAAGGGAGGGAAAGACATTGAAAGTAGAAATCAGGCTGGACAGTGCGTACACCGAACCGCTGGCTGTCATCCACACCGCTGAAATTACCGATGAGGTAAGCGAAGCAGTAAAGAAACTGAAAGAAACAAAGGAAAGCGGCTCCGAGATTATCACGGGATTCAATGAGGAGCAGGCGGAAATCATTTCGCCGGATGAGATTTACCGCGTGTATGCCGAGAATCAGAAGGTGTTGGCCGTGACCGACAAGGGCACCTACCGGCTGCGGATGCGGCTCTATCAGGCGGAGGAAAGACTCGCCGGCAGGAAGTTTGCCCGCATTTCCAACTCGGAAATCATCAATCTCAGCAAGACCGCCAATTTCGATCTCAGCTTCGCCGGCACCATACAGGTCAGGATGAAGAACGGCGACACCACATTTGTTTCCCGCAGATATGTGTCCGAAATCAAGAAAATTCTGGGCATTTGACAACAGAAGCATGCAATAAGCTGCGTTTAATGAAAGAAAGGATTTGAAAACCATGAAAAAAGCATTACTCAGAGGACTCATCGGATTCCCCATCGGCGTGACCATCGGCTACGCCATCTCCATTTTTACTTCGCTGGGCTTCGGCAATGGAAGTTATTCCGCTGTTGTTCCCGAAATGGCGGAGCAGTTCGGCAGCGAAATTGCCGCCGTCATCATTCAGTTCCTGCTCTGCGGCGTCATGGGCATGGTTTTTGCCGCTATGTCGGTCATCTGGGAGAGCGAAAGGCTGAATCTCGCAGTCCAGAGCGGTATCAACTTTCTTCTCTCAGCCTGCACTATGATTCCCATTGCCTACGTCTGCTACTGGACGGAGCACTCCCTCAGCGGCATTCTCAGTTACCTCGGCATTTTCGCCGGAATTTACGCTTCCATCTGGGTCGCCATGTATTTTGTGTATCGCGCCAGAATCAAGGAAATCAACGCAGATCTGAACAAATAGCGGTCAACTGATTGAATGGATGATAGAGGGTATGATAAATGATTTTTTTCAAGTGAAGAATGACTGATTGATGACAAAATTCCCCGCTTGCAAAGAAGAGCAAATTGCTCTGATGACAAGCGGGGCCATTTTATTGCTAAAATTATTCCATCCTCCGAACCTGAACGGCGGAACCGATAATGCGGACGTCGGATTCTTCCAGCTGCTCGGTGGTGTAAAACTTCTCCTTCCATTTACGGTTAAGCGGAATGATCGCCTTGCCGTTCCGCTTCCTGACGACATGGCAGAGAAACGCGTTTCCGGCGCCGATGCTGACCAGACCGACGCGGTCTCCGGGTACCTTGCTTCTTCGCTCAATAATCACGATATCTCCGTCGTAATATCTTGGCGCAAGCTCGCTCCCTTTGATCCGCAGCCCGAAAAATTCATGTCCTCCGGCAAGCCATCCGGACGGAATGAATTCGACGGTTCCTGCTTCGATTTCGCCGCCGTCGCAGGGATTGAACCTTGCATATACGGTTATCAGACTCGCTGTTTCAGCGTTGGTATCCACCGTATCGGAATCATTCGGAATGTCGGTTTTGCAGGTGATGTATTCGGGGGAAATCCCGAAGATATTCGCCAGACAGTAGACTGTGCCTGCGGAAGGCTCATGAATGCCGTTTTCGTATTTGGAGAGCATTCCCTTGTTGATGTTCGCTCCGTAATCACGGTTGAGCCGTTCGGCTACTTCCTGAAGTGAAAGTCCTGCGGCTTTGCGTGTTTTTTTTATTCGTGCGCCAATCTGCGCGGCCTTTTGCTTTTGGCTTTCGGACTTCTGTGTCTTCAAATCAAAATCATCCCTTTTTCAATCACTCCGGAAGGTTAAGAAATTCTCATGGAAATGTCAAATGCCTGCACGGAATGGGTGAGAGCGCCGATGGAAATAATATCCACGCCTGTCTCGGCGACTTCGCGGAGTGTGTCGTGGGTTATTCCCCCGGAGGCTTCCAGCAATGCTTTGCCGCCGACCAGAGCGACTGCATCCTTCATGGTTGCGCAGTCCATATTGTCCAGCATAATGATGTCAGCGCCAGATTCCAGCGCCTGCCTGACTTCGTCCAGATTGCGGGTTTCCACTTCGATTTTCACCATATGCCCCAGCTTGGAACGCAGCGTGCTGACCGCTCCGGCAATGCCTCCGCATGCGTCGATGTGGTTGTCCTTGAGCATGGCGCCGTCGCTGAGATTGTAGCGGTGATTCTTGCCGCCGCCCACCGTGACAGCGTACTTCTGAATAGCACGCAGTCCGGGAAGGGTCTTGCGTGTGTCGGTAATCGCCGCCTTGGTGCCTTTGACGATATCGACACAGCGGGCGGTTTCGGTCGCAATGCCGGACAAGTGCTGAATCAGATTCAGCGCGGTGCGCTCCCCTTTCAGCAGACAGCGCATGTTGCCGGAAAATTCGCAGATCACGTCGCCTTTTGAAAGTTTGTCTCCGTCGCGGAAGTGTACGTCGCATTCAAAACTGTCGTCCAGCAGCCGGAATACCCGCATGGCCGCGTCAATGCCGCAGAGCACGCCGGAGGCCTTGGCGACGAAATAAGCCTTGCCGCGCTGATTCTCGGGAATAACAAGGTCGGCGGTCGTGTCAATATAATTGATGTCTTCTTTGAGAGCGTCCTTGATCAGATCGTCCAGATAGAAGTCCAGTACCATGATTTTCTTTCAACTCCCGTTAATATGATGATTCGTCAGTTGTTGTTCTTAGCGTTTTCAATATCCTCGTTCAGCACGATATAAGCGACCGTCACGGCGCTGCGGGCTTCGATCAGGTCTTTGCTCATGGCAAGGTCGTCGGCGTACACTTCTTTGAGCAAATCCTCGATGACAGGCATGTTTTCGATAGCCTTGTCAATATTGAGGGTGACAAAGTGCGCCTCCTGCAGGATATTGCGGATGGTGGTGCGGATGCCCTTGCGCAGCGGCTTGCCTTCTTTGGATGGCATTTTGGGTTCATCCTTGGGCTTGACACAGCCGTTGACGCAGATATTGAGAATAATGTCGGTTGCGGCGCGTCTGGAAAAGACCAGCGCTTCCAGCAGGGAATTGCTGGCCAGCCGGTTTTTGCCGTGAATGCCGGTGTGGGAGCACTCGCCGACGGCGTAAAGTCCCGGCACGTTGGTTCTTGCCTTGGTGTCGACATTGATGCCGCCCATCAGATAATGCTGTGTCGGATAGATCGGAATGCCTTCCTTGGTCATGTCAATGCCTTCCTCCAGGCATTTTTCGTATATCATCGGGAATCTGGATTTTACAAAATCCGCGTCCTCGTGGGTGATGTCGAGGTAGAATTTATCGCTGTGCAGGCGCTGCCCTTCCTGAATGATAATACGGGAAACCACATCGCGCGGAGCCAGTTCACCGCGGTAGTCGTAATTTTCCACAAACCGGTCGCCGTTGACATTCCTCAGCACGGCGCCTTCGCCGCGCACCGCCTCCGAAATGAGAAAACGCTCGTGGGAATCGTCCTTGGGCGCAAATCCCGTCGGGTGGAACTGAATGTAGGAAAGATTCTTGATCTTGGCGCCGAGGTTGTATGCCATTGTAATGCCGTCGCCTGTGGCAATGGCCGAATTGGTGGTGTATTTGAATACTCTGCCGATGCCGCCGGTGCCGAGAATGACATAGGGCGCAAAGACAGGCCTGATTTCTCCCTCGGAAGTCATGATACCCAGCCAGAAGCCGCCGCCGCTGTCCTTCTGGAGCGAGCAGAGAAGGGTGTTTTCCAGCAGCTCGACATTGGGCTTTTCAGCAACCAGCTCCAGCAGCTTCCTGACGATCTCGCGGCCGGTGGAGTCCTTGTGATGGGCGATTCTGTGGCGGCTGTGGCCTCCTTCCAGCGTCATGGAAAGATTGCCCTGGCTGTCGCTGTCAAACTGAACGCCAAGTTCTCTGAGCTTCAGAACGTCGGAAGGCCCTTCGGTGACCAGCACTTCCAGCGCGGAAAGGTCGTTCTTGTACCCTCCGGCAATCAGCGTGTCGGCGATGTGCAGTTTGTAATTGTCGTTGTCCTTATCAATGACCGCCGCAACGCCGCCCTGTGCCAGCGAACTGTTGGAAAGAGAAAGCTCACGCTTGCTGATGACCAGCACACTGATGTCGCTGCTGAATTGAAGCGCGGCATACAGTCCCGAAACGCCGGAACCGACGATGACTACATCATAATTGTCTTTCATTTTAGAATCTTCATTCCTTAATCTGAGATAGTATCCAAACGGCGGATAATGCATTATCCGCCGTATTTGAGCATGTTGTCAATGCTGCGCTTGGCTCTGAGCCGGAGTTCCTCCTCGATTTCGATCACGTCGCCAAAATTGCCGAGAAGCGCGTCGTAGACATTCTGGAGCGTGGTCATCTTCATGTTCGGGCAAACCAGCTTGGAAGGAGCGAGCTGGAAGAAACCGCGCTCGGGATAATCCCGGCTGAGCTTGTCGCAGACGCCCTTTTCGGTCGCGATGATCACATCGTCGTTCACGCGCTTGCAGTAGTCAATGATCTCGGAGGTGGAACCGATGAAGTCGCAGAGAGCGACAACTTCCTTCCGGCATTCGGGATGAACGGCAATCTTCGCACCCGGGTGCTTGGCTTTGGCTTCTTCGACATCCTTGACCGAAACGCTGTGGTGGGTCGGGCAGCAGCCGTCCCAGAGAATAATCTCCTTCTCAGGCACGAATTTTGCGACATACCCGCCGAGATTCTGATCCGGAATAAACAGCACCTTTTTGGACGGCAGGGAAGAGACGATCTTTACGGCTGTGGAGGAAGTGACGCAGACGTCGCACTCGGCTTTCAGCTCGGTGGATGTGTTGATGTAGGCGCAGACGCAGACGTCGGGATGCTCCTCGCGGAAGGCTCGCACGCGTTCGGGCGCGATCTGCTCCGCCATCGGGCAGGTTGCCTTCCGGTGGGAGAGAACGACCTCCTTTTCCGGCGAGAGAATCTTCACCGTGTCCGCCATGAAGCGCACGCCGCAGAGCAGCACGCGCCTGACTTCCGGCATCTTGGCCGCCGCCTTGGAAAGGGCGAAACTGTCGCCGGAAATGTCGGCAATGTCTATGATATCGGGGGCCTGATAGGTATGCGCCAGCACAAGGGTGCCGGTGTCCTTTTTGGCCTGCAGGATCGCCTGCTTCAACTCAGAAGTATTCATTGAATCATATCCTTTCATTGGTAACGTAGGGGATTCGTCGAAAATTATAATTATATTCATTTTAGCACAATACGGCGCTCTTTTCAAGTGGTTTGCATATCATTGATATAGATTTTCTGTCTGAATTTTTACATTCTTTTCATAATAAAATCTTGCGTCAGTCTCATCCTGCTGGTATAATAGTGGAGATTGACACATAAAAAACAGGAGATATCGAAAATGGAAAAATCAAAGGTAGAAATCTACACGGACGGAGCCTGCTCCGGCAATCCCGGTCCGGGAGGCTGGGGCGCTGTGCTGATTTACGGCGAGCATGAAAAGCAGCTTTCCGGCGGCGAGCCGGATACCACCAACAACCGCATGGAGCTGACCGCCGTCATCGAAGCTCTTTCCCTGCTCAAACGCCCCTGTGAAGTGACGCTCACTACCGATTCCAAATACGTATCGGACAGCGTGACCAAGGGCTGGGTCTATGGCTGGAAGAAGCGCGGCTGGAAGAAAAGCGACGGTAAGCCGGCGCTCAATCCCGACCTCTGGGAAAAGCTGCTGCCGCTCCTGCAAACGCACGATGTGACCTTCGTCTGGATCAAGGGACACGCGGGACACAAGTACAACGAAATCTGCGACCGGCTTGCGGTAGCCGAATGGCAGAAATTCAAAAAATGATTGTTTGTATTTTTTTTATGAGCCGCATAAAACACCTTTCTGTGCGTCATACTAATAGCGTAGAAAGGGGTTTTCTATTATGAGCAAGAAAAACAAAAACAACAATAACCCGCAGACCGATGAATACGGTCAGCTTGAAAGCATGGACGGGATGAATGTCGTTTCCGACACCGAATACACCGGCATGATACCCACGCCGCCGGGCGGCTGTGACGATTGCACGTCCTACAGGGAGATCGGTGACATCCCCGCGCCTCAGCCCGAAATCAGAGATCAGTCCAACCGTCCGACCAAGAAGAAAAACAACCGATAGCAAAGCATAAAACCTCTTCCTCCGCAGCCGATGAAGCCGCATGGGGAAGAGGTTTTTACTATTTTTATATCTTACTCAATTAATATCCCTTCTATAAAGGGAAGAAAAAGAATTACTCGGCCAGCTTTGCCTCAAGGGTATCCAACTGCTCTTGGAGCTTTGCGGGCAGCTTGTCGCCGAACTTCGCGTAGAATTCCTTGATGCCGGGGACTTCCGCTTTCCAGAGATCCTTGTCGACGTTGAGGATGCCTGCGAGAGCTTCCTTGGAGAAGTCAAGGCCTTCCAGATTGATGTCGTCCACTTCGGGAACATAGCCGATAGCGGTTTCCTTTGCGCCGACCTTGCCTTCGCATCTCTTGAGCATCCAGTCGAGGACGCGGAGATTGTCGCCGAAGCCCGGCCAGATGAAGTGGCCTTCGTCGTCGGTGCGGAACCAGTTGACATGGAAAATCTTGGGAGCCTTGTCGCCCAGCTTTTCGCCCATGTCGATCCAGTGCTGCCAGTAGTCAGCCATATTGTACCCGCAGAAAGGAATCATAGCCATCGGATCGCGGCGGACAACGCCTACCGCGCCGGTAGCGGCTGCGGTTGTCTCGGATGCCATGGTGGAGCCTACAAATACGCCGTGGTTCCAGTCTCTGGACTGATACACCAGCGGAGCGGTCTTTGCGCGGCGGCCGCCGAAGACGATGGCGCTGATCGGCACGCCGGTGGTGGAGTCGAATTCAGCCGAAACGCAGGGGCAGTTCTTGGCGGGAGCGGTGAAACGGGAATTGGGATGCGCCAGCTTGTTGCCGGCGGCGGTGTATTCTACGCCGTTGACCCTCTCGCCCTTCCATTCGACAGCATTGACGGGAGGATTCTTGTCCAGACCTTCCCACCAGACGGTATTGTCGTCGAGGTTGTGAGCGACGTTGGTGAAGATGGTGCCCTTTCTGGTGGAGGCAAGAGCATTGGGATTGGACTTCTGGTTGGTGCCGGGAGCGACGCCGAAGAAGCCGTTTTCAGGATTGATTGCCCACAGTCTGCCGTCGGGACCGATTCTCAGCCAGCTGATGTCGTCGCCGACACACCAGACCTTGTAGCCCTTCTTCTTGTAGACTTCGGGCGGAATCATCATGGCGAGGTTGGTCTTGCCGCAGGCGGAGGGGAATGCCGCGCAGACGTACTTGATTTCGCCTTCGGGATTTTCCAGACCGAGAATGAGCATATGCTCAGCCATCCAGCCTTCCTTCCAGCCCTGATAGGAGGCGATGCGGAGCGCGAAGCACTTCTTGCCGAGAAGAACGTTTCCGCCGTAAGCGGAATTGACGGAGATGATGGTGTTGTCCTGCGGGAACTGGCAGATATATCTCTTTTCCTCGTCAACGTCGCACTTGGCGTGCAGACCCTTGACCCAGTCGGTATTTTCATCGCCGAAAGCGTCAAGGACAGCCTTGCCGCAGCGGGTCATAATGGCCATGTTGAGCACGACATAGATGGAGTCGGTCACTTCCAGACCTACCTTGGAGAATTGCGAGCCGATCGGCCCCATGGAATAGGGAATAATGTACATGGTTCTGCCTGCGTAAGTGCCTCTTGCGATGTCGTAGAGCATCTTGTATGCGTCAGCCGGTTCCATCCAGTTGTTGGTGGGACCTGCTTCCTCCTTGGAGTTGGCGCAGATGAAGGTGCGGGCCTCAACGCGAGCGACGTCGTTGGGCTTGGTGCGGTGCAGGTAGCAGCCGGGGAGTTTTTCCTCATTGAGTTTGATCATTTCGCCGGTCGAGCAGGCTTCCTTGCGGAGAGCTTCGAGCTGTTCCTCTGAGCCGTCAATCCAAACGATCTGATCGGGCTTGAGAAGCTCTGTCATTTCGTCGAGCCATGCGAGCATTGACTTATTCTGAGTTAATGCCATAAAAATATCTCCTTTCACATTCGGGTAACAGTCAACTGACTGATTCATCGCCCGAAGAGGTACAATGATTTGTACTTGGATTTATTATACTATAATCTATATGTTTTTTTCAATTGATAAAGTGTTAATAATTTCATCTGAATTATGATATTTTTAACAGAAATGAATAATTAATAGGCAAATATTTCAAAAAAAGGCTGCGGCAATTTTTCCCGCAGCCCTAAAAAATTTTACTCATTGGGAACAGCCGTTGCGAAATAAAGGATATCGCTGACTTCACGCTGTCCTCCGTAAGCAGGTTTGTTGAAAGCCCTGTTATTGTAAAGCAGAGTTCCGGTTTGTCCTCCGTCAAGGTTATAGGCAAATCTGACGCCCATCGACTGAAGTTCGGCGGCAAATTGTCTGAGATTAAGACCCGGTTCCTCAACAACGCAGAGCAGGTAGTGTTTATCGTAATCAAACTGGCAGATAGCCGCTCTCGTGTATATTGATGAAGCCTGACAGATATAATAATCCAGCTTTTTTGACTCTTTTATTTTGTAATCGTCAACCAGAACGGGGCCAAAGGAAAATGTATGGATAACCTCCCCTTTTTTGAAAACTTCGCTCTCAAAAAAGGACGGTGAATCGTCAAAACCCGATAGGTTTCCGTTTATGTCATAGTATGCGTCTTCCATAATGGGACTGGTTTTCTTTCTGACAACCTCGCCGTACTGCATGATGATGCCCACATCGCGATAGGCGGCATAATCGGCGGACATGCCTACGACTCCGTTTGTTCTCTTGAAAATATTGCTGGGCATGTCAAGGTGCTTTTTGCTGATGACATTGTCGACAAGGGTTCTCCTTAACTGGCTGGGATGCACAATCCATATCTCCGCGAAATTGAAAAAATTATCGCCTCTTTTTTCACGCCAGCATTTGACTTCAATTGTATCGTCTTTGTAGTAATCAATCGGTTTTCCGTCATAATTCTGACGTTCGTCGTTTTCCAGCTTGATAAATTTTTCACTGTCAGGCTGAGGCGTTTGCACATCACTCATGTCAAGAATATACTGGCGCGGGATGCTGTGAATGTCGCTCAACGCGTCGCTTAACAGATTACCGGAAGAAGTGATAAAGAAGGAGCTTCTGTCTTTTGATACCTGAGAAGCGGATTGCAGGTTCATGACATTTCCGGAAGGCAATAACCATGAAGACAGGATGATCGAAACAACAAGTAAAGATATTTTAGCGAAAACAGACTGACGGCTGGCCTCCTTTTTGACGGTTTCTTTTTTAACCGCTGTTTTTCTTTGGCTGAGGGAGCTAGGTTGGGACGGAATTTCGGATATTTTTTCCGCATAATCAGAAGCATCGGCGATCTCTTCGTCAGGATAGTAAGCGCTGTATGAAGATTCGTTTGTCGCTGCCGTTTCATTATAATTGTTAATATCGCTATCGTTGTCGTTGTAATTGTAGTCAAAATCTGAGTCGGAATAATTGTCATAAAGGGACTTGATCAGTTCTTCTGCCTGTTCATCTGACATGATTCTGTTTTTGTTATTATGCTTCCTATACATCTATCTCAGTCCTTTGTTTCGTTTCTTGGGCTAAAGCCTCCTGACCGTGGTTGACGGTGGTCTTGTAGATGAGCATTCCGTTGATGGCGGCTGCCAGCATACTAAAGAAAATCACCGTGTAATTCCTTATGAAATTGTGATAGCCGATTCTGTTCAGTTCCATCCAAAGTGTCATGCCAACGGCGGCCAGCGGAACGACTGAAGAAACGATATGATACTTTTTAAAGCCGTTTGCTTTTAGCGAACGAACCACAAATATGACAGTGACCACGGTAAAGCAAACCGCCCCCAGAATCTGCTGGAGTCTTACAAAGCTGTTGTTCATGAATTTAAGCGCGTCGGAGTGCATACTGTCAAACAGTCCTTGAGAACAGCCGTGAAGCAAAAGAAACAGAAGGGCAATATCACCGTCTTTTCCCTTCATGCCCTTCTTTTCATTGTTGTTCCTGACAAAGAACACACAGAGAACAATAAAGATGATCAGTTCAAAAAACGCCTCAAAGTTGAAAACAGCGAAAAGCCATTCGCCTCTGTGCTCGTTATAGATTGTCAGGGGAAAAAAATGATATTTCTCATTTGTGAAAACAATGCCGATATTGTCGCCGGAAAAATACGAGGAAAGCCTGCCAAGAACAATTCCCAGTGCGCCGCCGACCGCCGTGCAATCCAATACAGCGCCGGCTTTGAATTGCTTATTCAGGATTTTCAATACCGCGCCTGTCAGCATCACTCCGAAAATCGCGCCGTAGAGCGCGTAACCTCCTCTTGCAAAATTGAGATGATCGGAGAATGACTTAAATTCCTCCAGACTGCAACTCCAATATAACAAACGTGAACAAATCAATCCAATGGGCATGGAAAGCAGAATGCAGTTAAGCAGATCGTTTTTCCGTTTGATTTTTAAGGCCGAACATACTATCATTGAAGTCATCACTGCAAGCAGAATGGCCGCGGCCATACATACTCCGTGCCAGTAAATATGTATGTTTCCGAGAATCAAAGCAATATTCTTCATTTAATATTATCCTTTCCGGGGCTGGTTGTGAACTGAAAGCCAATGCAATGCCTTCACTTTACAGATTCATAGTTGCCGCATATCGCGTCAAAAAGATCATCCGGGATATAAACAAGCCATTTGTAGCTGTTATATCTGAGTTGTATATCAAATGTATTGGTGGAATAATACTTTTCGGGTTTTGTCATCATGGCATCAAGAACCTCAGCGGCAATTTTTTTGGCGCCTTCATCCGTCAGGCTGATGCCGTTTTCGTCTGACGTTACATATCCTTCCTTGCTTTCAGCGATGTATCTTTTTCCCAGTTTTGTGGATCCTGCTTTGAGATCGTCCAACAATAGATTGAAATTGAGATAAGTAAAGGAGATGCTGCATTCAGCCGAAAACTGCGATTTCTTTACTTGGCCTTCCACGGTATAGCTGTAGCTTTGCAAAAGATACGCATACAATTTCTCAGAAAAAATATCGTCGGGCTGATTTTTCAGAACCAGTGAGACCTCATCGAGATAGGTATCCGACTTTTCAAAATCCCCTGCGCAGACACTGTCGAAAAATTCCTTTACTGTATCTTCCGGTTCGGGAAACGAACCGATTATTTTTGTGGGAAAAGCACATGCGGACAATGAAAACAAGACAAAAACCGCTGAAACCGCACATAATAATCTTTTGAATGATGACATAATGAAATTCTCCTTCATTGCATTCCAATAAACAAAATCCAAAATACAATCTTTTTTATTTTATATCACCTAAAACCAAAAGTCAATAAATAATACTTAAAATTTAAATTTGTGAAAACAATTTCATTGAAAATATAATAATAAAACTGTAGATTTTATCAATCCGGTATGGTATAATGTTAAAAATCGCATAAAGGTCGGATGTCGTTTCGATATAAGCGTACAGTATGACACGTAAAGAAGGTTATTCTATGATGAAGATCTACCGTACCGACAACAAGGTATTACATGAAATAGACAAAATCAAGGACGGCTGCTGGGTCAATATGGTCGATCCCTCCTATAATGAAGTGGCGGAGATCGCCGGCAGCTTCGATATTGATGAAGCCGATATCATGGCCGCTCTGGACGATGAGGAAAGCTCCCGTATAGAACTGGAGGACGGCTATACTCTTATTCTGATCGACATTCCATCCATAGAAGTAAGACATGACAAAAACCGCCATACCACGATTCCTCTTGGCATTCTGATTACCCAGACCGCCATCATCACGGTCTGCACGGTGGAAACGCCTGTTCTCAATGACTTTATCAACAAGCGCATCAAGGATTTCAGCACCAAGAAAAAGATGCGCTTTATCTACCAGATTATCGCCCGCACCATTTCCTTCTATCAGGCGACCCTCCGCACGATAGACAAAATGCGCACCGAGATAGAAGAACGTGTAGGGGACAACACCACTGATATTGACCTGATCGACCTGCATGAACTGGAATCCACGCTGGTGTATTTCGCCACATCGCTTAATGCCAACAGCGGCGTGCTCAACCGCCTGACCCGCTATACAAGGCTGGAGCAATACCCCGACGATCAGGAACTTCTGGACGATCTTATCGTGGAAAACCGTCAGGCCATCGAAATGACCGCCATCTACCGCGACATTCTCAACGGGACGCGGGAACTGATTTCGTCGATCATCGACAGCAAGCTCAATAACGTGATGAAATATCTCACTTCCATCACGCTTGTCATGGCTATTCCCACCATCATTTCGGGACTCTACGGAATGAATGTGCCGTCGTCGGGCATGCCCTTTGGCGAATCCCGCTTCGGTTTCGCGATTGTCTGCTTGATTACGCTGGTGATCTGCGTTGCGGCCATGGTGGTCATGAAGAAAAAACGGATGCTCTGAACTTTTTAGCTCCAAACTCCACACTAAATTTGAAGGAGTCTTGATAATGGACAATCTACTGAAAATAATCAGCGAAAACCCCCGGCTTACCAACGCGGAAATTGCCGTCATGACCGGGATGACGGAGGACGAAGCGGGCGAAGCGATTGCCCGGTATGAGCAAAGCGGCATTATCTGCGGCTATAAGACCGTCATCAACTGGGAAAAGCTGGAACAGACCGACAAGGTGACCGCCATCATTGAGTTGAAGGTGACACCGCGGAAAGACACGGGATTCGAAGCCATTGCCGAAGAAATCATGGGATTTGACGAGGTGGAATCGGTCAGCCTGATGAGCGGAGGATATGATTTTTCGGTCTGCGTGACCGGACGCACCTTCCAGGAAATCGCGCTCTTTGTCGCCAAAAGGCTGGCGCCGCTCGATTCAGTCACTTCCACCGCCACTACATTCGTGCTCAAAAGATACAAGGAGGACGGCATCGTTCTTTCCGAGCGGGACGATGAAAGAGGAGCTGACCTGCTGTGATGGATTATGATACAATGCTCAACCGCACGGCAGTGGACATTCCGCCCTCGGGCATCAGAAGATTCTTTGACATTGCCGCCGAGATGGAGGACGTCATTTCGCTCTCGGTGGGGGAGCCGGATTTTCCGACCCCGTGGCATGTGCGGGATGTTGCGATTGATTCCCTACAGAAGGGACGCACAGGCTATTCGCCCAACAGAGGATTCACTGCCCTTTGCAGGGAAATCTGCGGCTATTACAGTCGGCGATTCGGGCTGGCATACGATTATAAGACCGACGTCGTGGTGACGGTGGGCGGTTCCGAGGCGATTGATCTGGCTATCCGCACCATGGTCAATCCCGGCGATGAAGTGCTGGTGCCGCAGCCCAGCTTTGTCTGCTATGAACCCATTGCCCGACTGGCCGGAGCAAAATCCGTTTCCATTGTCACACGGGTGGAAGACAGCTTCCGTCTGACAGCCGACTCGCTGAGGGAGAGCATTACGAGCCGTACCAAGCTGCTGATTCTTCCTTTCCCCAATAATCCGACAGGCGCGGTCATGCGCCGAGAACACTTGGAAAGCATTGCCGAAGTGCTGCGCGGCACAGACATTCTGGTGCTGGCCGATGAAATCTATTCCGAACTGACGTATAACGGTCAGCCGCATGTTTCGATAGCCTCCATTGAGGGAATGAAGGAGCGGACGGTGGTGGTCAACGGCTTCTCCAAATCATACGCCATGACCGGCTGGCGGCTGGGCTACGCGCTCGGCCCCGCGCCCATCGTTTCAATCATGGCCAAGGTGCATCAGTACGCCATCATGTGCGCGCCCACTACTTCACAGCACGCCGCCATTGAAGCGCTTCGCTGCGGAGATGAGGATATCGCAAAAATGAGGGACGAATACGACATGCGCAGAAGGTTGATTGTGCGGGGATTCAATGCGCTGGGGCTGGAATGCTTCGAGCCGGAGGGCGCCTTTTATGTATTCCCCTGCATCAGGTCGACCGGAATGACTTCGGAGGACTTCTGCGAGAGACTTCTCCGCAAAAAACATGTCGCCGTTGTCCCCGGCAATGCCTTCGGCTCCTGCGGCGAAGGCTTTATCCGGGTGTCCTACGCCTATTCCACATCGCACATCAATGAGGCACTAAGAAGGATCGGACAATTCCTCAGGGAAGAAATCAATTCTTAAACAAGGAATGAAAAATATTATGAAGATACACGCATACGCCAAGATCAATCTTACGCTCGACATTCTCGGAAAACGCCCTGACGGCTATCATGATCTTGTCATGGTAATGCAATCGGTCGGATTATTCGATGAAGTGAGTGTAAAGCTGATTAAGAACACAGAAATAAATGTGAAAAGTTCCTTGGCTTTACTGTTTGACGATCAGAGCAATACTGCCTACAAAGCCGCAAAGCAGTTCTTTTCATACGCGGGAATCACCGACAAGGGCGCCGAAATCGGGATACAAAAGAATATTCCTATGGAAGCGGGCATGGCGGGCGGAAGCGCCGATGCCGCCGCTGTGATTATTGCTCTTAACCGGTTATGTGACACCGGTTATTCCGATGAGGTTCTCTGCGAAATCGGTGTGAAGGTGGGAGCCGACGTTCCGTTCTGCATTGTGGGGGGAACCATGCTGGCGGAGGGCAAAGGAGAGAAGCTCAGCGCCCTGCCGGCGTTGTCCGGTTTTCAGCAGCCGCCGGTCATTCTTCTTTGCAAACCTGACATAGGGGTTTCTACCGGCCGTGCCTATTCGGCGGTGGACAACTGCGACCCCGGCACTCTTGTACGTCCCGACGCGGAAGCCATGCGGATTGCGCTGTCGGAGCAGAATGTGCGCGGCATTGCCGAAAACATCGGGAATGTTTTTGAGCAGGTGCTTCAGATACCGGATTGCGAGAGTATCAAGAAGGTCATGCTGGACGGCGGCGCATTAGGCGCCTGCATGACCGGCAGCGGAACCACCGTCTTCGGCATTTATAACGATGAACAGCTTGCGAAGCAAACCACCTTTACACTTAAAAAGACCTATCCAAACACATTCCTTACGTCGGCGGTGGATTGCGGCTGCCGGATTGTGTAATTTTCTATCGTTGTCTCTGAATAAATCATTGATCCTCCGTCAATAATTATTGCGAATCGATTCGGATAATTACTTATCGGAGGATATTGTTTGTTATGAGAAGATTAGAGCTATCCATTCTGCTGTCGCTGGTGTTTTCCGCTCTGCTGAGCATCACCGCTCTCAATATGGAATGTGCCGGTATACGGGACAGCGTATTAAGGCTGCATGTGCTTGCCAATTCCGACAGTTCCGGCGATCAGGAGCTGAAACTGAAGGTGCGTGACAGGCTGCTGGAAGTCAGCGGTGAGATGTATTCCCAAGCCGGCAGCAGGGAAGAGGCGGTCTCGGCGACGCAGTCCAGCCTTGACACGCTCCGGAAGGAAGCGCAAGCAGTTGTGAATGTCAACGGGTATGATTACCCCGTGAGCATCTCGCTGGAAACCTGCTATTTCAGCACACGGACATACGGAGATATCACCCTTCCCGCCGGAAATTATCAGGCGCTCAGGGTGGTTATTGGAGAAGGCAAAGGGCATAACTGGTGGTGTGTGATGTTCCCTCCGCTCTGCGTGTCACCCGCTTCGGAGGAAGAAGCCGAGCTTAGCGACGTGCTGAGTCCCGAACAGATTGCGCTTGTGGAAGGCAACGAATACGAAATCCGATTCAAATGTGTGGAGATGTACGAGGAATTGGTGCAATATGTTCAGGGAAAGACCCGAAAATAGCAGGGGGAATGATTCCCTTTGAAACAAAACAGGAATGATGAGAAAATCTGATAAAAATACTTGTGGGAGGGAAATGCAATGGGCATTCGTTTTATCACAGGCACGTCGGGGAGCGGCAAGACATACTATGCAAGAAAACGTGCCGCTGAGCTGGCGGCGGCCGGAAAGAGAACGGCGCTGCTGGTTCCGGAACAGTTTTCCTTTGAAACCGAACGCGCGATGCTTCAATTGCTTCCGGCCAACCTTGCGGATTGTGTAGAGGTGTTCAGCTTTACACAAATTTCAAGGAAAGTTTCACGTGAAACGGGCGGAATGGCGGGCAGGCGGCTGGACAATTCGGGTCGCGCGGCGGTCATGAATGTGGCAATGACGCAGGTGCAGGATCACCTGACGCTCTATTCCTGCGGTAAAAAGCGACAGGAGCTGATCAACAACATGCTTTCTGCGGTTTCGGAATTCAAAAGCTGCGCTATTTCACCGGAATTGCTTGCGGAAACCGCGGAAAAGACCGACGAGGCCATCCTTTCACAGAAACTCAGGGAGTTGTCGCTGATCTATGGAGCCTACAACGCGGTCATTGCCAATATCGGTTCAATTGACCCTCTGGACGACCTTACCCGTCTGGCGAAAAATCTGGAGCAGACTGATTTTTTCAGCGATACGGTTGTAATTGCAGACAGCTTTACAGGTTTCACCCGTCAGGAACTTGCGGTTTTGAAGCAGATCATCGCCCAGTGTGATGAATTCGAGATCACGCTCTGCATAGAGGATATTCAAAAGCGCAGGGGGAAGCAATCCAACGACGACCTTTTTTCAATGGCGGCTCATACCGTCGAAGCGCTGTGTGAATTCGACAGTGATATTGCATTTCTTTCGCTTGCAGGACACCCGCGTTTTCACTCACAAGCCATCCGTAAGGCTGAGTCCGGGCTTTTCCGCACGCAACCCGCCATTCCCTTTGAGGAAAGTACCGATGATGTCGTTATTTACGCCGCAGAAGACAGGTACGACGAAACCGAATTCATTGCCCGCGAAATCAGACGGCTGGTGCGGGAGAAGGATATGCGGTGGAGGGATTTTGCGATCATCTGCCGCAACGATCACGATTACAGGAATCAAATGCTGCGTGCGCTGGAGCTGCAGGGAATTCCGTATTTTTGTGACAGGCGTTCGGCGGTGACCGACATGCCGCTGGTCAGATTCGTGATGGCGGCGCTGGATATTGTAAGCGGACGGTGGCGGAGCGAGGATATCATGCGCTGGCTCAAAACCGGAATGCTCAGGGACGTAAGCGTGGTGGAAGCCGCGCGGCTGGAAAATTACTGCTTTGTCTGGAATATCAGCGGAAAGAAGTGGAAGGAAGAGTTCACCCAGTCGCCCTACGGGTATTCCGATCGCGAAATTGACGGGGAAAGCGAAATACTTAGCGGAATCAACGCAAGCAAGAAATGTATAGTCAATCTGCTTGACACTTTTGAACGCGCCGTCAGGGAGGAAAACGCAACGGGAAAAGAAATGGCCGCTGCCGTCTTCCGTCTGATCGACGCGGCAGGATGCGCCGAGCGGATTGAAGCCATGCTGCCCAAGCTATCGCCGCAGGAGGCCGAAGCGCAGGGGCAGGTGTGGAACCTTCTGATGAACATACTGGATCAGCTGGCGGAGATTCTTGGTGACACCACGCTGCCCTTCCGGGAATTTTCCGATCTGCTCTGCCTTATGCTGGGGCTGTGCGATGTAGGGGAGATACCGCAGGGAATGGACGAGGTGGTATTCGGTTCCGCCGACAGAATCAGAACGGCCGGTGTGAAGGCGGTTTTTATTCTCGGCGCGAACGAAGGTGTGTTTCCCGTGTTACCCGAAGCGTCGGGCGTGTTTACGGAAAATGAGCGCAGGCTTCTCATCGGTATGAATCTTCCACTTGCGGGCGATTCCGAGGAAACCGCCTACAATGAGCAATTGATTGCCTACGCTGCCATGACCTGCGCCTCGGAAATGCTTTATGTCACTTACAGTCAATCATGTAATGGCGAACAGCTTTACAGTTCTGAAATCATTACGGAACTGAGCCGAATCCTCCCGAATTGCCGCAAGGCAGAACACAGCGAAGCATTGTCGCTTGCTATGATAGAAAACGCCGACGCGGGATTTCTGCTGGCGGCCTCCGCTATGGGGGAGCAGTCGGAGCTTTCGGCAGCGCTCGCGGCCGTTTATTCCGATCTTCCCGCCTACGCCGATAAGCTGAATGTCGTTCGGCAGGCTGTATCACGCTCTGCCAACAGGCAGAGCAAAGAAACCTTGCATGACGCAGACAACGCTCTCTCACTCTTCGGCAGGAATATCAGAATATCGGCGTCCAAGGCGGAATGTTTTTACAACTGCCAATTCAAATATTTCTGTCAGTACGGTATGAAAGCCGCGCCGCGCCGCAGGGCTGAACTGAATCCGATGGAATACGGCAGCGTCGTTCATTATGTACTGGAGAATATGCTGCGCGATCACGACATAGGGCAGCTTGCCGCGCTGGAAGATCTGTCGGAACTGATAGGCGGCTATCTTTCCCGATATCTTGAAGAAGTCATGGGCGGTACCGATATGAAATCCGCCAGATTCATCTACTTATTCAGGCGACTGACCCAGTCGCTTTCAGTGCTGATCCGGCAGCTGAGCGAGGAATTTGCTAAGAGCCTTTTTGTGCCGGCATCCTTTGAGCTTCCCATTGACGGTTCCGAAGTAAAGCCGCTCGACATTCCGCTCTCGGACGGCAGTCGCATTTCGGTGGGTGGCAAGATCGACCGGGTGGATATTTACAGCAAGGAAGGCGTGAAGTACATCCGTGTGGTGGATTACAAGACGGGCAGCAAGGAATTTGTGCTGAGCGATATTCTTTCGGGACTGAACATGCAGATGCTCATTTATCTCGACATTGTGTGCGACAGGGCGCTGAGCGGAGAGGAATTCCTGCCGGCGGGCGTCATTTATTCCCCCGCTTCACTCAAAAAAATCGCCGGCGAGAGGGGAAAGACCTCCGTCGAAGACGAACAAAAGAAGATGCTGAAAAACAACGGCCTGATCGTGGATGATTCCGACATTATCAACGCCATGGAGATAGGAATGCAGAAAAAGGTGGACAATCATTCCAACGCCAGCGTCAAGGGAGGAGATACCTTTCTCGCGGGCGCTACCTATGTCGCCGACCCGGAGCAATTCGGGGTTATAAGGCGCTATATCCGTTCGCTTCTGCGTGAAATGGGCGAGGCGCTGCACAGGGGGGAGATCGGTGCATATCCCGCAAAAGGAATTTACGATGCCTGCGAGTACTGCGATTACAGGATACTCTGTTCACAGGAGCGTAAAAGCGAAGGAAAGAACATCACCAAAAAGAGCATGACCGAAACACTGAAGCAAATGCAGGAGGGGGAGGACGAGTAATGGGTGAAAGAATCTGGACTCAGCAGCAGCGCAGCGCCATCGACGCTTCCGGCGGCACGCTGCTTGTTTCGGCGGCGGCCGGTTCCGGCAAGACCGCCGTGCTGGTGCAAAGGGTCATTGAACGGCTGACCTCGGACGATCCGGAGCGGTATTGCGACGCGGACAGACTGCTGATTGTGACATTCACACGGGCGGCGGCAGCCGAGATGAAGGAGCGGATTTCCGCCGAGTTACAGAAGAAGCTGGAGCAGAGCCCTTGGGATACTTCTCTCCGGCGGCAGATGATACTGGTCAAAAAAGCGCAGATATGTACGATAGATTCCTTTTGCAGCAAGCTGGTGAGGGAAAATTTCTACAAGCTGGACATTGCCCCCGATTTCCGTATTGCCGACGATTCCGAGCTGAAAATTCTGAGGGAGGAATGCATCGACGAGGTGCTGGAACGCAATTACGCAGAGGGGGATGAAGATTTCTTCGAGCTGGTGGAGCAGCTCATCGGGGATAAGAACGACAGTGAGCTGTCCGGGCTGATCAAGAGCCTTGATTTCTACATAGGTTCCTTCCCGTTCCCGGAAGACGTGATGACAGCGCTGGAAAACGCCTATTCCGCAGCTGACCCTTGCGAAACCGTATGGGGAAGGGCCGTGCTGGCATACGCAGCGGAGGCGGCGGCATACGGGCTGGAATGCAACGCGATTGCATGTGAAATTTCTTCCTCTGAGGAAAAGCTCGCGGAAAAATACCTGCCGTCCTTTGAGCGGGACGCGGACATTCTCCGTTCAATTGAAAGTGCCGCTCTGTCGGGCAATTGGGATGACCTGTATGAATCTTCCTCCCGCGCTGTGATCACGCCGCTCGGAAAGGTGAACAAGCTGCCGGCGGAGGCGGAACTGGCCAAAGCCGCCCGGTCGGTGGTGGAAGAAACCATGAAGGAAATACGTTCCTGTGTGATTGCAGACAGCGCAAGATTTGTCAATGAAATCAGCTTTACAGGAAGAATGGTTCGCAAGCTGATGCAACTGCTTCGGGAATACTATGCGCTAATGGCCGAAGCAAAGTCCAGAAGACGTATTCTGGATTTCACCGATCTGGAGCATATGGCGGTGAATCTGCTTGTGAAAAGGGAAGAGACTTTACATGCAAGCTCAGATATTTCCCGTCCCTCCGGCCTTCTCAATGGGTACTGCAAAACCGATACCGCTCTTGCGATGACCGGACAGTTCGATGAAATCATGCTCGATGAGTATCAGGATACCAACGCGGTGCAGAGCCTCATCTTTTCCGCTGTGGCGCGTAATCCCGAAGGGGTGGACAGGAGGGCGCTCACCGACGGTGTAAATATGTTTATGGTGGGCGATATGAAGCAGAGCATTTACCGTTTCCGCAAAGCCGTACCAGAACTGTTTATGGAAAAATTCGGCAGGTACGCCCCCTTTACAGCGGAAGACATCCGCTATCCCGCGCTGATTACACTGGGAACCAATTTTCGCAGCCGTCACGAAGTCACCGACGCCATCAATTATTTTTTCCGTCAGATCATGTCCCCCCGCATGGGCGGTGTGGAATACGACGAAACGCAGGCGCTTTCCGCCGGAGCGGTCTATCCGGAATCGGAGGAAATGACGGCCGAACTGCATTTTGTTCTGCGGCAGAGAGGGACTGAACTTTCAGGAGCGGATATGGAAGCGGAATACATCGCTTCCCTGATTGCAAAGATGATCAGCGAGGGATTCAGGGTGACCGACAAGGCCACGGGACAGCTCAGACCGGCACGCTGCGGCGACTTCTGCATTCTCCGCAGAGGCATCAGCTCCAACGGGCGCAGCTATGCCGACGCGCTGGAAGTCAGGGGCATTCCGTCGTGGATTTCCACCGAAGGCGGGCTGCTCGATACCGATGAATCCAACGTCATTCTGTCCTTTCTCAGGGTGATCAGCAATCCGCTGCTGGACATTCCGCTCATGTGCGTGATGATGTCGCCCGTTTTCGGCTTCACGCCGGATGAAATGGCGCGGATACGGCTGAAAGAGCGTTCCGCGCCGCTCTACGGCGCGGTGATGTCCATGGCGAAGGAGGGGGACGCCAAGTGCGGCGCGTTCCTTGCCGAGATGGAAAGATTCCGGCTGCTGGCCGCCACGCAGCCGGCCGACCGGATCATTGAAGAAATCTGCTATTCCACCGGTTATCTCGCTGCCGTCAGCGCCATGCGGAGCGGCGCTATCCGCAAAGCAAATGTCAGGCTGCTCTGTGAATTTGCCGCCAAGTGCGAAGGCTCCGGCTATTTCGGGATAGGGGCGTTTGTTTCCACTGTGGACAGAATGCTTGAGCAGGGCGAGGATCTTCCCGGCGCGGTGTCGGTCACCGAAAATTCCGATGTGGTCAGAATCATGACCATACACAAGTCCAAGGGGCTGGAATTCCCGATCTGCATTGTCGCCGGTCTGGGTACGGCATTCAAGAAGGACGGAGAGGCGGGGGGCGTGATCACCCACAACGATCTGGGAATCGGCATGAAGATCAAGGAGAACGGCGCGTGGTACGAAACACAGGTTCGCAAAGCCATTGTGGGGCGTTCCCGTCTGGAAAGCCTGAGCGAGGAAATGCGCATTCTCTATGTTGCGCTGACCCGTGCCAAGGAAAAGCTGATCATGGTGGCCACGCCCTCCGCGAGTAAGAATTTCTTCAATGACGCGGCTGTCGCGGTTTATCAATCCGGCGACGGGAAAATTTCTCCCTTCGCTCTTTCGCAGTGCAATTCCTTTGCGTCGTGGCTGGCAATGGCAGCCCTGCGTCATCCCGACTGCGGCTGTCTGCGGGAAAGAACTTATATCCCCGTTGACGCCGACAGAGCGTGTGAATGCAGGCTCAAAGCTGTTATCTATGAGGCAGTCGGCTCGGAAGAGGAAGATTCACTTCCCGCCGAAAGCACCGACGCGGCGCAGCAATCGACAACGCCGCTGCCGGATGAAGCGCTGATGGCGGCCATCAGAGAGCGGATTTCATTCCGTTACAGGTTTGAAGCCCTGTCGGGCGTTCCCACCAAGGTGACCGCCTCGGAGCTTACCAAGCGGGAACATTCGGGCGAATCGGTCAGCCTTGTCCGTCCGGCCTTCATGATGAGCGGAGGTCTCACGCCTACCGAGAGGGGAAAGGCGCTGCATAAATTCATGGAGTTTGCCAACTTCCGCGCCGCCGCTGAGTCCCCCGATCAGGAACTGAAACGCCTGCAAAAGTACGGATTTCTCACCGAAAACGAGGCAAACGCCGTCGACACCGCCAAGGTTACGGCCTTCTTTAACCGGATGAAGCCAATGCTGGACAGCGCCCGGGAAATTCTCCGTGAGCGGGAATTTTCCGTGATTCTCGACAGGGAGCACACTTCGGTTGTCACCGGCGCGGACATCGGAGAGGAGCCGATCTTGCTGGAGGGAGAATGCGACGTCGTGTTGGTTTACAGCGACGGCGCGGTGATTCTCGATTACAAGACCGACCGCATTTCCGACCCGCGGAAGCTGGCGGAACATTACGGCACGCAGCTCAGGCTCTACCGATACGCGATGGAGAAGGTGCTGGACATGCCGGTCAAGGGAATTTATCTCTATTCATTCTATCTGGATCAGCTTATCGAGGTCTGAATTTTTTGAGGTAGGAGGTAGCAGGTAGCAGGTATGAGGTAGGAGGTTAAAAAAAGCAGCGCGCAGCGCAATTAAGCGAGCGCACGCGAGCGCGGGATCCAGGGGGCCACTGCTCCACGCTGTCGCTAGCGACAGCTGGTCATGGGCAGAGCCCCACGAGGGAGCGCAGCGACCGAGCAAGACAGGCTAAGAATACTATAAAGGTAAGGCGAATACAGAAAAAGCCCAATACCGTGATAATCCTTGCTCTTATCGAAGAATAACCTCCTATTGAAATCTGCATCAACCCGTTTTTTCATGTTATACACTTTCTTATTGAATTTTACTAGATTGGGAGAAAAAACAATGTATCAGGATTTTGAAGAACTAAAGCGAGCCTGTCTCGAATGCACGAAATGCGGGCTGTGCAGCGGCCGTCACAACGTCGTTTTCGGCGTGGGCAACCCCAAGGCAAAGGTGCTTTTTGTGGGCGAAGGCCCCGGAGAACACGAAGATCTGCAAGGCGAGCCGTTTGTGGGCCGCGCGGGCAAGCTGCTGGACGTCATGCTCGACGCGGTCGATTTATCGAGAGAGAGAAACATCTACATAGCCAATATCGTCAAATGCCGTCCTCCGCAGAATCGCGATCCGCTTCCGGAGGAACAGGAAGCCTGCATTGACTGGCTGCGCAATCAGTTTGCCATCATGCGCCCGAAGATCGTGGTGTGTCTGGGCAGAATAGCCGGAATGAAGCTCATGGACCCGAATATGAAGATCACCCGTCAGCACGGGCAGTTCGTGGATAAAAAGGGTACGCTGATGATGGCGACCCTTCACCCGGCGGCGCTGCTGCGCAATCCCAACCAGAAGCCCGACGCCTTTAACGACTTCCTGCTGCTCCGTGACAAGATTATGGAAGTCTGCCCGGAAACATACGATATGTAAATTTCTAACGCTCCCATTCCTCCCCGTCCTCTTCCGACGATTCTTCTTTTTCGGGCAATGGATCGACCAGCAGCCCCCTTTCCTCGGTGATATCCCTGATGAAAGTGACGTATTCCGTCACTCTCACGCCGGAATCGGTTTTGCTCACAACGCGGTTGCGACTGACTATTTCTGAATAATCGGCCTGCTCTATCTTTTTTTGCACCTTGTCTGCCGCCTGCCTGACGCAATCCTCGTAGGATAATTCCCTTTCCGTGTAACAAAGCTCCTTCCACTCCTCCCGACGAAGCAGGATGGGAAAGTCGAAGCCCCATACGCTGAGAGGTATTTCCTCGTAGGTTCTGCGGTAGAGCCCCTTGGGCAGCGAGCCGAACAGGGGAATTTCCAGTCCGAAGGCCATAATGCGGTTGATATTGACAATGTGTCCGGTAGGTTCGGTGACTGTCTGTCCGTAACGGACGGTTTCGGAGAAGGTCTGTTCCACCAGCGCGGTGACATTTCCCTCGGCGTGCACCATCACAATGCTCTCGCCGAGGGAATCAAACACTCCGCTGATCAGCACGTCCCCCGGTACCACGATATCGCCTTCCTTTACAAAAATCGTCCCTTTTGAAGCGGTAGCCGATACGATCTGACCGCTTTCCCTCGCAATGAGGTCGCAGGGGGAATTCTCCTCCACCCGATGATGAACCGGCACGGCCGCGTCGAACTGCACCCGCGCCTTGCAGCCCATGCGGGAAACCTTTATCATGTCAAACTGAGGCAGCTTTTCCTCTAAAGAAAGCTCCAGCATTTCCCCGTCAATGGATGTGCCCAGAACGCCTATCCTTATTCCCTCCTCGTACAGAAGGTCGGTCACGCTGACGGCGTATTCCTCCGGAAGGTTTTCAATATCCACTGACCACACAAAGAGCGACATCACCCACATCAGCAGGCAGAATATTGCAAATCCTGCGAAAAATCCCCATCGGGCACGGTATTTTCTCAGACGGAAAATCAGCCCGTAACGTGATACTACGGCAAGCTCCGTGTCGGCTTTGGCAGCTGCCGCGCAAACCGATGGGTATTCCTTTGCCGGCGTAAAGGCAAAAGTTCTGTCGCCCTGACGGCTGATGTTGAAAATATTGAGCCGGCGGTGATTGGCGATGTTGAGAAACCGTTCAGATGGGCCTCCGGTTATTTCGAAGCAGATTATCTCTTTCAAGAGTCCTCTCATGGGCGCACCTCCGTTATGTAAAACTGACCGAGCGGATATTGCCGCAGATCAGCAGCGTGCAGTCGATCATGCGGCAGATGCAAAGGCAGCTCCCGTCGATGATCACGCTTCTCGAACAGGTCGCGACGGAAATCTGTTCGTCGCTGTAATCCAAAATACCCCGGCAGCCCTCTATCAGCAGTCCTCTGCCCACTTCAAATGTGATACGGCATTCCCCCCGCCCGATGTCGGGCGATGTATTCATCAGTTTCCGCAAAAACCGGTCGGAAAGGGAATTGTCTTCGTTTTTCATAGCGCTCACCCCTGTCGTTTCATTCATATGCTTTTTCCCGCGTGAATATCACGTTATTTTTTTGCGTGGAACCACATATTCATTTTGCGGAAGGTGAGTGCTTTGGAAAATGTAAAAATCAAACCGGAAGGGAAATTCATTCCCTTTGCCGCCGCCGTTCTTTCCGTCGCGGTCTCGGCTTTGCTGCTGCTTCATTCCGACAGGGCGGCGGAGGCTGTGCGCAGAGGAATTGAAATCTGCGGCGCGGGAGTGATACCGTCGCTGTTTCCCATGATGTTCATGTCGCAGTATATCGTGCACAGCGGAGCGGCGGAGGCGGCGGGAACTCTGCTGGAGAAACCCGCAAGGCTCCTGTTCGGTCTGCCCGGCGTCTGCGGCGTCGCGCTGCTCACATCCTTTATCGGGGGATATCCCGCCGGCGCGAAGGCCGCTGAAACGCTTGTATCGGAAGGCAGAATCACTTCCGCCGAGGGAAAACGGCTTGTGAATATGGCGTTTTGCGCGGGACCGGGCTTTGCGATAGGCATGGTGGGCGGGGAGCTTTACAAAAATAAAACAGTTGGTCTGATGATATTGACAGCGCAGGCGATTTCGGGTATAATAATCGGTATAGTATACAGATTACTGTCAGGCAGGGACGACGGGCTTCGCTTTCCCACCCCCCGCGATTCGTCATGCGGTTCCTCCCGCTCCGACGCGATGGTGAAGTCGGCGGCCGGCACCGCTTCTGCACTGCTGCATATGTGCAGCTTTATCATTCTCTTTCAGGTGATGGTTTCCATGCTGGAATTAACGGGCGTGAATGCCGCAATAGGCGCCCTTTCCGCAAAATGCGGTATGGGAACGTCCGGGGCGATTCTGATTCCCTGCCTGATGGAAGTGACGGGGGGCAGCATTCGCTCGGTGGAGGCAGGATTGCCCTTTACCGCCTTTGTCGTGGGCTTCGGCGGGCTGTCGGTGCATTTTCAGAATTTTGCGGTCTGTCCTTCCGTCCGCCCGGATAAGGCGCTCTACATCTTCACCAGAGCCGTTCAGGGGGCGCTTTGCAGCCTTATGGTGTCGCTTTGGCTGCGATTGCCCTGTTTCGCGGAGACAGTACTGCCCGTGTCAGGAAATGTGAAGGTAATTCCAGCGTCGTTTTCAAGTGTGTCGGTAGGCTTCGGCGGCGCGCTGCTTGTCATGTGCCTGATGAGTGTGATCTGTCTGCCGTCCGAAAAGGAGAATGCTTTGCTATGAATCTCAGCAAATTCTACGGAAAAAACATCCATCCCGCCTGCAAATACTGCCTTTATTATGCGGCAGATCAGACACAGCCGGATACAATGAAATGTGAAAAAGGCAAAAATACCGAAAACGGCTCCTCCTGCGGAGCCTTCCGCTATGAGCCTACTCTCAGGGAGCCGGCGGAACAGCCGCTCCTGAAGGAATTCCGCCCGGAGGATTTCCGGATAGACTGATGACGGACAGGGCAGAAATGAATCGCAACCGCGGAAGGGTGAGGGTATGAAACTGATACTTGCGTCGGGTTCTCCCAGAAGGAGAGAACTGCTCGAAATGACCGGTCTGAAATTTGAAGTGGTGACAAGCGACGCGGACGAGTCTGTCCCGGAGGAGACGGACCCGGGCGTGGCGGCGCTGATACTCAGCGAGAGGAAGGCGCTGGCCGTCGCGCGACTCGACCGGTGCAGGGGGAGCATTGTCATCGGAGCGGATACCATCGTCAGTCTGGACGGTCAAAAATTCGGCAAGCCGAAGGACGCGGAGGACGCTTACAGAATGCTTTCGGAGCTGTCCGACAGGACGCACACGGTGTATACCGGAGTGGCGATCGCCAACAGCGACCTCACGGTCAACAAATTCGTTGAAGCCACCGAGGTGCATTTCTATCCGCTGAGCGAGGGGCAGATCAGGGAGTATATCGCCACGGGAGAATACGCCGACAAGGCGGGAGGTTACGCCATTCAGGGCGGCGGCGCCGTCTTCATCAGCGGCATTATCGGGGACTACTACAATGTGATGGGGCTTCCGATCGGAAGGCTGATGCAGGAAATACGCAGGATTCATTGACAAAGGATTGTGAATATATGAAAATCAAGGACATCATCAAAGAAAATCAGGCGATCTTCTCATGTGAGATATTCCCGCCTAAAAGCTACATGAATATAGACAAGACCAAGGCCGTTGCCAAGGCCATCTGCGACCTGAACCCTGACTTTGTCAGTGTGACCTACGGCGCGGGGGGCGGCACGTCCCAGCAGACGGTGGAAATCGCACGCTACATAAACGACACGGGAAACACAGCCCTTGCCCATCTCACATGCGCCTCCTCCGACCGGCAGGAAGTCGCCGCCGCCATCGAAAAGCTGAAAGCCTATGGCATAGAGAATATTCTTGCCCTTCGCGGCGATATCCCGGAGGAAAACAAAGACAAGTCCCGCGATTTCACCTACGCCAGCGAGCTTGTGACCGAAATCAAGCGGCACGGCGATTTCTGCATCGGCGCGGCATGTTACCCGGAAGGACATGTGGAATGTGAGAGCATGGAGCGGGATCTCAACAATCTGAAGGCCAAGGTGGACTGCGGCGTGGATTTCCTTACCACCCAGATGTTTTTTGACAACACCGCGTTTTACAGCTTCATGTTCCGGGCGCTGAAAAAGAACATCAATGTTCCCATCATCGCCGGTATCATGCCCATGACCAATTCCGCCCAGATTGTGCGCAGCTGCAAGCTGTCGGGCGCCACGCTTCCCACGAGGTTCCGCCGGATTGCGGACAAGTTCGGGGACGATCCCGAAGCCATGAAGCAGGCCGGCATTGCCTATGCCACCGAGCAGATCATTGACCTCATTGCCAACGGTGTCAGGGGCATTCATCTTTACACCATGAATAAGCCTGACGTAGCCGGACAGATCATGTCCAATCTTTCCTGCATTGTGGGTGCCGACAGAAAATGTATGAAGTAACGCCCGGACGGTGGTATTCGGATGTCAGTATCCGTGAGGTGCTGAGATATTCCGGCGTTCGCAGCTTCAAGGACTGTGATGAAAAAATCATTTCAGACGCCGTCAGAGCGGCGGAACAGGCGGGGGAGGCATCCCTTCCCAAGTCGGTAAGCCGGGAATGTTCGCTGTCAGTCAGCGGAAATGTCTGCGTCATCGACGGCTTGGAAATTGTCAGCCGTTCGCTGGCGGAACATCTTGCCGGGTGCGAAAGGGCGCTGCTCTTTGCGGCGACGCTGGGCAGCGGTGTGGATATGCTGATAGGAAGATATTCGGCAGTCAGAATGAGCTATGCCGTTCTGCTGCAGGGCGCGGCGGCGGCCTTGATCGAGCTGTACTGCGACATCGAATGCGCCGCGCTGGAAAGCCGCTATCTGGCGGAAGGCTGTTTCCTGCTGCCGAGGTTCAGCCCCGGCTACGGCGACTTCCCTCTGGAATGCCAGCAGACGCTGACCGGACATCTGAATGCCTATAAATACGCCGGCATCGCCGTGAGCGACGGGGGGCAGATGACCCCCATGAAATCGGTGTCCGCCGTGATTGGCCTTTCCCGGGAAGGAAAAAGCCGGCGGGGAAGCTGCGCGAGCGGCAAATGCGCCGACTGCCCCAACACGGGCTGCCTTTTCAGGCGGGTGTGAATTCAACTTTATTTTTCCCTCAGACAGGTGGAATGTCAATGAAAAAAATTACGGAGCTTTTAGGCAAAAAGATACTGTTCTTCGACGGAGCCATGGGAACCATGCTGCAAAACAGCGGACTGAAAGCCGGCGATCTTCCGGAACTTCTCAATCTTTCCCGTCCCGACCTCATTACGTCCGTTCACAGGCAATATTATGACGCGGGCTGCCATATCGCCACCGTCAACACCTTCGGCGCCAATCGCTGCAAGCTCAAGGACAGCGGCTGTTCTCCGGAGCAGGTGATAACCGCCGCGATCAATTGTGCGAAGTCGGCAAGGGAACAGTCGGAGAACGGCGGAGACAAATACATCGCGATGGATATGGGACCCATCGGAAGGCTGATCGAGCCGATGGGCGACCTCTCCTTTGACGAAGCGTATGATCTCTTTGCGGAAATGGCGGTTTGCGGCGAAAAGGCGGGAGCCGACCTGATTCTCATTGAAACCATGGGGGCCACCTATGAGGTCAAGGCGGCGGTGCTGGCTGCCAAGGAGAATACCTCCCTTCCGGTGTTCGTCACCTGCGCTTTCGACGCGTCGGGCAAGACCTTCACCGGCGCGGACTGCGAAGCGGTCGCAGCCATGCTGGAAGGACTCAGGGTGGATGCTTACGGACTGAACTGCGGACTCGGCCCCGATGAGCTGTATCCCGTGATACAGAAGTTTTCCGAAGTATCCTCGCTGCCGCTGATATTCAATCCCAACGCGGGACTCCCAAGGCAGAAGGACGGCGCGACTTATTTCGACGTTGACCCCGATTCCTTTGCCGGTTCCATGCGGAAGGCGGCGGAACTCGGTCTGAGTGTGATGGGCGGCTGCTGCGGCACCACTCCGGCGCATATGAGTGCCATGATCGGCCTTTGTCGGGACATACCGGCGCGTGCGGCCTCCGATAAGGGAATCACCATGGTTTCCTCCTACACGCACGCCGTCAGAATAGGGGAGGAGCCGCTGATTGTCGGCGAGCGCATCAACCCCACCGGCAAGAAGCGCTTCAAGGAAGCTCTGAAAAACGACGAGATTTCCTACATTCTCGGCGAAGGAATTGCCCAGCAGGAGGCGGGAGCGCAGATTCTCGACGTCAATGTGGGCATGCCCGGCATCGACGAGCCGGCCATGCTGGTGAAGGCAGTGACGCGGCTGCAGGGAGTCACCGACCTTCCGCTTCAGATCGACACGTCAGATACCGACGCCATGGAACAGGCGCTCCGCCGCTATAACGGCAAGCCGCTGATCAATTCCGTCAGCGGCAAGGAGGAATCCATGCGGGCGGTCTTCCCTCTGGTGAGGAAGTACGGCGGCGCGGTTGTCGGTCTGGCGCTGGACGAGAGCGGCATTCCGCCTACCGCCGAGGGAAGGGTCGCCGTTGCCCGCAGAATCATTGAAACCGCCGCCGCATACGGCATCAGCCGGAAGGATATCATCATCGACGGACTGACGCTCACGGTCAGCGCAGAGCCTGATTCCGCCAACGTGACGCTGGAAACCCTGCGGCGGGTCAAGGAAGAACTCGGTGTCTGCACGACGCTCGGCGTGTCGAACATTTCCTTCGGTCTTCCCAAGCGCGAGGTCATCAATGCGGTTTTTTACACCTGCGCTCTGAATGCCGGTCTGGACTGCGCCATCATCAATCCGAAATCCGAAGCCATGATGAACGCCTACTACTCCTACCGTGCTCTTCGCGGCTTTGATCCTGCGTGCGGGGAGTATATCTCGGTCTACAGCGCGGCCGCCGACGCGCCAGCCCAGAAGCCGGCTGCTTCTATGTCGCTGAAATCAGCGATTATTTCGGGGCTGGGGGAAGTTTCGGCTTCCATCGTGCGCGACAAGCTGACTTCGGGGGAAGTATCCGACCCGATGACACTCATCACTGAAGAGCTGATTCCCGCGCTGAATGAAGTGGGGGACGGATTTGAAAAGGGAACGGTATTCCTTCCCCAGCTGCTCATGAGTGCGGAGGCGGCGAAGGCTTCCTTCGAGGTGCTTAAGGACGCGCTCGCCGGCTCCGGTTCAGACGAAAAGAACGGAAAGGTCATTCTCGCGACCGTCAAGGACGATATTCACGATATCGGCAAAAACATCGTCAAGGTGCTGCTGGAAAACTACCGCTTTGAGGTGCTCGATCTCGGCAGGGACGTTCCCGCCGAAACCGTGCTTGAAAACGCCCTGAAATATGACATCAAGGCGGTCGGACTCAGCGCGTTAATGACGACCACCGTCGTCCGCATGGAAGAAACCATACGGCTTCTGCGCAAAGAAGCCCCCGGTGTAAAGATTTTCGTGGGCGGCGCGGTTCTGACCGAGGAATACGCCATGCAGATCGGAGCGGATGCCTATTGCCGCGACGCAATGGCTTCCGTGCGCTACTGTCAGAAGATTTTCAACGCGGAAAGCTGATCAAGTCTTTATTCTACTTTTTTTTAGAAGAGGTGTTATTATGGATACAAAAGCATTGCAGAAAATTCAGTACGGTCTTTTTGTGCTGAGCGCTCATCAGGACGGCAAGGACAATGCCTGCATTGTCAACACTGTCGTTCAGGTGACTTCCTCGCCGATGTGCGTCGCGGTGACGGTCAACAAGCAGAACTATACCCATGATATGATTGCCGCCACCAACAAATTCAATATCAGCATTATCGACGTAACTGCGCCCTTCGGTATTTTCGAGAGATTCGGATTCCAGAGCGGACGAACCGCAGACAAGTTCGACGGCTTTGAAGGAGCTGTCCGCACCGGAAACGGTCTTATCCGGCTGACCGAATACGCCTGCGCCTTCATCAGCGGCTGGGTGGTTTCCAGCGTCGATCTTGGCACGCACACCATGTTCATCGCCCGTGTGTCCGACTGCGGGGTTCTGGGTGACAACGAAGCCATGACCTACAATTATTATCACGCCAATGTCAAGCCGAAGCCGCAGGCAAGCGCAGCAAAAGGCTTCCGCTGCAAGATATGCGGTTATATTTATGAAGGCGATGTGCTTCCGGCAGACTTTGTATGTCCTCTCTGCAAACACGGGGCGGAGGACTTTGAGCGAATAGAGTAGAATAAATAAAACCGGCTTTGTATCACCGCGGATACAAAGCCGGTTTTTGATGAGAAAAATGCGATTGCGTTAGTATTCAGTCGCCGTAGAACATAGCAAAAAGAATGATGACATTGAGAATCATTCCGATAATTCCGAGAATCAATCCTGCGGTAGACATACCCGTCGGGCGTGTTCCGTCATTTTTTGCTTTTGAAACCGCACCGAAAATCACCGCCAGAAGCGACGGCACCAGTGTGCAGCAGCATACCAGACCGACCAGTGAGCAGATCAGAGAAGCAATGGCAAAACCGTCCGCTGTATTCTGTTGAGAAACGAGTGCGGGATTGACGGGTGTATACTGATAATACTGATGAGTTACGGGAGGAACACCCGCTGTCTGCTGGGGGAATTGCTGCTGCTGGGGTTGGAATTGCTGCTGGGGCTGTCCGGGGAACGGAATGCCTCCGTCAGCGGTTTTTGCAGCGGCGTCTGCGGAATTATCCGGAGTTTTGTTAAGAAGATCGTTATCCAAATTAATAATGTTCCTTTCTGAAACAGAACTGTGCCTGATTAAAACAAGCTGTCAAAAGAGCCTCCAAGGTCAGAGATAGAAGAAATAATCAATGAAAAATAAGCGATCATGAAAATAATGTAAAGCAAAACCGAAACAGCGCCCAGAATGACGCCTGTCAGACCCAGACTTGACTTTTGCATGCATTTTTTTGCCTGTATCATTGCAACGATACCCATGATGACCCCTATTACGCTGAACTGAATGCCGCAGCAACACAGTCCGACAGCAGAAAAAATAACCGAAAGTATGCCGAGTATCTTACTGGTTCCGTCATCCTGAACTGCATACGGAGGGTATGTCATGTAGGAATTATCGCTGATGAACGGAGAATTGACTTCCTGAGCAGGCATATTCTGAACATACTCGCTACTCGTCACCGAATCAACGGGGGTGCTGCTCGCGTAATTTGTGGAATTGTTTTGATTGTTCATTCAACTGTCCTCTTACATTTCACCGATGAAGTGCAACCGATCAACTTTACTGTCAGAAAACAGAAACGATAAAGCCGTAAATCTGACGGAGGGTTGCGTCGATCTGTTCGTCCGAATAGACGCCGGAGGACTCAAGGAATGCTCTGTATCTGTCCGGGTCAATCGCCAGATAAATGACAAAGCAAAGGAAAGCGACCAGAAGAATGCTGATAACCAGACCTACCCAGGAAACAGCGGATTTCTTGTTGCGGATAACGCCGATCAGACCGAGAATCAGACCGATGGGAGAGAGATAGGAACAGCTGATAATCGGGATAACGATTGCCAGAATGCCGAGAACAAGACTCTTGTGCTTATTCGGCTGCTGAACCGGCACCTGATAGGGATTGTAGGCAGTCTGCTGATAATTCACAGGCTGATAGGGATTCTGCTGGATGGGAGTCGGATTCGGGACGGCGTTGGGCTGCTGCACGGGAGCCTGCGGGGCCTGATAACCGTTGAAATTGGTGTAACCGTTCTGATTGTTCTGATTGTCCATAGTAAATGTCCTTTCTGTAAATGAAAATTGCAAGTAAACCTGCTCAAATGTATTATAGCAAAAAAAAAACAATTTGTAAATATATAATTTTAAAAAAATGTATGTTTTATATTATTTTTTTCATCGGCGAATGAATTAATTTGTTGTATATCAAAAAAATAAAATAGGACTTGCCAAAACACCCTGACGGTATTATAATAAATAGGATTGAATATATTAATTCACAGGAGGACTTCATCCAATGTCAGGACATTCCAAATGGAGCACTATCAAGAGAAAGAAAGAAAAAATAGACGGCGCCAGAGCAAAGATATTCACCAAGATCGGCCGCGAAATTGCCATTGCGGTTCGCGAAGGCGGCAGCGCCGATCCGAATGCCAACGCCAAGCTCCGTGACTGCATAGCCAAGGCAAAGGCGAACAACGTGCCGAATGAAAACATCGAACGCATTATCAAAAAAGCGTCGGGCGAAAACGACGGCAAGACCTATGAATCGCTTACCTATGAAGGCTACGGCCCGAGCGGAATTGCCGTTATTGTGGAAACGCTGACCGATAACCGCAACAGGACGGCGGCGGATCTCAGGCATTATTTTGATAAATTCGGCGGCAATCTCGGCACAACCGGCTGCGTTTCATTTATGTTCAATGAGAAGGGCGTCATCGTCATTGATAATGAGGACGGCGAGATTGAAGAAGATCAGATGATGGAGGACGCTCTTGAATCGGGCTGCTCCGACTTTCAGGCGGAGGGCGACGCATTCGAGATTTACACCGAACCGGCTGATTTCAGCGCTGTCGTCGCGGCTCTGGAAGAGAAGGGATATACGTTTGTTTCCGCCGATGTGGAACAGGTGCCGGATACCTATTCCTCCATTGAAGATGAAGAAGCTGCGGTCAAGATGCAGAAGCTCCTTGACATGCTGGAGGATAATGACGACGTGCAGAATGTTTTCCACAACTGGGAAAACGCCGAGTGATTGAATTTTTTGATAGTTTTTTGTTTCTGCATATTGACAAATCATAATTCAGGTGCTATAATGCACTTAATATTTGGATAAGGCTTTGATGAGGAGTAGTAACTGTCATACCGCGTCAGCGTTCCGTTCATGATGAACGGTTGCGTCAGAGAAAAGACGGAAGGTGCGAGTCTTGACACAGGCGGCAGTGAAGTAGCCTCGGAGCTTTGGACTGAACGGGTTTTGAATGGCGGGAGCTGGTTATGGAATACCGCCCTGCGAGGAAGAACCTTAGTAGACTCCAACGGAGCTTCACCGTTATCATAGAAGGCGGTATCGGATTGTTTGAGGAAACAGTCCCGTATCCGGCAGAGTGTGCAGCATCCCGGAAGGATTATGCAAATTCAGGTGGTATCACGGACATTTTAGGTTCGCCCTGAGACGAAGTTTTTTCGTCTTGCGGCGGACTTTTTGTTTTTCCGTCAGGTATCGCCAGCGCTCGTGAAAAAGCGTTTATCCCGATAAAAATTCTGAAAGGAACTGATACGTATGGCAAAGGAAATGCCGAAAATCTACGAGCCGCAGGAAGCGGAAGACAGAATTTATCAGAACTGGTTGGAAAAGGGCTATTTCCACACCGAGATCGATCGCAGCAAGAAGCCCTATACCATCATGATGCCGCCTCCCAACATTACGGGACAGCTCCACATGGGCCACGCGCTGGACAATACGCTTCAGGACATTCTTATCCGCTGGAGAAGAATGCAGGGCTACTGCGCCATGTGGCTGCCGGGAACCGACCACGCCGCCATTGCGACCGAAGTCAAGGTGGTGGAGAAGCTGCGCAAGGAAGGCCTCAGCAAGGAGGATCTTGGCAGAGAGAAATTCCTCGAAAAGGTCTGGGACTGGAAAAGGGAATACGGCGGCCGGATTGTCACCCAGCTCAAGAAGATGGGCTCCTCCTGCGACTGGGACCGCGAGCGCTTCACCATGGACGAAGGCTGCTCCAAGGCGGTTACCGAGGTTTTCAACAAGATGTACGAGGAAGGCCTGATCTACCGCGGCGAGCGCATCATCAACTGGTGCCCCCATTGCAAGACCTCCATCTCCGACGCGGAAGTGGAATTTGAGGAGAAGGACGCCTTCTTCTGGCATCTGCGCTACCCGTTGGCCGACGGCAGCGGCTATCTGGAGCTGGCCACCACCCGCCCCGAAACCATGATCGGCGATACCGCCGTCGCGGTTCATCCGGAGGACGAGCGCTACAGGCACCTCATCGGAAAGAATGTCATTCTGCCCCTCTATAACAGGGAAATTCCGATTGTCGCGGACGAATATGTCGAGATGGACTTCGGAACCGGCGTTGTGAAGATCACGCCCGCCCACGACCCGAACGACTTCGAAGTGGGCTTGCGCCACAACCTTCCCGTCATCAACGTGATGAACGAGGACGCGACTATCAATGAGCAGGGCGGCAAATACGAAGGTATGACCCGCGAGGAATGCCGCAAGGCGATTGTCGCCGATCTGGAAGCGGGCGGTTTCCTTGTGAAGATCGAGCCGATGAAGCACAATGTCGGCACCTGCTACCGCTGCAAGACCATCGTCGAGCCGAGAGTTTCCAAGCAGTGGTTCGTTAAAATGAAGCCCCTCGCGGAGCCGGCGATTGAAGCGGTTCGCAGCGGCGAGGCGAATTTCGTCCCCGAAAGATTCGACAAGATTTATTACAACTGGATGGAGAATATCCGCGACTGGTGTATTTCAAGACAGCTCTGGTGGGGGCACAGAATCCCCGCGTGGTACTGTGACGACTGCGGCGAGATCACCGTTTCCAGAACCGCGCCCGACAAATGCTGCCACTGCGGAAGCACCCGCATTCATCAGGACGAGGACACCCTTGACACATGGTTCTCATCGGCGCTCTGGCCCTTCTCCACGCTGGGCTGGCCGGATAAGACGGAAGACCTTGATTTCTTCTACCCGACAAGCACACTTGTCACCGGCTACGATATCATCTTCTTCTGGGTTGCCCGAATGATTTTCTCCGGCGTTCACAATATGAACCAAGCGCCCTTTGAAAACATCTTCATTCACGGCATCGTGAGAGACGGAGAAGGCCGCAAGATGTCCAAGTCGCTGGGCAACGGCGTCGATCCGCTGGAGATCATCAATAAATACGGCGCGGATTCCCTCCGCTTCTCGCTGGTCAACGGCATCAGCCCCGGCAACGATATGCGCTACAGCGAAAAGAAGGTGGAAGCCTGCCGCAATTTTGCCAACAAGCTGTGGAATGCCTCCCGCTTCGTCATGATGAACGTCGAGGACGGCGACATGCCGGGCATTCCCGATCAGTTGGAATTGGAAGACAAGTGGATTCTCGACCGGCTCAACACCCTGATCAAAGAAATGACCGAAAATCTGGAGCATTTCGACATCGGCGTTTCGGTTGCCAAGCTCTATGACTTCATCTGGGACTGCTATTGCGACTGGTATATCGAGCTGGCCAAGACCCGCCTGAATGCAGGCGGCAAGACGGCTGCCGACGTCCGCGCCGTGCTGCTCTATGTTCTCACCGACATCATCAAGCTGCTGCATCCCTTCATGCCCTTTGTTACAGAGGAAATCTTCACCATCATTCCCCACGAAGGTGAAACGCTCATGCTGGCAAGCTGGCCGGAATACAGAGAAGATTTCGTTTTCGGCGAGGAAGCGGCCAAGATGGAGCGCATTATGTCGGCGATCAAAGCCATCCGCACCCGCCGCAGCGAGATGAATGTTCCTCCCTCCAAGAAGGCGCACATCTACATCGAAACCGCCTACGGAGATACCTTCACCCATGGCGCGAAATTCTTTGACAAGCTGGCTTCGGCAAGCGCTGTTGAGGTAGGGGAGAGCTTCTCCATTGAGGGCGCGGTCACCATCATTTCCGACGGTGCGAAGATTCTTATTCCGCTCGACGAGCTGGTGGATAAGGATAAGGAACTGGCGCGTCTGAACAAGGAGCTTGAAAAAGCCGAGAAGGACATCACCGTGCTGCAAGGCAAGCTCGCCAACGAGAAATTCGTTTCCAAAGCGCCCGCGAATGTCATTGAAGCGGAGCGCACCAAGCTCGCCAAGGCGGAGGAACGCAAGGCGATCATTCTCGAAACCATGGAAAAATTCAGATAATACAAACCATTTCACATTCTGCACAGCGTATTCCGGCGTCAATTCCTTGCGAAGACGTCGGAATACCGCTTGAACGAGGTGTTTTTGTGAATTATACAGAAGCAAGAGCCTATGTGGACTCCACCGAGAAATTCGGCATCAAGCCGGGGCTGGAACGCATTACCAAGATGATGACCTACCTCGGAAACCCGCAGGACAAGCTCCGGTTCATTCATGTCGCCGGCACCAACGGCAAAGGCTCCACCTGCACCATGCTGGCTTCCATTCTGACCGGCGCGGGATATAGAACCGGCCTTTTCACTTCCCCTTTTGTCATTGATTTCCGCGAGCGCTTCATGGTGGACGGAGAGATGATCAGCGAGGAGGAATTTGCCGGGCTTATGACAAAAGTCCGCACGGTCAACGATCTTCTGGAAAAATCCGGTTGCAGCCTCACCCAGTTTGAACTGATCACCGCCGTCGCCTTCCTCTGGTTCGCTCAGAAGGAATGCGATGTGGTGGTGCTGGAATGCGGGCTGGGCGGCAGACTCGATTCCACCAATGTCATCAAAGAGCCTCTTTGCTCCGTTATCACCAAGATATCGCTGGATCACACCGACATTCTGGGGGATACGGTACATAAAATCGCGACGGAGAAAGCCGGCATCATCAAGCCGGGATGCCCCGTCGTGCTTGCGCCCAATCAGAATCAGGCCGCCGTTTCGGTCATCGAGAAAAAATGCGCGGAGCTGGGAAGTCCTCTGATTGTCAGCGGCATGGACACCGTTACGGTCAGGACCATGCTGCCCACCATGACGGAAGCGGTCTACGGCGGCCTGCGCTTTATGGTGCCGCTTGCCGGCCCGCATCAGGTGGAAAATGCCGTAACCGTTATCAACACGGCGAGGGAACTGAATGAATACGGCCTGAAACTCCCGGATGACAAGATCGTAGCCGGCATTGCCAAAGCGAAGATTCCGGCGCGGTTCGATATCATTTCACATAATCCTCTTGTGGTGGTGGACGGAGCGCACAATCCCGACGGCATAGCGGCGCTCTGCGGATCGATCGATGCGCTGCTGGGCGGCAGAAGCATTGTCGGCATCATCGGCATGCTGCGTGACAAGGCGTACGAAGCGGCGCTGTCCGAGATTGTTCCGCGTTTTGATATGGTGCTGACGGTCACACCCGACAGCCCGAGGGGGCTCAGTGCTAAGGAGCTTGCGGTCTGCGCTGAACAGTTTGCCCGGGAGGATGTCACCGTCAAGCCGGTGGACAGTTTGAAAAAAGCTGCTTCCATTGCGCTGGATATGACAGATGAAACAGCCGCGATTGTGGTTTGCGGTTCACTCTACCTCGCTTCGGCGATGCTTCCGGTTTTGCGGGAAATGATTGAATCCAGAAAGGATTAAGGAATGATTGTATGCCTTTAGACGGTAAAAAGCATGTCGGTCATAGAGAACGGCTGAAAGAACGCTTTATCAGAGAGGGATTGGATGGCTTTGAGGAACACAATATCCTTGAATTGATTCTGTTTTATACTATTCCTCAGAAGGATACAAATGAACTTGCGCATGAGCTTCTGGACAGATTCGGCAGTCTTGAAGGCGTATTCTGCGCCGGGACGGAGCAGTTGATGCAGGTGGAAGGCGTCGGGGAGCATACGGCGCTGTTCCTGAGTATGTTTGATGAACTTATGGAAGCATACAGGGAAGATCGCAGACAGAATGAATTCATCATTGGGACAGGGAATATTTCGGAATTCGCTGTCAGAAAACTGGCTTATTCTCAGACGGAACGACTGATGGTGATATTTATAGACAACAAACAGTGTATGCTGAACTGGCACTATTTGCAGGAAGGTTATATTTCCGCCGAGGATATTGATATCAGAACGGTTATCCGGATGGTGATGGGAACGAACACCACCCATGTTTTGCTTGCGAGAAATTACATTAAAGCAACGGGAATTGTCCGTAAGACGGATTTCACTGTTGCCACCAGAGTTTCCGATGCGCTGAGGGGTATCGGAGTGAGTCTGTTTGATTACATAGTAGTGGGAAAGAATAATACGGTTGCCACACTGAACGGAAATGCGGTATTGGAAAGAAAAACTTTGACGCAGAACGCAAAGGTTGGTGATCCGGAATAAAACTTCACACTGCGTTTTTAAACGATTTGAGGGAAATGCTGGGCGGTGAATACGATGCATTTGAAGCCTGCATGAACGATCCGCATAGAAAGGGCATTCGTGTCAACACCCTGAAATATGACCTGACCGAGGTCGGAAGGCTTGGACTCCCGCTCAGCAAATGTCCGTTTTCCTACAGCGGATTTTATCTTGATGCCGAGGATATCAGCATAGGCAATTCGCCTTGGCACCACGCCGGGGCGATTTATTCTCAGGAACCTTCCGCTATGTCGGCCGTTACAATTCTCGACCCGAAGCCGGGCGACAGGGTACTGGATATGTGCGCCGCGCCGGGAGGAAAGTCCACGCAGATTGCCGCTCTGCTAAACGGAAAAGGTCTGCTCTGGAGCAATGAATATATCCGCAAGCGTGCGCAGATTCTTCTTTCCAATGTGGAGCGAATGGGAATCCGCAACTGTTCGGTTTCCTCTGCCCACCCCGACAGACTGGCCGAAGGACTGAGCGGATTCTTTGACAAAGTGCTGGTGGACGCGCCGTGTTCAGGAGAAGGCATGTTCCGCCGGGATCCGCAGGCGGTGGCCGACTGGTCGCCGGAGCACTCCGCGGCCTGTGCGGTGCGGCAGCTCGCTATTCTCGACAGCGCGGCGAAATGCCTGCGGGACGGCGGTGTGCTGGTCTATTCCACCTGTACCTTTTCCTTCCGGGAAAACGAGGACGTCGTTGCGGCGTTTCTCGACAGCCATCCGGATTTTTCCCTTGCAACAAGCGGCGTTTCGTTCGGCCGCCCCGGATTTGACCGCAGCGAAAAATACGACCTCACCCTGACCCGAAGGATATTTCCGATGGACGGAGGAGAAGGGCATTTTGCGGCCAGACTGCGCAAAGATGGAGATTCTGCGGGAGGAAACTACGGGGAAACCCGCCCGGGCAGACAAACCGAGGAAGAAGACCGCGCGGAGAAGTTTTTCCGTGATTGTTTTACTGTGTCTCCTTACGGCCCTATCCGCAGGATAGGGGAGAGCTTTTATCTTCTGCCGGAAGGACTGCCCCGCACGCAAGGTTTGGGCGTTCTCCGTGCCGGCGTGCTGCTGGGCGAGAGCATGAAGAACCGGATAGAACCTTCGCACGCGCTGTTTATGGCGGCACAGGGGGAGGAATGCCGCTCCGTTGTGTCGTTACAGCCGGATTCTCATGAACTTGCCGCCTTCCTTCACGGCGAGGAAATCCCTGTAAACTGTCAGCTGAAAGGATACGCCGCCGTTGCCTGCGGAGACACCGTTACAGGCTTCGGCAAGTGCTCGGGAGGCAGGCTGAAAAACCGATATCCGAAGGGACTCAGGACACTTTAAAATTATTATATTGACTTTTTTGACCATTTGAAGTAGAATATATGTTAATTGATTTTTGAGGAGAATGGAACAATGCATTGGTCAGAAGAAATAGCACAGCGCATTATCGAGCGCAACCCCGATAAGCAAGAATACGTCTGCGCGGCGGGTATCAGTCCTTCCGGCTCGATTCATATCGGCAATTTCCGCGATATCGCTACCAGCTACTTTGTTGTCCGTGCTCTCAGAGCAAAGGGCAAAAAGGCAAGACTGCTCTTTTCGTGGGATGAATTTGACCGGCTGAGAAAGGTGCCGGTCAACGTCGCCAAGGTGGACAGCGATTTTGAAAAGTACATAGGAAAGCCCTATGTCGATGTCAAAAATCCTTTTACCGATTCTGATGCGGCAAACTACGCGGAATATTTCGAGAAGGAATTTATGACCTCTATTGAAAAATTCGGCATAGAAATGGATTACCGCTATCAGTCGGAGATGTACCGCAGCGGCAAATATACCGAATACGTCCTTCACGCCATCCGGCACCGCGGCGAGATATTCGACATTCTCGACAGCCACCGCACGCAGGATGCGCAGGAAGGGGAGAGAGAGGCCTATTTCCCGGTCGGTATCTACTGTCATTCCTGCGGCAAGGACACCACGAAAATCACCTCCTTCGACGAGGAAACCATGACTGCCGAGTACGAATGTGAGTGCGGCCATCACGGCAGCTTCAATTTCCACACCGAACACAACTGCAAGCTGGCGTGGAAGATCGACTGGCCGATGCGCTGGATGTATGAGGGCGTTGACTTTGAACCCGGCGGAAAGGATCACGCCACCGTCAACGGCAGCTACGACACCAGCAAGGAGATTTCCAAGGCCATCTTCGACTACGAGCCGCCGATCTTCCAAGGGTACGAATTCATCGGCATCAAGGGTACGACCGGCAAGATGTCCGGCTCCTCGGGACTGAATCTCACCCCCGACGCGCTGATGAAGATATACCAGCCGGAGGTCATTCTCTGGCTTTATTCCAAGACGGAACCGCTCAAGGCGTTTGACTTCTGCTTTGACGACGGCATCCTGCGGCAGTATTTTGAATTCGACAAGATGTATAACGCGGTCAGGGAAGGTACTGCGGATGATTATGTGAAATCCATCATGTTCAACACCACTATCGGCGACCGCACGATTGAAACCGTTCCTATGAGCCTGCTGGTGCAGCTTGGGTCTGTTGTGGACTTCAATATTCCCATGCTGGAAACCGTCTTTGAAAAGATCGGCACCCCTTACAAGTACGAGCAGTTTGCCGACCGCCTCGACAGGGCAAAGTACTGGCTGGAGCAGTGTGCCCCCGATCAGGTCAACAAGCTCCGCGCCACCCGCAATTTCGAGGTTTACAATTCTCTCTCCAACGAGGAAAAGAAGGAAATAGAGCTGCTTCACGACTACCTCGCCAAGGGAGGATACAGTCTCGACGAGCTGAACACGCAGCTTTACGACATTCCCAAGCAGGTGTTCGACGTGAACGCCATGACCGACAAGGAGCTGAAAAAGTTGCAAGGCGCTTTCTTCAAGAGCGTCTATAAGCTGCTCATCGACAAGGAGAAAGGCCCCCGCCTTTACCTCTTTCTCTATGCCATCGAGCCGGAGCGCTACGTCGGACTGCTGGATTTCTCCTACCCCCAGACCGAAGAAGAGAAGGAGCTGGACAAGCCCCCTGTGGAGGAAGAAGCCGTTCCCGAGAAGGTTTACGGCGATCCTGACCCTGTGGCCGACATCAAGGAAGAAATCGACATCGATACCTTCTCCAAGATCGATCTGCGCGTCTGCAAGATTGTAAAGGCACAGGAAATCCGCAAGTCTGCCAACTGCCTGAAGCTCACCCTCTTTGACGGATTGAAGGAGCGCGTCATTGTGTCCAGCATCAAGCACGACTATACCCCCGAACAGCTTGTCGGCAAAAAGATTATCGTTGTCGCCAACCTTGCGCCGGCGCGTTTTTCGGGTGTGCAGAGCAACGGCATGCTGCTGGCCGCCACCAATAACGCCTGCGGATGTCAGGTGATCTTCGTGGACGATATCGTTCCGGAAGGTACAGCGATCAAGTAAAAAATAAAAGCGCACGAATTCATCTGATTTTATTAACAGATTGAAAATTCGTGCGCTTTCTATTGTATAGCAGAGGATAATTTGATATAATAAAGCGGTTAAGGAGTGTTTGATACATGAGAAAACACAATCTTATCGTGATGGAAGGGCTGGACGGCAGCGGCAAGGGAACCCAGACGGCGCTGCTGAGAGACAGAATGCTTGCGGAAGGACATGCCGTGCGGCATATTTCCTTCCCGAATTACGCCGAACCCTCCGCTTCACTGGTCAAGAGCTATCTCGCCGGCGAATTCGGACATTCTCCCGACGCGGTCAACGCCTATGCCGCTTCCAGCTTTTACGCGGTGGACAGGTATGCCGCCTACAAGAAGCACTGGCAGGGCGATTACCAGAGCGGCGTGAATATTCTCGCCGACCGCTATGCCACCTCCAACGCGGTCTACCAGATGACCAAGCTCCCGCAGGAGCAATGGAATTATTTTCTGAGCTGGCTGGAGGATTATGAATTCAGACTGCTGGAACTGCCCTCGCCCGACGTGGTGATTTATCTTGATATGCCGCCGCAGGTGTCGCAGCGGCTGATGTCCGGCAGGTACAGCGGCGATGAATCCCGCAAGGACATTCACGAGGCGAATCTTTCATTCCAGACCCAATGCAGGCAGTCCGCTCTGTATGCGGCGCAGAAGCTGGGGTGGCATTTGATCTCATGCAGCGACGGTGAGAATCCCAGAGATATTCAGGATATTGCGGATGAAATCTGGAACGCCGTACAGGACAGCCTGATTTAACGAACGGTAGGACGACAGAATATGCTTGACTTTCATGAACCCACGCTTGAGGACAAGCTGTGGATCGACGGAATATTTGAAGGTACCCAATACTTCGGCTGCTTCTGTACCTTTGCGACGCTGTGGCTCTGGAAGGGGCGGTATTCCACGGAAGTGGCGCGTTTAGGTGACTGCCTTCTGATACGCGGACTCAATGAAGAAGATGGAACCTACTTCATGTACCCGATGGGTAAGAAGTACGATATTAAAATGGCTGTCGCCGCCCTTCGTGAGGACGCGGCGAGCCGCGGGGAACGTCTTATGATTTACTGCGCGGAAAAATGGCAGTGCGACGAGCTTCGCGCGGCCTTCCCCGGCGAATTTGCCTTTGAAGAGCAGCGGGGCGACTTTGATTATATCTACCGCTCGGAGCATCTCGTTCATCTCGCCGGCAAAAAATTCCATGCCAAGCGCAACCACATCAGCAAATTCATGCGCAGTTATCCCGACTGGCGGTATGAGGACATCACGCCCGGGAATACCGGCGAATGTATGGAATTTGCCTCCCGTCAGCTCGAAAAGGCTATCGCGGGGCAGGATCAGGACGAGGCGGTGGAGCTGTGCATGGAAAACACAGCCATTGCGAACGCACTTCGATATTTTGAATATCTGGGAATGATGGGCGGACTGCTCCGCGTCGGCGGCAGGATGGTTGCCTTCACCCTTGGCGAACCGGTGAATGACAGGGTGTTTGTCACCCATTTTGAAAAAGCCGACACCGGATTCGACGGCGCTTACACCATGATCAACAATCAGTTTGCCATGAACCGCCTTTCGGGCTATGAATTCATCAATCGCGAGGAGGATATGGGCAAGGAAGGCCTGCGCAAGGCAAAGCTGTCCTATTATCCCGATATCCTGCTGGAGAAATTCAGCGCGGAGGATATTTCATCTCTCTTATAATGCCAACATTGACAAGGAGTGACACGGCTGCATGATAGTATTTCCTCAGGACAGCATGAGAAGCGATCTGGAAAGGCTGTGGCGCACCTGCTTCGGAGATTCCACCGAATACATTCGCTACTTCTTTGAAAATCGGTATGTTCCGGAAAACTGTCTGGTTTATGTGGACGAAACGGTACGCCGTCCGGTGGCTATGCTTCACCTGCTGCCTGTGAGCATATCGGAGGATGGAGGGCTTGTTCCTTCGCAGTATATCTATGCCGCCTGTACCCGTCCGGATTACCGCCGGCAGGGAATCATGCGCGAACTGATAGAAACAGCCCAGAAGCTGGGGCAGGTACGTAAACTGAAATATTCTGTGACAGTGCCGGCGGAGCCGAGGCTTTTCAGATATTACGGGCGTTACGGATTTGAGAAATGCTATAAGAACCGGGTTGTCTATCTCGACCGTTCCGATCTGGCCTTTCTGAGCAGGGGGGCAATGAAGGTTCCTGACAGCGTGCGCGAAACCATGATGAAACTCAGCGAGGTGTATGCCTTTCGCCGCGACATGCTGGTGGACAGGGACGGTTTCGCCATATGGGACAGCAATGCCCTCCGATACGCGGTCAGCAGCCACGAACACGCCGGCGGGCATATCATTACCCTTTCCTACGGCGGCGATTTCGGTTATGCCTTTTGCAGCCTTGAGGAAGGAACGGTATTCATTACCGAGCTGATCGTGAAGGAGCATTTTGCCCCGACCCTGCTCAGCAGAATTCTGAAAAGCTATCCCAGAGCGGGAAAATTCGTTTTCAGACTTCCCGTATATGATGCTTTCTTCGAGAAATTCGGCGAAATAGTCGATTTTGCCGTTATCTGCCGCAACGACGGAAAGAATCCTGTGTCGCTGACCACGCTTGACGGTATCAGAACACCCTATTTCGGACTTGCTCTTGACTGAATAATATGGAAAAACTGAATTTTTTTTGATTTTATTTATTGCCATATGTCAGAACAGTGTTATAATATAGATATATCCACATATTGATAAGGAATGATAAGTTTATGGTTTATGTTATGCTTGCGGACGGCTTCGAGGAAGTCGAAGCTCTTGCGCCGGTTGATATGCTCAGACGTGCCGGTGCCGATGTTATGACTGTCGGCGTTACAGGGGAAGCGGTTCGCGGTTCTCACGGAATCGTGGTGGCTGCCGACATCACCGCCAAGGAGATGGACATGGCGAACGCGGAAATGCTGGTGCTGCCGGGAGGAATGCCGGGTACGCTGAATCTGGAAAAATCCGAGTACGTTCAGGCGGCGCTGGAATACTGCTGGGAAAACGGCATACACATCGCGGCGATCTGCGCGGCGCCTTCGATTCTGGGACACAACGGCTATCTTAGAGGCAGATACGCCACCTGTTTCCCGGGCTATGAGAGCGAGCTGAACTGCCGCAAGGTTTCCGATAAACCGGTCATCACCGACGACGGCATCACCACCGCGAAGAGCGCGGGTTACGCTGTGAATTTCGGTTGTGAGCTGGTCAATGTGCTGATGGGGCCGGAAAAAGCCACGGCTGTTTCCGACGCGGTGTATCAGCCGTGAATGATTACATGAAGGAAGATATACGGTGCGTTAAAACCGGTCTCAGACAAAGTATCAAGCGTATGCGCTCCGAGCTTGACCCTGCTGTCAAGCAGTCCATGGACGGGTTGATAACGGATTCGTTTCTTAACAGCACGTCCTATACCCGCAGCGATGTGATACTGACCTATGTTTCAACCGGTATTGAGGTAAATACCGAAACAATAATCACCGCGGCTCTGACCGACGGCAAACGTGTGGCTTGTCCGAGATGCATTGACGGCACGCGGGAGATGGATTTTTATTTTATCGAATCTCTTGATGAGCTTAAGCCGAGGACATTCGGAGTGCGTGAACCGGAGGCGGATCCCGGCAGAATCTATGACTTTACCGGAAGGCCGATCTGCATTGTGCCGGGACTATCCTTTGACAGATGGGGTTACCGTCTGGGGTACGGCAAGGGATACTACGACAGATTTCTGTCGCGGTACAACGGCTGGACGGTGGGACTGTGCTACAGCGCCTGCGTTCAGTACAAGCTGCCGCACGGCAGATTTGACCGGCCGGTCGATCGCCTTATTACCGAGAAATATCTGCGTCTTTGCAACGATATTCGCCCAAGAAACGGCAGAATCAGAAGCAATTGAAACTACAGGGGGTTACAGTAATGAGTGACAATTACAGAGGAATTGACAACGACGGAGCATACAACAGCCGCCACACATCCGCAGGCTCCGGAGCAGGCAGCGGATCCAGAAGCTCCCAGCAGTCCGGAGGAAGAAATTCGGGCTCCTATCCGGACAGCGGCCGGAAGTCTTCAAGGCAATCCGCTGTGGGCAGATACACCGACGAAATGCATTCTGTATCCGGCAGCGCTTCAGACCGCTCCGGAGGATTTCATGTAGACATTTCCGAGGACGATTACTTTGACGCCGAAGCTGCCAGAAAAGAAATGACCGCAGCCAGAAGGGCGGTTGCGCAGCCGCAGCGCAGCAAGGTGGGTTCGCCTGCCGCACGCAAGAAAAAGACCCGCGAGGAACTCAATCCCGCCACCGCAAAGCGCGTTGTGACGGGCAGCATGGGCGATACATACCAGATCGAGGACGACAGCGTATTGGCTCCCAAGCAGATGAGAAGCAAGCAGAAATCCATCCGCAAGCGCAACCGCGGCTGTATGATCGCGCTGGTTTATTCCGCCGCCGTGCTTTCCATATCTATCCTTCTGTCATACTACCTGATTGTGGGAGTCAACGATATGTTCGCCCTTGTCAAGGACGAAACCGACATTGTCATTGATGTGCCGAAGGGTGCCGATCTTGATGAAGTGACCCGTCTGCTGGACGACAACGATGTGGTTGATTATCCCTTCTTCTTCAAGACCTATGCCAAGTTTTCCAAGAAGTCAACCGGCTTCAAAGCGGGCACTTTCACCATCAATTCCAAGTCCGACTACAACCAGATACTCCAGAAGCTGAGACGTCCGGCGGGCGCTGACAAGAGCACCATTACCGTCACCATTCCTGAAGGACTCAATGTTCAGCAGATTGCCGTGCTGATGGAAGACAACGGCGTTTGTGAAGCGGAGGCTTTCCTCAAGAGCGCAAGTGAGGTTACCTTCACGCAGAAATTTATGAAAAACGTGAATACTAAAAACAAAAAGCGCACCTATAAGGTGGAAGGATTCCTATTCCCCGATACCTACAACTTCTACCTTAACGAAGGCTCCGTCAACGCCATCAACCGCCTGCTTAACGAGTACGAGAAGCACTGGACGGCGGATTATGAAGCGCAAGCCAATAAGATCGGCATGTCGATGGACGAAGTGATTACTCTTGCGTCCATTGTCGAGCGCGAGGCAAGCGTTTCGGATCAGAGAATGATCATTGCCTCGGTGTTCTACAACCGACTTCATAACAGCAAGGGTACAGGCGGCAAACTCCAGTCTGACGCGACCCGCTGGTATCCCTATTCCACCAAGAAGGAGCTTCAGGCCTCCGATAAGCTCACGCAGGCGGAAAAGGACGACTGGATCAGCAACAACAAGGGTATATGCGACACCTACCGTCTGAAAGGACTTCCGCCCAGCCCGATCTGCAATCCCAGTATTGACTCCATTGAAGCGGTGCTGTATCACGATAAGACCAATTACTATTACTTCTGCTCCGACGCAAAGGGCAACTTCTATGCTGCCGCCACGCTTGCGGAACACAACAGAAACCTCAAGAAAGCCGGACTTGCATAAGCGTGTCTGACCATTCCAAATTCAATCAGCTATGCGGCGGATACGCGGGATCAAATTTGTATCCGCCGCATTTTATCCGGATAAGTCACAGAAATCACAGAAATAAATTTTAAAAAAATCAAAAAAATAACTTGACATTCCCGGAATGCTGTGTTATACTTTAGAAGCTGTCGAAAGCTTGGGGCATTAGCGCAGTTGGGAGCGCGTTTGAATGGCATTCAAAAGGTCAGGGGTTCGACTCCCCTATGCTCCACCAGTTGATGTCTTGCGGGATTTATTCCGCAAGACATTTTGTTTGCCGGTGTGATGGAATTGGCAGACGTGCCGGACTCAAAATCCGGTGGTAGCGATACCGTACCGGTTCGACCCCGGTCACCGGCACCATTTTTCTATAGAGAATAGCGAGTATGATCTTCTGCTATTCTCTATTATTTTTTCTGTAATCAATTTAAGTCAGGAGTGTATCCGCATGATCAAGCTCGAATGCACGAGCGTGATGAATATGGAAAACGCGATCCGCGGGGCCAGAAATCCTATGAACAGCTGGTCAAGGAGCGACAGCGGTTACGATGCAAGCGGCCATTATGTGCTGGGGCCGAACGATCTCGATCTTGCCCGCAGGCTTCGCAAAGCCGGAAGCGATCACCGCAAGTACCTCAGGCAGATATTTGTATCGGTGGATATCACGGCGCCGCTGTATTGGTGGAAGGAATATGATACCTATAAGGTTGCTACCGTAGCCAATTCAACCAGTACGATGCATAAGATCACAAGCAAGCGGTTTGAAATAGATGATTTCAGCCATGATCATATGACTCCGGAAACGGAGGCTTTTATGCAGACCGTGGTAGACCGGCTGGAGAGCATCCGCCTTCGCTATCTGGAAACCAAGGAAAAGAAGGATTGGTATGATATCATCCAGCTTCTTCCATCCAGCTATAATCAGATGAGAACATGTTCGTTCAATTATGAAACACTTATCAATATATATTTTGCCCGCAAAGATCATAAGCTCGCCGAATGGCACACTTTCTGCGACTGGATACTGTCTCTGCCGTATGCGCAGGAGCTTATCGTCTGTAATGACAAATGAATTTTTTCACCTGCCGCGCATATTCTGTGCGGCAGGTGATTTTTGTTTATAGAATAAAAAATAATTTGCCTGAATAGTCAAAAAATGAATAAAACTTCTTTTCTTTTTGTAAAAAACGTGTTATAATATATAATAATATTTGAAGGGAGCATTTATTTATGAAAAAAATACGCAAATTGGCAGCCTTTTTTCTCGCGACAGTCATGATGACATCTGCCGTAAGCTGTCAGAAGGAAGTTACCGCCGAGAATCTTATGGAAAATATCGGGCAGAACAATGCGTCGGAAGTTGATCTGGATGAGACGTTCTGCAAGAAGTATGCCTCTCAGGCATTTACCATGCTTAATAACGAATATACCTCTGATGGCGGAAATGTGGTGATTTCGCCCCTTGCAGCATATTATAATCTTTCCATGCTGGCAAACGGCGCCGATAACTATACGCTTTCAGAGATTGAGAGAACGCTCAGCGGCTTCATGAAATTCGATGCATTGAATGATTACATGCATTCATTTGCTGAAAACCTGAAAGACACGGATAACGCGAAGCTGTATTTTGAAAACGCGTTATGGTGCAATGCGGATAAGAATGTTACTCCGTCGAATGATTTTCTGTCTGTCGCAAAGACCTATTACAACGCGGACGCGTATAAAGAGAGCTTCGGCAAAGAGGCTGTCACTAACATCAATAACTGGGCGTCGAACAAGACCGACATGAATGCCGAGTATATTGTTGATACGATTCCGTCAGATGCCCCGTTGTTTGTTGTCAATACCACAGTACTGGACGCCAACTGGGAATCTCCGATTTCTCCTGAGAACGTATCGGACGGTATTTTTAGGTCGTCAACGTCTCAGGAAGAAAGCGTTCAGATGATGTCCAGCTATGAGTATATCTTCATGGGAAATGACGAAATCAATGGATTTGCCAAGAAGTATTCCGGCGGCAATTATGCCTTTGTTGCCTTTGTTTCAAAGAACGAGAACCAGGCTTCTCTCTCCAATCTGATTACGTACCTTTCAAACGGAACGAATTATCGTACGCTTATCAAAGATCGCAAGGAAAGGGTTATTGACGCAAGTATCCCCAAATTCTCCTGTGAATACAAGGGCGGAATGAAGAATATGCTGGAAACGCTGGGCGTAACCAAGGCTTTCAGCAGCGAGTCGGCTTCATTCGGTAATTTCGGTACAGCTGATGACCGACTCTATGTCGGCGATATAAATGTTTTTACAGGAATCAATGTAACTGAAAAAGGAACCAGCAAGGGAACCGGAGCGAATGTTACCAATTCCAATGTGGCCACAAGCGTGATTCCGATTTCCCTTAACCGTCCGTTTGTATTTGCGGTCGTTGACACGAAAAAGTTTCTTCCTGTCATTGTCGGCGCTGTCAATACAGTGAAAGGCTGACACTCTGATTATCCGATTATCCGATTATCCGATTACCATTCGTTTTTTTGCCGCAAAGGCCGGTATCCGCTTTTTGCGGATATCGGCTTTTCCGGTTTTTCTGAAGAAGATAGTATTGATCATTAATGAAAGGAAGTGTGTCAGTGAGATGATTTGCGCTTCTTTATTTACGGAGGAATCATGGTGGGAACTTGCATGGGAAACCGTTTCGGGTTTCTTTATCTCACTTGGTGATTTTACGGCAATTGCCAGATGGGTCATACCCGTCTTGGCTTTCTTTATTGTATTCCGGTGTGTAAGGTCGATGCTTTCGGGGCATGAAGCGCCGGAGGTATGGGCTTATCTCGATGTAGACGGTTACGGAAGGCTGCCGGTGAGTCATTGGGAGAATACCATCGGCAGGGCCTCCTCCAGCGATATCGTCATCGACTTTCCGACGATTTCCCGTTCCCACGCCGTCCTGATACGCGACGAAAACAAGCGGTGGACGATCTCGGATCTCGGTTCTACCGGAGGAGTAACGGTAAACGGCAAGGCTTTGGAAGGCACGGCTGTGCTTCCTGCGGGAAGTACGCTGAAATTTGCCGATGTGGAGGCAAGATTTCTTGTCACCCGTCCGAGAGGTTCACAGCGGGAAACCAACAAGCGGCTTGCGCGAAAACTGCGTCCTGTCAATACACTCCTGCTGCTCAGCATTTTTGTTCTGCTGACAGTGGCCGAGCTGTACTGGAGTGCGAAAGTAGACGACACTTCGGTGTTTGTATGCTTCGGCGGACTGCTGTTTCTCATGTGGTCATATTATATCGTCATGAGGATACTGGTAAAGACCGGCATTGAAGTGGAAATGCTCGCTTTTTTCCTGTCTACCATAGGCTTTTCTGTAGCGGCGTCCTCCAAGCCGGGGGAATTGTATAAGCAGTTCTTTGCCTTCCTGCTGGGATTCGGACTGTTTGTCATGTTCGGCTGGTTCCTGCGCGACCTCAAGCGCATTACCTCAGTGAAATTGCAGGTTATGATTGGCGCGGTGGGCATTCTGATGTTCAATCTGATCTTCGGTCAGACCAAGAACGGCGCCAAGAACTGGATTTCAATAGGCGGGGTGTCGCTCCAGCCGTCAGAGCTTGTCAAGATTGCCTTTATCTTTATCGGCGCGGCGACGCTGGATATCCTGCTTACCAAGAAGAATCTTGCCTACTTCATCGGATTTTCGGGCGTATGTATCGGCGCTCTGGCACTGATGGGCGATTTCGGAACCGCCTCGATTTTCTTTGTGGCGTTCGTTGTGATAGCGTTTATGCGTTCGGGCGATTTTTCCACCATTGCGCTGATCTGCGCGACGGTGGTGTTCGGCGTTATGCTGGTGCTTAAATTCAAGCCCTATGTCGCCCGAAGGTTTGCGATATGGGGACACGCATGGGATGATCCCTACAATCTTGGTTATCAGCAGACCAGAACCATGTCGGCTTCCGCCAGCGGGGGTCTGGCGGGGGTAGGAATCGGAAGCGGCTGGCTGAGAAGGGTGGTTGCCGCCGATACCGACCTTGTTTTCGGTGTGGTCTGTGAGGAATGGGGATTGCTGATCGCCCTGACGACAGTGGTGTGCATCTGCGCACTTGCGGCTTTCACCATTAAGAGCGCCGCAAACGGCCGTTCTTCTTTCTACGTGATTGCGGCCTGTGCAGCCGTCAGCATGATGGTATTCCAGACCATACTCAATACGCTGGGTTCGGTCGATGTGCTGCCGCTTACGGGCGTTACCTTCCCGTTTGTATCCAACGGCGGTTCGAGTATGCTTTCCAGCTGGGGACTTCTGGCCTATGTCAAGGCGGCCGATACCCGTCGGAACGCGAGCTTTGCCGCGGCAAGGGAGAGCTTCAAGGTGCGTATACAGAGCGGCGAGGGACTGACCGACAGTTCCGGACAGCCGCTGCCCGAAGTCAGGAATATGATCGGCAGAAGCGAGTATGATTTCAGCAAACTGGGACTGATTGCGGAACGCATCAGAATCAGGCTGATTGACAAAGGAATCCTCAAGCCGGTCGCGGACGTCGACTTTACGGAAGCAATTCCTGAGAAGACCGAGGGAATGGTGGAACTGGACGACAGACAGTTTTCCGCTGAGGATATTATTTATTCCGACCCTCTCAAAAATCCCGGGTATCAGGCCAGTCAAAAGCCGCCTGTCAACCTGAATGACGCCGCGCAGCCATCCGGTACAGCGGAGCAGAGCGGCGGCGCGACGCAGGTCAGAAGGCGCATAAAGCATAACTACACCGGCGATGACGACGGCAGCGAGAATTATATCGGCAGCCGCCGCAGGCATTGATCGGGGAGGTGCGGATCATTGAAAAAAGTTCAGAGACGTGCGTTCAGCGTATTGATAATTATTGTATGCCTGATGGGAGGCATAGGATATTTCACATTCCGCTTCTTCTCCGAAGGCACCAAATGGGTCAATTTCACTGCCAACCGGCATGTCTACAATAACGGCGTTATCATAGACGGCGCGATTTACGACCGCGACGGGAATGCTCTGCTTGACACGGTGGAAGGAAAGCGCAAATACAGCGACAGCGAAAGCGTCCGGTGTGCCACGATGCATGTTATCGGCGATAAAAAGAGCAATGTCGCTACTTCACTCCAGAAGGTGTATGCCGATCGGCTTGTGGGATTCAACATCATTACAGGCATGTTTTCCACCACAGTGGCGGGGAATAAGATTTACACCACACTGGATTCGGAAGTCAGTTCTGCGGCATATGAACAGCTGAAGGGCAAAAAAGGCGCGATCTGCGTATTCAATTACAGAACCGGCGAGGTCTTGTGTCTTGTCAGCACACCGACCTATGACCCGGAGAATCCTCCGGTGATCAATTCTGACGACGATAATTATGACGGCGTTTTCATTAACCGATGCATTTCGTCGAGATTTACGCCCGGCTCCGTTTACAAGACAGTCACGGCCGCTGCCGCCATTGACTGCATTCCCGATATTGACAGCCAGACCTTCAACTGTGAAAAGGTCATGACGGTCAACGGTCAGAAGATCGTGTGCTCCGGCACCCACAGGGAAGAAAATTTCCGATACGCGCTGAGGAATTCCTGCAATGTGGCTTTCGGCGAGATTTCCATGCAGCTTGGCTGGGATATTACCGCGGAATACGCCCGTAAACTGGGAATTACCACAGGACACAGCATCAGCGGCATTCCCACCGTGAAGGGGAAGATCGCTTCCTCCGGCGGTATCAATGAACTGGCGTGGACCGGCATAGGGCAGAACACCGACGAAGTGACGCCTTATTCCATGATGAGGTACATGGGAATCATTGCCAACGGAGGTATATGCGCCGAGCCATACATAGTGGAAAAGATCACTACCGGCTCCGGAATTCCGCTCAATGTTGACAAGCAGACAGATACGACACGAATTCTGAGCCAGTCCACCGCCGAAAAGCTGTCCGACATGATGCGATTCAATGTCACCGACAACTACAGGGATAAGAATTTTCCGGCCGGCATGGAAGTCTGTGCAAAGACCGGAACGGCGGAGCTGGACGGCGGGAAGAAGTCACACGCGTGGTTCGTTGGCTTTTCGCGCAATGAAAAATACCCCTATGCCTTTGCCGTGTTCGTTCAGAACGGGGGCGGCGGCGGCGCTGTGGCCCGTCCGATTGCCTCCAAGGTTCTTGAAGCGGTCAAAAATAAGGTTGACAGCGATGCGGCAAAGAATTCGGAAGAATAATAACAAAAAAATTGCAAAAAATCTATATAATTCATAAAATCTATTGACAAAGTTGTTTTTCGGGTGTATTATGTATATGCATAATTTAAGAATCCATAAATGTGTGTTCATAATCACCCGATTTTTGTCGGTAATTCTTTTCAGAATCGTCAGGGAGGTCGGACTTTTGCCGATGAATTCTTACGCAGCGAGGTCGGACGCAGAGCTGGCTCTCATGGCGTCAGATGACGATCAGGCTGCTTTTGCCTGTCTTTTCGGACGTTACAACGCTATGATGCACGCCAAGGCGGTTGAAAAGAGCCGTGTCTGCGGGGTGGACATCACTGACGATATGGCGCAGGAGGCCGCGATAGGATTCCTTCACGCGGTAAGGAGTTTTGACCCGTCAAAGGGCGCGCGTTTCCGCACTTATGCCGAAAAATGCGTAGACAATGTGCTGACTTCGGCGGTAAGGTCGTATCTCAGCGGCAAAAACGCCATACTGAACAACAGTGTCCTTCTCTCTGGCGCCGAAACAGAATTCGGCATGGATTCTCAGGACATTTTGGACGCAAGGGATGTTGATTCCGCATTCATGTCAAGGCTCAGCGGGTTGGAACGTGCCGTGGCGGAACTGCGTGTGAAAGGCCTGACCTATGAAGAAACCGCCGCTTCTCTGGGAATCAGCTTAAAGTCGGTGGATAACGCCATTCAGCGAATAAGGCAGAAATACAGGGCTTCAAAACGAAGTTAGTATTTTGCCTGATGATACACATGTCCCTGTAGCTTAATTTTTCAAGCGCCGCATAGCACGCTTACATGCTGATGCAAATGTGCGGAGATGTCGGTGAAAACCCGTCCCGGGGCGTAAACATTCTATTTTCTCTAAAGTGAGGTTTTTAACAATGTACGAAGACAAAACTCTCAGATGCAAGGATTGCGGCAAAGAATTTGTTTTCACGGCAGGTGAGCAGGAATTCTATGCAAGCAAGGGCTTTGAAAACGAGCCTCAGCGCTGCAAGGAATGCCGTGACGCAAAGAAAGCAGCCACCAGACAGCAGCGCAAGACATACAAGGCAGTCTGCGACGCATGCGGCGGCGAAGCAACCGTTCCGTTTGAGCCCACAGAAGGACGTCCTGTTTATTGCAGCGAGTGCTTCGAAAAAATGAAGGCCAACTGAATCCTCACCGGATATTCGGTCTGATTCATGGCTTTGCCAAGGTCATTTAAATGAGATTTTTGTTGAAATAATTTTTTCTTATACTATATATTAGAGGATTACACCAACAGAACCTTCGTGAAATACATCGTTGGCAAGAAATCAGAAGGCTGGGTAAGGGTCAATGCGATCTTTGCCCGGCTTTTTTTGTGTCAATTTCGGGATGCGGGTCATATTTTGTATAGGGGAAAGCTGTATGTTTTCCCGGTAAATTGCATTCACGGAGGTCATTGTGTTGGATAGATCAATTTTTGCGGTGATAGGAGGAGACGCAAGGCAGATCGCCCTTGCCAATATGCTGGCAGCCGAGGGGATTACCGTCTACTGTTCCGGCTTTGAGCTATCGGCGCAGCTGCTTGTCGGCACGGCTTCCACCGACCCTGTTACAGCAGCAATGATGGCGGATATTGTCATTCTGCCCCTTCCGCCGACCCGCGACGGCAAGACCCTTAACGCCCCGCTCAGTACCTACCGGATTGCGCTGGAGGAGAATTTCTGCGCTGCGCTGAGCGGCAAGGAAGTCTTTACCGGCATGGCGGATAGGCTTCGGAAATCGTCGCCCTCGTTTGCCCCGCTGAATCTGATTGATTACGGAGAAAAAGAGGAATTTCTGCAACGTAATGCGCAAGCAACTGCCGAGGGGGCTTTGGCGGAGATCATTGCCAACTGTCCGCACACCGTAAGCGGCAGCAGAATACTCATCACAGGCTGCGGAAGAATTGTGTCCTATCTTGCCCCGATGCTCAGAGCGCTGGGGGGAAACGTCACTGTCGCGGCACGCAGGACGGAGGACAGGGCGAAAATTTCGGCGTTGGGAATGGAGGCCCTGACGTTCGGCAGGGCGGCAAGAAGGGCAAGAGAATTCAGCGTGATCGTCAACACCGTGCCGGCGCCGGTGCTGGACGCGCGGTTCATCGGGGAAGTACAGGACGACGCGTTGCTGATAGAGCTTGCTTCCGCGCCGGGCGGAATCGACATTGAAGCCTGCGTGAAGAGAAATATCCGGGTGATAAACGCACCGGGACTCCCCGGAAAGTATTCTCCCATTACCGCAGCGGAAATCATAAAGGAAACAGTGATGTCCATCTTAGAGGAGGGTTAATGAAATGGAGGAATTATCGAATATCAAAGTAGGCTACGCGATCTGCGGTTCGTTCTGCACATTCAGGAAAGCGATTGAAGCCATCAGACAGCTTGCACAGTGCGGAGCGGATATCTATCCCATCATGTCGCAGAATGCCTATTCGCTAGACACGCGCTTCGGAATAGCGGCGGATTTCGTCCGTGAGATCGAAATGATATGCGGCAAGAGTGTGATACACACCATTCCGCAGGCGGAACCGATCGGCCCGCAGAAGCTGCTGGACGTGCTGGTTATTTCACCCTGTACGGGCAATACACTTGCCAAGCTGGCGGCGGGCGTAACCGACACTTCCGTCACGCTGGCCGCAAAGGCCCATCTGAGAAACGCCCGCCCGCTTGTGATCGGAGTTTCGACCAATGACGCGCTGGCCGCCGCCGCCAAGAATATAGGCGCACTGATGAACAACAAAAACATCTTCTTTATTCCGATGTCGCAGGATGACCCGCAGAAAAAGCCGAATTCAGTTGTGGCGCGATTTGACAAAACAGTGGAAGCAGTCAGAAGCGCACTGGAAAAGACCCAGCTCCAGCCGGTATATGTTTCATAATTATCAAAAAATCAGCCGCAGCATGTATTCTGATAGTTCAGAAAATGCTGCGGCTGAATGAATTATACTACTCTTCGATTGGAATTATAGCGGGAAATCAGCCCTGATACTCAGTAAGGGTAATGTCCACTTTGTAATTCTGGCCTCTCCTTCTGATGACCATGCTGACGGTGTCGCCGACCTGAAGATTCTTTGTCTGCGCCTGAACGTCTTCCTCTGTCTCGATCTGAACGCCGTTGATGGAAACGATCATGTCGCCCGTCTGCAATCCTGCGGCGTATGCGTCGGAACGCATATCAACATTGGAGATAAATACCCCGTAATCGTCAAACCCGTAGAGCCATGCGGCGGCAAGGCTGTTGACGGTGACATAAGTCAGACCAAGATTGGCGCGGCCCTTCACATAGCCGTATTCCATCAGGTCGCCGATGACCTTCTTCACTGTGTTGGCGGGAATGGCAAATCCTAGACCCTCAATGCCTGATCCGCTGGATTTTGCGTTGACAATGCCGATGAGGTTGCCTCTGTCGTCGAACAGTCCGCCGCCGGAATTGCCGGGATTGATGGCAGCGCTGGTCTGGAGCAATGTCATTGTTTCGCCGTCGATTTCGATTTCACGGCCGAGCGCGCTGACAATGCCGCTTGTCACGGTTCCGCCGAGCTGGCCGAGGGGGTTGCCGATAGCAATGGCTGTCTGTCCCACTTTCAGCTGATCGGAATCGGCCACCAGCACTGCGGGAGTAAGTCCGGTTTCTTCAATTTTCAGAAGGGCAAGGTCGCATTTCGGGTCGTCGCCCACGAGCTTGGCGGTGTAGCTGGTGCCGTTTCTGAGTGTCACGTTGATCTTGCTTGCGCCGTCAATAACGTGATGGTTGGTAATGATATAACCGTCGGAGGTAAAGATAACGCCGCTTCCTGCGCCCTGTGAAATGTACTGTCCGAGGAATGAATTGGTGGAAACGATCTCGGTTGTTATCTCCACTACGGAATCGGCCACCGCCGCCGCCACATCTTCCACAGCGAAGGAAGCCTGACTGGAATTGTCGGTGGAGCGTTCTATCTCCTGAAAAATCACTTTGCCGTCCTCCGTCTGTACGACGGTTGTGCCTCCGGAACCCAGTTTCGCACCGGCGAAGCCGCCGCCAAGACCGAGAAGCAATGCGAGCAGTCCGGACAGCAGAATGGTGGAAATGCTGGTTTTACCGCTCTTTTTGTTGCCGCCGTTGCCCGCAGGCTGCTGATAGGTGCGCTGAGGCTGTGAAATGTACTGCGCCTGAGGGCGGCTCTGGGTCATTGCCTGTGTAGGCATTCCCGGTTGTGAATTGCGGATGTTGTTCTGATTGGGATAATTTGCTGACATAATTATCTGCTCCTTTGCTTTGAATTTTTATCGAGATCATTATAGAACACTATTTTGACGAAATAATGATAATAATACGATTTAATTAATATGAATAGGTGATGATTAGGTGATGATGATTCGGAAGGTTTTAGATATATTATACATATGTTCATATTATATACATAAACTTATAGTAAAATATTATGTAATTGTAAATATTATAAAATGTTCAAGAATTTGTGAGGTTAATCAATTGAAGTCATTTATTTCAAAACACCGAAAGACCCTTATCAGCATATGCGGAGTGGCCGCAGTCATGATAATGGTGGGTGTGCTGTGGTTTGCAATGGGCGGTTCGCGCCAAAAAGCCAATCTGACATCGGATGCAAATCCCTCTCAGAGTGATTACTATCTTCCCGCTGTATCGGATTCGGACGATATGTCCATCGACAATATGGATATTGAACGGGTTGTCGTGACCAAGCTGCTGGATATTTATGAAACAGGCGGAGACTGGGGCGGAGAATCCATTGTGCAGCGGACACAGACCTTCATGGTCAGAATACAGACCGGCCCCTATAAGGGCGTGGAAGCCGAAATGCAGCTCGACCTTACGGATATGACCGGCACCGGCAAAGGCGTCATTATCGCTAAGGAAGGCGACAGGTTGCTGGGATATTTTGTGATGGATTACGATACATATACCCTTTACGGTACATGTACAGGCTTTCAGCGGGACATTCCGCTGATCTGGCTGGCGCTGGGATTCATTGTGCTGTTGATTCTGTTTTTCGGACGCGCCGGAGCAAAGTCCTTCTCCGCGCTGGTGATCACCTGCTTCATGCTGATCTTTGTGATGATTCCGCTTGTCTACAAAGGTATGGATCCCGTACTGGCAGTGGCGATTTTCGGGGCGGCTACAATTGTTGTGACGCTGCTCATGGTGCACGGGCCTTCGGTTTCTTCCCTCGCTGCCGGAACGGGAGCGGTCGGAGGCGTGTTGACGTCGGCGTTGATAGCGTTTATACTGAAAAAGGTTATCTGGATTACCGGCACGGTGGACGAGGAGTCCATCAGCCTGCTCTATACCGACAACGGCAGCAATCTCGATGTGGCTGCCATTCTCTTTGCGGCAATCGTCATCGGCAGTTTAGGCGGCACCATTGACGTCAGCGTGTCGATTTCATCTTCTCTGGAAGAACTGAAAGGAAAAATGGGGGAGAGCATCAGCGGATGGGAACTTGCGCGTTCCGGAATGTCCATCGGGTGCGATATCATGGGTGCTTCACTCAACACCATGATTCTCGCCTATGTCGGAAGCTCCTTCCAGCTGCTCATGCTGTTCAGTGCCTATCATATTTCGCTGGAGGAAATTGTCAATAACGAAATGATTGCGGTGGAATTGCTCAGGGCGCTTGCGGGCTGCTTCGGTTTGCTCATGTCGGTGCCCATCACTTCGGTAACGGCGGCGCTGCTTTCCTGCAATGGAAATATGGGCGCCTTCCGGCCGACCGATATCAAGCTGATACGTGTTCTGTCTTCCGCCGGCCATAAACTGTCCGGGGCGTGGAATGCCGCACTGTCCGAGGCGAGGAAGAACGCAGGAGACGGGCAGCAAAAGCCGGAGGAACCGCAGGTAAATCTTTTTGAGAAGGCAAGGCAGCATTATGAAGAAATGAACGCCGGTGAATATGAAAAGGAGAGTGGCAAAAACGGCTGACGCAGCAGATAACAGGGAACGATCCTCCTTCTACGCGATCATATCCCGCATGAAGTATATAGACCGCTGGGCGCTGATGCGCAACACTCACAGCGAGAATTTAAGTGAGCATTCGCTGGACACCGCGATTATTGCCCACGCGCTGGCGGTTATAAGAAACAAGCGCTTCGGCGGCAGCGTCAACCCCGAACGCGCCGCGCTGCTGGCGATATTCCACGATGTGCCGGAGGTTATCACGGGCGACATGCCGACGCCGGTCAAGTATTTCAGCAGCGAAATCCGCACCGCCTACGCGGGGGTGGAAAGCGCCGCGGAAAGCCGTCTGCTCTCGCTCCTTCCGGAGGACATGCGGGAGGAATACGCTTCTCTGATCACGCATGAAGGCGAGGATGCGCAGCTTCTGCGGATTGTCAAATGCGCCGATAAACTGAGCGCTCTCATCAAATGCATTGAGGAAGAAAAAGCCTGCAATAAGGAATTTACGGCGGCCAAGGCGGCCACCATTCAAGCCGTGAAAGAAATGGGACTGCCGGAAGGGAATGAATTTCTGGAGAAATTCATTCCGCCTTTTGAGCTTACGCTGGATGACCAGAATATGCAGGGAATAAAATAATGACGGTGATTATTTGATGGAAAAAAGAGAGATACTAAGCAAGGTTGACCACACACTTCTCAGGCAGGATGCCACATGGGAAGAAATCAGGATGCTGTGTGATGAGGGACTGCAATTCAGGACGGCGTCAGTCTGCATTCCGCCGGCGTATGTCAGCCGTGCGGCTGGGTACCTGCAAGGAAGGCTGCCGGTCTGTACGGTCATAGGATTCCCGAACGGTTACAGCACTGCCGCTTCAAAGGTGTTTGAAGCGGCAGACGCGGTGGAACATGGCGCGGACGAGATCGACATGGTGATCAATATCGGAATGCTCAAAGATAAGCGGTTCCAAGACATTCTCAGTGAGATCAGGGAAATCAAAGCCGCCTGCGGCTCCGGAATTCTCAAGGTCATTATTGAAACCTGCCTTCTGACGGAGGAAGAAAAGATCATCATGTGCGGTATCGTGTCGGAATCGGGCGCGGACTTCATCAAGACTTCCACCGGCTTTGCAAAAGGCGGCGCAACGCTGGAGGAAATACAGCTGTTCAAGGCACACGTTGCGCCGCATGTCAGGATTAAAGCGGCGGGCGGTGTAAAGACGGCGGAGGACGCGATAGCCTTCATCGAAGCGGGAGCGTCCCGCATAGGCTCGAGCAAAATTGCGCGGGTTATTGCCGAAAGCTGAAAAAAACACTAAGGAGTAAATGCAACATGTCCGAAAAAGAAATGAAAAACACACCCACCCCTCACATTGAAGCAAGCCCGGAGGATTTCGCACCCACGGTGCTCATGCCCGGTGACCCGCTCAGGGCGCAATTCATCGCTGAACATTATCTTGAAAACGCTGTTCTTGTGAATAACGTGCGCGGCATTCAGGGGTATACCGGCACCTACAAAGGAACCCGCGTTTCAGTTATGGCCAGCGGAATGGGAATGCCCTCTATCGGCATTTACAGCTATGAGCTGTTCAACTTCTTCGGCGTGGAGAACATCATCCGGGTCGGTACCGCCGGAGGACTCAGCGAGAACGTGCATGTGCGTGATATTGTTATTGCCATGGGCGCCTGCACCAATTCCAATTTCGCTTCGCAGTACGGGCTTCCGGGTGCTTTTGCGCCGATTGCCAGCTACGGTCTTATGAATACCGCTATCCGGAAGGCGCAGGAGCAGGGCGCCGTTTTCCACGTCGGCAACTGTCTTTCCTCCGACACCTTCTACAGCGACGACGCGGACGCCGCGGAGAAATGGGCAAAAATGGGCGTCCTCTGTGTGGAGATGGAAGCCGCCGCACTTTACATGAATGCCGCAAGAGCGGGCAGGAATGCCTTGGGAATCTTCACTGTGTCTGACAATATCATAACAGGTGAAGCCACCACTTCCGAGGAACGTCAGATCTCCTTTACCCAAATGATGGAAATCGCGCTGGAAACAGCAGTGGCGCTGGCCGGCAACGCTCCTGCATCCGATATAGAAACAGAAATTGAAACAGAAATTGAAAGCGAATCCCATGTCGATTCGAATACCGAAACGGAATCATCTGCCAAGACCGTGGAACCGATGCTTGTTTTCCCCAGACCAAGGCTGACAGCAACGGTGGAAAGAAAAGTACGCAAAGGGAAAACCTGTTCGCCAAGGCGCAGAGGCAGAAAAAAGGTTATTCAATGCACCGCGCACAGAGTCGCCGCCGATTCCTATGTCGCGGATGAGGAAGACTTTTAATTTTTTAATCCACCATCCGAACGAATCCAAGGAGGCGGCCTATGCTAAAACAACCATTCAATAGAGTGTTTCTCATAGTGCTGGACAGTCTCGGCGCCGGGGAACTGCCCGACGCGGCTGATTTTGGCGATCAGGGAGCGCATACCCTGCGTTCGCTTTCACGCTCCGATAAGCTCTTTCTTCCCAACCTGCGCAGGCTGGGCATCGGCAATATCGATGGACTTGGATTCCTAGGCACCAATGATTCCCCTGAAGCCGCGTTCTGCAAGCTGGGGGAGCTTTCCAACGGAAAGGATTCCACAATTGGACACTGGGAAATATCGGGCGTTATTTCGCCCAGTCCGCTGCCGACCTTTCCGGAGGGTTTTCCGAAGGAACTGCTGGATGAATTCAGCAGGATCACTGGTCGTGGCGTGCTTTGCAACAAGCCTTATTCCGGCACGCAGGTCATAGCCGATTACGGTGAGGAACATATGCGCACAGGCGCGCTGATTGTCTACACCTCCGCCGACAGCGTTTTTCAGATCGCGGCGCATGAGGATATCGTACCGCTCGATGAATTGTATGAGTATTGCCTTGCCGCCCGCAGGCTGCTGCAAGGAGAGTACGGTGTCGGCAGGGTGATCGCCCGTCCGTTTGTCGGACAGCCGGGACACTTCACCCGCACGCCGCACAGACACGACTATTCCGTAGAACCTCCGTCACAAACCGTGCTTGACGCACTGAAGGAAGCCGGCCGGGATGTGATTTCGGTAGGAAAGATCAAAGACCTTTTTGCCGGACGGGGAATTACAGAATCTCATCCGACTTCCGGCAACGCCGAGGGAATGGAAGTAACTTCTGCGATTGCGGACAGGGATTTTGAAGGTCTGTGTTTTGTCAATCTGGTGGATTTCGATATGCTCTACGGTCACAGGCAGGATGCGGAAGGGTATGCAAGCGCTCTTTCGGATTTCGACAAATGGCTGGGCGGCTTTCTTGCCAAGCTGCGGGAAGGAGATATGCTGCTCATCACAGCCGATCATGGCTGTGACCCCTCCGACAGCAGCACCGACCACACGCGGGAATACATTCCGCTGCTGGCTTACGGCATGGGAATTCAGCCGTTGAATCTCGGTGTGAGAAGGACATTTGCCGATATTGCCGCTACTGTTGCGGAAGCGCTGGGCGTGGAATACACCTGCGCAGGCGGAAGTATGCTGGGAGAACTGACCGACATCCGCGCCTATCTCAGGGAAAGAGCCGTGAAGGCGATGGAACATTCCTACTGCCCCTATTCCGGTTTCAAGGTCGGAGCCGCGCTGCTGGGTAAAAGCGGCAGGGTATACACCGGCTGCAATATCGAGAATGCCGCTTATTCTCCCACCGTCTGCGCGGAACGTACCGCTTTGGCAAAGGCGGTGAGCGAAGGGGAGAGGAAATTCCGCATGATCGCCATTGCCGGGGGAAAAGGCGGAGTCATCGAGGAAATCTGCCCGCCCTGCGGCGTTTGCAGACAGGTGATGAGCGAATTCTGCGGGGAGAAATTCGAATTGATTCTGGCTAAACCGGACGGTTATGAATGTCATTCATTGTCGGAAATGCTGCCACTGGGCTTTTCAATCTGATGATTCAAAAAAGACGAGGGGTTCATTCTACTCTACAACAAACTATTTGCCAACAAAAAGAAAACCCGCCAGATGCCGTTAATTCGGCATCTGGCGGGTTTATTGCTGGTCCGAGTGGCGAGAGTCGAACTCACGGCCTCTTGAACCCCATTCAAGCGCGCTACCAAACTGCGCTACACCCGGATTTCTGCAACGCTGATATTCTATCACAGGCGGCATGAATTGTCAAGCTTTTTTTCGTAAAAATCCGGATTTTTTTGTGTGCGGGAGGCTTTTCTCGATTTTTCCTTAAATTTATCAGAGAAATGGCAACTTAGTTGTTGATTTTTTTTCATCTTATGGTATAATGAAATAGTATTTGGAGGGCGAACGCATCTTATGAATAAAATGGAATTGTTTTGCGACAAAATCAAGAATATGCTCGGCGCTTCGGAGTGCCTGTCCTTTTCCGGCAAGGTGGAGGCTGTCACGGCGCTCTTTGAAGCCATTGAACTGGGGGAGAGGGACTGCGTTTATCTGTCGGCACTGGTTCCTTCCTACATTGTCCGCGCGGTACTGATCTGCGGCGCGGTTCCTGTGTTCTGCGACGTAACCGCAGATGGTTTTGTCATCGATCACAAGTCTCTGGGCGAGGCTGTCAGATCCACCGTGAATGTCGATAAGCTCTATCCCCGTGCCGTGGTCGCCGGAAATATGTGCGGCCTGCCTTTTCCGGTTCGGGCGGTGAAGGATATCTGCGACCGCATGGGGCTGATTCTCATTGAGGACTGCGGCTGCGGTTTCGGCGGCTCGTGGGACGGCGCTCCTTCGGGCAGTTTCGGGGACTATTCTCTTATTTCCTTGGGGAATTCCTCGTTGTTCGGCACCGGAGGAAGCGGTTGTCTGGTCACCGCAAACGGGGCTAACGAGCTTACAGCCCTGATTGAAACCTGCGACGGCAGCGCTTGGGACACCGCCGACGGGATTTATGCCGACAGGCTTCTTGCTTCGGCGGAAGAATTATCCGGCCGGCTCGCGGCAAACGAATCTGCTCTGGCGGAAATCACCTCCATCATGAAGGAATCCGACTTCTGGCTCAGCCGCGGGGGAGGAAGGCAGAAAAGTTCCTGCTGCGGCACGATTGTGATCGCCCAGAGTGAAGCCCACTGTCAGGCGGCGGTGGATTGTTTTGAAAAGAAAGGTCTGTCGGATTTCGTCAGAAAACTTCATGTTCACCGCAGAGCCTGCTTTGAACACGGATGCCGGGGATTCAAGACGCTGGAAAACGCCTCCGCGCTGGCTCCCAGAGCCTTTGAAGTTGATATTGCGGGGGCGGTTAATGCCGGAAAGTTCGATGCGCTTACAGCGCAGATGACTTATATTGCCAAAAATATTCATGAGTAGTGATTCATATTGGAGGACTGAGAGAACTTGGAAAACAATTTTTTGAATGTCAATTCTCCGGATATTGACGGAAATACAGGCTGTTCGGTCACGATATTCGATTACAGCCATGTGCCTGATGAGTATAATCTGATGGCTTTCGGCAAGGAAACCGTCACCTTCGGACGCGACGACACAAATGATATCATGATTGCGTCGGATATCGTTTCCCGCAGGCACGGTCATTTTACTGTCAGTGAGGGAAGATGCTATATTGCCGATGACAACAGTACCAATGGTATTTATGTCAACGGCAAACGCGTAAAGCAGATGGAACTCAAGGATGGCGATTCCATTCGTATTGACGATATGGAGCAGTCCTGTTACAGCGGAATCAGCATGGTCTTTTCCGACAAGAATTCCGGTGCCGACTGGAACAGCTTCCAGCTTTCAAAGGACGTCACCACCATCGGCCGGAAAAAGGGCTGCGATATTTCGGTGGACGACCCCAAAATGGAGGAAGAAGCAGCGGAAATCCGCATTGAGGGCGGGACTTCCTACGTCCTGTGCAATCAGGGCGCACTTCGCGATATTCTGATCAACAGCGAAATCATGGAAGGTGAAAGATACTATCTCAAGGACGAGGACGTTTTTGTGATCGGCAACACAAAATTTTCCTATTCCAAGGGCTATATCTATTATAAGCAGGAGAAATCCGGACTTTCCATTGAACTGGTGAATATTTCCAAATTTGTCCATCAGGCGATGGGCAAAGACAAAAAGATTCTCGACGATACCAGTATGCTGATTCTTCCGGGCGATTTTGTGGCGATTGTCGGCGGTTCCGGCTGCGGAAAATCGACCCTTATGAATTGCATCAACGGTTTCGATAAGCCATCTACCGGCAAGGTGCTGGTCAACCGCCGCGACCTGTATGAAAATTATGACGAATTGAAGTACAACATCGGCTATGTGCCGCAGCAGGATATCGTTCATGAGAATCTCACCTTGATCAGCATGCTGCGTTACGTGGCAAGGCTTCGTCTTCCCGAAGGCACCAGCCGTGCGGAACGTGAGGCCAGAATTGCCGACGTTCTGCGCACGGTCGAGCTGACCAAGCATAAGAACAAGCTGATACGCAAGCTGTCGGGAGGTCAGAAGAAGCGTGCCTCCATTGCTGTGGAGCTGATGAGCGATCCGGGACTCTTCTTCCTCGACGAGCCGTCCTCCGGTCTTGACCCCGGAACCGAGCGCACGCTCATGCACACCCTCAAGCGCATGACCGACGACGGCAAGACGGTCATCATGATTACCCACAACACCAATAATATTCACCTGTGCGACAAGCTGATCTTCCTCGGCGCGGGCGGATATGTCGCTTTCTGCGGGAATCCTGCCGACGCGCGTTCTTTCTTTGGCATTCCCAAGAATCAGGATCTCACCGACGCCTACACAAAGGTGGAGGAGGATCCGAAGGGCTGGGAGGAAAAATTCAACGCCTCCCCCTACAATAAGATTCAGACGATCGGCGAGCTGAAAACGCCGCCCATGACTTCCGAACAGAAGAAAGAGCGCAAGAAGAAGCTCAAAAAGGAGAACCACAAGTCCTTCCTGCATCAGTTCAATGTGCTGTCGCAGAGATATATCAATCTCATCTGGAATGACGAAATGCGCCTGCTTTTCTTCCTGCTGCAAGGCCCGCTGATTGCCTATCTTTTCTCCTTCGTCACGGTGGAGAACACCTTCAAGTCGTATTTCGACGCGCAGTCCATGCTGTTCTGCCTGTCCTGCGCCGGTATCTGGGTGGGTCTGATGAATTCCATTCAGGAAGTCTGCAAGGAACGGAACATCGTGCGGCGTGAATACATGTCAGATGTACGGCTGAGTTCCTATATCTGTTCGAAGCTGGCCGTTCAGACCCTGCTGGCCGTTGTGCAGTGCGGACTTATGCTCGGCGTCTTCGTCTATACAATCGGCAAGCCGGACAAGGGTATTTTCTTCGGCAATGCCGCCATTGAAATGATGATTACCCTTGTCCTGATCACGGTTTCATCTTCTTCACTGGGACTGCTGGTATCCTCGCTGGTGAAGAATACCGATCGCGCGATGGTGTTCGCGCCGATTATCTTAATTCCGCAGCTGCTCTTCTCGGGCATTCTTTTCAAGCTGGAAGGCGTTACGGAAGTGCTGTCATGGATATGCGTAAGCCGCTGGGGTATGCAGGCTTTCAGCAACACGGCCAATCTCAACGGCGTGCTGTGGAACACCCTTTCCCTCAAATACAAGTCGAAGGATATGCTTCTGCAGGCGTATGAGCTGAACAGAAATTCGCTTTATGCACATTCCAGAAGCAATCTTCTCCTTGCGTGGGGCGTAATGGTGGCTACCATCATCGTATTCTGCTTTATCAGCGCGACGGTTCTGCGCAGTGTGAAAAATGACAAACGATAATTCTTTCAGAGACAGAATGATGACCGTATGCGAAGGCGACACTGTTTTCATCGACGGCGCCGCCTTCCGCATGAAGGAATTGCTTTATCAAGGCTTCGACAGCCGGATTTTCTCCGCAAGTTCATTGGAATGCGGCGGAGCAGATCCGGCTTTTGCTGTCAAATGCTGCTTATGCCGCCGTGGCAGCGATGGGTGGGATAAGGCGATGCGGGAGATCGAAGCGGGGAATATTCTTCGCAAATGCCCGCATATCACGCGTCTTCACGGCTACAGCGTCCTTTCGGACAGCGAAGGCATTTGTCACAATGTCTTTCTTTTGTTCGGTTATATGCGCTGCCTTGATGAGATGACGGTTGACACGCAGGTCGCTCTGGAAATGTGCCGCGATATTTCGCTGGCACTCGGAGAATTGAGCGGAAAAGGTCTGATGCACGGAGATGTGAAGCCCTCGAATATTTTTTTTGACGGAGAAAAATGGCAGCTTGGCGATCTGGGCAGCGTCTGTCTTTCTGGGCAGTCGCCGGTATACTGTACCGAGGGCTATGCTTCTCCCGAGGCCATGCGGGAAGAAGCCTGCGACATCCGCTCGGATATTTACTCGCTGGGCATTTCTCTGTACAGGATTCTCAGCGGCGGCAGACTGCCGTTCTGTCCGGTTCCCTGTGAAGAAATGAACGAGAGTGACGTTTACGAGACGATTGAGAGAAGGCTGAACGGTGAAGAAATTCCTCCGATAAAGGATGTCAGCGAAGGCCTGAACGAAATGATTCTCAGAATGTGCCGTTTCCGCCGGCGGGACAGATTCAGAAATCCCTCCCAAACGGCGCGTACGGCCGCAAAACTCCTCAAAAAGACAGACCCCACAGACAATGCTTCAAATTTTTAACATTATTATCATAGAAATATCTGTATAATACTGTATAATGATAGGGTATGGGTTAAAAAATTAGTTTTCCGTGGGGGTGATGTTTTGGATTACACCGAGAAGGAAAAGAAGGGCATTGACAGGGTCGAGCGAATGAACAGATTGTTTGACAGGATTCTGATGCCCGCGATCGGCATTCTGATTATTATGCTGCTGCTTTCCTTCATTGTCAGGAAATACAAGGACAAATTCGGTTCCGAGGGCGATTATACAGCCGCGGAAACTGCTTCCGCACGGAACGTAGAGCCGCGGGCCTTCGTGCTCCGGCGGGAACTTCTGGGAAATTATCCGGAATATGTCAGGCAGTTTGAGGCATACGGCTACAGCAAGGTGGAGGGATATTCCTACGACCTCTCGCTCTGCAAGACGGTGGACAGCGAGATGTCAATCTTCCAGTTCAGCGACAGCGCACTCGGTGAACTGACCATCATCAATTATATTCCTGAGAATAAAAACGCGGCGTATGATTCTCTGTCGATTGCGGTGTCTTCCTGCAAGCTGATCAATGTCACGGTCAAAAACGGAGAGGAGAAACACACCGTCACTTTCCTTTCAACGGACTTTACCCTTTACAGCGCCGCAGACGAGGAACAATTCAACGCGCTTATGAAACTTGTCGATATAGATGAAATCACGGCGATGTATGATATCTTTGAAACCGATATATTCAATCTTTCCAAAAGCTGTCAAACAGGCGACTAAAAAACGACAGAATTTGTGGGGTGTTATCAATTTTTGTAAAATGCAGATTCAAGAGGATAGGGGCTTTTGTGATGGCTCTTGCGCTGTTTGCGGCGATGGCCGCGCAGCCTGTTTCAGCCGAAAAGATCAAGGGCAAGACCGGTATCGGCATGGCGGAATGGGCTTTCAAGGCGTATAATGAGGGCTGGACGTATACATACGGCGGTTCCAAGGCGGGCAATGTGGACTGTTCGGGTCTGATCCGCTCTTATTGCAACGGAAAAGGCGGAGGCGCCAAAGCTCTGCTCGATGCTTCTTCCGTCAACGGCAGCACCGGCGATATGCCGCGCATTCACGGGCTGGGTCTGTGGTGTTCCGGACACGCCGGGGTCTACGTCGGCAAGAACAAGGACGGAGTGGATATGGCGATTGACATGCGCAATTCAAAGGTGAATGTCGTGTATGCCGCCATGAATTCCAGATATTACAGCCCGTGGCAAAAATGGTTCAAAATCGCATGGATTTCCTATCCCGATACCGGATGGTACGAATTCAGAGGGGAAACATTCTATTACAAGAACGGGGAATTTGTCGTCGGCAAGGTCAAGATAGACGGGAAGACATACGATTTCGGCAAATCAGGAGCGCTTAAGGGAGAGGTCAGTCAGGAAACCACCACCAAAAAGACCACAACTACCACAACCACTACCAAAGCGCCCACCACTACCACTTCGAAAACCACAACGACCACAACCACAACGACCACTACGACAACGACCACTACGACAACGACAACCACTACAACAACCACAACGACAAAGGCGCCGACGACCACCGCTTATTCGGAACAGGAGCCGGAAACCACGACGCAGTCGGTAAAAACGCCCACTTCCACAACGACAAAGAAAAAGACCACTACCACAACGGCCAAAAAAACCACGACCACGCAACCTACTGAGGAAAAGACCACAACTACCAAAAAGAAAACCACTCCCGGCAAGACCTCAAAATCGACGACTTCCAAAACCACCGGAACCAAAAAGACCACAACGCAGAAGTCCTCCAAGACAACTCTGACTTCCAAGACCACGCGGAAGACAAGCGCGGATTCCACGACGGCCACCACATCAAAAAAAACGACTACCACTGCCACCACAGGCTACAAGTCCTATGAAGGCGGCATGAAGGGTGAAGTGGTGGGCAGAATTCAGAAGCGGCTCTATGAACTCGGTTATTACGATCAGGACATCACCGAATATTACGGCCCCTTCACACGCGACGCAATCAAGGCATTCCAGAAGGCGCTGGGCGTACTTCCCACCGGCATTGCCGATGAAGCCACGCAGAAAGCCCTCTTTTCCGATGACGCGCCGGTCTATTCCGACGAGCATTCCCTCATGAATGACGCGGCTTATCAGATGGACGAGCCGGAGCCGGAACCGACCGAGGAAGAGCAGAAGCAGGAGGAAGAACTGCCCGTGATTGTCGAATCGGTGGGAATAGGCTCGCTCAGCATGACCGCGAATCCCTACAGCTTCACGCGCAGTTACGGCGAATCCGGCCCGCTTCAGACAATGGGCGTATTCAATTATCAGTCGCCTACGGTGGTATTCTACCGCAACGGAGAAAGCTACGAGGTCACCGAGGAAATGATGGAAACGCTGGATAACTGCGTGTTTATGTAATACACTATAGAAAGAATCATTGAGGCCGATATCAAAGAAAGGTGGTGCCGCCGTATTATGAGCGAAGGAATACTACGTCTTATCATTCTGTTATCGGTGGTTTCCGCCGTTCTGATGATCGCCATGATCATTTTCGGATTCTGGATGTTCGACTTTGCGCTGGTGCGCAAGGAACAGATGGATTTTGACGCCGGCGACGACCTTCTGCCGCATATGGACGTCATCAGGTTCCGCAGCCGGGAGGCTCAGAATAAGATCATGAACATGAAGCACGAGGAAGTCTACATCAAATCCTATGATGACCTGCTGCTTCACGCCACTTTCGTACAGTCGGCCTTTTTCTCACGCAAGGTTCTCATAGCCGTTCACGGATATAATTCCTTCGGAATGTTCGACATGTCTTCGGTTGTTCCTTTCTATCGCGGGATGGGCTATAACGTCATCATTGTGGATGATCGCGCACACGGCAAGAGCGAAGGCAAATACATTGGCTTCGGCTGGCTGGACAGGCTTGACGTAATGAACTGGATCAGATACGCCCTTGAGCGCTTCGGCGAGAATTGCGAGATTCTTCTGCACGGCGTTTCCATGGGTGCCGCGACCGTTCTCATGACATGCGGAGAATCATGCCTTCCGGAACAGGTGAAGGGCGTCGTCGCTGACTGTCCCTTTGCCGGCGCCTATGAGGAATTCGGCTACATCATGCGCAACAATTACCGTGTTCCCGGCAGACCTCTGCTGTATTTTGCAAGCATAGTGTGCAAGCTGCGTGCCGGCTATTATTTCGGTCAGGCGTCCACCATCAAGGCAGTCAGGAACATCCGCATTCCTGTGCTGTTTATCCATGGGGACAACGACACATTTGTCCCGCCCTATATGACCAAGCGAATGTTCAGGTCATGCAAATCAAAGCAGAAATACATCTATATCTGCCCTGAAGCCACACACTGCTACAGTGCGTTTCAGGACATGGACACCTATGTCGGTCATCTGACAGATTTTGTTTATAATATTCACCACCCTGAGGAATGAACCGGCGTTGTCCCTGATGTTCCAACGTCGGGGCTTTTAGAGCCTGTTCAGAATCTCCGCGTGTGCGGATGGCGCCGTCAGATTTTTCGCCAGATGACGCCAAAACCGCAGGCAATACTTTGTGTATTAACGAGGATTTTGGCAAAATATGGCGGAAAAGATGCCAGCCAGACGTGC
>JAFRXY010000042.1 GCA_017441385.1 Clostridia bacterium | reverse complement strand
CGACTCAAAAAGGAGAAAAAACATTATGAAAAAGAAAATACTTGCACTTGCATTGACGGCGGCACTCGCCTTTGGTTCGGTCTTTTCCCTGACTGCCTGCGGAGATGATTCTTCCGCCGGCAACGCTGACGGCAAATCCTCATCCATCACGATAGCCATTCCCAATGACGCGACCAACGGCGGCAGGGCGCTGCTTCTGCTGGAAAGCCTCGGCTACATCAAGGTAAAGGACAGCGCAGGCATTACGGCTACCGTGCTTGACATCGAGGATAACCCCAAGAACATCGAATTCAAAGAGGTCGAAGCCGCCCAGATTCCCAACGTCCTTCCCGATGTGGATTACGCGGTGATCAACACCAATTACGCGCTGGAGGCAAAACTCAGTCCCGCAAAGGACGCGCTTGCGCTGGAAGGCGCGGATTCCCCCTACGTCAACGTACTTGTCGTCAAGGAGGGCAACGAGAAGACCGACAAGATCAAAGCTCTCGCCGCGGCGCTGGAAAGTCAGAAGGTCGTGGATTTCATCAACGGCAAATATCAGAACGAAGTTGTTCCCACCGTCGCAAACCCGACCAACGGCTATGACGATTCGGTGGATTACGATTCCCTCAAGGGTCAGACGATTACCGTTGCGGCAACGCCGGTTCCTCACGCCGAAATTCTCGCGGTTGTCAAGGATATTCTGGCGGAGAAGGAAATCACGCTTGACGTGAAGGAATTCACCGACTATGTGCAGCCCAATAACGTGGTGGAAAGCGGCGAAATCGACGCGAACTATTTCCAGCACACCCCCTACCTCAATAATTTCAATGAGGAAAACAAGACGCATCTGGTCGTAGTCGCTTCGATTCATGTGGAGCCCATAGGGCTGTACGGCGGCAAACAGACGACGCTTGACGCGCTGAAAGGCTAAAGATTGACAAACGATCAGCCGTATTCCACCGGAAGGAGAAAATTGCCATGATAAAAATCGAAAACCTATCCAAAACCTTCCATACGGCTGACGGCAGCGTGGAAGCCCTTAAAAATGTGTCGCTCGACATAGCCGACGGCGATATCTTCGGCATTATCGGCATGAGCGGCGCGGGAAAGAGTACCCTTGTAAGGTGCATCAATCTTCTGGAACGTCCCGACGAGGGCACCGTCACCATCGACGGCGTTGATCTCGGCGAACTGAACAAGAAGCAGCTCCGTTTCCTGCGGCGCGAAGTGACCATGATTTTCCAGGGTTTCCACCTGCTGATGCAGCGCACCTGTCTGAAAAATGTCTGTTTTCCGCTCGAACTCGCCGGTTACAGCCGACAGGACGCACAGAAAAGAGCAAAGGAACTGCTGGAAACCGTAGGTCTGCTGGATAAGGCAAACGCTTATCCTTCCCAGCTTTCAGGCGGTCAGCAGCAGCGTGTGGCGATTGCCCGTGCGCTTGCCACCAATCCGAAGGTGCTGCTTTGCGATGAAGCGACCAGCGCGCTCGACCCTACGACCAACAATTCTATCTTGGAATTGATTCAGGAAATCAATCAGAAAACAGGCATCACGGTCGTTGTCATCACGCATCAGATGAGCGTGGTAGAGAAAATCTGCCGCCATGTTGCCATTCTTGACGGCGGCGAGGTTGCCGAACAGGGCGAAGTGACCGAAGTATTCTCTCATCCCCGTTCAGAAGCCGCCAAAAGGCTTGTCTACCCCGAATCCGACGCGCCCGACGTTTCAGGCGTCAGCGGACGGCTGATCCGCATCGTCTTCAACGGAGCGGAGGCCGCCAATACGCCGATTATCGCGCGGATGGCGTCGGAAAGAGGCATTGCCGCGAGCATTGTCTATGCCTCCACCAAAAGCATAGGCGGCAAGGCTTACGGACAAATGCTCCTGTCACTCCCCGACAATGACAGCGTGGTGACTGCCGCGATTGGATTTTTAACGGAAATAAAGGGAATAATCGCGGAGGAGGTGAATGGCGTTGACTGAATTTTTCCATGAATTATTCGCGCCCGACAAGGTAGACGAGGCGTGGCTGATCATTCAAAGCCAGTTTCCGACCGCCATTTGGGAGACGCTCTATGTCACCGTTCTCTCCACGCTGTTTGCTATTCTTATCGGACTTCCGTTGGGCGTGCTTTTGGTGACAGGCGAGAAAAAAGGCATCCTTCCGCTCCCCTCGTGGCTCATGCAGACACTGAATGTCATCATCAATCTGCTGCGGTCGGTGCCGTTTCTCATTCTGATGATCATGGTGTTTCCGCTGACAAGAGCCATCGTCGGCACGGTGGTGGGAACCGAAGCAACTGTTGTTCCGCTGGTCATCGCGGCCTTTCCCTTTGTGGCGCGTCTGACCGAGAGCAGCCTGCGCGAGGTCAACCCCAATCTCATCGAAATGGCACAGAGCATGGGCGCGTCGCCTTTGCAGATCATCACGAAGGTCATGATTCCCGAAAGCGTGCCTTCTCTGCTCTCCAACGCAACCATCGCCATTACGACCGTGCTGGGATATTCCGCCATGAGCGGCATTCTCGGAGGCGGCGGACTCGGCAAAATCGCCATTAATTACGGTTATTACCGTTACAAGGATTTAATCATGATCGCGGCGGTGATTCTTCTGATTGTTCTGGTACAGCTTTTCCAAAGCGTCGGAACGCGACTCGCCGTTCATTCGGATAAAAGACTCAAATAATTTTTTCAAACATTCAACAAAGGCGGTGCGTTACTCAATGAATTTAGACTGGAACTTCATCATAAAATACGCGCCGCTCTATGTGGAGGCTGCCAAGCTGACAGTGTTCATCGCTTTCTGGGGTATTCTGCTGGCTTTCGCGGTTGGCGTGCTCTGCTCGGCTGCACTCTATTACAAAGTGCCTGTGCTTCGCAGAATCATTCAGGCATACGTCGAACTCAGCCGCAACACGCCGCTGCTGGTGCAGCTTTTCTTCCTGTACTTCGGACTTCCGAACATCGGCATTGTACTGAGCGGTGAAGCCTGCGCCATGATCGGCATCGCGTTTCTCGGCGGCAGCTACATGACCGAAACGCTCAGAAGCGGTCTCGAATCCATTGATAAAATACAGGAAGAATCCGCGGCAAGTCTGGGCTTTAACAAATGGTTCACCATGAAGGAAATCATTTTCCCACAGGCCATGGCGGTGTCGGTTCCCGGAATATGCGCGAATGTCATCTTCCTGATCAAAGAAACCTCGGTCGTCAGCGGCATCGCCCTCGCCGACCTGATGTATGTGGCAAAAGACCTGATAGGCTTGTATTACAAGACCGATGAAGCGCTCACCATGCTGGTAATTTCCTATCTGATGATACTGCTTCCGGTTTCGGCGGCTGCAACGATACTCGAAAGGAGGCTGCGTCATGCGGGCTTCGGGAATTGAAGTTCTCTTTTTGGGCAGTAATTTCGCAAGGCTGCTGGAAGGACTCTGGGTCACGGTACGTATCAGCCTTCTGGCAGTGCTGCTGTCGCTGCCGCTTGGAATCCTCTTCGGCCTCTTCATGACGCTGCAAAATCCCATAGCAAGAGCAGTCAGCCGCGTCTATCTGGAATTCATACGCATTATGCCGCAGCTGGTACTGCTCTTCATCGCCTACTTCGGCGTGACAAGGGCATTCGGCTGGAACTGGGACGCGGAATTCAGCGCCGTACTCGTCTTTACACTCTGGGGAACGGCGGAAATGGGGGATCTGGTGCGCGGCGCGCTCAAAAGCATTCCGCGGCATCAGTATGACAGTGCCTACGCGCTTGGAATGAACAGACTTCAGACTTTTTTGTATATTATTATTCCCCAGACACTCCGAAGACTGCTCCCTCCTACCATCAATCTCACCACGCGCATGATCAAGACCACAAGCCTTGTGGTGCTGATCGGAATCACGGAGGTGCTGAAAGTAGGCAAGCAGATCATAGACGTGAACCGCTTCCAATATCCCACCGCTTCGCTGTGGGTGTACGGAGCCGTATTTGTACTTTACTTTCTTGCCTGCTGGCCGATCTCACTGCTGGCAAAATATCTGGAACACGCTGATTAAAGGCGCAGCCGTCGATTCGCCCGCGCGAGAATACGTCACCGAGCGGGGGCAGAATCGACTTAATCAGCGTTTCCGTAGAAAAACGATGGAGGTGACAGCCGATGGCTGATGAGGACAGAATCATGCTTGAAATAGCTGGACTGAAGAAGAAATTCGGAGAAGACGTGATTCTTGACGGCGTTGACCTGACAATCAACAAGGGGGAAGTCGTGGTGATGCTCGGTTCCTCCGGCTGCGGCAAGTCAACCCTTCTCCGCTGTATCAACGGTCTGGAATCTTTTGACAAGGGCAGCATACGCATTGACGGCGAAGAAATCGTCTCAGGCTCGAAAGCTCTGCCCCGCCTTCGACAAAAAATCGGCATGGTTTTCCAGAGCTACGATTTATTTCCGCACAGGAATATTCTTGACAATATCACCCTTGCGCCGGTCAAGGTGCAGAAGCGTGCGAAAGAGGACGCGAGAGCGCAGGCGGAACAGCTTCTCCGGCGCGTCGGACTCTGGGAAAAGCGAAAAGCCTATCCGCGGGAGCTTTCCGGCGGTCAGAAGCAGCGTGTCGCCATTGTACGCGCGCTCTGCATGAATCCCGAAATCATGCTTTTTGACGAGGTGACGGCAGCGCTTGACCCGGAAATGGTGCGCGAGGTGCTGGACGTCATGCTGGAACTCGCGCAGGGAGGAATGACCATGCTGATTGTCACCCATGAAATGGGATTTGCCCGCGCGGTAGCTGACAGAATCGTGTTTCTCGACGAGGGAAAACTACTGGAAAACCTTCCCGCGGAGACGTTCTTTAATAATCCCAGCACACAGCGTGCAAAGGATTTTTTACAGACATTTGAATTTAAAAAAACATTAACTGATGAAAGAAAGGATCAACTATCATGAAATACTCTACCATTATCAAGAAAATCGCAGCCCTGTCCCTTTCCGCTGTTCTGGCAGTGGGAGCCTTGACAGCCTGCTCCGGTTCCGACACTGCAAACGAAGACAATGTCGGAGAAAAGAACAACGCCACCTTCCGCACAGTGGATGAAATCAAGCAGAGCGGCAAGGTGATTATCGGCGTATTCAGCGACAAGGCACCCTTCGGATATGTCGATGAAAACGGCAGCTATCAGGGCTACGACGTTTATTTTGCCGAGCGCATCGCCAAGGATCTCGGTGTGGATGTCGAATATGTTTCCACCGACCCGGCAAGCCGCGTGGAGTACGCAGCGACCGGTAAGGTTGACATTATTCTGGCAAACTTTACCGTCACCGAAGAACGCGCGGAGAAGGTTGATTTCGCTCTCCCCTATATGAAGGTCAAGCTGGGCGTAGTTTCTCCCGACACAGCGGTTGTCAGAAGCATTGACGATCTCAAGGGCAAGACGCTGATTGTGGTAAAAGGCACCACCGCCGAGACATATTTTGAAAAGAACGAGCCGGACGTCAAGCTCCAGAAGTACGATGAATACGCCGACGCTTACAACGCGCTGCTGCAGGGACGCGGCGACGCCTTCTCCACCGACAACACGGAAGTGCTGGCATGGGCGCTTGTCAATCCCGGCTATACCGTGGGTATTGACGCACTCGGCAACGCCGATACCATCGCGCCCGCTGTCCAGAAGGGAAACACTTCTTTGCTGAACTGGCTCAACGACGAAATCAAAGCACTCGGCAATGAAAACTTCTTCCACGCGGATTACGACGCAACCCTTGCCTCCGTTTACGGCGCGGCAGCCAATCCTGACAGCCTTGTTGTCGAAGGCGGCGTGGTTGACTGAGCCGG
>JAFRXY010000041.1 GCA_017441385.1 Clostridia bacterium | reverse complement strand
TCTCAGCTTGATGTTCTCCAAAAACTTGGGCTTATTGACACTTCTCCCTCTCCTAAACGTAAGCCCGGCAGACCTCCTAAAAATTGTGTATAGTCTTATCTTTTGGGATTGTAGTAGTTAAGTTTACCATTATTATACGGAATTGAAGAGCCGATTTGTTTTTTTCAGAAATCTATTGCAATTATTTTGGGGTTCTTCTACATTGTGATATTCAAGGAAGAAGAATGGTATCATCCGGTCATGATTTTTCATGCATTTTATCTTGCATGTCAGCAAGCTTCCGATTGAAGGCGCTTGCGATCCGGCGTTCGTTGCCCCACATGACAAGATAAACGAAGGCGAAAATCACGGTGATTTCCGCCACGACGACTCCTGCCTGCATCGGCGTAAAGCGATAGCCTACGACCAGATTAATGCCGAACACCAGCCCCAAGATCAGCAGCCATTGCAGAAACAGCCGGAAGGCTATCTGCCAGACAGACAGCACCTTGCGTGATTCCATCACCAGTCCCGTCAGAGAGGTCAGCGCGCCGAAAACGGGAGGGACAGAGTAGGCGCTGTAGGGAAGTCTGCCGTCGGGTAGCAGCCAACTCCCCAATATCCCCTCCGCGATGCAGAGTCCGGTGGTAATCACGCAGAACGCAATCAGATAGCGGGACAGAACTCCGCCGTTGTTATTATGAAACATCCTTGCCACAATATCACCCTTCCTGATTCATTACCCGGCCGATCACGACAGGGGCGTATTTCCGTGAAATAACCAGCTTTTCTCCGTTCCGCATATGGGCGGTGTAGCGTCCCGCCAGCGCGGGACTGATGCTGCCCAACTTCATCAGGTTGAGCACCACCGATTTGGAGCAGCGGACAAAATAATATTCCTCATAGGCCTTTTCGATTTCATAAAGCCGCTGCCTGATTTCATATACCTGTTTTTCGGTGCAGGCAAAGCATTTTTCGTCGACCGCCTCAAAATAATACACGTCATTAAGCGCGATACGCTCCATCTGCCCGCTGCCGGAAACGCCCGAAAGCCCCAGTCCCTTTGATTGCGCAAAGGCGCGGATTTCTTCGATTTCCGGCGTGACTTTTACACATTCGATGACGACCTGCTCTTCCGAAAGGGCGTCGATATTTCGGATGGATACCTTCATAGGCGATCATTCCTTACATTCAGACTGTCACCATGATACCACATTCTCCGCGGAAAATCAATACTCCGCGAGAATGTCCAGTGAAGCGTCGCCCTTCAGGTAATGATCGAAGTATTCCAGCACGATGCCGTTCACCGTTTGGATGCACTCCCGCGGGTTGCGGTTTCCTACGCCGAACATGACCGCGAGGGGAGGCGAAAGCACCGGAAGGTCGCAGAAATTCATGTGCGCGGCGTTGCGGAAGGTCACTTCCCGTGCGTCGGCGGAGTGCTTCACGATGCTGAAATTGACATATTCCCTGCTGCCGAACATCTTATCCATTCCGTGTGAAGACAGTGAGTCGGAATTGACGTCGAGCAGCGGAAGCGGATATGGCGTGCTGTCATAGGTAAAACCTGTTTCATCCGCGCCGGTCAGTTCTCCGAGCATCATACCCTCCAGCACAATCACCGCGTCAATATCGTCTCGCTGCCTGCCCAGCGCTTCACAGGCGGCACCGCCCATGGAATGGCCGAAAAGACCGATGTGTTCGACGTCTATATGGCCAAACGCGTCATCCCTGTATTGGGCTGCGTATGCGAGAAGAGTGTCCAGCACAAAATTCAGATCGTCGGTGCGGGTTTTCGTCCATTTTTTGTAATAGACCAGCATTTCCTCATTGGAATGGGTCAGCGGTCCGCTCATGGAGAGCTGCATGAATTCCGGATCCACGGAGGTTGTCGCTCCGCTTACATCCGTGACAAACATCGCGTGATAGGGATGGGCCACCGCTGCCACCACATATCCGTGGGAAGCCAGTTCCCGGCAGGTGGAATCATTCGCGTCCATCGTGGATGCCGCGCCGTGAGAATACACCGCCAGCGGATAGCGTCCGGCCGTTTCGGGATAATAAATCTGCACCGTGACAGCGCGTTTTTGTCCGCTGCCCGCAAAAGTCTCCACCCTGCTTTTGTCCTGCCATGTGTAGAGGGCTGTCTGAATCGGATAGTCTCCTGTCACGGCGATTTCCTCGACCTGCGGGAACAGAATCGCGACGATCATGGCGTTCAGATAGAGCACCATGCTTCCGACCGAGCGCCATACGCGGCGGGAAGGCTTGCTGATTTCTCGTTCTCCCTTTTTGCGCAGGAAAAGAAGCGAAACAATCCCCATTACGGTGAGCAGAGCGATGATGCCCGCGTACCGCGAAACCCCTTGCAGCACGCCGAACGCCATCAGCAGGGTGAGAACCGCCGCTATGCCGAAACGGAACCCCGTTTTGAGTTTGTAATGGGTCGTATTGCTCACCATGTCCCATACCAGACAACCGATTTCCATAGCTGCCAGAACAGATACAATCATTTTGGTCCACATAAGAATCAACCATCCTTTCTGACAGGAGTATAGCATGGCTTTTCCGCCGTTGCAATCCCTCTGAGGATGAAATGCGTCTGGCGCGGATGAAATGCTCGAGCGATTTCCCACGGCAGTATCCCGGTATTCCGTCGGTGAAAAAGCGGGTGAAATTCACTGGAAACTATACATGGTATAGAAGTGGAATATAGACAAAATGACCGCCGGAGCGGAGGAACTGCAATGAGAAATGCAGTGGCCGCTTCGGCGGTCATTTTTGAATCTGTTTTTATTTTTTCTTCTGCGTCTTTACATTTTTTATCATGTTACGAGAGGTTCCCATTACGTATGTTTAAAGAACATCCTTATATTCCTCGCTGGCGAGCAAGACATCATCTCCCTGTTGACAGTCTTTGTTTTCTGCGTTTTGCGTTCTGCGTGATAGAGGCGCGTTTCAGTCAACCTCATTTTTTACCCTAAAATGCCGCGAAGCCCCTTGCAGTAGGGGCTTCACAGGGCTGGCATCAAAATTATGTGCCTATTCTGGAGCGGAAGATGGGAATCGAACCCACACCATCAGCTTGGGAAGCTGAGGTTCTGCCACTAAACTACTCCCGCGTATTTTTATTCATTATAGTACATTCTTCATCGAATGTCAAGAGAAATTTACCCACAGAGATCATACTCCCGCGGCAGCCGGAAAAGAATGGCAGCCGCGGGAATACGAATTTATTTTTTGAATAAATCAGAAAGCGATCTTTTCGGCGATATAGCTTCTGAGTCGGTCAATCGGAATTCTGACCTGCTCCATTGTGTCGCGGTCGCGAACCGTGACGCAGTGGTCGGCGGGGGTCTTGTCGTCGCCGACAGTCTGAAAGTCTACCGTAATGCAGAAAGGTGTACCGATTTCATCCTCACGGCGGTATCTCTTACCGATGGAACCGGTATCGTCGAAGTCCACCATGAAGTCCTTTGCAAGTTCCTCATAAATCTCCTCAGCAGCGGGCGTGAGCTTTTTAGACAGAGGAAGAACGGCCGCTTTAAAGGGGGCCAGCGCGGGATGCAGACGGAGTACGACGCGGACGTCATTCTTTGCTTCATCCACCGTTTCTTCGTCGTATGCCTCCGTGATCAGCGCGAGGAAGAGACGTTCCACGCCCAAAGAAGGCTCGATGACATAGGGAATGTACTTCTCGTTGGTGGTTGGGTCGAAGTATTCCAGACTCTTGCCGCTTGTGTTGATGTGTTGGGTGAGATCGTAGTCTGTTCTGTCGGCAACGCCCCAGAGTTCACCCCAGCCGAAGGGGAAGAGGTACTCAAAGTCGGTGGTCGCTTTGGAATAGAAACAGAGTTCTTCCTGCGAATGGTCGCGCAGACGGAGATTTTCCTCCCTGATGTTCAGCGAATAGAGCCAGTCGCGGCAGAAAGCACGCCAGTACTCGAACCATTCAAGGTCGGTGCCGGGCTTGCAGAAGAATTCCAGCTCCATCTGCTCGAATTCACGCACGCGGAAGATGAAATTCTTCGGGGTAATTTCGTTGCGGAAGGACTTACCGATCTGCGCCACACCGAAAGGAACCTTGCGGCGGGTGGTGCGCTGGATGTTGGCGAAACTGACGAAAATACCCTGCGCGGTTTCGGGGCGGAGATACAGCTCGCTCTTGGTGTCTTCCGTGACGCCCTGGAAGGTCTTGAACATCAGGTTGAATTGCCGGATGTCGGAGAAATTGTGCTTGCCGCAGTTGGGGCAGGGAATCTGCTTTTCATTGATGTAGTCCACAAGCTGCTCGTTTGTCCAGCCTGCGACGTTGGTGCCGTCAAAGTCCTCGATAAGATTGTCGGCGCGGTGACGGGTCTTGCATTCCTTGCAGTCCATCAGAGGGTCGGAGAAGCCGCCGAGGTGTCCCGAAGCCACCCATGTCTGGGGATTCATCAGAATGGCGGAATCCAGACCGACGTTGTATTTGTTTTCCTGAACGAATTTTTTCAGCCATGCGTTCTTGATGTTGTTTTTAAGCTGCATACCGAGCGGGCCGTAGTCCCATGTATTGGAAAGACCGCCGTATATCTCAGAACCGGGATATACAAAGCCTCTGCCCTTACAGAGAGCGACAATTTTGTCCATTATCTTTTCTGTGTTTTTCATTTGAGATCAATCCTTTTGTATTGGGAATAGTAGATGCTTGAGCGGGAAATCGCGAAATTATCTGACGCTTAAAATGAAAATATAATAATCAGCGCCTTCATCGCTCTCCGCCTTGACCGTCACGGTGTAATCTCCTTCATTCAGAGTGCCCGGAATTTCCAACTCGGTTACACTTCCCGACGAGGGCAGATAGACCGATTCTCCAGTTTCGACCGAAATGGCGGAAGCAGTTACACTCACAGGTGGTTTGGCAAAATCCAGTGACAGTATGCCGTTTCCGTCGGTGATGAGATAGGAACCGTAGAGCAGGGGCTTTATATCGGTAGAAGTGACTTCTCCGACCGTAGGCGACGCCATGACAACACTCTCGCCGTGGCGGACGGTCATCAGAAGGTCATCGACCTTGGAAGTAATGCGCACACCCTGTGCCACTGCATAATCCGGCGAAGTGCCTGTGGTGCCCCCTTTGAACCAAACGGAGACCGTATCCCCCGGGGAAATCTCGCGGTAGCTTTCACAGCGTACCTTGTCTTTGTTCTCCAGAACGGTCTTGCCGGTCACAGTGACATAATATCTGTTGTCGGAATAGGCGTTTTTCGCATCGGGAATTTCCACCAGCACGGAAATGCCGTCGCGCACTTCGGAAATGCTGGTAATCACTCCGGTGATGTTGGGAGAAATTCCTTCCGGAATAGAATCGTCCGCTACAATAACGGAATTGCTGGCAAGAGGGGGCTGATTGGAGTCTTTTCCTCCTCCGCACGAACACATAAGCGTCATTGCCATCCATACCGCCGCCGTGAGAATAAGCAATCTTTTCATTATCCTGATACCTCCTTTTTTTGAGATACTTGTTTTCTCATATCATATTTATAATAAAAACATAGTTACTTCATATATTACAACAAAGTTCACAATTTGTCTATAGGAAATTTACATATAAAAGAATTAATAATTCCTATAAATTTAGTTTGGAGTGTGGAGGTTCAAAAAATGTTCACAATTCACCACTTGACATAATGCATCAGAGGTATTATGATATTGAATAACGATTAGCACTCGGATGATGAGAGTGCTAATTTATCAACTGAAAGGAATGCGATAAACCATATGGAAAAGAAAGAATTCAAGGCCGAATCCAAGCGGCTGCTTGACATGATGATCAACTCCATTTATACCCACAAGGAGATATTCCTGCGCGAGCTGATATCCAACGCCAGCGACGCGACCGATAAGCTCTATTACAATGCCATGCAGACCGGCAACGCCGGACTCAGCCGCGACGATCTCGCGATTCACATTACCCCCGACAAGCAGGCACGCACCCTCACGATCAGTGACAAGGGCTGCGGCATGACCCGCGAGGAGCTGGAAGACAATCTCGGCACAATCGCCAAGAGCGGTTCGCTTGCTTTCAAGCAGGAGCACGATCTCGGCGAAGACGTGGACATCATCGGTCAGTTCGGCGTGGGCTTCTATTCCGCCTTCATGGTGGCAAAGAAGATAGTCGTGCTTTCAAAGTCAATTGAAAGCGACGCCGCCTTCCGCTGGGAATCCGACGGGGCGGAAGGTTACACTGTTGAGGACGCGCAGAAAGAGGAGCACGGCACCGAGATTACCCTCTACATCAAGGATAACACGGAAGATGAGAATTATGACGAATTTCTCGAAACCTACAGCATCCGCAATCTCGTCAGGAAGTATTCCGATTATATCCGTTACCCCATCACCATGGATGTGGAGAAATCCCGCGACTGGGAGGAAGGCGAGGAAACCGACGGCAAGGAATACGCCACAACCATTGAAACCGAGACTCTGAACAGCATGGTGCCTGTCTGGAAGAAGACCAAGGCGGAGCTGGCCGAGCACGAATATGAGGATTTCTACAAGAACAAATTCAACGACTACGAGGATCCCGCCCGCTGCATTCACCAGAATGTCGAGGGTACCACTACCTACACTGCCCTGATGTTCATTCCTTCCCGCACGCCCTTCAATTATTACAGCAAGGATTACGAGAAGGGTTTGCAGCTCTACAGCAACGGCGTGATGATCATGGAGAAGTGCGCCGACCTGCTGCCTGATTATTTCAGTTTTGTCAAAGGTCTGGTAGATTCCCCCGACCTGTCCCTCAACATCAGCCGTGAAATGCTCCAGCACGACCGTCAGCTCAAAGCCATTGCCGCGAGTCTGGAAAAGAAGATCAAGTCCGAACTGCTCAATATGCAGAAAAACGACCGCGAGAAGTACGAGCAGTTCTTCAAGAATTTCGGCATGCAGATCAAGTTCGGCATTTACAGCTCCTACGGCATGAAGAAGGATCTGCTGCAAGATCTGCTGGTTTACTATTCTTCCTCCGAGAAGAAGCCGGTCACGCTGGAGGAATATGTGGGCAGAATGCGCGAGAGCCAGAAGTACATCTATTACGCCTGCGGTGAATCCACCGCCAAGCTCGATATGCTGCCCCAGACCGAAATGCTGCGCGACAAGGGTTACGAAATTCTCTATCTTACCGACGAGATCGACGAATTCGCGCTGAAATCCATGCGGGATTACAAGGAGAAGGAATTCCGTTCTGTCTCCGACGCGGAGCTGGATATCGAGGACGAGGGCGAGAAGGAAGAGATCAAGAAGACCGCCGAGGACAACAAGAGCCTCTTTGCATTCATGAAGGAGCATCTGGGCGAGAACGTGAAGGAAGTCCGTCTTTCCACCCGTCTCAAGACACACCCCGTCTGTCTGACTTCCGACGGCGGTCTCTCGCTGGAGATGGAGAAGGTGCTCAACGCCATGCCCACCAACACCGAGAAGGTCAAGGCGGCCAGAGTGCTGGAAATCAACGCCAACCACCCGATTTTTGCCGCTCTGACAAAAGCCTATGCCGAGGATAAGGAGAAGGCAGCCAAGCTCACCGACGTGCTCTTTGCGCAGGCTTCCCTCATCGAAGGCATCGGTGTGGACGACCCGGTGGCCTATGCCAACGCCGTCTGCTCGCTGATTACGGAATGAGAATGACGGACGATTATAACTGAATAGGAATATCAATTGAAATAAACCGCCTGCTATGCGCGATCTTTATCGCACATGGCAGGCGTGTTGATGTGTATGGGAAGTGTATTATTTGCAAAATTTGAAAAAAACCGGCGGAAGTCTGTCGGTAATCAGCCGGTACCGCAGCGCAATTTTCGGCATATCCATTCTCGGCATTTTGCTGTTTCATTTCTCCAATGACGTGCTTAATTGGCGGCGGCATGACGTTGTTTACAAACTCGCGGAATTCTATTACAACCTGTTTGGCAGCATCGGTGTGGAGATATTTCTCTTTTTGTCGGGAGTCGGTCTTTATTTTTCTTTGAGCAAAAATCCCGATGTAAAGAGCTTTTATGAGAGAAGGCTCCGGCGTGTGCTGATTCCTTACCTCCTGTGGGGGGTATTTTACTGGTTCATCAGGGATGTTCTGGTGACAAGAAAAGGAGTAGCCGGCTTCTTTTACGACCTGACCATGCTATCCTTCTGGTGCGAGGGCAAACGCTCCGTGTGGTTCATCGCTTTATTGATCATACTCTACGCCGCGTTTCCGCTGTTGTTCAGGGCAATGAATTGGGAGGTCAAGAGAAAAGAACGTGCCGGCTTCTTCTGTCTGGCGCTTTGCGTGGGGTGGATTGCCATTTGCAGTTTCCTGAGCATTGTGACTCCTGTATTTTATCATAACATAGAAGTCGCGTTTTCACGCGTTCCGATATTTATCATAGGCACATGGTACGGCAAAAGAATCAAAAACAATGAAAATTTCCGCACGGTTGACGGCATTTTCACTGTCTTCGGTTTCTTGCTGATCACGTTGCATATGATGTCGGAATACAGCCTGTTTGGGGTTGATCTGAAAATTCATAACCGCTTTCTGGCTTGCGTCTTCTCCATTTCTTTATTATTCATCCTGTGCGGCATTCTCAGCCTGCTTCACTCCGATAAAATCGGAAAAGCGCTGGCTCTGGCAGGCTCCTATTCACTGGAACTGTATATCTGTCATGTGGGAATCAGGGGATTGCTGATGGTATGCGATATCTGCACACATAGATTTGTTGTCTTTGCGGGCTATATTTTGCTTTCGGTGTTCTTTAGCGTTGTTTTGCACCAAGTAAATAAAAAAATTCAATCTTCATAATTTGCGTGTTGCTATTGCGCCGCGTCTTTGCTATACTGTTAGGAAAAGGTAAGTGAAAAAGGAAGTATAATACCATATGCGCAATGAGAGAGATTACAGGGATACCTATTTTCAAGACACAGCATCCCGGGAGAAGGATGACTGGGAGAGACATGACAGGGGGGCTTTTTCCGCCGGCCTTGACGACAGCCAATCGTATTACCGGGGCGGCACTTTCCGGGAAACCAGACGGGGCGAAAAAACAGGCCGCAGAAAGGAATACAACGGAAAGGGTGTCAAATCGGAGGTTGGCGCGGTTTTCGCGCGGTGGTGGAGGAAATATCTGAAATTCTACCGCCGCAACCGGATTCGCGGCATAGGCACGGTAGGGCTTTGCCTGATTCTTCCGGTCAGCATGGTGATCGCCTTCAGAGGCTCCCGCATCAATTACGTCGAAGTGATAACATCGTGGTTCCAAAAAAATAACAGCAGCGCCGTGGATATGACCGATGTTTCGTCAGAAGAACCCGAGAGCGGTTTCAATATAATAGTAAAATTCACCTACGGAACCATCTGCTCCGAACCGAATTTCAAGAAGAAAGTGCAGAATACCGTCACCAAGGGACAGAAATTTGAGGTGCTGGAAACAAGCGGCGACTTCTACCGCATTGAATATCTCCAGAACCGTTTCGGCTGGATTGACAAGTATTATGTTGAAAAAGAAGGTCAGGAAGAGCCCAAGGTCATTGACCCGCACAATCCAGTTGAATTGAAAGGCAATACCGCCACCGAGATAAAGAAAATCTGTCAGGATTACAGTGCGATGGGAGTCGGCGTCGCTGTCATCAAAGACGGAAAAGTGTCCTATACCTACAGCTACGGATATGCCAATAAATCACAGAACAAAAAGATCAATTCAGATACAAAATTCCGTCCCGCCTCGCTTTCCAAAATCATTTCCACCCTTGCCACCATGACGCTGGTGGACGCGGGAAGAATCGATCTGGATCGCAATGTAGAGGATTATTTCGGATACCGCTTCCGCAATCCTCTCTTTGCGGAAGTGGAAATTACGCCCCGCATGCTGCTCAACCATTCTTCCTCTCTTGCCGACGAATACATCATTTATACCGGCAGTAACGCCGGTACCCGGCTTAAGGATCTGGTGGTTGACCTGAAAAGTTACAACAACCAGAAGCCAGGCAAGGAATTTTCCTACAGCAATTCCGGCTTCGGTATCGTCGGTTCCCTCGATGAGGTGGTCACCAATCTTCATTATATTTACTTCACCGACTCGGTGCTGTTTGACCGGCTGGGACTGGACGCTGCCTTCGGCGGACAGAGTCTGAAAGACAAGAATAATGTTGCCGAATGCTATAAAGTGGGCAAGATCTCCCGTTCACGCGGTGTGCTGGTCAAAGACAGACAGATCAGGGCACCGGGTGATACCTACATTCTTGCGCAGGGAAGTCTGCTCATCAGCCCCAAGGATTACGCTAAACTGATTACGATCTTCATCAACGACGGCATGTACGGCAATATCAGGGTGCTGTCCAAGGAGGCCGTCAAGGAAGTTGAGAAGGAATATTTAAAGGACGACAAGTTCCGCTATTGTCTCGGTTTCAAGAAAAGCACCAATTATGTTCCCGGACACGACATGTACTATCATGGCGGCAACGCCTATGGCGTTTACGCAAGTGTGTGCTATGATGAAAAGCAGAAAAGCGGAGTGGTGGTTATGACCAGCGGCGCGTGGGGTACCTTCGACGACAACCACTTCTACACCGTTTGCCAGAAAATCACCCAGCAATGCTACGCTGATCTCATCGACAAGGCGGAAAAATAGAACGAAGACAAACAGCTCGCGATCACTCACTTTTTTTAATGGCTGCTGTGCAGCTAAATCCGAGCGGTCGCGAGCGTTATTTTTTCCAAGCCCGCAGGGCTTCCTTCAGGATTTTACTGTTCACAATTCAGTGTTCGCTATTCACTTAGCGCAGCTCCGCTGTGCGCATATAATTCTACAGTGATGGAGAGAATGTCCCTGTCAAGCGAGGCATAGGCTTTGCCGTTCATCTGCTCCGCAAGGAGCCGGACGATGGACAGTCCCAGTCCGGTGGACTTGCGGCGGGATTGATCGGCGGTATAAAAGCGGTCAAAGAGCCTTTCCGGCTGAATGGCGGAAGAATCTTTGACAGGATTGGAAATGGTGAGCCGCGCGACGCCTTCCGCGTCGGTTACGTCCACTTTAATGTTGCCCGCTGAGTGGTGAATGCAGTTGCGCACGAGATTCTGGATAATGCGGACGGTCTTTTCACGGTCGGCTGTCACCAGCACTCTGTCAAATTGTCCTATCTGCACTTCGATTCCCTTTTCCTCCAGCTGCGGCACGGCAGCGGCAAGACATTCCGCCGTTTCGTCTGTCAGGCAGAAGCGCTCGTAATGCAATTCGGAATCATTGCTCAGCAGGTAGGAATATTCAAAGAAGTGCTCGATCAGGTCACCCAGTTCCACCGTGTGTTTCCTGATGATCGCAAGCCGCTTCTGCTGGGATTCGGTCGGATTTTCACGTTCCAGAAGCTGCAAAAAACCTTTGATGGAAGTCAGCGGCGTGCGCAGGTCGTGGGAAATATTAGCGATCGTCTCGCGGAATTGCTTTTCTTCCCGCTCGAGGGTCTGCTTTGCCTGATCGTCCTGCATGAAACACTTGTTCATCTCCGAGACAAGGCGGGAGACAGAGCCGTCAAGCAGCGAAACTTGCACATAATTCCGTGAACCGTCATTCAGCCGTTTTTTCAATTGCGCCGACAGCAAATCAAGCTGCCATTTGATGTGAATCAGAAGAAGGATGACGATGAAGAGCGCGAGACACAGCGCCGCGATGATATACTTCATGGATGATGCCTCCAGTGTGAAATTTATCAATAAACGCACAAATCGCAGAAGCCGATTTTTTTCTCATCGGCTTCTGCTTTTTTGGTGATATGAAATAGTAGGTTGAGCAGGTTCGGTCAGGGTAATTTCATTATTTGATTTCGGTCTTTTTAAATGTCAGATAGGTGATGTAGGTAAAGGAGGTTATGAAGATCAGGGCGATCGCAATCACCTTAAGCATGGTGCCGACCTCGGTTTCGTTGCCCATGCCGTAGGCGTCAGCGGTGAAGGGAGTCCATGAGATGAGTTCCTTGGCGGTGTCGCTGATTCCGGCGATCAGAGAGCTTGTCATCCCGAAGAAAACGCAGGCGATGAAGCCGATGGTAGTGACGATCAGGGACTTGTTCTTCACAAGGAAGGCCAGTGTGAATACAAACGCGGACTGCGCCGTGTAGATCAATGCCATGATAGCCGTAATGACAATGTATTTCAGAATTGCCGCAACCGAGAAATCAATGGTGTTGGACTCAAAGAGTATGCGGAGATAGACCGAGGAGGTGTAAGGGTTGCAATAGCCGGCATCCAGCAAAAAGCCGATGATGGAGGAAAGCGCGTAGGGAAGCGTCATAATGCTGACCAGCAGGGTGTAGGTGACCATTTTGCCGCAAACTACAGTGAATCTGCCGCTGGTTCCGGTGAGCGCCGACTGGATGAGCTTGTTCTCGAAATCGCCGCAGATGAGCTGACCGGCCACAATGCAGCATGCCAGATTCATCATGACAACATCGCTGAGCAGCGCGGCGGTACCCGCCGTTTCAAAGCTCAGGTCGCCGGTGCTGACGAAGTGGGACACCAGCGTGGTGGTGACGGCACATGCCGTGAGAATCAGAAAAAGTACCTTGTAGATGACGGATCTGTGGATTTTATAAAAATCAGCCTTGATGAGATTGATCATTGTAATGTCCTCCCTTTGAGAATGTGAAGCGTGTAATGTGAAGTGTGTTTTTCTTTCGTGAAATCATTATTTCCTGCCGACAGCGGAGATGAAATAATTCTCCAGCGTTTCGCCCATGAGGGAGAAGCCGGTGGTCCTGACCCCGTTTTCAAAGAGAACGTCGGTGACCTTTTCCTTTTCGTCGGTGAAATCGTAGAGCTGTATGCTGCCGTCGGGCATGACCTTGAAATTGGTGGTGCCGAGCTTGGATTCCAGCACTTCGGCGAGCTTGGCTGTGTCCGGTGTTTCTATGAGGAGGTAGTGCTTGCATTTTTCCTCCAGTTCTTCAAGGGTGATCTGCTCCTTGATCTCGCCGTGGTCGATGATAATGTAATCGGTGGCACACTGGTAAAGCTCCGGAAGATTGTGGCTGGAAATGAGGATTGTCATGCCTTTTTCCTCGCAGAGCTTTTTGATCAGTTCTCTGATTTCCACCACGCCGATGGGGTCAAGGCCGTTGATGGGTTCGTCGAGAATGACCAGCTCAGGGTTGGTAAGCAGGGCGATGGCGATACCCAGACGCTGCTTCATGCCGAGGGAGAAGTCCTTTGCCTTCTTCTTGCCGGTATTTGCCAGACCGACGGTTTCCAGCAGTTGATCCTCGATGCCCGCGTCGGCGATGCCGTGCATGATGCGGTGGAGATGAAGATTCTGCTTGGCGGTGAGGCCCAGCACCAGACCGGGCGATTCGATCAGACAGCCGAGGCGGCTGCGTTCCTTGGAGATGGACTTGCCGCGCTTGCCGAACAGCTCGATTTCACCCGATGTGGGAATGGACAGACCCAGAATCTGACGCATAAGGGTGGTCTTGCCGGCGCCGTTGACGCCGATGAGTCCGTAAATCCTTCCGCTTTCGAGGGTGATATTGACGTTGCTGAGTACCTGATTGTCTCCGTACTTCTTTGTGATGTTTTCTGTCTTAAGAATTGTGTTTGCCATGAGGCTCACCGTTCCTTTCGTTGATCATGGCTATAGAATAACCCGCAAAGGTTTAGAAAAGGTTAAGACAAGGGGGATTATTTGTAAAGATTGTTTGGATGAGAATTATTTTTTCTTTTGCAGGCAAGAAATGATTTTCCGATTCATAAAAATAGGAAGAGAGAACTGCCCGAAAAGAGCATTTTCGTTAAAAAAATATGAAAAAAATATAAAAATTCGCAAATATTTAAAAAAAAATAGTGACATTTTTAAAAAGATGTGTTATAATGCATTAGTAAATGTGAAGATTATATTTTGCCGAAGGTAAATATTCTGCCGTCTTTTCGCTCGTTCGGCACAGTTTGCCTGTCGGCGGAATATGATCTCTTCACATAACACGTTTTTGTTTCTTTGAGAGGAGTCTTTTGGCATTGTACGAAGAAAGCGTGCATATCGACAGTATGAATGACGCGGTGAGTCTTTTCGGCAGCTATGATGAAAACGCGAGGCTGCTGGAAAATTCCTTCGGCGTGAAGCTGCTGACCCGCAGCTCCGAGATCAGGGTTTCGGGTGAGGAAGAGAATGTGAAAAAAGCGGTTCGCGCAATTCATTCCATGCTGGCGCTGATCAGGCGGGGGGACACTCTCAGTGAACAGTCGGTCAGATATTGCATTTCCCTTGTGGAAGGCGGTATCGACGGACATTGGGAAAATATGCCGGATGAATGCGTTTGCATTACCTACAAGGGCAAGCCGATCAAGCCAAAGACTATCGGGCAGAGCCATTATGTCAACGCCATCGGGGGAAATTCCATCACCTTCGGCGTAGGCCCTGCCGGTACGGGCAAGACTTACCTTGCCGTTGCGATGGCGGTGGCGGCCTTCCGCCGGGGAGAAGTCGAGAGAATCATCCTGACACGTCCCGCCGTGGAGGCCGGTGAAAAGCTGGGTTTTCTGCCGGGGGATCTGCAATCCAAGATCGACCCCTACCTTCGTCCCCTCTATGACGCGCTGTTTGACATGCTGGGTCCCGAAAGCTACCAGCGCTATCTTGAAAGAGGCTCCATTGAAGTGGCGCCGCTTGCTTACATGCGGGGACGCACGCTCGACGACAGCTTCATTATTCTGGACGAAGCGCAGAATACCTCCTGCGAGCAGATGAAGATGTTCCTCACCCGACTGGGATTCCGTTCCAAGATGGTGATCAACGGCGACGTCACGCAGATCGATCTGCCGGAAGGCAAAAAGTCGGGGCTTTCGCAGGTGATCCGCATTCTGAACAACATCGACGATATCGCTATCGTGCGGTTTGACGGGCGCGACGTGGTTCGACACAAGCTCGTGCAGGATATCATCAAGGCATATGAAAAAAGCGAGAATCAGAAAAAACAAAAGTCCAGTGATAACAGATAAACAAATAACTCAAAAAAATAGATAAAGTCAGGAGGCAATATGAAATGGACAGAACAAAGGTTATAATTGAGGACCGGCAAAAAGCGGTAAAGATTCCCACCGGTATCCGGCTGCTGATCAGACGATGCTGCAATGCCGTCCTCCAGATGGAGAAAATTCCCGGCTCCTGCGAAGTTTGCGTTTCCTTTGTGGACGTGGACGAAATACAGCAGCTCAACGCGAAATTCCGCAATCACGACACCCCCACCGACGTGCTTTCCTTCCCGTTGGGGATCGACGGCAATTACGATGTGAATCCCGCTACCGGCGCCAAGCAGCTGGGAGACATTGTGCTCTGCGTGCCGATTGCCGTAGATCAGGCCAAGAAATACGGTCATTCCTTCCAGCGCGAGATCGGTTATCTCACGGCGCATTCCATGCTTCACCTTCTGGGATATGACCACGAGCAGGGCGGCATTGAGGCTGTGCGTATGAGAGAGAAGGAAGAGGAAGTCATGCAGTCGCTGGGACTGCCCCGCGATTCCAGCTATGTCACTTCTCCCGGCGATTTTCCCGGCTGATACGGTTCGTCTGAAATGATGAAGCATTTTTTGAAGGGGTTTGTGTTCGCATTCCGCGGACTGATCGCCTGTGCAAAGGAGGAACGCAACTTCCGGTTTCATCTGGTCGTTGCGTTTCACCTTTTTCTTTACCTGCCCTTCTTTGCGCTCAGCAGGGCGGAAGTCTGCGCGACTGTCATTCTCTGCGGGCTGGTGATTTCGCTGGAAGCGATGAACAGCGCACTTGAAAGGGCGGTGGACTGCACGGAGGAACGCAGTCCGAGGGCAGGCGCCGCAAAGGATATGGCAGCCGGCGCGGTGCTGGCTGCGGCCATTACATCCGTCATCGGCGGCATTGTCCTGCTGTGGCAGCCTGCTGCCTTCTCAGCAATACTGCGCTTTTATAAGAAATACCCGTTGGCTGTTCTCATCCAGCTTCTGCTGGGAGCGGGAAGTGTTTTGTTCGTGTGTTTCACAGGCGGGAAGACCCCCGCAAAATAGCAAAATCGCTCTCACGAATGGCAGGCCATGAGAGCGATTTATTATTACAATATGAAATAACGGAAGTTTAGCCTTTTGCAAGATACCAGTTTTCTCCGATGTGGGCGTCCACCGTCAGTGGAACCGAAAGGCTGACCGCCTTTTCCATTTCCTCTTTCAGCAGAGCGGAGGCTTTTTCGGCTTCATCGGCGGGGCATTCCAAAATCAGTTCGTCGTGAATTTGCAGAATCAGCCGGGACTGCATGTGTTCCTTTGCGAGACGGTGATGAACCGCAATCATCGCAATCTTGATGATATCTGCCGCTGTGCCCTGAATCGGCATATTCCGCGCGACGCGTTCGCCGAAGGAACGGGTCTGGAAATTCGACGCGGTCAGCTCGGGAAGGTAGCGCCGCCGGCCGTAGAGGGTTTCGGCGTAGCCCGTCGCCTTCGCCTGCTCCACCACCTTCTTCATGTAGTCGGCAATGGCGGAATATTTGCGCATGTAGCTGTTGATATAGGCGGCGGCTTCTGCGTTGCTTACCCCGATGTCCTTCGCCAGCGAAAAGGCGGATATTCCGTAGACAATACCGAAATTGACCGCCTTGGCGTTGCTTCTCATGCGCGGCGTGACTTCCCCGAGCGGAATGCCGAACACCTGCGAGGCGGTGACGGCGTGAATGTCGGTGCCGTTGCGGAAGGCTTCGGTCATGGTTTCGTCTCCCGCGATATGCGCCAGAACCCGCAGTTCGATCTGACTGTAGTCCGCATCCACCAGCGTCATTCCGTCTCCCGCTCGGAAGAATTTCCGCAGTTCGCTGCCTAGCTCCGTGCGGACGGGAATGTTTTGCAGATTCGGCTCCACCGAGCTGATTCTGCCGGTGCGGGTCTCGGTCTGTCGGAATTTCGTGTGAATGCGGCCGTCCGGGGCGATGGCCTTCTTCAAGCCCTGACAGTAGGTGGAGGTCAGCTTCGTGAGCGTGCGGTATTCCAGAATCAGCGCGACGATCTCGTGCTCGGCGGCCAGCCGTTCCAGCACTTCGGCGTTGGTGGAATAGCCCGTCTTGGTCTTTTTGCCGCCGGGGAGCTTCATTTTTTCAAAGAGAATCGTTCCGATCTGTTTGGGCGAATTGATGTTGAATTCCTCGCCGGCCAGTTCGTAGATGGCGACAGTGATTTCATTCACTCTCACCGACAGCCGCTTCTCGAATTCCTCCAGCGCCTGCGCGTCGGCGGAGAAGCCCGCGCTCTCCATGTCGGCCAGCACGTAGGCAAGGGGAATCTCAATCTCCCGCAGCAGCTTCAATTGTCCGTTGCGCTCGGTTTCGGCGAGAATCCTCTGGCACATCGCCGGAATACGCTGGCAGAGCAGGGCGGTTTTGAGTTCCGCGGGGGCGTTGCCCGGCAGAGCGGAGGCATATTGAGCCGCCAGCTTGTCCAGTTCCTCGCAGTCGGAAGAAGGATTCAGCACGTAGGCGGCCAGCATCACGTCGCAGGCCACATTGTGGGGGATGATTCCCAAAGGCTCCAGCGCGTGAATCATGGCTTTGATATCGAAGGTGTATTTCGGGATATTGTCATCGGCGAGGATCGCGCGGCAGAAAGGTTCCGCGTCGTTTTCCGTGACGACGGTGACATTTCCGTTTCTGGCAACGCAAACCTGCTTGAGATCACCGTCCAAAAGGAAATACACCTCGCCGTCGGCTTTGATGGCGGCGACAAGCAACGGGAGATCCTTACAGAAAATGACGTCGGTGGCGGCGTTTTTTTCTTCCTCGCGTGAAGGTGCCGGAACAGCCGCAGGAGAGGATTCCCTGAGCCATTCCTTCTTCATCTTTTCCAGCTGCCGGAACAGCTCATAGCGGATCATCAGCTCCGTGACCTTCTCCGCGTCGGGCTTGGCGGGAATATATTCACTCAGGTCGGTGGGAACGGGGGCATTGGTGGCGACTGTGCCGAGCCAGCGGCTGAGATAGGCGCTTTCCTTGCCTTCCATGAGCTTTTTGCGGATACCGGGCTTCACGTCGATCTCGTCGATGTGGGTGTAGATGTAGTCAAGGCTTCCGAAACGGCTCACCAAGTCCAGCGCACCTTTTTCGCCGATGCCGGGAACGCCGGGAATATTGTCGCTGGTGTCGCCCTGAATCGCCTTGACTTCGATAAGCTGAACCGGCTTTACGCCGTAGTCCTCCATGATCTTCTGTTCGTCATAAATGACGGCTTCCGCCTTGCCCTGCTTGGTGGTGAGCATACGGACAGCAACTCCTTCACCTACCAGCTGGAGTGTGTCGCGGTCGCCCGTCGCGATGATACAGTTGTCCTCCGGATTTTTGCGGCAGGCTTCGGCGAGCGTGCCGAGAATGTCGTCCGCCTCCCAGCCCTCCGCCGAGAGCAGTTTAATTCCCATGGCGGTCAGAAGATCTTTCAGAGGTTGAAGCTGCATGGCCAACTCCGGCGGCATGCCTTTGCGCTTGCCCTTGTAATCGGTATATTTCAGGTGGCGGAAAGTGGGCGCTTTCATATCGAACGCCACGGCAATGCCGTCCGGCTGCGTGTCGGCGTAAATTTTATGAAACATGGTGAGGAATCCGTAAATCGCGTTGGTGAAGAATCCGTCCTTTGTGGTAAGCGGACGCACGCCGTAATAGGCGCGGTTGATAATGCTGTTGCCGTCAAGCACTAGCAGTTTCAATTATAATCAGCCCCTTAAATCAGGTAGTCTGACATTATTATATACTAATTACATTATGATTTAAAGGTGTTTTGCTGAAAAATTTTCGTGATAAAGAACTCTGTCCGGCGGTCACAGCGCCATTCCGAGGGCGTCCGCAAGTCGGAAGGCTGCTGAAACGTCCCCGCGAACCGTTAACCGTCCGGTGGAGTAGGCGGCGGTGGGCGTGATGTTTCGATGCAGCAGGCTGCAAAGATTGCCGGAATCTACGGTAAAGGAACATAAGCTGTTTTTATAATCGAATGGCTGCATGTCAAAGCAGCCGTCTTTTACCTCGATGTAAAATTTTCCTTCACCCTGTCCGGTAACGTCGAATTCGTAGGAATAGACTCCCTGACCGAAGCCCTTGAAATCTTTCTGCTCAAAATAGTCCCTGACTGTATTGTAAATTTCTTCAAATGTCATTTCTCAAAATCCTTTCGCAATGGGATGAACATAGTATATCGGAATTTTCCGTTGGTGTAAATGAATATTTCTCCAAACATAATTAATTTTGAAAAAGAATTTTTAGTTTAGTTGTAATGGCGGAAAAAATGTGTTATCATTATTGTATTGTACTTCTGTTATAATATTTAAGACCTTGCAAAAGGGTGATTGTTTTGAGTTTTTCAAATGTGCTGACAGACATTGCCGGACTGTACGAAACCCGCGATTTCAGGCTCAGACGGAATAACTTCCCCTATTCGGAAGCCGTGACGTATATCGTCGCTTTTTCTCTGCTGCTCAGGCTGATCATTGCCGTGAGTTACCTTAATTCCTACGACACGGAATGGAACATCATGTGGGGTGTGCAGCTGAGCGAAGGCTTCTTTTCCGCACACAGCCATGTGAACGAACTGGATTATCCCCCGCTTTATCTTTATCCTCTGTATGTCGTCGGAAAACTGATAAAGGTGCGAAGCATAGGCGGTTACCCTCCGCTGAGAATGCTGGCAATCAAATTCCTTCCCTGTCTTGCCGACAGTCTGACAGAGGTTGTGCTGTACCGTCTTGCATCAAAACGGAACAGACTGCTCGGCCTTCTCGCCGCTTTACTCTGGGCGTTGAATCCTGCCGGCATCTTCAATTGCGCGTGCTGGGGGCAGACCGACTGTGTGCTGATGTGTATGGCAGCGCTGCTTATGCTGGCGCTTCAGGAAGGACATGTCGCCGCCTCCGGAATTCTGTGGGCCGCCATGTGTTCCACAAAGCTTCAGGGACTGTATCTTACGCCTGTTGTCGGCATGGAGGTGCTGACCGTCTGCTTCGGCAGTCTTCACCCGAGGGAATTTTCATTCCGGAAAATCAGGAAGCCGGCGGTCATGCGATTTGTAAAATTCCTCAGCGCGGCGGCATTGACACTGGCTGTGATTTACCTGCCGTTTATGTTCGGCTCCGCGTTCTCTGATTATGAATCCGAACTTGGATTTTCTGAAAAATTTTTCAAGCCGATCACCGTGTATTCCGGCGGCCTTGCCAAATATCCCTACGTCACTATGAACGCCGACAATATATATATGCTCTGCGGTCTGAACGGGATAAAGGATAAAGTCAGGATTCTGCCCGGAATCAGCGTTTCCGCTATCGGAACCTTCTTCCTGCTGATGGCGATGGCTGCCGTTGTTGCGGTCTACATTTTCGGCAAACGCCGGTCGCACTGGCTGGCGGGATTTATGTTTATGGAAAGTGTCTTCATGCTGACCTGCCGCCAGCACGAGCGTTATCAGATCGTTACACTTGTGCTTCTGATGGGCGCGTTTGTTACCGTTGCCGACAGGCGCCTTCTGACGGTCTTCAACCTGAATTCATTTGTGATCTTCTTTAATCAGTTCCGCGTGCTCAGTACCGTAAGGGAAAGGACAGACTGGTGGAGATATTACCGATACGCCAACGGTTCCCCCGAATGGCTGGACCGTCGCAGGAGCTTTGCCGCAGTCAATTCACTGCTGAATGTCATTCTGTTTATCGCCTCAATGATTCTGGTGATGCGGTTTTTCTTTGACGGAGAATTCGGCAAACCTACGGTCAGCCGCATATTGGATTTGTCGTTCAGAAAAGGAGAATACGATGAAAGTAAAGAATAAAATACCCCTTCCGAGGCTGCCGCTTGTCAACGGTCAGGTGCAATATCTATTTGTGCTTGCGGTGGGATTCATTACCGCGTTGACTGTCATGCTGCCCTATATGATCTACGACAGCGGCTACTTCCTGATGTACGGTGATTTCAACGTACAGCAGTACCCCTTTTACATGCACGCCCACGACGCGATACTGGCGGGTGAAACCGGCTGGGATTTCAAGACCGATCTGGGAGTGAATTTCATCGGTTCCTACAGCTTTTATAATCTGGGTTCTCCTTTCTTTCTGCTGACGCTTTTGCTGCCTTCGGGTGCCGTTCCTTATACGATCGGGCCGCTTCTTGCTGTGAAGATAGGCTGTGCGGGAATGACAGGCTATGCCTATATCCGCCGCTTCACCAAGTACGAGGAATATGCCGTGCTGGGCGGTCTGATGTACGCGTTCTCAGGCTTTTCTATTTTCAATATGTTCTTCAACCACTTCCACGAGCCAATGGTGTTCTTCCCGCTGATGCTGATTGCTCTGGAGGAACTGATGGTCAATGACCGCAAGGGCTGGTTCGCGGCGGCGGTTGCGGTCAACGCATTTGTCAATTATTATTTCTTTGTTGCCGAGGTTGTATTTATTATCATATATTTCTTCGTGCGCATGGCGATGTGCGTCGAGTGGAAAGTCACTGCGGAGAAATTCGTGCGCATAGCCTTTGAAGCTGTACTGGGGTTCGGAATGGCGGGGATGATCGTGCTGCCTTCCGTCTGGGAAGTGGCAAGGAATCCACGCGCCGAGGCAAAGCTCTACGGCTGGAATGCGGTGGTCTATCCCAATTCCCAGCGCTATCTGAATATTCTGGAAGCGTTCTTTTTCCCGCCGGACTTGCCGGCGCGGCCAAACTTTACACCCGATTCCAACACGAAATGGGGTTCTCTCGCCGCATGGCTCCCGCTCTTTGGAATGACCGGCGTAATAGGCTGGCTCCAGAGCCGCAAGGGGCACTGGCTGCGAAGAATGATTATTATCTGCTTCTTCATGGCGTTTATTCCGCTGCTCAATTCGGTATTCCAGCTTTTCAGCGCTACCTATTACGCAAGGTGGTTCTTTATGTTTACCCTGATGAACGCCCTTGCGACGGTGATGGCATTGAGCAATACCGATATCGACTGGGAAAGAGCTTTCAGATGGTCCCTAGGGATTACTCTTGCCATCGTGCTTCCGCTCGGTTTTATGCTTAAGAAGGAAGCCGATCCCGAAAACGGTGTGATGGCGGAATACGGATTGATCAGCTATCCTGACAGGTTCTGGATTTATGTTGCGATTGTCCTGCTGTCGCTTATGCTGGTTTCCATGATAATCGGATTTTTGCGGAATAACGACCGAAGGAAAGTCTATGCCGTCAGTATGCTCGGGATTATCGGGGTCTATTTCTGCACGCTTTTCATCTTTAACGGACAGGGCAAGACGCTCTCATATGACAGCCGCGAATATGTCATTCCGCTTGCGCTCAGCAGGGCGGAGGAGATTGATCTCGATGATCTGCACAACGCAAAATACCGTGTGGATTTCTACAAGGACATGGACAATATGGGCATGTTCTGGGATACCTCCTGCATTCAGGCGTTCCATTCGATTGTTCCCTCGTCGGTGATCGACTTCTATCAATCGGTCGGAGTGGAAAGAGGGGTGGGCAGCCGTCCCGACACCGAAAAATACGCAATCCGTTCCCTGCTCAGTGTGAAGTATCTCTTTGACAATGCCCAGAAAGGCAATTTCAGCACCGATCACGCGGGACAGCCCTCCCATTCCGATCCCAAGATGCCCGGATGGTCGCTTCTCAAGACCGAAGGGGGTTACAATATCTGGCAGAACGACTGCTATATTCCCATGGGCTTTACCTATGACTATTACATGGTGGAACGTGACTTTGAAGACACGTTCTCCAAGAGCGAAAGGGGCAGCGCGATGCTTCGCGCCATTGTGCTGGATGATGAGCAGGAGGAAAAGTACAGCGAGATTCTGAAGCCCCTGCCGCCCGAAAAAACCTCCATCAACGAAAGCAGCTACATGGACGACTGCCGCGACCGTGCCGGAATGAGCTGCCTGACATTTAATCCCGACAGCAAGGGCTTCACCGCCTCCATCGATCAGGAGAAGCCGAATCTGGTGTTTTTCAGCGTGCCTTATCACGAGGGCTGGAAGGCCTATGTCAACGGCGAGCAAGCCGATATAGAGATGGTCAATTTCGGCTTCATGGCTGTGGAATGCGGCGCCGGTCATTCGGACATCAGATTCGAATTTGAAACGCCCATGCTCCGGTTGGGATCATACTGCACCTTATGCTGCTGTCTGGCTTTTGGTGTCTATGTTCTGTTCTTCGCCTACGATACCGGAAGAAACGGAAAGCTCAGCCGATTCATCAGAAAAATCCGTTCGTTCGGAAGTCGCAGCTGATGGCAGTTCAAAGGAATGAGAACAAAATGAATACCGTTCAAACTATCTCCGCTCCACTGTATGAAGCATTGAAGGCGCACGCGGAACAGGGCCGCGCTTCCTTCCATACGCCGGGGCACAAGGGAAACTGTGCCTTTCTGCCGCTGGATAGGCAATATGACCTGACCGAACTGCCCGATACCGATTCCCTCTTTGAAGCCTCCGGCTGCATACGGGAATCCGAGCGGAAGGCAGCGCGGCTGTTCGGAGCGGCATACACGGCGGTTTCTTCCGGCGGCTGCACGCTTGCCATTCAGGGAATGCTGGCGGCTTTTGCCGGAACCGGCAGCAAGGTGATCTTCTGCCGGAATATCCACCGCAGCGCCGTCAACACAGCCGCTCTGCTGGGAATAGCGCCCGTCTGGGTTTCCCACCGGTGTGACGGCGGCGAAGGTCTGCCCGGCAGGGTCTGCGCGGAGGACATACGCAGAGCGATAGAAAAAAATCCCGACGCGGCGGCGGTCTATCTCACTTCACCCGATTACTATGGATGCCTGTCGGACATAAAAGGCATTGCGGAGATCTGCTCCTTCTATGAAAAACCTCTGCTGGTGGATAACGCCCACGGTACCCATCTCATTTCTTTTGGAATGCATCCCATCACGCTCGGCGCTGCGGCTTCGGCCTGTTCGGCGCATAAGACGCTGCCCGTTCTGACCGGAGGCGCGTGGCTGAACTGCAATGATGAAGCGATTGGCTCCAAAATCAAATCTTCCATGGCGCTTTTCGGCTCCACAAGCCCTTCCTACCTCACGATGGCGTCGCTCGACCTCGCAAGGGATTGGATGGAGCGGGAAGGAATTGCCGCCTTCCGAGAACTTGCGGGCATTGTGTCGGGACTGCGGGAAGTTGCCGCTTCGGTCGGTTTCGGACTTCCACAGGGGGAATGTGATCCTGTGCGGCTGACGCTTCTCACACGTCCGATGGGAATGACGGGGGATGAAGCGGCGGAGTATTTCCGGCGGAAGGGCGTGGAATGCGAACACAGCGACGGCGGCGCGGTGGTGTTTATCCTTACGCCCTTCAACAGCGAAACCGACATTGACCGACTGCGGCATACGATAGGGGCATTCCCGAAAGGAAGACCGATAACGTATGAACCGATTGTACCGGACGAATTGCCGATGATCATAAAATCCCCCCGTGAAGCGCTGCTGAGCCGATCGGAGAATATTCCCGTGCCCGAAGCGGCCGGCAGGATTGCAGCCGAGGCGGCCTGTCCCTGTCCTCCTGGCGTGCCTGTGGTCATGCCGGGAGAATTGATCGACAAAAAATGCGTAAACATTCTGTTAAAGACTGGAATTACGCGTATAAATGTGATAGAATAATATTACGTGCTTCAAAGACAGCATGATTCATTTGATACAAAGGAGTTATTGAATAATATGAAACTCTTGCTTGCGATAGTCAACAACGACGACAGTGCCGCTGTCGCCAACAACCTCACCGCAAAAGGGCATATAGCCACCAAGCTCTCCACTACCGGAGGATTCCTCAAGGCGGGAAACACCACTTTCCTCATCGGCACTGAAGATGAGAAGGTTGATGAAGTCATCGGTATCATCAAAACCTTCTCCCACAAGAGAAAGCAGATTGTAGGGGACGAAACCGAATTTGACTTCACCCTTTTCAAGAGCGTTCCGGTGGAAGTCACTGTCGGCGGCGCGGCCATTTTTGTGCTCGATGTGGAGAATTTCATTAAATGCTGAGCGGAGCCGACCTCAGCCCGACAGCGCGGAGGATTGCGAGGGAATTCTGCGGGAATGCCGCCGCGGTCGCTTCACTGGGCGGCATGATCGAAACAGGCAGGCTTCCGCACGCCTTTATTATCGAAGGAGCGGACGGTCTGGGGAAATCCTCTTTTGCGCGGCTGATTGCCAGAGGAGCCATGTGCGGCTGCCGCGAACCGCTTTCGGGAGAGTGCGGACACTGCCGCAAGCTGCGGGAAAACATTCACCCCGATCTGATATACATTCAGGGCAGCGGCAAGACCAACGCCATTCCCATTGACGCCATACGCGCCATGCGGAAGGACGCCCTCATCGCGCCCAACGAAGCCGGAAAGCGGGTCTTCATTCTGGAGGACTGCGACAACATGCTTCCCGCGGCGCAGAACGCCTTCCTGAAAATATTCGAGGAAGCGCCGCCGCATGTGGTGTTCATCATCACCTGCCGCTCGGCGATGAATCTGCTTACCACCATCCGCTCCAGAGGAAGGATTATCACCCTCCATCCTGTCGAAGCGGAGGAAGGAGCGGATTTCATTGCTGACGTGATGAATGCGGCAGATAGGCAGTCGGCGCGGAATGCGCTGGCGGAGAGCGGCGGGAATATCGGAGAGGCGCTGCGGCTGCTGGGCAGTGAAAGCGCGTCGCAGACAGCCGAACAGGCCAATTCCATCGCTGATGGCATTCTGGAGGCGATGTGTTCCGGCAGTGAGCTTGACCTTGCGGTGAACTGTGCCGCCATAGGAAAGGACAGGGCGATGGGAGGCGCGGTCTGCGCCATTCTCTGCGAGAGATTGCGCTGCGGACTGATGACGGCCGTCGGCGCGGGCGATACGGTGGATTCCGCCGACCGGCAGGCGCTCCGGCTGGGCGCGTTGCTTTCGCCCGAAAACGTCATACGGCAGATAGACGAAATCAATCAACTTAGTGAAATGCTCAGAATCAACATAAGTATGCCGCTTTTTAACACAAAGCTGGCGATAATTCTGCAACGGAGGAAATAATGTCTGAGATAATTGGAGTCAGATTCAAGGAAGGCGGCAAGATTTACTACTTCCGCCCCAACGAGGAACAGCTGGAACCGGGCTGTCATGTCATAGTGGAAACGGTTCGCGGTACGGAATGCGGCGAAGTTGTCATGGAACGCCGGGAGATCGACGACAACGAATTCAACAGGGAAGTCAAGACCGTTATTCGCAGAGCGACCGACGCCGATCTCGCCCGTCTGAAGGAAAACAGGATCAAAGCCAAAAAGGCTTTTGACATATGCAATCAGAAAATCAAGGCGCACGGTCTGGAAATGAATCTGCTGGAAGTGGAGTGTACCTTTGACAACAGCAAGATTGTCTTCAATTTCTCCGCCGAAGGGCGGGTGGATTTCCGCGAACTGGTCAAAGACCTTGCCAGCGTCTTCCGTGCCAGAATTGAGCTGAGACAGATAGGCGTGCGTGACGAAGCTAAGATGCTCGGCGGTCTGGGCGTCTGCGGCAGACCCTTCTGCTGCAAGCAGTTCATGGGGGATTTCCAGTCGGTTTCCATTAAGATGGCAAAGGAGCAGGGTTTGTCGCTCAATCCCGTCAAGATTTCCGGCACCTGCGGACGACTGATGTGCTGCCTGAAACACGAGCAGGACGCCTACGAAGATCTAATGCGCACCATGCCGCAAATCGGTTCGACCATCATGACTCCCGACGGTCAGGGCGTTGTGGTGGACAGAGAACTGGTTGCGGGAAGGGTCAAGGTGCGTCTTGACGGCGCTATTGAATCCCCGCCAAAGACCTACCGCGTGGCCGACCTCAACCGGCAGGAGGAGGAAAGCGCAACTTCCCATTCCCATGAGGAACGGCGTGAGAAGGGCCGAAAAGCCGATTCCAGACACGATTCCGCCAAAAAATCCGACCGGAAGCCCGAACCGGCCAAAAAATCCGAACCGGCCAAAAAACCCGAACCCGCCAAAAAATCCGAACCGGCCAAAAAATCCGAACCCGCCAAAAAATCCGAACCCGCCAAAAAATCCGAACCGGTTCAAAAGCCTGTGTTCGATTATTCCGGCATAGATTTTGAAGAAAGCCTTTCAGGCAGCGTTACGGCGTATGAGGAATATGAGGAGGACGTGCGTCCCCGCAGACAGAACAATTCCCGACGCCCCAGAAGACCCGACCGCAGAAATCAGGGCCACAAGGGAGGCGGCGGCAAGCCGCAGGAGAACCGCAACGAGAAACAGGGCGAAACCATGCAGGATAATTCCTTCAACGGCGGCGCTCAGAACGGCGGCAATTCCAAGTCCCGCCGCAGCCGGAACAGGTCGCATTATAAGAAAAACGACGGCAAGACACCCGAAACCGGTTCCGGAAACGAGGAATAACTTCAAAATTGATGGATAACACATACAACACATACAACACATACCACACATAGAACAAATAGACCACATTCCGGAAAAAATTTTAAAAAAGTATTGCATTTTACGGATTTGTGTGTTAAACTAATTAAGTTGCCGACTGTGAATCAGTAATCCGGCGGCGATTATTCCGACTCACGGCGTTCTCTTTCGACGCGGGTCCGGGGATTTGTCGGCGTCAGGCGACGCCTTATTCAAAGCGGATATTCCTCTGGGTGCTTCTCACGCGCTTTATGAATGTCTGAAATTATCAGGAGGTTTTTTTATGAACGCAACAGAAGCATTGAAGTCCATTGCGGAAGACAGCATGAGAAAAGAGCCGATTGTTTTTGAAATCGGCGATACTGTCAAGGTTTTCGTCAAGATCCGTGAAGGCGAGAAGGAGAGAATCCAGATGTTCGAAGGCACCGTTATCGCCCGCAGAGGCAGCGGCGTTTCCGAAACATTCACCGTCCGCCGCGTATCCTATGGCGTCGGCGTCGAGAGGGTATTCCCTGTGAACGCTCCCGCAGTCGACCGCATCGAGGTTATCCGTCACGGTAAGATCAGAAGAAGCAAGCTCTATTATCTTCGCGACCGCGTGGGCAAGGCTGCCAAGGTCAAGGAGCGCATCAAGAAGTAAGTTTCGTTCCACCGTACATCAAAAAACTTCAAAGAAAGGGATACTGTTGCTTTTCGGCGGTGTCCCTTTCGTTTTTCTATATATGACGAAAAATTTTTAAAATTTATCTTCCAAAAGAGGTAAAAAGGTATTATAATATGAATGCTACCAATTTTCATGAATGACGGAGGATTAACATGAGCGAGAAAACAAACAATCAGGAAAAAGGTGCGGCCGGATTTGTGGTGGAAATCTACGAATGGCTGGAGGCGGTTGCTTTTGCGCTATCCATAGTGGTATTGCTTTTCACATTCTTGTTCCGCGTCGTCAGTGTTTCGGGGCCGTCGATGAACCCCACGCTCTATTCCGGCGACAGGATCGTGCTGAACAGCCTTTTCTATACACCTGAAAACGGGGATATTGTGGTCATCACCCAGCCCAATTCCCACGACAACGAGCCGCTCATCAAGCGGGTAATCGCGGTGGAAGGGCAGACCATTTCCATTGACGCGGAGAGCGATACCGTCACGGTGGACGGCGTGAAGCTGAATGAACCCTATATTTTCGATCAGGATATCCAGCGCTCCGGTGAGGCTTACGAGTACCCGCTGACCATTCCGAAGGGCAAGGTATTCGTGATGGGCGATAACCGCAACGATTCATTTGACAGCAGGGATCCCGGTCTGGGCATGGTGGAAGAAAAGTACATCATGGGCAAGGCTATTTTCCGCATTTATCCCTTTGAGAGGGTCGGAGGTGTGGACTGATGAGCAGACCTGACTCACAGAATCCCCTAAAGAACAGGAAAAATACCCTTCGCACGAACACCGACAGTTCCTATAATGAAAAGAAATATCAAAAAACGGATTACTCCGAAAACACGCAGAATATCCATTGGTACCCCGGTCATATGACCAAGACCCGCCGTCAGATGGAGCAGTGCATTAAACTGGTGGACGGTGTGGTGGAAATCATCGATGCCCGTGTGCCTCTGAGCAGCCGGAACCCCGAGATTGATACTATTACAGCCCACCGACCGAGAATAATCCTTCTCAATAAAGCCGATATTGCCGACGGGACGGCCACATCGCGCTGGATAGACTATTTCACCTCGCGAGGGACGAGGGCAATTGCCTGCGATTGCAAGACCGGCAAGGGCCTGAACAGTTTTTCCGACGAGGTGCGCAGGATGCTCGCCGATAAAATTGCCCAGTGGGAAGCCAAGGGTATGGGTGGCCGGAGCATCCGGCTGATGATCGTGGGCATCCCCAATGTGGGCAAGTCCTCCTTCATCAATCGCATGGCAAAAGGCGGCAAGGCGAAGGTCGCCGACCGTCCCGGCGTTACGAGGGGCAATCAGTGGTTTACCATTCCCGGCGGAATAGAGCTTCTGGATACCCCGGGCGTACTGTGGCCGAAGTTCGATGACCCCGACGTCGGGCGAAAGCTGGCTTTCACCGGCGCGGTGAAGGACGCGGTGGTGGACATCGAATCGCTCTGTCTCGACTTGCTGGGCTACATGAGCGTCAATTATCCCGAACGCCTTTGCGAACGATACAAGCTCGATGCCGCCGAAAGGTTTTCTCCCCTTGCGCTCATGGAACAGATCGCCAAAAATCGCGGCATGATCATGCGGGGCGGCGACGTGGATTACGAGCGGGTGTCCGTCATGATTCTCGACGAATACCGCGCCGGGAAGCTTGGCAGGATTACCCTCGAACTGCCGTTATCATAGTTTGGAGTGTGGAGTTAAGGAAGGCTGCATGCGCTTGCTGTATGAAATTGTCATTGATTTACCATAATAAGCGAGCTTGCGAGCGCCTATATTCCAGCGCCGCAAGGCGCTCCACAACTCCAAACTCCACACTTTCAAATGGGGTGCATCAAATGAAACAAACCAAAGAAAGGGAGCCGGTCGACTGGCTGCAATATGAAAGAGAAGCCGCGCAGGAGGGCTTTTGCGTGGTCTGCGGCGTGGACGAAGCGGGCAGGGGGCCGCTGGCGGGGCCGGTCTTCGCGGCGGCGGTGGTGCTTCATCAAGGGCAGATCATCGAGGGAGCAAACGATTCCAAGAAGCTATCCGAGAAGAAGCGGGAAGCCCTCTTTGACGTGATTGTTTCCGAAGCGGCGGATTACTGTATCGCTTCGGTGGACGAAAAGACCATTGACGAAATCAATATTCTACAGGCGACTTACCTTGCCATGACCCGCGCGGTGGAAGGACTGAAGAATCCGCCGTCGCTCTGCCTGATCGACGGCAACCGCACGCCCCCGCAGATAGAAATTCCCTGCCGCGCGATTGTCAAGGGAGATGCGAACTCCATGAGCATCGCCTGCGCGTCGATTTTGGCCAAGGTGAGCAGGGATCGCTTTATGCTGGAGCTGGACAAAGACTATCCGCAATATGGCTTTTCCAAGCACAAGGGCTACGGTACGGCGCTGCATATTGAAATGCTCCGTCAGTACGGTGCGTCGCCCGTCCACCGAAGGAGTTTTTTAAAGAAGATCGAAGGGATACCGGAATACCATGGACTTGTTTGATCTACACTGTGACACGGCATTTGAATGTTCCGGAAGGCTGGGCGGCACTGACATAAAAACGGGCGCTTCGCACATTTCGCTGGAAAGAGGAAGTTATCTGGAGAACTGGCGGCAGGTGTTTGCCGTCTTCATGCCGGACGAATACCGGGGTGAGGAAGCCGTCCGGCATTACGAGCGCGTGAAGGATTATATTCACCGGCAGGAGCGGCTTTTTCCCGGGGCATTCAAAGTCGTTCGCGACGCGGAAGGTTTCCGTTCCGAAGCTGCCTGCCGTGCGGTCATTTCGGTGGAAGGCGGTTCGGCTCTGGCGGGAGATATCAGACGTGTGCAGTCGCTTTACAATGACGGCGTGCGGCTGATCACCCTGACATGGAACGATTCCAACGAACTTGGGGACGGCGTTCGGGCCGAAAAGGGGAGAGGGCTCACCCGTTTCGGACGCGACGTTGTAAAGGAAATGAACCGGCTGGGAATGGCGGTGGATGTTTCCCACCTTTCTGACGCGGGTTTTTATGATGTTGCTGAAATCAGCGAAGCTCCCTTTATCGCCAGCCATTCCAACGCCCGAACGCTTTGCGGCAACGCCCGCAATCTCACGGATGATATGATCGGAATCATCACTTCCAGCGGCGGACTGATCGGGCTGAATTTCTGCGTGAGCTTTCTCAGAGAGGACGAAAATGCCAGCATGACCGACATTCTCCGGCACGCGGAATACATGCTTTCTCTCGGTTGTGACAATTCCCTCTGCATGGGGAGCGACTTTGACGGCTGCGACATTCCGCCTGACATGACGGGAATTGAATCCATGGGCGTGCTGTACGAGCGCTTTCTCAGGCTGAATTACAGCGAGGAACTGGTAAGAAAAATCTTCTCCCGCAACGCGGAGAATTACTTTATGAATTATATTTTTGAGGATTGAGAATCATGATTAACGGAATTACAAAAAAGCAATTTACAAAAATCGAAGGAGGCGTCTGTGCCGCAAAGGGGTTCAGAGCCAACGGACTCAACTGCGGTCTTAACAGCGATAAAGCCAAGAACGATCTAGGACTTGTGTTGAGCGACGTGCTCTGCAATGCAGCCGCCGTCTACACCACCAACAAGGTCAAGGGTGCGCCGATTACAGTCACAAAAGCCCATCTGGCGGCGACCGGCGGAAGAACCCGCGGCTTCATTGCCAACAGCAAGAATGCCAACACCTGCAATGCCGACGGTGTGGAAAAGGCGGAGAAGATGTGCGTTTTAGCAGCCGGCGCTCTCGGCATTGACCCGAATGAAATGGTCGTTGCCTCCACAGGCGTGATCGGGCAGATTCTTCCGATCGAACCGATTGCAGATCATATTGAGGAACTTGCCGCGGGGCTTTCCACCGACGGAAACGGCAGGGCTGTTAATGCCATCATGACCACCGACACGGTGAAAAAGGAATATGCCGTGGAATTCGAGCTGTGCGGCGTTATGTGCAGAATGGGCGGCATGGCGAAAGGCAGCGGGATGATTCACCCCAACATGGCAACCACCCTGAATTTCATCACTACCGACGCCGCTGTCAGCACCGAATTGCTGCAAAGAGCTCTTTCCGACGTGGTGAAGGTGACATACAACTGCCTGAGCGTTGACGGAGATACTTCCACCAATGACTGCGTGCTGCTCATGGCAAACGGTCTTGCAGGAAATGAAGAGTTGTCCGAGCCGGGGGAGGAATATGAGGTATTCAAAGCGGCGCTGTATGCTGTCATGATGAATCTGACACGTATGCTTGCCAAGGACGGAGAGGGCGCGACCAAGCTCATCGAATGCACCTGTTCCGGCGCACCCGATCTCGATACGGCGATCACTGTCGCAAAGAGCGTCATTCGTTCGCCGCTGGTGAAATGCGCTGTATTCGGCGAAGACGCGAACTGGGGAAGAATTCTCTGCGCGATAGGCTACGCGGAGGCGGATTTCGACATAGACAAGGTGGACGTGGATATGTCCTCTTCCAAGGGAAACATTGCGGTCTGCCGGAAGGGAACCGGGGTCGCTTTCTCGGAGGAAGAAGCCGCTGCAATGCTGACTGCCGACGAAATATTCATTTCGATCGATCTGCATCAGGGAGATGTTTCCGCTAAGGCATGGGGCTGCGACCTCACCTATGAGTATGTCAAGATCAACGGTGACTACAGAACATGATGATTATTCATTTTTTGAAAAAACATCAAAATGATTTACAATAGATTAATTCCTATTGATTTTGCGGAACGGATATTGTATAATAATTCAACATACTATAAATTTGAGGAGGATTTCATCATGCAAGGTAATGTACGTCCGGAAATAATGGAGAGAATCACGACTCCTGCACTTGCAGAGGCATTCATTGAGGAACAGGTTGGTGAGCTTCGCGCTCAGATCGGCGACAAAAAGGTGCTGCTGGCGTTGTCGGGCGGCGTGGACAGTTCGGTGGTTGCCGCGCTGCTCATCAAGGCAATCGGCAAGCAGCTGGTATGTGTTCATGTCAATCACGGACTTCTTCGCAAGGGCGAACCCGAACAGGTGATTGAGGTATTCCGCAACCAGATGGACGCCAATCTCATTTATGTCGATGCGGTAGACCGTTTTCTTGACAAGCTGGCGGGCGTTGCCGAACCGGAAAAAAAGCGCAAGATTATCGGCGCGGAATTCATCCGCGTTTTTGAGGAAGAAGCCAGAAAGCTCGACGGAATCGAATTCCTTGCGCAGGGAACCATTTATCCTGATATTCTGGAGAGCGACGGCGTAAAGGCTCACCACAACGTCGGCGGTTTGCCGGAAGATCTGAAATTCGAGCTTGTCGAGCCGGTTAAGCTGCTCTTTAAGGACGAGGTACGCGTGGTCGGCAAGGCGCTCGGACTTCCCGACAGCATGGTATTCCGTCAGCCGTTCCCCGGCCCCGGACTGGGTGTCCGCTGCCTTGGCGCCATTACCCGCGACCGGCTGGAAGCCGTCAGGGAATCGGATGCTATTCTCCGCGAGGAATTTGCCAAAAACGGGTTGGAAGGAAAGGTCTGGCAGTACTTCACAGCCGTTCCTGATTTCAGATCAGTAGGCGTGAAGGAAGGCAAGCGCACATTTGCCTACCCCGTGATTATCCGCGCTGTGAATACTACCGACGCTATGACCGCCACTGTGGAGGACGTCCCCTTTGAACTGCTCCAGTACATTACAAAGCGCATTACTACCGAGGTGGAAAATGTCAACCGCGTTCTCTACGATCTCACCCCAAAGCCCTGCGCAACAATTGAATGGGAATAATCTGACAGCATTTCGCTGATACGAGGCCGGACGAATATGATCATTTTCGGTACAAAGACACACAAAACACAAAAAAATCTTCTGATATTTTTTCTGTAATCGCTTGATTTTTTGGTTATTATGTTGTATAATCAAGACGTGTTGTAATAAGATACTTGTAGTTCGTTTTAAATGAATGCCAATCGAATTCCCTTGAAAAACTATATGCCTGTTCAGAATTCACATGTCTGCCGCATGGCGTCAGCTGCCTGAACGGAGACAAGATGCGCGTGAAGAAACAGTGAGCAGGTTAAGGGATTCTGCCGCGATCTGGTGTTTTTTTAATTATTATCTTATTGGAAGTGATCTGTTTGAAAAAAATAGTCGGTGTTGTTATAGCGTGCTTGTTTGTTTTCACACTGGTTTCCTGCAGCGGTCTGAAGAAGTCTGAAATTGTCGGAACATACGATCTTATCAATATGAATGCAGGCGGCGTAAGTTATAACGAGGAGCAACTGGCTTCTATCAAAGCGACCGGAAGAACCGCCACACTCGTCATCCGTGATGACGATACCGCTACCATGGATCTTTTCGGAAGCAAAACCGAAATGACATATAAGGCAAGCACCGGTATATTCGTCATTAAGGGTCAGAACGTAAAAGCGACATTCAAAGACGGCATTCTCACCCTCAAGGATAATTCCGGTACAATCGAATTCAGAAAGATGTCATAATCTTGAAAATAAACTGAGCTTCGATCCGTTTCGGCAGAACGGGTCGAAGTTTTTTCAATTCTTTGTTCCATTTGATTGCCTGAAAGAAATTTTGAACATTTCATACAAATATTTAATAATTATATAATTGACATTGTATTGCTCTGTGAGTTATAATATTCAGGCATAGGCTTGAAACGGAAGGGTTCATTCATGCCTGAGAAAACGGAGGTTGAATATTTACTATGAATTTTCTGGATTCGCTGCTTGACAAGATTCCGGTAATCAAGGATATGGACAAGAAAAAGCGTATACTCGCCGCTGGGTTTCTGGTGTTTGCAATCGTATCTCTGCTTGGTATTCTCATTGACGCCATAGCGGAGGCGGGCGGTGTTGTAGCGCTTATTTCTGTAGCTATCGGTTTTCTGCTTATGGCAGCCATCATCATCGCTGATTTTATTATGTCCCGAAAGCCGCAGCAGCCTGATTATCCTCCGAAGCAGGAACAGTATAATTTTTTTGACGACGACACTGATGATTACGGCTATCAGGACGAATCGAAGGGTTACAGAGCCAATGACGGCCCCGGGTATGATCCGGACAATCCTGATTTCGGGGATGAAATCGGAAATTATGGCGATGAAGGCGATTTCCGCGACGAGCGCGATTTCCGCGACGAGCGCGATTTCCTCGACGAGCGCGATTTCCGCGACGAGCGCGACTTCCGCGACGAGCGCGACTTCCGCGACGAGCGTGACTTCCGCGACGAGCGCGACTTCCGCGACGAGCGCGACTTCCGCGACGAGCGCGACTTCCGCGACGAACGCGACTTCCGCGACGAGCGCGACTTCCGTGACGACGATATCGAGTATACCGTTGTGCCGGATCCTGTTCAGGAACCTATACAGGATACACGAAGAAATGCTGACAGTTTCCGCCGCAATGCTCCGTCAAGATTTGAATTCCGTCAGCAGAATGTGCCGAATAAACCGTTTGCCGAACCTGCCGCTGCTTCGTTCGATGACAACGTGATAGGCAGACCGGTAATGACCTTCGACGCTCCTTCTCAGCCGGTGCGTGATGAAGTCAGATTTGCCGCCGATACGGTTGCCCCGACGATTGTCAGACCTGTGATGGATGAACCGATTGGAGGTCCTGTAATGTCGATTCCTTTCAGAGGGGCATCGACGGAAGTAAAAACCGAGCCTGAGAAGGTTGAAGTCGCAAAGCCTCAGCCTATTCAGAGCGCATATATGCCTGTCAGCGAAGAAGAAGCGGCAAGACGCGCTGAAAGAGGACAGGAAATAGAGGAATTCTTTGATCATATGAACGATGATGAGATTCTTTACAGCGATTGTGTGGAAGTCTGGGCGTCAGATGCGAAGCCCGCTGCCATCCGTCTGTTAAAGCAGGTGGAAGCTCTCACGGACAAGAAGATGGCGGATTCCCTTGGCAAGGAAGCCGAATATGTCAACGCGATGCTCGACAGAATCTATTATTTCACCATGCTCGACAGCATCAGGGACAACCTTGAACTCAAAAAATACAATTTTTCGGCTATGGTCAAGGAATGCCTGAGACGGTTTTCTCCTTTCTTCATGGATAAGAGAATCGGTCTGCTCTGGAAGGGCCTTGACATAGATATTGTCACCGATAAGCGCTGGTTGATTTTTGCGCTTACACAGGTTGTGTTCAACGCCGTTGAATTTACCGGACTGGGAGGAAAGATTGCCATTTCCGCCAAAAAAGAAGGCAGCATGATTCACCTGATGGTAGACGACAGCGGGTGTGGAATTTCGGATGAAGATTTGCCGCATATTTTTATGGCGGGCTTTATGGGGGATAACGCGCCCAATGATTCCGGCCGCCGTACAGGAATGGGACTTTTCATCACACGCTCAGTTGTTGAAAAACTGGGCGGTTCTGTGACAGCCGAATCCACTGTAGGCAAGGGAACAAGAATCACGATGATACTTCCGGAAAAAATCTGAGAAAGCTTCATATCATATAAAACCGCCGAAGCGGGGGAATTGCAAATCGACAAGCAATCCAGCTTCGGCGGTTTTAATATGCAAGAATATGATAAATTTACCGATGTCGTATTTTAAGTAACGCTGTTTTGGGATAGTTTGCCCTTAAGCTCAAGCCTGAGAGCATTCACAAGCAATGTGTTATCTTCCCGATTTCTGACGGCCAGTCGAAGATAATGCTTTCCCCCCGTTTTAGAGGTAAGATCTTTAATGAGCAGATTGTATTTGATCAGCAGGCTTTTGAGAAGCTCCTTGGGAGAAATAGCAGCAGAGGTTTCCACCATAATGAAATTCGCCTGTGAGGGGATGACCCGAAGTCCGTTTATTTCATTGAGCTCACGGATAAATCTTGCTCTTTCCTCTCGGAATTTTACCAGCGCGTTCGCATAGTCACTCTTATACTTTTCATAAATCTGCATGTAAAATTCCGCAAAGGAGTTGATATTCCATATGGCAACGTCCTTTTTCATAAGGCTGACTGTTCTGATGTCTCCGGAGGCAAGGACTCCGAGCCTGAGACCGGGAACGCCAAAGGATTTCGAGATGCTTTTCATCACAAATAAATGGGGATTTTCGGTGATGATTTCCTGACAAATCAAGGTGCTGTCTTCTTCGTCGGCAAAGTCAACAAACGATTCGTCCATGATAAGGCGTATTCCTCTGTTCCCTGACCATTCAATGAGTCTGAGCAAATCTTTTTTATGAATATAGTTCCCGCTTGGATTATCGGGATTTATCACGATGAGATTGCGGATTTCCTTGTCGGAGAAAAACGCCATAATATCATCCGCTGTGTACGAAAAATCCATATTTTCCGGTATGTATGCAACGGAATCGTCTGCGGAATATCTGTTGGGATACTCTTCAAATGTCGGTCTGATAAAGCCGGTTCTGCCCGTAAGATATCCCATAAGACTCTTAATTAGCTCGGCCGCGCCGTTTCCTACAATAATATTCTCCTGGTGAATATTGAAGTTTTTCCCTGCCAGCAGGCTGTTGATATGCATGCCGGAAGGATATTGTGTAAGCAGCTTATCAAAATTCGCCTTTATCTCATTTTTCATTCTTTCAGGGGGAAAATACGGATTGACCAGATAGCAGAAATCCAGAAGTTTCGGATATCGCCAATATCCGCCGTAGCGTTCCTGAAGCAATCTGACCCGTTCGTCATCGTCAGGAGAAAACATGGACTCGGCGATGTTGAGATCCTGTATGTCATCTATTTCGTACCAACGCTGACCGTGAAGCCTTTTAGCCTTGATACCCGGATTGTCAAGAAGGGCGATTACCCGGAGCACCTGCTCATAATATTCGTTTTGTCCAAGGGCGCACTGATAGGCCTCCAAAAAAGGCACATAGTGAGTTTCAGAGAAATACTTGCTGAATTTATAAATATTGACGGTCTTGTAATACTCTTCAATATCATTAAAATTGAATTTTTTACCCGGAACAAATTCCTCAATACTGTCATTTTTGCCCAGCTTGACACATGTTCCGTCCATCCAGCTTTCGTATTTATCTACCAGCACCAGAGAATCACGGGGGTCTGATATCAATTCATCAAGCACCGAGTCTTCGAAAATTATATCGGATTCAAAGAGAATGGTATCTTCACGGCAAAGCCATTCTTTGGCAAGCGCAAGAGAATAAATATTATTGGTTTTGTCATAAATCGGATTCTCAATATAAATCACAGGAGTATTTATGCTCAGTGAGTCAATATGATGCATCAGTTTCTGTCCCTCGTAACCCACTACCACTATGATGCGAGAGGGAGAAAACCTTTCTATCTGATGAAGCATTCGATCAATAAGAGCCACTCCGTTAACTTTTACCATGCATTTGGTGTTGCTGCTTGTTAACTCTTTAAGGCGTTTTCCCATTCCGGCTGCCAAAATAATAGCCTGCATATTGTCCTCCTGAATTGAAAAGATATATTTGTATTTTATTATTTTATCACAGTTTCATAAGATATGTCAACCCAATATGACAATTATATTTCTTTTGATGATTTAAATTGAATTATACTGTCGAAAAAGAACAGCCCGACTCCCATGCGTTCAGAGCAAAGAATCGGGCTGTTCAATTTGTCTGTATGGTTGTTTTCGCAGGTTACATGTGGCTTATCTCCGAAGTGGTTTCGTCCCTGTCGCGGAAAAGGAGGGAAATGCACCACAATCCTGCCAGACCCACAAGTGTGAAGATAATTCTGCTGAATGTGGCAGCCTGTCCGCCGAAAAGCCAGCCCACAAAATCGAACCTGAATAGGCCGACTGAGCCCCAGTTCAACGCGCCGATGATAACCAGTATCAGCGATGTTCTGTCAAGCATCTTGTCATCTCCTGAATAATAGCTTAGCTGTATCGGGATTTCAACGATCTATCCGAAAAATATACAGCAAATTCGCAATCAAAACGCGTGAGCGAAATGTTTGCAAAACTATTTTGCGCAGATGGCGGTGATTCATTCAAAATGAAATAAATCAAATTTTTTACAATATTTTATCCGGATTTATGCGCGATGCAATCGCAACGTCATGCGAAAATATCAATAAATCATTTCTCCGTTGACGGCGAGATGATGAAGGTATAGTTCCGTATATTCCTGCTTCATAGCGTCGGTAATTCTGGCGAAGATGTCGAGAATGGTGTTCTCGTCCGCCATATCGAAACGGTATTTTTCATAATATGCGGGATTGTCCTGCATGACTTTGGAAGGATCCGTGCGCTGGATATTCAGGGTGCTGACATACTTCCCGCAGAAAACGAAATCGTAGATATTCCCGTCGCAGGAGCCGTTGTTGGTGTATTCGGGCAGCGCATCGATTTCCTTGGCGTAGCCGGCGATTGTGCGTGCGATCCGGCTGACGGTGTTCTCGCCCAGTGTTACTCTGCCCGACTCTTTGATGACCGGCTCTCCTTTACTGTTCAGGCGGTAAGTCTGGTAAATGACGGTTCCGTTGGGAAAAAGTCTTAACGAAAAACCGGCGTCCTCCATTTCCGGCGATTGCATGGCGGGGAAAATGTAAAATCCGAACAGCAGCTTTTTCTTCCATGTTTTCAGAATGTTCATGAAGTTCCTTCCTTTCTGTGATTTCCGTCTTTTCTCCTGTTTCTCATCTCGCGGAAGAATCCTGTCAGCAGCCCGCCGCATTCCTCGCCCATGAAACCGGAGACTACCTCCGGACGGTGATTGTAGGGCAGGTCAAAGAGATTCACCACCGACCCGCAGGAGCCTGCTTTTTTGTCAAACGCGCCGAATACCACCCGGCGCAGGCGGGAATTGATGATCGCGCCGGCGCACATGGGGCAGGGTTCGAGTGTAACGTATAGTTCGCACTGCCACAGCCGCCAGCCGCCCAGCGCCTTGCAGGCGCCGTCGATGGCTTCCATCTCGGCGTGCGCAAGGGCGTTTCTGCCTGTTTCGCGGCGGTTGCGCCCGGTGGAAATGATTTCGCCGTCCTTCACCACTACCGCGCCGACCGGCACCTCGCCCTCCAGCGCGGAAAGCATAGCCTGTTCGATGGCAAGAAGCATGAATTTTTCCTCGGGTTCCCCCAGCGGAGGAAGAATGTACTCCATCATATCATCCCTTCTCGAATTCTCTCACCGCCGCGATGAAGGCTGCCGCGTATTTCTGGGATTTGAATTCCCCTATGCCGTAGATCTGGCGGAAGTCCTCATCGTTTTGGGGGCGTTTGACGGCAATATCGTAGAGCGTGTAGTCGCTCATGACTGTCAGGTCTGTCTTGTTCTCCTTCATAGCGAAGGAATGGCGAAGGTCGGCCAGCCGGACAAACAGAGCCTCTTCCGCCTGCGGCGCTCCCTCGAAGCCGTCCGGCTGGGCAAAATCACCGGTGTATTGCCTGACAGCGTCTATGAAAATTTTTCCGTATACCAGACATTTGGAATTGCCGATGTGCGTCTTTTCCATCAGTTGAAAGCGGTTGACGGGTTTCTGTTCGCTAATTCTGAGAAGGGTCATGTCGCTGATAATGCGGTTGCGCGGGGTGTGGTACTTTTGGAATAATTCCTCCCGCAATTCTTTCAGCTGCCTGAGCAGGGCTTCATCCGGATTGCTCTCGAAATCGCAGGGTTCTTTGATTTCCTCATTTCGGGACGACAGATGTATCCGGATGGTGATCACAATCTCCTTGCCGCAGTATTCCACCGTCGCGGGAGGAAGAATGCCCATTTCCCTGAGCGCGGCAAGCGTGACCGGCTTGTCTATGCAAAGCTGACCCAGCGCGTCGGTGTCGGCAAGGGAATTGGTCTGCACGCAGAAATCCGACGAAAGATCGGCGCGGAGCGACCGCAGCCCATAGAATAATTCCACGTCAGCTTCTGGCGGAAGAATGTATTTGCCGTCCGCGTCCTTGGTAAGATGGACGTCCGGCTTTTTCAGCGCGGCACCCATGCGGGCGCGGGTTCCCGCGCGGCCTTTTTTGGGAGAAACCGGCCTGCTTTCGTCTCCGCGCTTGACTTTAACGCCCTTTTCGTCAAGGAACGCCTCTATCTCGTCCATGAATTCCCGACCGAATTTCTCCGTTTTGACGCTGCCCACGCCGTAAAGGGCGCGGAACTGCGCTTCGCTGGTCGGCATTTTCTCCGCCATATCGCGGAGTGAAGCGTCATTGAAGATGATATAGGCGGGTACGCCTTTCAGGGAAGCGACCTTGGCGCGCAGACTTCTCAGACGGGCGAGCAGCTCGGGGTCGGCGTTCCTGCCGATGGTTTCTTCCTTCCGGCTGTCGGTGTCGGGCGCGGCGTGCTCCCTCACCGTGACCCGCATACCGCTGTAAATCACACCCCTCGCGCCGCTGCCCCAGCTGAGAATGCCGTCGGGCGATTCGGTTATATATTTATCCCCCATCATGGAGTCGATGATTCTGTCGATCTCGCGTGAGGAAGAATCCTTCATAATGCCGAAGGTGGACTGGCGGTTGCCGCCGCAAAGCTCCACGCGGTTGTTGAGCGTACCGCGCAGAATATCGATGATCACCCACCTTGTCTGGGATTCGTTCATCCGCTTGATGCAGGAGAGAATTTTCTGCGCCTCGGTGGTGACGTCCTTGGATGAAAAATCGGTGTGCGGCTGGGTGCAGTTGGAGCAGTTGCCGCAGTTTTCAAAATCGGGGCGTTCCCCGAAATATTTCAGGATAAATTTTCTGTAACAGTATTTAGAATTGCAGTAGAAGGTCATCTGCTTGAGCAGTTCCAGCTCATTTTCCTTGAGCTTTTCCGCCGTTTCCTCGTCGAGATCGGAATTTTCCTCAAATGATTTTTCAATCAGAAATGTATTCAACCTCACATCCTGTCCGCTATACAATAAAATACATTCCGCAGGCTGTCCGTCGCGCCCTGCGCGTCCCGCCTCCTGATAGTAGCTTTCCATGTTCTTGGGCATATTGTAATGCACGACAAAGGAGACATTGGATTTGTCGATCCCCATGCCGAAGGCGTTGGTCGCGACGATGACGGGCTTTTCGTCCCGGATGAAGCGCTCCTGCGCCTCGTTGCGTTCCGCGTCGGAAAGACCGGCGTGGTACCGCGCGGCATTCCAGCCTTCCTCGGTCAGGCGGTCGCAGACTTCCTCCACCAGCTTGCGGGTGGCGCAGTAGACAATGCCGCTCTTGCCGCGGTTCAGCGAGAGGAAGGAGGTCAGCGCGGCGAATTTGTCCTTGGGCTTGACCACTTCAAAGTACAGATTCGGACGGTCGAAGCCGGTCGCCGTCACCATGGGGGATTGCAGTCCGAGAAGGTTCACAATGTCATTTTTGACCTTCTCGGTGGCGGTCGCGGTGAAGGCAGCGGCAATCGGACGTTTTCTGAGGGAACGGATGAAATCCGCGATTTTCAGATAGCTGGGGCGGAAATTCTGCCCCCATTGAGACACGCAGTGGGCTTCGTCCACCACGACCATCGAAATATCGGCGTTCCGCGCAAAACCGAGGAAGGACGGGGTAGTGAGCCTTTCGGGAGCGACATAGATGATTTTGTAGATGCCATTCGCTGCGCGGTAAAGGGCAATTTCCGACTGACGCGGGGTGAGGGTGCTGTTGATGAAGGCCGCGCTCACGCCGGATTGCACCAGCGCGCCGACCTGATCCTTCATCAGAGAAATCAGCGGAGAGATAACCAGTGTGATTCCCTCCATCATCAGCGCCGGAATCTGATAGCAGATCGACTTGCCCGCGCCGGTCGGCATGATGCCCACCGCGTCGCCGCCGGACAGAAGCCGGTCGATAATGCGCTCCTGCCCCTCGCGGAAGCTCTGATAGCCGAAATAATGCTCCAGCGTTTGCAGCTTGCTCCTGTTTTCCAAAGGCTTCACCCCCTTTTTTCCAATTCAATGAATCACAGTATCTATTATTTTACCACACGGGCGCAGCTAAATCAACTGATTTTTCTGACCGGAGAATTTTTGTGCGGAAATTTTTTTATTACGTCCCAACCTATTGATTAATATTTACGTATATGTTAATGTAAGGATAAAGCGGGAGGAAGTGAAAGCGGATGTCTGACGGGCTGGACGAAAAAATATCCCGGTACGGCGAGCGGCTTTACGGGCTTTGTGTGAGGCTGTGCGGCGGAAAATACGACGCGGACGACCTCTATCAGGAAACATGGCTCCGCGTGTGCGGCAAGCTCGACAGATACGACGCCTCGCAGCCCTTCGAGCCGTGGCTGACCGCCGTCTGCGTGAACGCTTACCGCGACACTCTGAGACGGAACCGATTTGAAAGGCTGATTGCCGCCTTCGATGACGACGACGCCCGCGACAGCGCGGTGAATTCCGTCGCCTCTGAGGATGATGCACAGGAGAATGCCGAATTGTGGGAGGCCGTGCGCAGACTTCCCGAAAAATACCGGACGGTTATTATACTGCATTATTTCCGCGGGTACGACGTGAAGGAACTGTCATTCATCCTTAAAATTCCGCAAGGAACGGTGAAATACCGCCTGCACAGGGCGAGAGAACTGCTGAAAGGAGAATTGTCGCCATGAGTGTTTCAAAAAAGAACGAGTCCATTCCCAACGCGCGGCTGGAAAAAATGCTGATGTCGCTCAGAGACGATCATTCCGTACCGGAAAAACCGCCTGTTGTCAACACCTTCCGGCTGGAAATGGAAGCCGAACGGCGCAGAAGCCGGATTCAGCTTGAAATCGTCACCGTCGCGGCCTTTGTTTCGGTAACGGCAACGCTATTTTTCACCGCGGTGTTTTTCCGATTCATGCTGCCGGACTTAATCGCGCACAGCGACCGCCGCACAAGAGAGATGATTTTTGAGGTCAAAGCGGCAGCCGAAGCGGTTTTCAGGCAGTTCGGCGTGCTGATCCTCGCAATCACGCTGATCGTGCTGCTGAGATATGTTTTCAGTGCTGTGCTGCTGATCACCAAGCGGAACGTCCTGTTTGCTAAAAAGGAATGAAAGGAGTTTATCTTTATGGGTTCTACTATTGTACTGGTTCCGTTTTTCTTGCTGATGATTGTCGTTCTGACAATTGTTCCGATATTGCTTGGCTTGTTTGTCTACCGGGACGCAAAGGCGCGCGGCATGGAGCCGCTGCTCTGGACGCTGCTGACGGTATTCGCGCCGGGCTTCATCGGGCTGATTATCTATCTGGTGGTGCGGAGAGATCATTTCAGGCTGGTGTGCCCGCAATGCGGCAGCGAAGTGCAGCAGGGCTTTGTCTCCTGCCCGACCTGCGGACAGAAGCTATGCGCGAGCTGCATAAGCTGCGGCACGGCACTCCGGCCCGAATGGAGGCTTTGTCCGCAGTGCGGCACGGAAATCACGGAAGGCGAACCTTTCGCACCGCCTGTGACGGTCAATCCGCAGACAAAGGGGCTGGGAGTGGCCATTGGAGCGGTCATTGCGCTGCCGCTGGCGTTTGTATTCATTGCGGTCGTCAGTATTGTCGGATTAGCGGCCTATTCCAATCACATGGAGAGCGAAATGGGCGACGACAGCGAATACATCGCCAAGACACAGATAGCCCTTGAGGAATTCCGTCAGGCTTCCCACTACGTCGATCTGGAAGTGCTCACGATCGAGGAAGCCGAACCGGAAAAAGAAGCGCTTGACTGGGGAAAGGAAAAGCAGAAGGGAAAAGAGGGCATTTATTCCAGAACCTTCTACAAGTCCGAAGAAGGCAGTATCAACAGCGATCAGGGCACCGGCAGCTACGCGCTGACATACGCCTACACGATCGTCGTGGTCAATGCGGCGGACGGCAGTTCCTACGCGCCAATCGCCTACGACTTCACGCACTGTCAGGACGTGGAAAGCGCCCTGCTGATTGAGAATGTCACAGTGATGCTGGAGGCGGGTCAGGAGAGCGACAGTGAGACTTCGGACTACGGCAATGTGTTCGTTATTAAGCACGCTGACGGGTATTCCTTTGACTTTCAGGGAAAAGAAGAAAAAATACAGACCTACTACGAAGGAACGCGTCAAGCGTTCAGGGAATTCACAGATGAAGACGGCGATGTGGTTGCGCAGGAATTGTACGATTATTCCGACGCGGAACCTTACTGTATTTATGTCAAGCTGATTTCCGGCGACAAGGACACGAAATATAAAATCCCTGTCAGATACGAAGGAGAATATTATTCCAAAATCAAATAATCATTTCTTTCCTCTCCCTTACCGCTTTGAAAGAAGCAAAGGAGAGGAATTTTTTTGCAGGCCTTTCAACATAGTTGTCGAAAAAATTTAAAAAGTTTGCTGAATTCTGACAGAGTAATTTTGTGAGATTTTCGCATCTGCAAAAACCTGATTGCACAAAATTGTGAGATGTGACAAAAATTTATGATTTATTCATAGTTTGTACATAGTTGAATTCATTCCGGTGTTATAATATCAATGGAAGTTGTTTATTGTTTTTGTGGAAATTGTGTTGGCTTTCCAAAATTGGCGTTTTTCCGCCAAAGAATCGTCGGCATAAATTGTTCGTCGCTTGACCGTCTATCATTGCAGAGTTTGTTTTTTTGTTTTTTGCTTGAATGGCTTTTTGAGGGATTAGTCATAATGAGAGTGTATTTTGAGTAAATTTATTGAGACTGTCGCGGAATGTCCGCGAAAGGCAATGTTTTTCGGTTTGACAGCAGCATAAGCGCAGAAGGCAGTCAGTTTTTATTGTGAGACTGGTCTTCGGAACTGCGTAAGTGCGCGATGCCGCAGGACTTTATTCCTATAAAGCAAAAAACGACAAATTTAACAATTGGAGGTATGATTATGTATTACAATTATGGTGTTACCATGAGTGGCGCACCGAGCTGTATCAGAAGCGGCGAGTACAATGGCATTGAATCGCCTTATCTCACGTCCGACAACCAATCAGGCAACTTTGGGGTTATACGTAATCATTCCCAACGTGAGCGTATTCTCCAGATTGACGATCAGCTCATCGCCGCCAATGAGGAGTATAAGGCTCTCTCCGGGAATCTGTCTACGGCCAGTGACGCCGTGAAGGATTATATCCAGACACGTATCGCCGAACTCAAAGCTTCTCTCAACGCTCTGGAGTTAGAGAGAAGCAGACTGCTGGCTATCGCTATGTAGTCATTCCAACCAAGCGCACAAAAGAATCCGGCTCCCTGTCCATAGCGGCAGAGAGCCGGTTTTTTTATTTTCGGTTGAATTTACAAATTGTTCATAGAAACCTATTGACATTTCTGTTATACTGTGTATAATGGATATATACGGTATAGATGAAATGATCTGACATACACAGGCAAAGGAGTGTGATGGAACGATTGACCATTCTTATATCCAATTCCGACTCAAGACCGATCTATGAGCAGATTACCTCGCAGATCAAGAACCTCATCATCAGCGGTGAGCTGAAATCGGGCGACGCGCTGCCTTCCATGCGGTTTCTGGCAAAGGAACTGCGGATCAGCGTTATCACTACCAAGAGAGCCTATGAGGAGCTGGAACGCGGCGGGTTCATAGAAACGGTGGCCGGCAAGGGCAGCTTTGTGGCCGGTATGAACACCGATTTCATCAGGGAGGAACACCTCCGCATCGCCGAGGAGCATTTGCAGCAGGCGGTGGACGCGGCGAAATCGGCAGGCATTTCCAAGACCGAACTGATCGGCACGTTGGAAATGCTCTATGACGACGATCAATAATTTTTCTTTTTCAAGCGAAAGGCAACAGGTGAAAAAATATGGCAAACGCAATTGAAATCAGAAATTTAAAGAAGACCTATGGGGACTTCACCCTCTCCATCGACTCGCTGGCGATTCCCTGCGGCTGCATCATGGGGCTGATCGGCTCCAACGGCGCGGGCAAGTCCACCATGATCAAGTCCATTCTCGACCTCATCAAGACCGACAGCGGCGAGATCACCATAGGCGGCGAGAGCAACAAAAATCCCGCCGTGCGCGAGGATATCGGCGTGGTATTTGATGAGATCAAATTCCCGCAAGGTTTCACGGCGGCCGACGTGCGGTTGGTTCTCAAGGGAGTCTACAGGAATTGGGACGACGGACTTTGGAGCCAATACGTTGAGCAATTCAAGCTGCCGCTCACTAAGAAGCTCAAGGAATTCTCACGCGGCATGAAGATGAAGCTGTCGCTGGCGGCGGCGCTGGCGCATCGTCCGAAGCTGCTGGTTCTGGATGAGGCCACCAGCGGCATTGACCCGGTGGTGCGTGACGAGATTCTGGACATCTTCCTTGCTTTCATTCAGGACGAACAGCACACCATCCTCGCTTCCTCCCACATCATCAGTGACATCGAGAAGGCGGCCGATTACGTCACATTCATCAATAACGGCAAGATCGTCTTCTGCGAGGAAAAAGACACGCTGATGGAGCAATTCCGCATTGTCAAATGCGGCAACGAGGAACTTGCTTCGGTCAATCCGGAGGATATTGTCGGCAAGCGCACCAATACCTTCGGCGCGGAGCTTCTCATGCTCACAGACAACGTGCCGGAAGGCTTCGTTTCTGCAAAAGCAGGCATCGAAGACATTATGCTCATGATCATCAAAAACGAAGGGAGATAATGATATGAAAGGCATTATTACAAAAGATCTGCTCGGACTCAAGCAGATCGCGCTTACCATGGGTCTGCTGATGGTGTTTTATCTGGCGCTCGGCTTTATGAACATGAAGGATTCCGGGGGCAGCATGAGTTATTTTTCCATCATGGCGCTGGTCATCAACGTCATGATCCCGCTCTCCTGCGCGGGATATGACGAGCAGTGTGACTGGGATTCCTTCGGGGCGGCGCTCCCCGTGAGCCGGAAGCAGATCGTCACCTGCCGCTACATCGTGAATCTGCTGGTCATCGGCTTCACGACATTGGTGATGCTCGTCGGCAATATTCTCTTTAAGGCATTGGGCGGCATCCCGTCGGACCTCGCGGAATACCTTTTCCCTATCGTCTTCTCTCTGCTCTACATCGCGGTCATGACCCCCATCATCTACAAATTCGGCGTGCAGAAGAGCCGCTTCATCGTGATCGCCGTCATGGTTGTGCCCGCCATGCTGATCGCCGCGTTCTGCATGTTCATGGCGACCTCACGCAGCGAGGATTCGTTTCCGTTCATGGACGCAATAGAGACGCTCTCGTCTGTTCCGGCGATTCCGGCAGCTATAGGCGTTGCGGTTATAGCGGTCGGCGTTTACGCCCTTTCCATGCTGCTGAGCATGAAAATTTACAAGAATAAGGAACTGTAAGGATATGAAACATCCCCTGTATGATGCCAAGTGCAAAATACAGGGGATTTTTTTAAAAGATTTACTGATTGAGTATGGAATTGGCCTTTGGTTTCGGGGCAGGCTTGCCCTCCAGAATGTCCTCCTCGTAGACCCGGATGGCTTCGTCGATGTCGCCGTCAAAGTAGACCTTGCTGTTGTAGAGCACGATACCGCGCTTGCAGAATTGCTTGGCCATAACGCTGGAATGGGTGACCAGCAGCAGGGTGGTATTGTCCTCGGCGATAATCTTGTTGACAATCTCCTTGCACTTCTTGCGGAAGGCCGCATCGCCGACGCTGAGCGCTTCGTCTACGATGAGGATTTCCGGCTCGATGTTGGCGTTGATAGCAAAGCCGAGTCGGGCCTTCATTCCGCTGGAATAGGTGCGGACAGGCTGGTCGATGTATTCGCCGATGTCGGCAAAGGCGATGATCGTGTCCTCGTATTTTTTGATCAGGTCGTCGGTCATGCCGCGCATATGCCCGCGCAGATAAATATTCTCCCGCCCGGTGAATTCCGGGTCAAAGCCCGCGGTCAGCTCCAGCAGCGCGCTGACTTCGCCGTAGACCTCCACCTCGCCTCTGGTGGGAAACAGCACGCCGGTGATCATCTTGAGAAGGGTGGATTTGCCCGCGCCGTTCTTGCCGAGAAAGGCCACCGATTCGCCGCGGCGTATCTCAAAGGTCAGATCGTCGTTGGCTGTGTTGATGGTGTAATTGACCTTCTTGCTGAATATGGATTTCAGGCGGCTCTTTTTGCTCTTGAAGAGCTTGAACTGCTTGGTGACGTGATTCAGTCGGATGACAACATCGCCGTATTCCTGCGCGGGAGTTTCGGGCGCTGATTGTTCCGCCACGGCATTTTCCTTCTCGGGTGCGTTGGTTACATTGGTTTCATTGATAGTATCAGGCATATCCTTTGCTCCTTATCATAGTTATCAAAGCACATCGGGCAGATCCTTGCGGGTCTTTTTGTAGATATAGAGACTTGCCGTCCACATCAGTGCCAGTACGCAGAAGAAGCCGATGGTGGATTTATACTTGACTTCCTCAAAGAACCATCTCTGATTGATATAGCAATCGCGGTAGCCGGTGCAGATGTAGGTCACCGGGTTGATCCTCAGCATTTTACGGAGCCAAGGGTTGTTGACTTTGGCAATGTCGTACATAATGCCGGAAAGCCAGAAAACCGCCGTTGTCAGGGACTTGATGAGGTTGCCGTAGTCGGGGCTGATGACCGACAGCGTAGCGTTGAAGAGCGCGAAGGGAGTCATCAGCAGAAACTGACACATCATATAGTAAAGTATCTGAAGGTAATAAACCGTCGGAAAATGTCCATAAATGCAATAGATCAGAATAACCACCAGCGTCAGCGTGATATTGATCAGCATTTTGGAAATACTCACAAATGTGGGTATTGTCGATACAGGGAAGCGCATTTTGGTGACAAGATAGTTGTATTTCTTGATGCAGTCGGTGCCCTGCGTCATCATTTCCGAAATATAGAACCACGGAATAATGCCGCCGATCAGCCATAGAAAGAAAGGAAAGGTCACTCCGGAATAATTGGTGACAGGTTTGGAAGCCCGGATGCCGATCGAAAAGGCGAAGAAGTAGACAAATATCGTGATAGAAGGTTTGATCAACGCCCACAGCCAGCCGAGGCTTGCCCCGCGGTAGGTCTTGATAATATCGGCTTTTGCAAGCTCCACAAGCTGTTTCTTAAATGTCAGGTGCTCCTGAACGAATAATTTTACACTTTCCATACAAAACCTCTTGTTATTATTTTAATGTCAAATGCTTAAACGCACACATATACAATATAATTATACCATATTGGAAGCGGGTATTTTAAACCAAATTGTTAATTTTGGAAAATTCATATTAAAAGGTTTCCGACAGCTTTTCCGCAAGGGGAATATCTGATGGATGGGTTATTTTGATATTTGAATGGCTGCCCAATGACAGTACCACCTTCCGGCCTCTCATACGGAAGACCGCGGAAGCGTCGGTGACGCGGGCTTTTTCCTCGTCCGTCAGGGAAAAAAGGATTTCGCAGAAATCCTGAAAGGCAAATGTCTGCGGCGTCTGCACACTGTAGAGCTTCGAACGGTCGGGAACGCTTTCGATCACCTTTCCGTCTGCCGAAACGCATATGGTGTCCACACAGGGAATGGCAGCCGTCGCTCCTCCGTAGAGCATGGCGGCGTTCACGCTTGAAAATATCATCTCATCAGAAACAAACGGTCTGACGCAGTCGTGCGTAATGAGAATATCCTCCGGAGAAATCTCGTTTTTGCTCCGGAAGAAGCGGCAGGCGTTCTCCAGGGAACCCGTTCGGTCGGCGCCTCCTTCGATCACAGTGACATTTCCGGCGGTAGCGTGGTATTTGTCCAGCACCTCCCGGGTGTATTCCATGTAATCGCGCGGCACGCAAAGCACAATGCCGTCCACAATTCCGCAGCCGATAAATGCCCGCACCGTCCGCACCACGATGGGTATTCCTTTGATTTCCAGAAACTGTTTGGGCAGATCGCCCCCCATGCGGGTGCCTTTTCCTCCGGCAAGAATCGCCGCGTAAATCATACTGATCAGACCTTTCATTTATTCTTTCCAAATAATAGTTTAGCATATATCCGCACCATGTCAATTGATTTTTCGCACGATTTATCGGTATTATCATTTACACCTGATATTATTGACATTTTTGAATTTAGCTGTTATAATTTATCTTGAAATGTGTTGGATTTTTCAAAAATATCTTTGTAAGGGCCTGACGATTATGTTTAAATCACTTTATCGGATGCATCAGAATTACGACAGAGTACAGCCGGAGGCAGTGCTGACCGGAAAAGGTGTATTTGTCATGCTGTTGATTTTTTTGTTTGAGCAGCTTTGCGCCGAGGCACTTTCCGTTTTGATCAGCCTGTACGAGCTGCCGTTGGGCGTTATGGAAGTCAACATGATCGTCAATGCCGGTGCGCTGCTGCTGATGGTTTTCTTCTTCGGAGGTTTCTTTTGGAACAACCTGAAAAGTTTTTTCAGGGAATTCAAAGCCATCTACATCTGGCTGCCTATCACCTGTTATTTCTGCTCGACCATCGCCAATGTCATTATTCAGATGGTGCTGGCCATGGTGAGAGGCGAACTGCAAAGTACCAGCAATAACGCTATCGTTATGCAGCTTGCGGAGCAGTACCCGCTGCAAATCATTCTTTTAGCGGTTATCATAGCGCCTATCACCGAGGAATCGGTATTCCGCGCGGCGTTATCCCGTTCAATGACCGCAAGCAGAAGAGGCTGGATCAGGGTTCTGGGCGTTGTGCTGTCGGTATTCCTTTTCGCTTTTTTCCATGTCTACCAGTTTGTATTCTTTGCCACTGATGCCTCCGGTGCGATATATCTCACATTCAATATGAATGAGTTCCTTTCGATACTGGTCTATCTTCCGATGGCAATAGGATTTGTGCTCTGTTCGTATTTGGGAAAGAATTACTGGTGTTCGGTTTTCTGCCATATGCTGACCAACGGAATAGCGGTACTCCTGATGCTTGCTCTGGGCAATCTTTCCGGAACTCTTTGAGAACATGATTCGATAGAAAACAGCCTGCCGTATAGGAATGTTGACGGCAGGCTGTTTTAATTTCTATTTTCACATTATTCCGGATCATCTGAAACAGTGTCCGGAAATCTGACTGTTTTCCAATTTAATCGTGCGTGTTTTTTTACATTCTGATTTTGACTGCGTAAACTTAGGCATGGGTCATTCTTGCACCCTCCGCATGGGCGGCAAGAAAGCCGGGTGCGAAACAGTTGTATGAGCCGTTGTCCGACGGCACCAGTGAGACTGAGACACCGGGCAGCATTCCGGTGATAAGTCTGGCCGCTCCGCTTGTGTCGTTCTCACTCAGGACGATATCTGTGACGGCATGACTCCCCGCATATTTCAGAAGGGCAGCCGCAGGCTGTGTGCTGTAAAGCACGGTAAGGTTTGCTCCTATTGAGGACGAATATCTGAAAAGTTCCTCTGTGCGTTCGGCGTATTCTTCTCCGCAATTGGGGAACACTCCGACCACCGACATTCTGTCGCCTTTGTCACGGCAGAGTGCAAGCAGCTTGGCCGCAAGCTGTGCACGGCTGTCTTCCAGATACAACGCCGCAACTCTGCGAGCGTTATCCATAAATCCAACACCTCCGTATGTATTGCATGGAATATTCATTCCTGCTTATTCATATTATACACCCGTTTGGGCTGCGATATAATGAATTTTAGTGTATTTTATATAAATAATCTATTAATTTGCATCAAAGATAAAACACCCGAACGGGAATAATCGCGCACGGGTGTTTATTGCGGTTGGTTGATCAGAAATGACATTCATACGGTCAGACATACAATCATATATCAAACCATATCACAAAACTATCGGAATTTTCAGTCGACAATGACCTCGCCCTCGACGTAACCGGCGCAGCCGGCGGCATTGGATTCGTCGGTGTCAATGTGCATAGCGGCCGCGTAGCTGGGGCTGACTCTCACAACGACGTCGCCGAAAGTGGTGGTTCTGTCGGCAGTCTCGATCTTGACCGAAACGACCTGAGCATCCTTCACGCCGAACTTCTCCGCGTCTTCGGGGGTGAAGTGGATGTGTCTTTTGGCAGCGATAACGCCTTCCTCAAGAGTGACTTCACCGGCAGGTCCTTTGATGACGCAGCCGGGAGTGCCGGCGAGATCGCCGGATTCCCTGACGGGAGCGGCAATGCCGATCTTGCGTGCGTCGGTGAGTGAAAGCTCGACCTGAGAAGCCTTGCGTGTCGGGCCGAGGATGGATACGTTGGGCATGACGCCCTTGGGGCCGACGATGTCAACGCGTTCGTTGCTGGCGAACTGACCGGGCTGGGAAAGATCCTTTTTCTTGGTGAGCTGATAGCCCTCGCCGAAGAGAACCGCGAGATGCTCATCTGTCACATGGACGTGGCGTGCCGATGTTTCAACTAATACTTTCATTGGTATCAATCTCCTGTTTGAATAGATTTACGCTGCGCCCCGGCGCTGGCATGTATTCCGGCAGGGGGAGAGAAACAGCGTATAGATACAATTCTATTTTAATACTATTTGACTCCGAATTCAACCTGTTTTTGCAATTTTTTCAATTTATTCTGTTTTTTATATGATTTATCGTTGAATTTGATAAAAGACTATGCTATAATGAATTAGAATAATAGCCTGTGAGAGGGGTTTATGAGGAAAATATGAAGAAACTGACAATCGGTCTATTTAATGATTCCTTCCCGCCGACAATAGACGGCGTTTCCAATACAGTGGTCAATTACGCCAGAGTCATTCAGGAAAAATATGGCAGAAGCGTTGTTGTAACGCCGAAGTATAAGGATGTAAAGGATAATTATGCTTTTCCCGTCATCCGCTATATGTCTCTTCCGACAGATAAGACAAGGATCCGCTACCGCGCCGGCAATCCCTTTGCTGTCGGCGCCATCCGGGAAGTCCGCAAGCAGAATCTGGATCTGATTCACGTACATAGTCCGTTTACGGCTGCGTACATTGCGCGAAATGTCAATTCACATCACAGACTCCCTGTTGTCATGACCTATCACACCAAGTTTCAGGATGACATTTCCTTTACTGTTCAAAACAAAGTGCTATACAAAATGGCAGCTTCCATTGTGGTGAGCAATTTCAGTTATGCCGATGAGGTGTGGACAGTGAGCAAAGGCGCGGCCGATTCCCTGCTGGCGCTTGGCTATAAGGGGGATTACCGGGTGATGGTCAATGGCGCGGACATTACCCTCGATCCGGCTCCCGATGAAATCATGCGCAAGGTGCAGGCCGATACCGGTTTCCATTCCGGTGAGCTTGTGTTCTTATACTGCGGCAGAATGCAGTGGTACAAGGGCATCAAAATCATTCTTGACTCGCTGGTCAAGGTCAAGGCAGCGGGAGTGAGATTCAGAATGATCTTCGTCGGTGGAGGATACGAGCTTCCCGAAATCAAGGAATACGCCCGTAAGGCCGGACTGATGAATCAGACTCTCTTTACCGGCCCTATTTACGACCGTGCGCTTCTGAAGGGTTACTTCACCCGCGCAGACCTCTTCCTTTTCCCCTCGACCTATGACACGGCCGGGTTGGTGGTGATGGAAGCGGCCGCCTGCCGCACTCCCAGCGTGCTGATCAAGGGCAGCTGTGCCGCCGAGATTGTCACCGACGGACGCAACGGCTATCTGAGCGAGGAAAACGCCGATTCCTTTGCCGCCGCCATCCAGAACGCCATCAACGACAGAAGCGCTCTTGCCCAGATGGGCGAACGCGCCGCCAAGGAGGTCTATCTGTCGTGGGACGATTCCGTAGCCAACGCCTACAAGCGCTATGAGGAAATTTATGAAGAATGGAATTCGTTTGGCCCTATCTTCCGCAAGAGTATGAAGAAGAAGGACAACGAGTGAGTGAAAAAAGCAAACTGCTCCGCCGGGAGAAATTCCCGTCGACGGAGCAGTTTTTTATGTCTTTTTGTGTTCAGCCGTGTCGAGCCTGATAATCTTGACGTAGACCACCCGTTTCGGGGTCGCCTCTGAGACCGAAACGCGGTAGCCGCCGAATTCCACTCCTTCGCCGACGGAAGGAATCTTGCCCATGCGTTCGGTGAGCCAGCCGCCGATGGTGACGGCTTCGGAATTTTCGTCCTCCTCGATCTCCAGCATTTCGAAGATCCTGCTGAGGGAGGCAATGCCGGACACAATGTAGCCGCCGTCGTCGCAGTGCTCGATTTCGCGGATGATCTCGTCATTCTCGTCCCAGATGTCGCCCACCAGCTCTTCCAGAATATCTTCCAGCGTGATAATGCCCACCGTACCGCCGAATTCATCGATGACCACCGCCATATGACACCGCGCGTGCTGGAAGATTTTCAGCAGCTCGGAAATTTTGGTGTTCTTGGGAATGTATTCCACCGAAATCAGCAGGGAGGGAATGTCCACCGTCTTGTCGAAATACATTTTTTCATAGAAATCCCGCTCGTGGAGAATGCCGACGATGTTGTCGATGGTGCCTTTATAGACGGGAATTCTGGAAAAATGATTGTTCTTGAAGATCGAAGCGAATTTTTCCGGCGGCGTGGAAATCTCCGCGGCCAGAATGTCCACGCGGGGCGTGAGAATGTGAACCACTTCAAGGTCGCTGAATTCAATCGCGGAACGGATCAGCTCGCCCTGATTTTCCCCGATGCCGCCCTCGTTCTGGGCTTCGTCGACGATGGTGATCAGCTCATCGTCGGTGATCGCGCCGCCGCCTTCCACATTCAGCAGCTTGGCGATGAGCTTCTTCCACTGGGTGAAAATCCAGTTGATGGGGGTGAGAAGCGCCTGCAAGACTGAGATGAAGGGCGCGGAGAACATGGCGAAGCTCTCGGGAACCTCCTTGGCAATGCTCTTGGGGGTGATCTCGCTGAAAATCAGCAGCAGCACCGTCATCACCAAGGTGGAAATGGCCGCGCCGGCGTCCCCGAAGAAGGAGGTAAAGAGCAGTGTCGCGATGGAAGAAGCAGCAATGTTCACGATGTTGTTGCCCACCAGCACGGTGGAAAGCAGCTTGTCGAAATTATCCGTGAGCTTTAACGCCCGGGAAGCCTTTTTGTTGCCGTCGGACGCCATGTTTTTGAGCCGTATACGGTTCACACCGGAAAATGCCGTCTCTGTTGCCGAAAAATACGCCGAGAACGCGATCAGAAATACCAGTGAAAGTACGCTTACATAGGTGGGATTCATTTTATTCATCACTGTCCGTATGTGTTGTTGAAAATACGATGAAACACGTATTCGCCGTAGAGGTCATCGAGCGGCGTGTAGACCACACCTTGCTCCGGAAGGGCGTTGATTACCATGCCTCCGCCGACATAGATGGCGGCGTGACCTGTGTATTTGCTTTCAAATTCGTAGACGGTGGTGCAGAGATCGCCGGGAAGAAGTTCATCGTAGGAAATGATGGTTCCTTTCTTGTGCTGGGCGGATGCGGTGCGCGGAAGAGATATGCCGAAATGCCCGTAGACCAGTTTTGTGAAGCCGGAGCAGTCAACCCCTTTGGTCAGACTGTTGCCTGCGTAAACATATGGCGTGCCGAGGAATTGCTTGGCGTAATCCACAACCTCCTGCCCGTTGAGGGATGCGGGCGCTTGCATTTGGGTGGTCGTGGTGGTCTTTTTTGTCGTGGTGGTTGTTGTGGCAGTGGCTGTTGTGGTTGTTGTTGTCGTGGTTGTTGTTGTCGTGGTTGTCGCATCCGTTGTGGTGGTTACGTTGATCTGGGTTGGTTCATCCGATGTTTCCGATGAATTGGCTGCCTTTTCATTTGAAAGATAGTCCGGCAGTTTATGCAGCATATCCGAACAACCGGTGGTGAGCAATGCCGCCGCGATGACGAATGCCGCCGCGGGAAGGAGCCATTTTTTCTGATTCATTCTGATTCCTCCATGTTGATGGATTTGTGTGTTTTTTTCATTATATATTGTTTGCGGGAGGAATTCAACCGGTATTTTGTTAATAGCAATTGATTTTTGTCGAAGACAAGGTTGCTTTCATAATTCAAAAAATACATATTGAACCGATTGCAAAAAAGCGCTATAATGACAAATAAGAAAATTTACCGCACATGGGGGTATTCTGAAAAATGTATAAACTACTCCGATTCTTACAAAATTACAAAAAGGAAAGCATTCTGGGGCCGCTCTTCAAGCTGCTGGAGGCTTCATTTGAGCTGCTGGTGCCGCTGGTGGTGGCAGCCATCATCGACAGAGGCATCGGCGGCGCGGACAGGGGCTACACGGTGAAAATGTGCCTGCTGCTGGCGGCACTGGGTGTGGTGGGACTTCTCAGTTCGGTCACGGCGCAGTTCTTTGCCGCGAAAGCCGCCGTCGGTTTTGCCGAGAAGGTGCGTCACGCGCTTTTCAAACATATTCAATCTCTTTCCTACTCGGACATTGATTCCCTCGGCACTTCCACACTGGTTACCCGCATGACCAGCGACATGAATCAGGTGCAGTACGGCGTGAATATGACGCTTCGTCTGCTGCTGCGTTCCCCCTTCGTGGTGTTCGGCGCGATGATGATGGCCTTCACGGTGGACGCAAAGGCGGCGCTGACCTTCGTCGTGACCATTCCGCTGCTGTCGGTGGTGGTCTTCGGCATCATGCTGGTCTGCATTCCGCTCTACCGCAAGGTGCAGGAGAAGCTGGACGGCGTGCTGCTCTCCACCCGCGAGAATCTCACCGGCGTGCGGGTCATCCGCGCCTTCTGCAAGGAGGAAGAAGAAACGCGGCGCTTTCTCGACCGCAACGAAGCTCTCACAGACGCGCAGAAATTCGTCGGAAGGATTTCCGCTCTGATGAATCCCGTTACGCTGGTGATCATAAACGGCTCTATCATCGCGCTGGTCTATATCGGCGCTTTGCGGGTGGATCAGGGAATCATTACACAGGGCGCTGTGGTGGCGCTCTATAATTATATGTCGCAGATTCTGGTGGAACTCATCAAGCTCGCCAATCTCATCATCAGCGTTACCAAATCCATTGCCTGCGGCAACCGCATTCAGGCGGTGCTGGACATGCAGCCCTCCATGATTTTTCCACGGGAGGAAGATGCAAAGCAGGGCGATACCATCTGCGAATACGCGGTGGAATTCCGACACGCCGATCTGCGCTACGGAACGTCAAATGAAAACGCCCTGACGGACATCGACTTCAAGGTGAAAAGGGGAGAGACGGTGGGCATCATCGGCGGCACCGGCTCCGGCAAAAGCTCCCTTGTCAATCTGATTCCCCGCTTCTATGATACCTTTGCGGGCGATGTGCTGGTGAACGGGGTGAACGTGAAGGAATATACACGTCAGACGCTTCGGAAAAAGATCGGAACGGTTCCGCAGAAAGCTGTGCTCTTTAAGGGCACGATACGGGACAACATGCGCTGGGGCAATTCTTCCGCTTCGGATGAGGAAATCAGCGCCGCCATTGCCACGGCGCAGGCGTCGGAAGTGGTGACCGGCAAGGAGGGCGGTCTGGATTACGGGATTGCGCAGGGAGGAAAGAATCTCTCCGGCGGGCAGCGGCAAAGATTGACGATTGCGCGCGCGCTCGTGAAAAAGCCGGAAATACTCATTCTGGACGACAGCGCTTCGGCGCTGGATTTTGCGACAGACGCGGCGCTCCGTAAGGCGATCAAGGCGATGGAGGGCAGCCCGACGGTCTTCATCGTGTCGCAGCGAGCGGCGTCCATTGCCCATGCGGACAAAATCATTGTCCTTGACGACGGAAGAATCGTGGGAATGGGGAAACATGACGAGCTTCTCAAAACCTGCGATGTCTACAGGGAAATATACAATTCTCAATTCACCACTGAGAAAACCGGGAAGGAGGGAGCGAGATGAATCCTGCAACCAAAAGCACTATCAGGAAAGTGCTGCAATACATCGGCGTTCACCGCTTTCAACTGGCTGTCTCTATCCTGTTTGCCGGCGCGTCGGTGGCTCTGACGCTTTGGATTCCGCTGCTGATCGGACGCGCGATTGACTGCATTATCGACGCGGGAAGGGTGGATTTTGCGCTTGTCAAGGGTTATCTTATTAAAATTGCGATTGCCGCGCTGGCGACCGCCCTGCTGCATTGGCTGATGAATACCGTCAACAACAAGATTACCTTCGAGGTGGTGCGTGATATCCGCGACGAGGCATTCAAAAAGATCCAACAGCTCCCGCTGGGTTACATCGATTCCCATTCCTACGGCGAAACCGTCAGCCGCGTCATTGCCGACGTGGACACCTTCGCGGACGGTTTGTTGATGGGTTTTTCCAATTTATTTACCGGGGTCGTTACGATTCTGGGGACACTGGTCTTCATGCTGCTGCTTCACCCCGGCATTACCGCTGTGGTGGTGGTCATGACGCCAATTTCCCTTTTTGTGGCAAAATTCATTTCCACCCACACGCACGACATGTTCCGTCTGCAATCAGAAACACGCGGCCGTCAGACCGCCTTCATCGACGAGATGGTGCATCATCAGAAGGTGGTGCAGGCCTTTTGCCATGAGGAAGAGAATATGGAGGCATTCGATGAAATCAATTCCCAACTGTCGAAATATTCCCTCCGCGCGACCTTCTTTTCCTCCCTGACCAATCCCGGTACACGGTTCGTCAACAATATTGTCTATGCCGCGGTAGCGCTGGTGGGCGCGTTCGCCGCCATTAACGGCAGCATCACCGCCGGAATTCTCTCTTCCTTCCTCAGTTACGTCAATCAATATACAAAGCCCTTCAATGAGATTTCCGGCGTGATCACGGAATTGCAAAACGCGCTGACCTGCGCGGGAAGAATCTTTGAATTGATCGGACAGCCGGCAGAGGTTTCGGATGAGGGAAACGCCGAGTTGTCCGATGTCAGGGGAGAGGTTGCGCTGCGGGACGTGTCCTTTTCCTATGTGCCGGAAGTCCTCCTGATCGAGCATCTGAACCTGAATGTCAGCCACGGCAGGCGAGTCGCTATCGTCGGCCCCACCGGCTGCGGCAAGACCACATTGATCAACCTGCTCATGCGCTTCTATGACGTGAATGAGGGAGCTATTTCAGTGGACGGAAGCGACATTCAGGATGTGACCCGCCACAGCCTGCGGAAGAATTACGGCATGGTGCTTCAGGAAACATGGATCAAGAACGGCACCGTCCGGGAGAATCTCTGCATGGGCAAACCCGACGCCACCGAGGAGGAAATGATCGCCGCGGCAAAGGCATCCCATGCCCACAGCTTCATCAAGCGCCTGCCGCAAGGCTATGACACCCTTCTGAGCGAGGACGGCGGCAGTCTGTCGCAAGGGCAAAAGCAGCTGCTCTGCATTGCCCGCGTCATGCTCTGCCTGCCGCCCATGCTGATTCTGGATGAAGCCACCTCCTCCATTGACACCCGTACGGAATTGAAGATTCAGGACGCCTTCGCCCGCATGATGAAGGGACGCACCAGTTTCATTGTTGCACACCGGCTTTCCACCGTGCGCGACGCAGACATTATTCTGGTGATGAAAAACGGCCATATTGTCGAACAGGGCAACCATACTTCTCTCCTGCAAAAGGGAGGATTCTATTCCAAGCTGTATTACAGCCAGTTCGATGGTTGATGATTCCTTGCATTACTAGAGTGTTTTGTTAAAATCAAACAAAAACCCAAAGGCTTTCAGGTGTAATTTTTTATATTATTAAAAACTTTTTGGTTGTATTATTATTTTAGGTGTGATATAATGAAGTTCACGGAACAAAAAAGAAGAGAATTCTGAAGAGCAAGGGGAATGAAAAAACGGAGTTGACTAGAATGTATAAAACCAGATCCGACAACGAGATCATTAATGTCGGTCTACCGGAGCGTGAAATGCCGGAAAGCGAGATCATCATCGAGGAGAATACACCGGTCTACATACCCAGCGGCACGCCGAACAGCACCGAGGACATGGAATGGGGCGATCTTACGGTCTTCGGCCCGATTCTTCCGCCGGGGACGGACGTGCTGAAGGACAAGCCGGTCTATCGCTTCTTCAAGCGTTTCTTTGATGTGGTGCTCAGCGTGTTTGCGCTGGTGGTGCTCTTTCCCTTTATGCTGCTGGTGGCGCTGATTATCTTTATCGACGACCCGCACGGCAGTCCGCTGTTTATTCAGACCCGCACCGGCAAGAACGGCAAGGAATTCCGGCTCTTCAAATTCCGTTCGATGGTGGTCAATGCGGAAGCGCTGCTGGAAGAACTGAGGAAACAGGGCATTTCCTTTAAAGCGCCCAATGATCCGACTTATAAAGTCAAGGACGACCCCCGCATGACGCGGGTGGGGAAATTCATCCGCAAGACCAGCATAGACGAGCTTCCCCAGCTGCTCAATATCATCATGGGGCATATGAGCATTGTGGGACCCAGACCTCCGCTCCCGCGTGAGGTGGTGCTTTACAATGAATTCACCATGCAGCGGCTGCTGATGCGCCCGGGACTGACCAGCATCTGGCAGAGCACCCACAACCGCGACGACATTCTCTTCCCCGAATGGATGAAGATGGACGTTACCTACCTGCACGATTGCAGCTTTCTTCTCGACTGCAAGCTGATCATCAAAACCTTTGCGGTGGTATTCACCGCCAACGGCAACTGATTGTTTTTTTTCAACAAGAACCGGCGAATGTCTCCACTGAGGCATTCGCCGATTTTTTTATAGATAAAAAGCGGCTTGTCTCCTTTGCCGGAAACAAACCGCTGATATTTGAAAAATTGAATGAAAAGACTCAGCCGATTTTGCGGACGATACAGAGAGGAGTCTGCTCGTGACCCTGACCGAGAGGGTTGTCCTTGAAGATTCTGGAATAATACTCGTCGGGAACCTCCTGAGAAGGCTTGCCGAGAATATTGACGCCGATGTCGTTGGCGTCTACCACGATGACCTGATGACCGTCCATTGCCTCGGTGAAATTCTTTGCGGCCTCATGGGGCTTGTCCGGCGCCATCTTGGCGTATCCGTTGTAGGGCGGAATGGTGCAGTCGCAGGGGCCGTCGATCGCTCTGGCGGAAGGGCCGAGAATATTGTAGAAGACGCCGCGCTTGCCGAAGAGCTTGCAGATACCCGAGATGATGGCGGCAAAGATAATCTTGGGGCGGCCGACCGAACGAATGGCCAGCTCCATGGTTTCAGGCATACCCAAACCGATGCCGTAGGGGGATTTGTAGACAAATTTCGTAAGGAATTTAGCAAGGCGGGAGGGTTTGATATCCTCGATCTTGAAGGCGCGGCCTTGACTGATAGCGAGAATCTTCTCGCTCATGTAGATCATGTCGCCTTCCTGAAGATAGGGCTTGACAAGTTCGTTCAACAGCGCTACAAGGTCGTCGCCGCTCTTGATGATAGGCGTCTTGACAGGATAGCGCTCAAAGCTGCCGTCATCGGTGGTAATCACAAGGTTCTTTCCCTCGTTGGGGGTAAAGGGCATGTTCTCTACTGCTTCTTTGACTTCTGCGCTCATAAACAAATTCCTCTTTTCAATTAATTCTCTTGATTATCTTAACGACATTTCATATTATATAGCCTGCCAATTCAAATTGCAAGCGGCTTTGAAATATTCGCCGTTATTCAGCAAATTATTGCTCCGATCGTGTATCTTTTCATGATTTTCCCCATATTTTTATTTAGAAAATAATCCACAAACTTATCCCAAACTTATCTTTTCTTCTTGAATATAGTGCCGACCACCTTGGGGCCAGCGTTGACCGCGATGGCCGCGCCGATCTGGTAGAATCCCGCGGCGGGATAGCCCAGCTTTTCGTACAGCGCCTTGGCGAGATCGTCGCCTACCGAGCTGTCGTTGCCGTACACGATGCAGTAGGGCGTCTGCGGTTCAATCTCAGCCGCCGTCTTCTTGACGATGGTGGGAATGAGCAGCTTTTCACCGCGCACCTTGTCCTCGGTGGTGATGACATGGTCGTAAATTCTCATAATGGGCTTGAGCCCCAGCGCGTCGCCCACGAATGCGGCGGCCGCCGGAATACGCCCGGACTTTTTGGCGTATTTGAGGGAATAAGGCGCAAAGAATACCGTGCAGTTTTCCACCCAGTTGTTGATGAAATCGACGATCTGTTCCACAGTTGCGCCGCGCTGTACCATCTTGGCAGCTTCTACGGCGGCGTAACCGTACGCGCCGGAATAGCTCCTGCCGTCAATGGAAATGAAGCGGATTTTTCCCACCGCGTCGGGATTGTCTTCATAGAAATTGTCCGCCGCCATGATGGAATTGTTGTATGTAGCCGAGCCCTGCGAATTGATCAGCACGCAGATGACGTCTGTTACGCCGTCTTTGTACATTTCCTCGTAGACCTCCTGAAATTCGAAGGCGGTAAACTGCGAGGTGAGCGGCAGACCGTCGTAAGCCTCCATCATGGAATAAAATTTATCGTTGCTGAAATCCACTCTGCTGACGTAGGATTTGTCGCCGATGGCCACCTTGAAGGGAACTACCTTGATATTGTACTTTTTTTCATGCCTTTCCGAAATGTCGCTTGCCGAGTCAGTGATGATTCTGATTTTTGACATTATAATACCTCTCCTAACATATGATGCAAATCATTGATTAGCCAATAACAAATAAACAAACCAATAAACAACCAATCGTACTAAACCAAAAACGGAAGGATCAATGCGGCGCTGTCAGCGCTTCAGGCTCCTCGGTGAGGGAAAAGATATTGTTGCTGATGGTAAAGAGCGTGCGGTAAAACACATCAAGGTCGGTTGGGGGAATAGAGCCGCTGACGTATTCCAGCGCGTTCTCTATCAGCCGGTCCAGGTCACGGGCGATACTTTTGCCCGCTTCCGTGAGAGTCAGCTTGTTCTTGTACTTCTGTCCGCCTCCCGTGCATTTTGTAATAAAGCCCTTATCGATCAGCTCTGACACCACGCGGGAAATCTGCGCCTTATCCATGTGACCCGCCTGAGAAAGCTCGGAGGCGGTCAGCCCGTCCTCGCGTTCTCCCAGCTGTACCATAAAGAGCACATGCGAGCTTTTCAACCCATAAGATTGCATAATCTCGCTTTTGATCTTCTGAATGCTCTTGCAGATAAGCGACATGGAAATGTCGAACACCTCAAATCTGTTTTCCTGCATACTTTATTCGTCCTTTCGCGATACAGTGGAAAATCATTTCCTGCCTGTCTTGCAGGTTACATTCATTATAGCTCAGTTTTGTTGATATGTCAACATGTTGGAGAGAAATACATATGTAAACTTCAACATGCAATCGCTTGCTTTTTAGTATATATCTAACAAAAGCATATAAATAATGCTATAAAAAGAGCCATCACGACACCTCCACGCACCGATGTAATCGCGATGGCTCAATTATTTATTTTTCTTCCACCAGGATGTCGGGGTCATCCCGCTTGCCGTAGGGGTTGATCAGCAGTTCCTCGAAATAATTCCTGAGTCCGTCGAGGTCGTCCACCTCGAATTTTTTCAGAAGGTTGCGGCTTTGAGCGCGGACGGTATTACGGGAGAGCATCATCTTGTCGGGGAGCTGCTCCATCGTATATCCTCCCAGCACAGAGAGATCGAGAATGTATTTCTCGCGGTCGCTAAGCTTCATTTCCTCCGACTTGTAGATAATCAGTTCCCTGAGTCTGCGGTGGTGCTCCAGACTTTCCTGTGTCAGACCGTACTTTCTCAGCAGCGAGAATACGGAGGGAGCGCCCATCATCAGGAGTGCGGCAATTGCGGAAATGATAATCGCCTTGTTCTGAACCGGCAGGAAATAATTGAATAAATCGGCCGCGAGTCTGGCGGCGGTTACGCTGGTATAACCGAAGGCTGCGTAAAACAGCGGGTGCTGTCTGTCCATTGCGAAATTAATAATGTAGATGTATACGAACACATCGAAGCAAGCCTGACCGATAAAACCGAAAATGAGGAAAAATGTCTGTTCCGCCTGAGAAAAGTAGGGGAGAAAGAGCAGTATGGATGTGAATGCCATGAAACAGATGCCGTAGACGTAAAGCGGTGTTACTTTGTGGAATTTTACAAAGAATGCGATGACAGATGCTGTCACGACATAAGGAAGGTAGGTATAAAGTCCGAAATTCTTAAAGAACGGGACATACATTTCATACCCCAGAGAGCTGATTCTGCCGAGACACATATAATAGAAACAGGCGAGCAGGAGCAGCAGCCAGTAGGCGCCGGGAATATTGTGAAGAAGAATCTTGTGTGACGCTTCGGAATAGCTTATAATCGGCATCTGCTCCCTGGAGAAGCCGGAAGAACGGACGGTGAGAAGCGCCAGCGCACCCGAAAGAACGGCAAGAACGTAAATGCCGCGCGTCATATCCATATAGGTGTAGATCACATGGTCAGCGTACCTGACAAGACCGCCGAGAGCAATTCCTCCCGCTACAGCAAAGAGTCTGTGGCTTACCCTTATGCTCAGCAGCCGCGAGAAGACGGCAAGCACGCCGAACGCCGCGCAAATTCCCGTGATGACGGAATACACGCTGAATGAATCGGCGTTGGTGAAGGCAAGCGCAATGCCGCTTTCCGCCATCAGAACGGCGGGAACCGCCTTGAAATACCGGTGGTCAAGCAGTCCTTCAAAGTCCAGATGGAACATGAGAATGAGCATGATGCCGAGCGTCAGGGCGAGCGACGCACCGAAGATGATATTGGTCACATCGTAGAGCGAGGAAGTGCCGTAGATTTCCAGACTCTTTTCGCAGATGAATTTGACCGTCAGATACCAGCCGATAAAGCCGCCGATGCAGACCGCTCCGCCGGCCGAGCTTTTTGTAATATTTCCGAACAGTGCCTGTGTAAGTTTCTTCACAACCATAACCCTCCGCGCATGAGAAATATCCCAATCTGTCGTTAACTGTAAATTTATCATACCACATTTTGACCGATTATTCAATAATTACGGCAAGATTTTTTCGGTATTTAAAAAAATTATTTAAAGGAATGCACAAAACACTTGAATTTTTCATAATTATGTGCGATAATATGTATAGAAAAGGCGGAAGGCATTCCGTGAAAAAGGAGCTGAGTTTGCCTGATGTTTATAAAGCTGATTCTTGCTCTATTATCGTACAAAGGACTGAGTAAAATGGAAGAAAAATTCAACAAGAACGTAAATCCTGAGGGTAATCCGGAAGTTAGCAAGAAGTCGGGTATGGCTTGGAAAATAATTCTGATGATCATTCTGGGCATACTTGTACTTTCTCCTATTGACGCTCTCCCCGATGTGATTCCTGTTGTAGGCTGGGTCGATGACGTTGCTTATGTCGCCGGAATGCTGGGTACCGCCGTGGGTATGCTCAAGGGCAAGAGAACGCAGATTTCCGGCGCTTCCGGCACACAGGGCTATATCCCTCCGATGTACAATGAAGTCAAGTCAAACAGAAAGTAGTAAGAGCTCAGCAGGCTCTATGGTCCGGGGCAAATAATTCATGCAATGAATGCGGTATTCTCTGTATTGATGAATGCCGCATTTTTTTGGACTGATAATCATTTTAATCAGGAGAATCTGAAAATGGGAAAAAATAAATTTCTGTCAGGTAAAAAAATCAAGCGCGCTGTCTGCGTCCTGCTTGCGGCGGTCATGTTGCCGGCTTCGGTTATTTCATGCGGCACTGCGGCTATTGAGAACGAACCGCAGGCGGAGTGCACTTATGTTTTCGAGAACGCGAAAACCGAGGAGGCGCTTATCGCTTTTCTGGACGTTTACTGCAAATGGTACGCGGCAAGCCCCTACGGTAATTGGAATTTCGATTCCTCCGACGCGACCGCCGGCAGAGGAAATATGCTGGCCTGCATTGCCGCTTCCAAACCATGCGTTGACTGGTCGCTGTATTCCGATGTCAGCTTTGAGGACAGGTTTATAGAAAATGCCAATGACCCGAGAGGCTGGGCGTCGGAAACGGTTTCCTACTACGTCTTTGACGCGAAGACAGTGGAATTCATCGCGGGGCAGATATTTAACATCAGCTCCCGAGATATTGATAAACTGATTCTGGACGGAGAGAGGAACCGGCTGTTTTATAAACATAATGAAAAATATTACACGCTATCGGACGAGAATCGACAGTCCTTTGTCAGCGTCAGTTCACTATCGGTAAAAGAAAACGGCGAGAGATATACCGTTAAGTTCATTGCCAGCGGTGCCTGCGAACAGAATGATGAGGGACTGGTAAGGGTCGAATACCGCAGATGTACCGCCGATATGGCGTTAAAACGCATTGAGGGCAGAGAATACTGGTCGCTGTATCAATTTGCTTCAGAGGAATCGTGAAGCAGTATAAGAAATAATGTGTTGTATCGCCTTTGCGTTATCAGATTGTGAGGATATATTATTAATTCTTTGTAAATATTGCTCAAAGTTTTTTGTATTTTCAAACTCATGTGTTATTATATAACGCAGTGCCATTTTGAAAATCAGTGAGGTGACAGTTGATTGAGCGAGGCAAACAAGATATTTATCCGGGCGGCTGCCGAATCCAATGTGGGCAACGCAAGGGGCAACAATGAGGACAATGTCTATTTCAACGGCGACTACATAACCCCGCGAAATATCAGCAGACCCTTCGCTATCAAGACCGGAGAATATACCGACGTCAATATTTTTGCCGTATTTGACGGAATGGGGCGGAACAATACAGGTTCCTTCGCATCCCTTGTCGCCGCCACGCGGCTTGACGCTCTCGCCGACCGTATTTCCTTTGATCCCGACGTGACGCCCGACGACGCTGTGCTGGAATACATGCAGGATACTAACGAACTGATCCGCGACCAGCGGCGGGAAACCGGCGGCGTGCGCACGGCTTCCACCATGGCGCTTCTGATTATAGAACACGGCAACGCCCATGTATATAATGTAGGCGACAGCCGCGTCTATCTCTACCGCGACAAGCAGCTGGTCAAACTCACGCGTGATCACGTTGCCGTGGAGGGGCAGAAGAGCGTCGCCCTCACCGAGGAAGGCATTCGCCACGGCAGGATAACAAAATTCCTCGGCATGAACAGCCGTGAAGGCAAGATGGAGCCCTACCGGGCCAAGCCCTTCAAGGTCAAGAAGGGGGATAAATTCCTTGTTTGCAGCGACGGTGTCACCGACCAGCTGGATGAGGACGAGCTGACGGTCTGTCTCGGCAAGCGCAAGGATCCCTTTGGGCATACCAATGAGATCATGGCGCTTTCCATGAGCGACGACAGTGATGACAATGTGTCGGCTATCGTAGTGGAAGCCGTCGAACCGGGCATTCACATCACCCAGAATATGATCATGGTGGCAATGGGCTGCCTGATCATGGCATTCGGCGTGGCGGTCGGCTTTGTGTTCGGCTGGCTGGTGGGCAGCACTTCGTCGGAGTACGAAGGACTGGAAGATTTCAACAACGATAATTATATAGTCCAGCCCAAGGTAAGTGATTCGGATGTTTCTTCCGATACCGAAAACGTGAGCATGGTTTCTTCCGCGATTCCCACTACTGTGCCGAACAAGGATAAGACAAGCTCAGAGGAAGTGCAATATACCGTCTACGGTCTGACGCTGCGTCAGAACAACGATATCACCCTCAAGAGAGGAAAGACCGTGACGCTGTCGGTTGAAATCAATCCCGATAATGTTCCTCAGAGTTATGTGCAGTGGAGTTCCGACGACGAAAAGGTCGCCACTGTCGATCAGAACGGCAAGGTCAAGGCTCTGAAACACGGACAGGCTACCATTACCGCCAGTGCCGGCAATGTTACCGTAACATGCCTTATCCGTGTACCGTAAGCAATATGAATTAATTTATTTCTTAATGCAATATTCGCCGTGTGACGGGCGATAGGAAGGATGGTCGTAAAGTTGGCTTTTTTCAAAAGATTCAAAAATCAGAATACGAAAAAACGCTACGAAAATCCTGCTGTCAATCAGGCTATTGATGAAATAAACAAACGCAAGGAAGAAGAAGCCGGCAGTCGTAATGCGCCGGAAAAAAAATCCGATCTATCAAGCCGTACGGGAAATGTTTCAGCCGGAAGAAAGGAAGGCTTTGCGCCTGTACTGGCGTTTGATCCGAGCGGAGCCAATGTCGATCAGCTGGTCTACAAACCGGCGCAGACCCAGCCCAAAGCCACACGTTCCGAGCAGTTTGACAGGGAAATGGAAAACCTCGCGGGTATCTACGGAGTGGACAAAGCGGAGGCGGAAAGCTATGCCGAAAGCCCCGCGCCCATCATTCCCTCCATGGCGGGCATTCCGGATGAAAAGCCTGCGCCCCTGCGGCATCCGGCAGGAACCGGCGAATCACTTGCCTTCATGGATCTGAGTGACCGTACCGACCTTCAGCCGGAGGAAATAGAAGAAGCCAGCGAGATATTCGGTATCAAATACCCCGCCGGTTTCCGTACTGATCTTGTCAATTACACCGGAAGGGAAATCGATCTCAGTGATTTCAGTCTGGTTGAAAATCTGCGCTGGAAGCACATTGAAAATGCTGCCGACATCAGCGGCATTGTCTTTCCGGCTACCATAGACACCGATTCGTTCAATTTTTACGACAGAAACATCAGCGGATGTGATTTCAGTTCAGTTTACGGACTGCGCTGGAGACACATTCAGAGCGCCCGCGACATCGCGGCGATAAAATATCCCGCCACCTTTGATATTGACAGTGCCGTTTTCGCCGCCAGAAATATTTCCGGCAGCGATTTCAGCCTGATAGGCAATCTCCGCTGGGAACACATCATGAGCGCCGCCGATATCAGGGGCATCAAATATCCTGCCACATTTGACACCTCTGACGCGAATTTTTACGGAAGGGATATTTCCGGCAGCGATTTTTCTCTGTGCAAGGGACTGAAATGGGAGCATATCAGCCTTGCGTCGGATCTCAGCGGCATTATTTACCCCGATAATTTTGATTACAGCCAGTGTGATTTTACGGACATAGACGTATCCGGAAGTGATTTTTCCAAAGCGGAAAGCCTGCAATGGAGTCAGCTTGCCAACGCCTATGACATAACGGATATCAAATACCCGGCATGCTTTGATCCTGAAAAAGCCGACTTCACCGGCAAAGATATTTCGGGCAGCAATTTCAGCCGGGTTGGAAATCTGCGGTTTTCCCATATTAAACCCGCAAAGAATATTCGCAGGATTATTTACCCTCCGCAGTTTGACATTGATGAGGCCGACTTCACCGACCGGGATATCGACCGTTCCGATTTCTCTTTATTGCCCGGATTCAACTGGGACAGCGTAAGGCTGGCGGCCAGCAGGGACAATGTGATCTATCCTGCCGGATTTGTGGAGCCTTTACCTTCTGATGAAGATGTGGAGGGAGCCATGCTGATATACCTGCTCAGGCTTTACAGCCGGGTGCAGCAGGACAAATTCAGCACCGAATCATTTTACTCCGATATTACCGCGCTGTACCCCGGACTCAGCGATTCCGACGCGGCGGCGCTCATTGAACGCTCCACCCATAAATGGGAACGTGAAAACGGCGCCAAGCTGATTCGTCAGGACGCCAGATGCGCCCATACAGGGGATAAGCTTTTCATGACCAAACTTGGTTTCAAATTGCTCTATCCCGTATGCGGCGGAGAAAAGTCCGCTGAAATACTCCGTGATTCCTTCGGCGAAATGGTGCGCCGTCGCGAACAGGAAAAATTCGAACAGCGGCTTTACGATCTTCAGTGCGGCAAATATCTCTCGGCGGCGGAGCTGACCGAAATAGGCTTTACCCCCGGCAAGCTGCCTCAGAAGGCGGAGCTTCAGGTGGTGGTAGACAAGCCCAAGCGGGTGCTTCCCGTTCCGACGGAGCTGGAAAATCTGGAAGAAAGCGAGCGCAGCGGCAGCCGCGTCCGTGCCGTTCCGATTACCGAGCCGCTGGTCGAGCCGGAAGTATCGCCGTTGACCGAAATAGCCGATAAAGTCAAGGTGAAGGTGGTACAGCTTGAACCGCCTATTCTGGCCACAGTCAAGCCGATAGACCCCGCGTCCCTGCTGACCGAAAGCAGGAAGGAAGAACTGCCTGCACAGCCTGAGGAAGCCGTCATTCCGGAAGCTCCGGAAGAAACCGGGGAGGTAATCCCGGAGGTGACGGACGAATCGGAAACATTGGAATCCGAGCAGGCTGCCGAAGTGATTCCGTCGGAGGAAAAGACTGCGCCGGCAGAAACGGAAATACTGCCCGTCACCTCCTTTGAACCCGTGAGTATAGAGCAGTACGCCGAACCTTCCGCACCCGAACCGGAAAAGCGGGGCTACAGTTTCGGGGAAAGAATCGCGCCGATCGACATCGATGTGTCTTCTGATACCGCGCGGGCCGAGCCTTCCCAACCCGACGAGCCGGAATATATTCCGATTTCTCAGACAGATCCCCTGCCGGTATTGCCTGTCGTTCAGCCTGCTCCGGAACCGGAGGAAAGCGAGGAACTTTCACCTGTCGGAGAACAGATAGGCGTCCGCGAGGAGACATTTGAGCCTGTAAAGATACGTATTGATAAGCTGCGCGACAGCGGCGCGGACGAAGCGGAAGAAAAACTGCGACGTAAAAAGCTCAGTGATGAGGAAAAAGCCGTTCGCACCGGCGTCATGGGAATGCTGCTCTACATAAACCAGAGTATTTCGGATTCCGACCTCACCAATTCCGAACTGTTCAGCGAATTCATGAGGATCTATCCCGGAGCGCAGCCGAAGGAAACGGCTGCCATGGCGCAGTTTGCCGCCAACACTCTCAGCGGCATCAACGCCAAGACCCGCGCCAAGCTGTTTATGTTCGCCACTAAGGCGGAGCCTGCCGTCAAGCGCAGGCTGATGGACTTTGCTCTGGAGCGTTACAGCTACAAGCTTCGTGTCGCCGAAGACGAAGCCTCTTTCCGGGACTTTTTGCAGACGCTCTGTTCAACGCTCTTTGAAGAAGCCGGCGATTATGAGTATTCCTCCTACCTGCTGTCGAAGGGCATTTTGCAGAATCCTCCCGAGAAGCGTGAAGCCCATTACAAACAGATTCCCTTTGAAAACGGCGTTGGCAAGGCCAATCTTTATGCCAACACACGGTATCCCTATTACCGCACGCTGGAACAGGTCGGCTTTCTGCACTTCACATTTGAAGCCATACGCGACAGCCTGAAAATCGAGCTGAGCGACAGTCACTATTACGAGGAACTGGAAGACCTGGTCTACCGCAAATGCGAGCCGGTCCTGATGAAATTCGTGGTCATAGAAACCACCATGGGACTGCTCTATCTGGAACAGAGGACGCTCGCCGACTGGGGCGTTGACGAGGAATTCGTCTGGCGCGCGGCGGAAAACAATATGAAAAACATCCAGTTCAGAGCCAAATACTCATTCAGCACCGAGGATTGCAGTCCGTTCCGATACATTCAGCATGATCTTGCCAATTATCTGCTTGCCATGCCGGAAAAACTGAGCGAACTGGCGGAAGGAAAAGATCTTATTCTGACGGCTCCCTGCCGTGAGATCGTGTATATTGATTTCTATGAACTGGCTTCCATCAGGGAAATGCTTAGTTTCAGCGCTCATTATGACTGTACCATTCAGCTGGGCGGTGACCAGTATGAACACCCATTTACTCCCGATGTGTTTATTTATCACGCGGACGACGGCTCTCTTGAGCGTGTCAATGATGAAACATATATCCTGCTGGGCGATTCCGTCGCAAGACGTGAAGTGCTGAAAGCGGTACTTCCGAGAGAAATCAAGGTGGATATTGAAGCCATTGTCAAGCCCAAGACCACTGACGAAATCGAGATTATAGGGGACGACACCTATAATCTGCAAGCTGCCGCATTTACGATTCTCCGGCTTTATTCCGAGATGAACGGCGATACCGACTACACACTTCCGCAGAATGCGGTCATGGCGGTATTTGACGATCTCTTTATCTCTTTTGACGCCGTTTATCCGGCCGTTCGCGGCAGGGAACAGCCGGATCCTATGCAGCACATTGACGACTGCGCCAGAATGGTTGTGAGGGGCGGCAAGACGGTATGCTGGCTGCTCGTACAGGCCATTCAGCAGCTCTGCGGCGACGTGAATTACGAAACTCCCGCCAGCACAGGAATCAGACAGACCACTCTGCGCGAAATCTACGGCGACAACGCCAATGCAGTATGGCTCAACTGCGCAACAGCGACGGAATTCCGCAGGCGGTACGAGGCTGTCCGGCGCTTCCATGAGATACCTGTGGCCAACCAGCATCTTACGATTTTGGACGCTAAGGTGGAAGTGGCGATGCATGCGCTGGTTATGATATTCCATCAGTACGGACAGTATTACGCATTGGGACAGGTGCGCAGACATCTCTATAAGATGATGCCCGATATTAAATTCTGCTATGAAATCAATCAGAGCGCATGGCTGCCGTCTCCCGGTGACGATGTTGACGTAGATGTCCAGTCGATAGGCATGATATTCCGCGGCTTTGACAACGCAACGCAGGAGAATATCCTTTCCGGACTTGCCAATGCCATTGGCGACCGCGATCTGGCGGAAGGCGGCTGGGGACTGCTGTATTTCATCAAGTTTGTCAAATACGCTTATCTCGACCCTTCGGATATGGTGGAGCGATATTTTATTTCACGCAGCAGGCTTATTCCGTCGCAGAATATCCTGAAACAGCTCTACTACAAGGATCTCAACAACGAATTCATCAAGCATTTGCGCAAGTCCGGCAAGCAGGTGCTTTCCGATTACGGAGACAGCTTTGAGGTCATTCGCAACAACCCCGTCGGTGGAAGCGATGCAAAGAGCGGCTCCCCTGTGGACGAATTTGAGAATGTGCTCAATTTCGCCCGCGAAATCGAGGAAAAGATGAGCGGACCTTCGGAAGAGCCGGCTGAAAACGAAATGATCAATCTGCAGGGCAACCGTCCCATGTCTACCACCAAGCCGGACATACAGCTCCGGCAGGTGGAAAGCGGATTCCTTGAAAAGCGGCTGAATTTCGTTTTGGAGCCGGTAGATGCCGCGATGGCGGATCAGCTCGTGGACGCGGCTCATTTCGTCACAAAGCTGTTCCATGTGCCGGAGATAGAATTCCGGGCAAACAACGACATCGAGTGCGAACTCCACTACGGTATTATCCGCAGCAAAAATCAGGTGATTGCGCTGCGTTCGCTGGCGTGGACGGTCGCTCAGCTTATGTACGAATCGGGGCGTGAACTGCGCGACGTTACCGAGCAGGATATTTACCGCGCTAATGAGATTGTCGAGCAGTGCGACCGCAACAATTACAAAAAATCCGGCGCGTTTCCGACGATCTGCTCCATGCCGGTTGACGAAGGCATCTATATTCCGGCCTATCAGGAATACATCTTCTTTGCGCAGGAGCTAATGCCGGAAGTCAAGCTGGCGAGCCTGTTTTCGCTCCAGCAGGAGCTTGCGGACATCGCGCCTATGATGAAGGTCGTGTACGAGATACTCAAGAACGAGCGGCGTGACGGCCCTGTTCAGCCGGGTACGGTCCTTGCCGATTCTCTCTGTGCGTGGAGCGCCTACTGCTTTGCGGCGGTGGATTCATTTGAAGTGGTGGCGGGTCCCTCCGCCTACAGCTTCGCACAGATCAAGAGATAATTATATCAGACCCTGTTCCGACGGTATCCTCGGAACAGGGTCTGAGTTGTTATTGTAAATTTCGTATTTGTCGCAAATTCATTGATTTTTCCGTTGAAAAAACGGTTGACAGCGAGTATAATAGTACTGTATCTAATTAATTTGCTGTGACAGAGGGCTGAGTAGAATGAGTACCATCAAACGAAACGACAGTACGGAGATAAGGAACACGGCGCTGTGGGCGTCGTTGTCGTTTGTTGTCCCCGTACTGATCATGACTGCGGCCATGGCGTTATCCGGCATTACTCCTTTTGGAAACAACACCATGATCAACGACGCAAATGCCGCGTGGTTTGAGAGTTTTAACGGAATGTATAGGTCTGTTGTCTCGGGTGAAGGCGTATTTTACCGTCTTAACGAAGGCTTCGGCTCCAGTTTTTATTCTGAGTTTGCTTCGGGGCTTTGTTCGCCCTTTCTGTTTCTGTCGCTCTTTTTCGGTCAGCGCTCACTCGCCGCAGCCTATTCTTTTATCACAATCGTCAGGGCGGGAGCGTCGGGTGCCGCCGCATGGTATTTTCTTGAAAAATGCACTTCCACGGGGAAAAGCATGAGCTTTGCCCTTTCCTGCGGTTATTCGCTCTGCGGTTTTTCCTGCTTCGCGTCCTATTATCCCTCTGTTGCCGACGGAGCGGTATTCCTCCCGCTGCTGGCTGCGGGGATTTACGGCTTTGTGCAGGAATCCAGACCGGTCAGGCTCTTTGTTTTCGGCGTACTGTTCTTCCTGACCTGTTCCCGTCTGACACTGCTTGGAATTATTCTCGGCTTTGCTCTTTATTTTGCCTTTTATTTCCGCCGAGACCGCAAGCGTCAGAGGGTGTATAAGTCCGCGATGTTTGCGGCGACGCTGATCTGCTCGGCAGCGACGAATGCCGTACTTGTCATTCCTGTTTGGAGCGGCTCTGTCAATTACAAAAACGGCGTTTTTTCAGATATTGCTCCCAATGACATTCTGAGCGACCTGTGCTTCGGAGGATATGGAACGACACCCGCCGGCGGAATGGGACTTTGTCTGGCGGAATTGATGATACTTGGATTTTTTGCTTTTTTGTGCAACACTAAGATTTTAATTGGTGAAAAACTATCCGTTGCATCCGGTGCGGCTTTCCTGATTGTTTGCCATGCTGTCAAGCCTCTGGCAAAATTCACTCTCGGCTTCGGCAATTCCGACGGGGAAGCTATCAGCGCGGGATTCATGCTTGCACTGCTGGCGGTATACTGTTCAGCGAGGGTGATCGCCGAACGGGAAGGTTGGAAAAAGTGGGGCGTTGTCTGCCCGGTGGCGTTATATTTCCTGATGGCGGTCATTTCGTTTGCGCTGAAATCTGACGATGTTTTTTCGGTAATGGCTGAAAGCGGCCTCGCGGTGTTTTCCTGCGCGGTGTTTGTGCAGTTGTTTGTCAGTTCGGTCGCGGGATTCCGGCTGCCGGCTGTCACTGCTGCGGCGCTTGCATTGTTCGGCGCTGTCCATTGCGCCGGCGCTGTGGGAGGCATTCATTCCGGGGTGACTGCGGACAATCTCAGCTATATTGCCGACAGCAGGATCCATTCCGCCGAACAGCTGGAGAAAACCTACCGCAGCAATAATGAGGAAATCCCCAGATTTTACCGCACCAGAAGCACGGACGGCATTTCGGAAAGTGTGGATATCAACAGCAATTACGTGGAGGGACTTACGGAATTCGCCGAAAGACTTGGGATTATGCGTGCGTCAGAGTTCGGCGGCGCGGACAACTTCACCGAGTTTACCGATATTCTCTTTGGAATAGCCCAGACTGATTACGCCTTTTACACAAAGGAGGACACAAAGAACAAGGCGTGTTCTCCCGCCTATCTGATCGGTAACTGGGACAATGCAATACCCGACGGATTGAACGCTTTTGAGCTTCAGAATTATCTCGCGGAGCAATGGTTCGGCGCGACGGTCTTTGAACCTGTGGAACCGACGGAGCACACGACTGAATTTTCGTCCGAAAGCAGCCGCTACAAATGGACATTCGGCAATGAAACCACCGTTGTGGAAAAATACGAATTTGAATTGCCGGAAGACGTTCATCTTTATATGCTTGTTCCCGACAGGGATTATTCATTTGCAATCAACAGCGACAGCCGCAGTGAATGGCGGAAGGGCTGCTCAGGGGGCATATTCAGTCTCAGCCGAGAAGCGGGAAAACTGACGGTTTTTCTTTCGGCTGACGTTGCGGACGGTTCGCCGGAACCTGTCTTCATGACTTACGGGGGCGGTCTTGATTCGGCTGTGATTGCGAAGTGTGCCGATTACATCTCCTACCGCGGAAGCACCGTTCGGTTTATGTTCGACATCAGTCGTTCTCAGATCGCGATAACCTCTGTTCCGTATGAAGAAGGATGGAATATCACGGTCAACGGAAAGAGCGTAAAGCCGGTCAATCTCTGCGGAGGATTGATAGGACTTCACCTTGAGAAGGGCGCCAATTCGGTCGTAATGACCTATACGCCCCCTTATTTCCGCACGAGCCTGTGGATTTCGTGCATTCTCTTTGCGGTCGGGCTTTATCTGACTTTAAAAGTCGAGCATGAAGCCGCCCGCCGGCGTAAAGTGCGTATGGCATTCCGCGCCGTGGAGCTGAACATCAGCCGCATGACGGTCAATCAGCTGAAAGATCATTCCGACGGAGAAAATTCCAACACGCAAGAAGAACCAATTGAAGAGAAAAAGACGGAACAGCCGTCGGAGAATGATCATGACCAGCATGAAAGTGAGGAATCAGAAAAATGAAAAAATACAAGGGAGTTATCTTTGATTTCAACGGCACTCTGTTCTTTGACACAGAGCAGCACGAGCAGGCATGGCGGGAATATGTCAGGGAGCTTTGCGGCAAGGAGGTAACGGAGGACGAGTTCCGCTACTGCATTCACGGCAGGACAAACGCGGACATTCTGAAATACTTTCTCCACAACGGTCTGACCGAAAAGGAAATCGAGCGCCATTCCGAGGCCAAGGAAGACGTCTACCGCAGACTCTGCATGAAGATGTCGGATAAGCTGCACCTTGCCGACGGTGCCTATGAACTTCTGGATATGCTGAAAGCGGCGGGTGTGCGTATGGCGGTTGCCACTTCCTCGGGAAGAAGCAACACCCAGTTTTATATCAAGCGCTTCGACCTATGGCGCTGGTTCAACCAGAATACCTTTATTTATAACGACGGCTCTCTTCCGGGCAAGCCCGAGCCGGATATCTATCTGGCAGCCGCCGAGGCAATCGGTCTGGAACCCTCGGAGTGCGTGGTATTTGAAGATATGCCCATCGGTGTGGAATCCGCTGTCGCGGCGGGCGCAGGAAGAATTGTGGGGGTGGCTTCTTCGCTGAGCCATGAATTCCTTGCCACCGTCGGAGGAGTGGATGAAGTCATTTCCGATTACCGCGACGGGGAATTCAGGCGGCGGCTGCTGGAAATGACAGGCAAGTGACCGCTCGGAAGGAGAAAGGCATGAAAGACGCGACACTTTGTTATATTGAGCGCGACGGTCAATACCTGATGCTGCTGCGCAATAAGAAACCGAACGACCCCAACGAGGGCAAATGGATCGGGGTAGGCGGCAAGCCGGAAAAGGGCGAATCTCCCGAACAGTGCGCGAATCGGGAGATCTTGGAAGAAACGGGTCTTATCGCTACCGGGCTGACCCACATTGGAGATGTGTATTTCAACTCCGATGTGTGGGAAGGGGAGATCATGCGCCTTTACCTTGTGACGGAATTCGAGGGAGAACTACGCGGGGAATGCGACGAGGGAGAACTGCGCTGGATTGACAGGGACAGGATCTTTGACCTGCGTTTGTGGGACGGCGACAGAATCTTCCTTCAATACCTGATGAACGGAAAGCGTTTTGAACGAATGGAACTGACATATACCGGAGAACGCCTTACCTCCTGTGAGGTGGATGGCGTTCAGGCGGAGCTTTTCGACGTGGACAATGAAGACGGCACCCCCGCCGGATATGTGGCGTCACGCGATTTTGTTCATTGGAAGGGTCTGTGGCACACCACTGTCCACATATGGGTAGTGGGGAAGGATGAGGAAGGCTGCCCGACGCTGCTTCTCCAGCTGCGATCGGCGGACAGACGGCTCTATCCCTCCTGCTGGGATATTTCCTCAGCGGGTCATCTTCCCGCAGGAGAAGACGGGCTGACCGGCGCGGTTCGCGAGATAGGGGAGGAACTTGGGCTGAACGTCACCCCGGAGCAGCTGGAATACATCGGCACCATCGTTGCGACATATGATGACGATGAAGGCGAAGGCTACCATGACCGCGAACACTGCCGGCTTTATATTCTTCGCATGAATCCGGATCTTTCATCCCTGCATCTACAGGAGTCGGAAGTGGAGGATGCCACGGTCATGCGTTATGACGACATCATACAGGCGATGCGTGACGGCAGTCTTCACCACTGTCTGATTCCGGAAGAACTGGAGTATCTTCGCCGTTTTATAGGATGACAACAAAATTTCTTGTCGGCCTGTTTTTGCTTTTCTGACAAAGGAAAGGCGAAAACAGGCTGAATGTTACGGAAAGGAACCGTAAAGATATGAAATCACCTTTTACTAAGGGGCTGCTGGACGGCATTCCGATTGCACTCGGCTATCTGTCGGTGTCCTTCGGATTCGGAATCCTAGCCGTGCGCTCAGGTCTGACGGCTTTTGCGTCGGTTATGATTTCCCTGACCAATCTGACTTCCGCCGGTCAGGCGGCCGGAATTGCGATCATCGCCGCAGGAGGGTCTTATTTTGAGATGGCCCTTACTCAGCTTGTGATCAATCTGCGCTACGGGCTGATGTCTATTTCGCTCTCCCAGAAGCTGGACGACACATTCAATACCCCCAGAAGGCTGCTTATTGCCTACGGAATTACCGACGAGATATTCGCCGTTGCCTCGGCGCAGAAGGGTTTGCTCACCGCCCGCTATATGTACGGGCTTATCTCCGTCTCCACCTTAGGCTGGTGCCTTGGTACATTTCTTGGCGCGTCCGCGGGACAATTCCTGCCCGCTTCGCTCACAAATGCAATGGGCATCGTGCTTTACGCCATGTTCATAGCCATTGTCATTCCTCCGGCGAAGAAGAGCCGAGGAGTGCTGGCGGTGGCTGTGACGGCCGCCGTTTGCAGCCTGATATTCAGATATCTTCTGCCGCAGGTGACAGGAGGTTTTGCCATCATATTCAGCGCAGTAATAGCCGCTGTCATGGGTGCGCTTGTATTTCCGGAGTCCGGAGAAGCAGGGGAGGAGTTGAGCGAATGACACTGGTAATTTATATTGCTGTCATGGCGGGAATGACCTACCTGATCAGAATGATTCCCTTCGCCGCCTTCCGCCGGCAGATCAGGTCGCGTTTCTTCCGAAGTTTTCTGTACTATGTTCCCTATGCCGTGCTCACGGCCATGACCGTTCCGGCGATATTCTATTCCACCGGAAGTGTGGAAACGGCGGCAGTTGGAACGGCGGTGGCGCTGGTGCTCGCCTATTTCGATATGCCGTTGATTGTCGTGGCGCTGGCGGCTTCCGCGGCGGCTTTCGCGGCAGGATTTGTCTTTCCCTTTGTCCATTGAATTACCGAATTTCATTGCATTTTTTTGATGTATATGCTATAATCATTCAATAAACGGAAAAACCACAGTAAAGGCGGTTTGCAAAAATTGAGCAAAGCAATGATAGCCATGAGCGGGGGAGTGGACAGCTCCGTGGCGGCGCTGCTTGTCCTGCGACAGGGCTATGAAGCCTTCGGAGCCACCATGCGGCTGACGGAAGGCGCAGGGGACAGCGAAAGTAACGATGCGAAAAGCGTGTGTGACAGGCTTGGAATCGCGCATTATGTGTTTGACATGCGGGAGGAATTTGACAGGGATGTCATGCGTCGTTTTGCCGACGCCTATCTCCGCGGAGAAACCCCCAATCCCTGCATTGTCTGCAATGATTTCATAAAATTCGGCTTGCTGCTCGAACGGGCGCTGGAATTGGGATGCGGCAAGATCGCGACAGGACATTATGCCTCTGTGCAATATGAGGAAGGCTCCGGCCGGTGGCTTCTTGTGAAGGCCGCTGACCCGTTGAAAGATCAGACCTACTTCCTCTACCGACTGCGTCAGGAGCAGCTGGCGCATATTCTCTTCCCGTTGGGAAACGTAAGCAAGTCGCAGGTTCGTGAAATCGCGGCGGAGAACGGCTTTGTGACCTCCCGCAAGCACGACAGTCAGGATATCTGCTTTATTCCGGGCGGCGATTACGTCAGCTTTCTCCGGGAATACACCGGCATGCAGCCTGCGGAAGGGAATTTTCTCGATCTGAACGGAAGTGTCATCGGCAGGCACTGCGGAGCGGTGAAGTACACGATCGGTCAGCGCAAGGGACTGGGAATGGGCTTCAACAAGCCAATGTACGTCTGCCGCAAGGACATGGCAGCCAATACCGTGACCCTCGGCGACAATTCCGATCTTTTCAGCCGGCGTGTGATTGCCCGGGAAGTCTGCATGAGTGCTCTGCCGCGTTTGGAACGTCCTCTCCGCGTGGCGGCGAAGGTGCGTTATTCCCAGCGGGAGGAATGGGCGAGGCTCGAACAGACGGCAGAGGACGAGATCACGCTGGAATTCGACCGTCCCCAGCGGGCCGTGGCGCCGGGGCAGGCGGTGGTTTGCTATGACGGCGACTGTGTGATATGCGGAGGAAGAATCATACGGGGCGAAAACTGATTTTTTCAGAAAATTATTCTTATCATTGTTATTTATTTTGTAAATTGTCATTTTTTTCAGAAAGGATGAATGACCGCTATGCTGCGAAAGCGCCTATTGAGAATTGTTTCCATACTTCTGGCTGCCGCCGTGGTAATGGCCTGCTTTACTTCCTGCGGCGATGACAAAGGGAAAGATCGGACGACTGTCACATTCCGGATCATGTCGTGGAACGAGGATTTCAGGAATCTGGTGGAAACCTATTTTATTCCCCGCCATTCGGCGCTGATGAAGAATGTCAGGCTGGAATGGGTGACCGACGAGATCAATGTCTATCGCAGCAGCGTTCAGCGCAGACTGTCGGAAGGGGAACACATTGACCTTTTTCTCGGAAACCAACAGATGGCTCCTTTCTTTGCCGCCGATGAAAATATCGCGGCTCTCTCGGAAATCGGTATAACGGACAGCGAACTGGCCTGTCAGTTTCACTTTGCCAGAATACTGGGTTCTGACGGGGAAGGTCTGCAAAAAGGCTCCGCTTACAGCGTCGAGCCGGGGGTGCTGCTCTACCGTGCCGATTATGCGGAGAAATATCTTGGCATCACACATCAGGCCGAGATGGAGGAAAAACTATCGTCGTGGGAATCCTTTGTATCGGTGGCCCGTATGCTCAACAAGCAGTCGGACGGCAAAATCAGAATGCTGCCCAACAGCGCGGAACTCTGGAAGTCAGTGGAATGTTCGATGTACGGTCTCTGGCTGTCTGACGGAAGGCTCTCTGTTTCTGACAGCACATTGGGACAATGGCTCGGAACCGTCAGGGAGCTTGAGTCTGTCAAAGCCTTCGCGGGCGTCAAAACGCTTGACGACGACTGGTACACCGCCATTGACAGCGGCGTTTTCTGCTTTTATGCTGCGCCGTGGCTCTGCCGGAGCAATTCTCCGGACAATGCCGGGGTTACCACGGTCTTTTCGTCCTCCAAGCGAAGTGGCGCTTCATTCGGCAAATTCAGGACTTCGCTCCCCCCGGGAGGATTTATTTACGGTGGCAACTGGCTTTACTGCTCAAAAAACTCGGAACATAAGAATATAGCGGCGGAAATTATACGCGCTTTCACCTGCGACAGGAACTTCATGAAGCTGATTGCGCTGACGGAGATGCGCTATGTCAACAACAGCAAGGTTTGTGATGAGCTTGCCGGACTGAATATTCCCAACCCTCTTTTCGATGGGCTGGACGCGTTTTCGGTCTACAATACCGCTGCCGCGGGGCTGGAATTTGCTTCTCCGTCGGTTTACGACGCGTCGATCAGCGGACTTCTGTTCGATCAGACAAAGGCATACAGCAAAGGAGAGATAGATCTGAGTCAGGCGTCGTACAATTTCAGGCTGAATGTATGGAAAAAGCATGAAGAAATCACCTCTGAGCCTCGCAAAGGCGGTTGATGAATCCTATAAGTGTGACGATTCTGTTAATATTATTGTCATTATTTCATTATGAGGTTACAGAGCATTAATAATCTTTGACAATTGGAAAGATATGTGGTAGAATTACTTTGACAGCATGATACTAAAGGAGAGATTTCAATGGAATTCAAAGGTCTGTGCCTTGGCTGCATGAGTAATAAGGGCGCTTCGATGGAGTGTCCGAAATGCGGCTATGTGGAGGGTACGCCCCAGGTATTGCCCTATCTTGAACCCGGTACAGTGCTTAAAGAAAGATTTATTATAGGTAAGCACCTCAGCGCCAACGGCGAAGGAGTCACATATATCGGTTATGATGTCAGCGCAAATAAGAAGGTTACTGTGAGAGAGTACCTCCCGAAGACTCTTTGCTCACGTGTCAAGGACGACAACAATATCATTATAGCCTCCGGAAACAAACTGGTTTTTCAGGATTATTTACAGGACTTCATGGAAATAGGCAGAGCGCTTACAAAGCTGTCCAGCCTGCCTTCCATAGTTCCGGTTGTGGATATGTTTGAGGCGAACAAGACGGCCTACATTGTTTATGAATATGTCGACGGGAAGCCGCTTGACGAAATCATCAAGCGTGCCAGAAGGTTTACTTGGGAAGAAACAAGGCCGCTGTTTCTCCCGCTCATTTCCACTGTCAATTCAGCGCATTCGATAGGACTGGTGCATTTCGGAATATGCCCTGAGAATATCATTATGACCCGCAGCGGTACGCTGAAGCTGCAGGGCTTCGGCAGTCCGGACGCTCATCTTGCCGAAACCGAGCTTACCGCCGAATTCTACGACGGATTCAGCGCGATCGAGCAGTATTCTCTTGAAGGAAAGAAGGGCAAGTGGACAGACGTTTATGCCATGTGCGCCGTGCTGTTCTACGCTCTCACCGGCAAAAGACCGCCTGACGCGGTGTCCCGTTCCTATGAACCCCGGCTGAATATGCCGGCCGACGTTGCCCAGAATATTCCCACCCATGTCGTTACCGCGCTGGCGGGCGGTTTGCAGGTGAATATTGAAACCCGTACCCATTCCATGGAGGAACTGAAAAATCAGCTGACCAATCCCGTGCCCCGCCGGACGGAGGCCAAACCCGCTCCGGCTGCACCCGCTCCCGCCGCGCCGGTTTCCGCTCCTTCCTATGGCGAAAGGTATGTGGACGAACCCGCCTATCCGCAGCCCGTCCGTTCCACCATGCCGGCCGCTTCCGCCCAGATGAACCGTTCAGCACGCGATTACGATGACGATGATGACGAGCCGGAGATTTCTCCCTACAAATACGGCATTATCTCAGGTCTTATCGGGTTTGTTGTGATAGGCGTCATTGCTCTGATATGCCTGAATCTCATCGTCATTCCCATGATGAACAAGGATAAGACAGAGGATGATGATCCGACTACCTATGTTTCATCGCAGGCGGACGGTACCGAATCGGAGGCGACAGTCCTTTACAGAGTTCCGAATCTTGTCAACAAGAAATGGAGCAATGTGGACGGCAATGAGAAGTACAGCAATTTCTACATCAGACTTTCGGAAGAAGTTTATGATGAAACCTATGAGGAAGGCAGAATCATTTCGCAATCCGTGGAAGCCGGTTCCACCGTTACCAAGAACACGGCTATCAGCGTTGTGGTGAGCAAAGGCTCCAAAATGCGCACCGTGCCGAACATCATCGGCAAGAATGTCGAGGAGGCTTCCAAAGAATTGGAGAAAGCGGGACTCCTGTTGGGCGATCAGGCGGAAGAATACAGCGATGATGTGGAAAGCGGCAAGATCATTCGACTTAACGGCATAGAACCCGGCAAAAAGATTCAGGCGGGCAGCATGATCAATGTTGTCGTCAGCCTTGGCAAAGAAGAAGAAGACTGATTTTATCAAAAAAGAAGCGCCATGCAGGATCAATCCGATCAGGCATGGCGCTTATATTATTATTGCTCGATATAGAGTATTCCAAGTGTATTGGGGCCGCAATGGCTGTAGATGGTGCAGCCGGCTCTGGTTTCAAGCACTTCGTCAAACATGCCGGAATCCCTCGCCTGCTTCAAGGCTGCTTCTACCGGCGCTCTGTCGTCAAATGTGTGAGTGATGAATACCCTTCTGCGAACCACATTCGGTGTGGATGCAAGTCTGTCCTTTATGTACTGCGGAATGACCTTGTCGATATTGCCGCGGTACTTCTTGCCGACTGACATGCCTCCGTCGATCACTTCAATGCAGGGTTTCAGTTTCAGGAGATTTGCTCCGAGTGCGGCCACTCCGGAACATCTTCCGCCTTTCCAGAGAAATTCAAGAGTATCTATCACAAAGCTGGCACGTACCTTCGGCGTTATTTCCGGAATCTTTTCCGCAATTTCCTTTGCGGTCATACCGCTTTCAATCATGTCTGCGGCTGCCAGAACGACGAGAAGTATACCGGTGGAAAGATTCGCGGATTCGACAACATAAATGTTGTCGAGTTCCTCGGCGGCAAGGCGTGCGTTGGCATAAGCCGATGAGAAGCCGCTGCTGATGGTAAAGAACAGCACATCATACTCGTCGGAGTTCCATTGTCTGAACATTGCTTCGTACTCGCTGGGAGAAGCGGCGGCTGTTTTTGACACATTGCCTGTATCTCTGTAATATTTCAGAATATCGGAGGTAGCGATATCCACGCCGTCCCTGTAGCTTTTTTCGCCGAGATTGACAATGAAGGGGTGAATTTCAATACCGTATTTCTGTTGCAGTTCAGGCGAAATGTCGCATGTGGAATCAGCGACAATTTTGATTTTTTTGGACATTTTTAAATCACCTTATAAATAGAATCATTTATGCAAATACAAACCTGATATTCATCAGATAAACCAACAGCCGTATGCCACACACCCGATGCAGAAAGCAAAACAAATTACCGTTGTCATCAGATAGAAAATCTGAGAAACAAAGCTGAGCTTCTTCTTGACACTGAGAACCTTGATACCATTGCAAAGCATTAAAACACCAAGGGGCAGAATAACAGGAACCACTCTGAAATCCATGGTTTCCGCGCTGTCTGAACCGAGGTTCTGAATGATAAAGAAAGCGATAGCACAGGCGGACAATGTGATCAGTGTCCAGATGTTGACTTTCTTTTTGGAGTCAGCTCTTGCAATCATGCTTCCAAGAATTGAAAGTCCTGAAATGGCAGCCGAGAGAAAAGCAATGCCTATGAATACGCGAAGAATAACGATATCGAGTTCGACATCCTTTTGTGTGAGATTACCGAAAACGGAAGACTTTACCAGATAAATCCACGCATTGGTATCTTTGGGAGATACGAATACATCCATCAGTTCCTTCATAGAGAAGGAGAGAAACTTTGTGTTGAAATCCGCAGTGCTTTCAGGGGTGCGGATGAGCTGTGAGAAACCGGGATCCTTGCCGGACAGAATATTTCTGACCGGATAGGCGAAGCTGAGAATGGCCCATGCTCCGACGCCTCCGATTGTCTGGACAGAGGAAGAAATAATATTTGCGGCGTTTTTACGCTTCAAAACCCTCACCATATTGATGATGACCAGAACAGCGATAACCGGCAGGAAAATCAATACAGACATATGCAGCATTGTTGCAAGACCGAAAGACACGCTCATAAATATGAAATCGAATCCGTCAGTAAAGTTGTTCCACCTTGTAAGGAACATAAGGCCAAGACACAAAACCGCAATCATTGGCAGCAAGGGACTGATCTCCCCGCCCAGTCTGATTAATCCGGGATGGAAAGCGATGATAGCTGTTCCCATGTATACCGAGGTGTCGTTTGCCTCTATTTCACACAGAATGTAATAAACCGCGATAGCGGCTACAATACCCATGTATTCGGTGCATACACGTACAATATCAAGAGCGTAGGGCTGGGTGAATCCGATCATAGCGCTTCCGTTGTAAATAAATCCCGCGACAATGTAGTAAAGCGGCTGGAATGTTTCCGGCAGCGTCAGATTAGTCTGTACGTCAGTGAATAATTCATAATCCGTACCCGACATGGGGGCTCCGGAAGTGATAATCACATAGCACAGCCTGAGAATAATGGAAATAAACAGGATCACATAAATCGTCTTTCGTTCACTGTCTGTTTTCTTCCATTTTGAATAAAGCAGACCGCCTATCAGCAGTACAATAATGACTGCCGAAATGATTTTCAGCACAAAGGAACCAAAGAAGCTGTATAGTACGTTGAACAGAAAATAGCCTGCCGCAGTGAACATTGCCATCCATAGATAAGACCAGTTGTCTATGCGATTGTCTTCACGCAGCTTTTTTTTTGCCTTAGACATGAAAAACTCACCTTCCAAGAATAATGATAGATGTTATTTGCTGAAAACGCAATTAACATGTTAATTTTACCATGTTTTTTTAATTAATTCAATATATTTTTGAAATATTATTGAAAAATTATCGGAAGATTTCTTTCAGCTGTTGCTGAATTTGTATTTGGCTTCTTTAATGAGGAGGTATTTCAGGATAGATTGTTTATTGATGTGCGATGCGTTCTTTCAACCGGATTGTTTTCCGGTCATGTGAATGACAACATATTCAGAATGATGCTCCGTGCGGATATCGAATCCCCAGCCGGCAACGCCGGATGTGACCACAGCGTGAAGATTGCCCTGCTTCTTATAACCGTAATTCAGTTCGCTGAAATCAATGAGGTCATTGAAGAAGCCGAGCGGAAATATCTGACCGCCGTGTGTGTGACCTGACAGCACGAGATCGCAACCTGCCTTCTCCAGACTGTCATAATCAGCCGGTTCATGATCGGCTACAATGACGGCCTTTGATCTGTCTGTTTCCCCGAGAAGTTCGTCGATGCTCTTTCGGCTGCCTCCGGAAGCAAGAAGGTCGGCGCGTCCCACAAGCACCACATCGTCGTTTAGTGTGACGATCTGATCGTTCAGTATCGCAATTCCGTTGCCTTCTATGGCGTCGGTGAGCTGTAAGTCGGTAATTTTGGCTCTTTCCGTGTATTTGCTTCTGTCGTGATTGCCGTAAACGTAATAATTTCCGAATCTGCTTTCAATTGTACCGAGAATGGAAAACGCTTCCTTCAATCCTTCCGGCGTCGAATTTTCGTCTACCATGTCGCCGCAGAAGATGACCGCGTCGGGCGATTCATTTTGAATGGAATCGGCCACAGTCCGCAGCTGATCCGCGTCGAGAGACAGCCCGTAATGCAGGTCGGCAATCATCACGACGGTGAAAGGCTGTGAAAGCTGCTTCTCCAGTGTCACGTCGTATTCGGTGCGGATAACGTGATACATGTTGTATCTGGCGTACACGAATAAAAGGGCGGTCATAGCCAAAGCGGCCGCGCCAGAACGGTAAGCGAATTGAATCCAGTCTGGGAATCGTATGTTTTTGCCTTTGCAGAATTTTTTGACAATGATTACAGCTGCATCCGATATGATAAGAAATACAATAAAATGCATCATTACGATAAACCATACCACCAACGAGAAATACGCCGGTACAACCGCAGCGGTCAATATTCCCAATGAGAGGAAGATTATGATTGTCTTTTTGATTTTTGGGAAGAAGTATGTCACCGCACTGTAAATTTTCCTGAAAAGGTAGGAAAGACCGGTGATTCCCATGATAAAAAACAGGACAATAAAAATAAGAAATACATTCATGATTTGTTCACCGTAAAGCAGATACCATGTCGAACATTAGCGCTCGACATGGTATCGTTATAATTCAATGTGAATGATTGTTGAAATCTTAGTGGATTTTTGCGCCGGGGTTGAGCCCGTCTACAAAAATAACCTTTACATCCTCTTTGCCGTCAGCGTCAAATCCGTTGTCGGCGGCGAGAATCATGCCGTTGCTCTCCACACCGCAGAGCTTGGCAGGCTTCAGGTTGGCAACAAAGAGTACGCTTCTGCCCTTGAGATCGTCGGGGGTGTACCACTGGGAGATACCGCTTGCTACGGTTCTGGGCGTTCCGGTGCCGTCGTCGAGGGTGAGTTTCAGCAGCTTCTTGGAACGCTTGACCGGCTCACATTCCACGATCTTTGCCACTCTGAGATCAACCTTGCCAAAGTCCTCAATGCCGATCTGTGTCGCGATGCCTTCCACTTCAAATTTCGGCTTGGCAGGTGCTTCTGCTGCCTTTTTGCTCGCTGCGGTAATTGCGTCAAGTTCGGCGATCTCCTTTTCCACGTCGATTCTGGGGAAGAGGGGAGTGCTCTTGGAAACAGTCACCGTTTCAGGCAGCACACCAAAGGTGTAAATGCTGTCCCATGCGGTCTGTTCCTCCGTAAGGTTAAGCAGCGACTGCACCTTGGGCATGGTGGTGGGCATGAAGGGATGAAGCACAATGCTGATAATTCTGATGGTTTCCAGCAGATTATACATGACGGTGGAAAGTCTGGGCTTGCTGGCCTCGTCCTTGCCGAGAATCCACGGAGTGGTCACGTCAATGTACTTGTTGGCGGCGGCAATTACCTTGAAAATCTCAGTGAGCGCGACAGAGAACTGCAATTCATCGAGATTCTTCTCCACGACCGAGGGCATCGCCTTGACCAGATTGACAAATTCGTCGTCCTGAGCCGGATCGGGCGTAAACTTGCGGGTCATGTTATCGCCGAAATATTTCTGCGCCATTGCGACGCTTCTGGAAACGAGGTTACCGAGGTCGTTCGCCAGATCGGAATTGATGCGCCGGATCATGTTCTCGTTGCTGAAATCACAGTCGCCGCCGAAAGGCATCTCGCGCAGAATGTGGTATCTGACGGCGTCAACGCCGTAACGGTCGCCGAGAATAAAGGGGTCAACGACGTTGCCGGTGGACTTGCCCATCTTCTTGCCGCCGAAATTGATCCAGCCGTGACCGTAGACCTTCTTGGGAAGGGGAAGCTCCAGCGCCATGAGAATCGCCGGCCAGATCAGGGAATGGAAACGGATAATCTCCTTTGCCATCACATGCACGTCAGCCGGCCAGTATTTGTCAAAATCGCTGTATTTGCCGTTTTGATAGCCAAGGGCGGTAATATAGTTGGAAAGAGCGTCAATCCAGACGTAGACCACATGTCCCTCATCAAAATCCACCGGAACGCCCCATTTGAAGCTGGTTCTGGAAACGCAGAGGTCGTCGAGTCCGGGCTTGATGAAGTTGTTGACCATCTCATTGACACGGGTCTGCGGCTGGAGGAAATCGGTTTCGGTAAGCAGTTTTTCCAGACGATCGGAAAACTCCGACAGCTTGAAGAAATACGCCTCTTCCGAAGCGTCAGTGACATCTCTGCCGCAGTCGGGGCACTTGCCGTCCACCAGCTGTGATTCCGTCCAGAAGCTCTCGCAGGGCTTGCAGTATTTGCCCTTGTATTCACCCTTGTAAATGTAACCTCTGTCGTAAAGCTCCCTGAATATTTTCTGCACCGATTCCATGTGGTAATCGTCGGTTGTGCGGATGAATCTGTCATAGGTAATACCCATGAATTCCCAGAGTTTCTTGAAGTTGGCCACAATGCCGTCCACATATTCCTGCGGAGTAAGTCCGGCTTCCTTTGCCTTGTCTTCGATTTTCTGTCCGTGTTCGTCGGTGCCGGTGAGGAACATTACGTCGTATCCCTTGGCTCTTTTGTATCTTGCCAGCGTGTCGCACGCGACGGTTGTATAGCAGTGGCCGATATGGGGATTGCCGGAGGGATAGTAGATCGGGGTTGTAATGTAATATTTTTCTTTATTGTTATGCTGACACATAATGATCAACATCCTTTCAAAAAATAGGATTGAAGCGCCCGTTTCTTCCCGAAAAAAGGACGAGAGCGGACGCTTCTGTTACCACCTTTGATTCGCTGCCGACTTAATCGTGAAATCAATGATACTTCCGCGCTGTAACGCGCCCTCACGATTAAGCCTTATTTCTTGTTGTAGTGTTTCTTTGCATTTTCCGCAGTATCAAAGAAGAACTGATTGTAATCTCTTTCGCTGAAAATGAATTCAACCTCAGATGTGCCGAATTTCTCATAGCTGACAAGATTCCAGCCGTAATCGTCGAATTCCACTCTGTCCACCAGGAATTCAGTCGGCTCCTCGTCGGAGGAATACATTTTGAACACGGAATCACCGATGTTCTGTTTCGGAAGGACATTGCGCATCTGCTTGGTTTCGAGCAGGGAAACGATCTTGTTGATGATCTTTTTCTCAAGGACAGTAAGATCATACTTTTCGGTAATGCTGTGGAGCATATCTATGTCGTTTTGCACAACTTCGGCATTGGGTTCCGTTTTGACTTCCTCAGTGGAGGCTTCCTCCGCAACGTCGGGAACTGTCTGATTGTTATCTTTCATCAATAACTCCCACTTTCGATAAAAATAAATATAAAATGCAATAACTTAAACGTCCATGCTGGAGATCGGGTCAAGTTCCACGACCTTATCGGTGGCGACAACCATTCCGGTGCCTGCGGGGACGAGCTTGCCGATGATGACATTCTCCTTCAGACCGACCAGCGGATCGATCTTGCCCTTGATGGCTGCGTCGGTGAGAACTTTTGTGGTCTCCTGGAACGACGCGGCGGAAAGGAAGGATTCGGTAGAGAGCGAAGCCTTGGTGATACCCTGCATAACCGGTCTGCAAGTGGCAAGGCGGATGGAATCATCGCCTTCCTGCTCACGGCGGGCGATGATTTCTTCATTGGCCGCGTCAAACTCGGCTCTGTCAACCAGTACGTTGGGAAGGAGCAGTGTGTCGCCCGGATCCTCAACCTGCACCTTCTTCATCATCTGACGCACAATAACCTCGATGTGCTTGTCATTGATGTCAACGCCCTGCAAACGGTAAACGCGCTGGACTTCCTCAATGAGGTATTCCTGCACTGCGTTGGAGCCTTTGATGGCGAGAATGTCATGGGGATTGACCGAACCGTCGGTGATTCTGTCGCCGGCGTTGATGAAGTCGCCTTCCTGCACCTTTCTTCTGGAACCGAAAGGAATGAGGTAGGTGCGCTTTTCGCCCGTTTCGGTGTTGGTAACCACCACGTTGTTTTTGACAACGCTCTTGGTGCGGTCTTCTTCGAGAGAAACAATACCGTCGATTTCGCTGATGATGGCGAGCGCCTTCGGCTTTCTGCCTTCAAAGAGTTCCTCGACGCGGGGAAGACCCTGTGTGATATCCTCCGCGCTGGCGATACCGCCGGTATGGAAGGTTCTCATGGTAAGCTGTGTACCGGGTTCGCCGATGGACTGAGCGGCGATGATGCCGACGGCTTCGCCCTTGGTGACGACCTTGCCGGTGGCGAGGTTGTTGCCGTAGCACTTCTTGCAGATTCCGCGCTTGGACTGGCAGGTGAGTATCGAGCGTATTTCAACGCGTTCGGCGCCGGAATCAACAATGATCTTAGCGTCATTGTCGTCCATCATTTTGTTTTTGGAAACAAGCACGTTTCCGTCGGCATCGCAGAAGTCGTTGACCAGATATCGGCCGTAGAGTCTTTCTTCGAGCGATTCAATGACTTCGTTGCCGTCCTTGATGGCGTAAACTTCAATGCCGTGCTCGCATTGGCAGTCGTCGTCGCGGATAATGACTTCCTGCGAAACGTCTACCAGACGGCGGGTAAGGTAACCCGAGTCGGCGGTACGGAGAGCCGTATCCGCAAGACCCTTTCTCGCGCCGCGGGAGGAAATGAAGTATTCGAGAATATTCAGACCTTCGCGGTAATTGGATCGGATCGGAATTTCAATGGTACGTCCCGACGTGTTGGCGATCAGTCCGCGCATACCCGCGAGCTGTTTGATCTGGTTGGCGGAACCGCGGGCGCCGGAGTGCGCCATCATCTGAATGGGATTGTATTTGTCCATGTTGGAACTGAGGGCATTGGCCACATCGGTGGTCGCTCTTTCCCATGCCTTGATGGTGAGATTGTAGCGCTCCTCGTCGGTGAGAAGGCCCTTGCGGAAGAGCTTGAGGACGTTGTCGACTTCGTGCTCGGTATTGGCGATGATTTCCTTCTTCTGGGGAGGAATGGTAGCGTCGCAGACCGCGACAGTGAGAGCGCCTTTGGTGGAATATTTATAGCCCTGTGCCTTGATCTCGTCCAGCACAACAGAGGTCTTTGCCACGCCGTGCACTTTGATGCAGCGTTCGATGATCTGACCGAGCTGTTTCTTGCCGACGAGGAAGTCGATTTCGAGATTCAGGCACTTTTCCTCGTCGCTGCGGTCGGTAAATCCGAGATCCTGCGGGATCGGGCGGTTGAAGATGATCTTGCCGACGGTGGTTTCGATCATCTTGCTGATAGGTTTGCCGTTGAATTCGCCTGTGCGGCGAACCTTTATTCTGGAATGAAGCGTAATGACCTTCGCATCGTAGGCGAGCAGCGCTTCGTTGAAGTCCTTGAAATACTTGCCTTCGCCGGGTTCACCGTCCTTGTCAAGGGTGAGGTAGTAGGAACCGAGAACCATATCCTGCGTCGGCACCGCGACAGGCTTGCCGTCAGAGGGCTTGAGCAGGTTGCCGGAAGCCAGCATGAGCAGACGGGCTTCCGCCTGCGCCTCAGAACCGAGCGGCACATGGACAGCCATCTGGTCGCCGTCGAAGTCGGCGTTGAAGGCGGTACAGACCAGCGGGTGCAGCTTGATAGCGCGGCCTTCCACGAGAACAGGCTCAAATGCCTGAATGCCGAGGCGGTGAAGGGTAGGTGCGCGGTTGAGCATGACAGGGTGGCCTTTGATGACGGTTTCGAGGGCGTCCCAGACGGGCGCTTCGCCTCTTTCCACCATCTTGCGGGCGCACTTGACATTCTGCGCCTTGCCGGTCTCGGTCAGGCGTTTCATCACGAAGGGCTTGAATAGTTCGAGTGCCATTTCCTTCGGCAGACCGCACTGGTACATTTTGAGTTCAGGGCCGACGACAATAACCGAACGGCCGGAATAGTCCACGCGTTTGCCGAGAAGGTTCTGGCGGAAACGTCCCTGCTTGCCCTTGAGCATTTCGGAAAGGGATTTCAGCGTGCGGTTGTTGGGGCCGGTGACGGGGCGTCCTCTGCGTCCGTTGTCGATCAGCGCGTCGACCGATTCCTGAAGCATGCGCTTTTCGTTGCGGACGATGATCTCGGGCGCGCCGAGTTCCAGCAGTCTCTTGAGACGATTGTTGCGGTTGATGACCTTGCGGTAGAGGTCGTTCAGGTCGCTGGTGGCGAACCGGCCTCCGTCGAGCTGAACCATCGGGCGGATGTCAGGAGGAATGACAGGAATGACATTGAGGATCATCCATTCGGGGCGGTTGCCGGAAATGCGGAAGGATTCCACCACGTCAAGCCGCTTGAGCAGGCGGACCTTCTTCTGACCCGAAGCGGTTTCCAGCTCGGATTTCAGTTCCTCCGAAAGCTGATCGAGGTCGATGTCGGCCAGCAGTTTCTGAATGGCTTCGGCGCCCATCTCGGCTTTGAAATCGTCGCCATAGGCGTCTCTCAGCTCGCTGTACTCGTTCTCATTGAGCACCTGCTTGTATTGCAGACGGGGCACATTGCCGGGATCTGTAACAATATAGGAGGCAAAGTAGAGCACCTTTTCGAGGTGTCTGGGCGTGATGTCGAGCATAAAGCCAATGCGGCAGGGAATGCCCTTGAAGTACCAGATGTGGGAAACGGGAGCGGCAAGCTCGATGCTGCCCATGCGCTCGCGGCGAACCTTGGAGCGGGTGATTTCCACGCCGCACTTCTCGCACTTCTTGCCCTTGTACTTGATTCTTTTGTATTTGCCGCAATGACACTCCCAGTCTTTTTGCGGGCCGAAAATCCTTTCGCAGTAAAGACCGTCCTTTTCGGGCTTAAGCGTGCGGTAGTTGATAGTTTCGGGCTTTGTGACCTCACCGTATGACCAGCTTCTGATCTGCTCCGGTGAAGCAAGACCAATTTTTATTGAATCAAATTCATTGAATTCCATCTGCGGTCCCCCTTAAAACTGTTCTTCTGAATCTGCATTGTCACTGTCGTCGCTTTCAAATATTTCGTCGATGCTGAAATCATCATCGTCATCTTCATCTTCGTCCTCGTCGTCCGCACCGGCTTCAATATAAGCGCTTGCAAGTGAAGAAAGCTCGTCTTCGTCGTCATCCGAAAGAAGGTCGTCGTCCGCCTCGCTGTAGCCGAGATCGTCCAGCTCGTCCTCGTCCACGACGTTGTCGGACATATGCTCGGTTTCCTCATCCGGCAGATAGGCGTCGTCATCGTCGTCAAAATGCTGTTTGAGGTCGATTTCATTCTGATCGGCATCAAGCACCTTTACGTCCAGACCGAGAGACTGGAGTTCCTTGATAAGAACCTTGAAGGATTCGGGAATGCCCGGCTTGGGAATGTTCTGTCCTTTGATAATCGCTTCGTAGGTCTTGACGCGTCCCACGACGTCGTCCGACTTGATGGTGAGAATTTCCTGCAAGGTATAGGCGGCGCCGTAGGCTTCCAGCGCCCAGACTTCCATTTCACCGAAGCGCTGACCGCCGAACTGTGCCTTACCGCCGAGCGGCTGCTGTGTGACAAGGGAGTAAGGGCCGGTGGAACGGGCATGAATCTTATCGTCGACGAGGTGATGCAGCTTAAGGAAGTACATATAGCCCACCGTGACGCGGTTGTCGAACTGTTCACCAGTGCGTCCGTCATAGAGAACGGTCTTGCCGTCGGTGGGAAGACCGGCTTCTTCGAACATTTCCACGATGTCGCTCTCGTGAGCGCCGTCGAAGACAGGGGTCATGACCTTGTAGCCGAGTGACTTTGCGGCCATTCCGAGGTGCACTTCGAGCACCTGTCCGATGTTCATTCGGGAAGGAACGCCCAGAGGATTGAGGACGATGTCAAGCGGCTGACCGTTGGGCAGGAAGGGCATATCCTCCACGGGAAGAATTCTTGAAACAACGCCCTTGTTTCCGTGGCGGCCTGCCATCTTGTCGCCTACGCTGATCTTTCTCTTCTGAGCCAGATAAACTCTTACCACCTTGTTGACGCCGGGGGAAAGCTCGTCGCAGTTCTCCTTGGTGAATACCTGCACATCAACGACAATGCCGCTTTCTCCGTGAGGCACTTTGAGGGAAGTATCGCGCACTTCGCGGGCTTTTTCGCCGAAGATAGCGCGGAGCAGTCTTTCCTCGGCGGTGAGTTCGGTTTCGCCCTTTGGCGTGACCTTTCCGACGAGAATATCGCCGGCGTGGACTTCCGCGCCGATATGGACGATGCCTTCCTCGTCGAGGTTCTTCAAAGCGTCGTCGCTGACATTGGGAATATCGGAAGTGATGTTTTCCGGCCCGAGCTTGGTATCTCTGGCTTCGGTTTCAAATTCCGCGATGTGTATGGAAGTGAAGACGTCATCGCGCACGATCTTTTCATTGAGCAGAACGGCGTCTTCATAGTTGTAGCCTTCCCATGTCATGAAGCCGATGAGCACATTCTTGCCCAGCGAAATCTCACCGTTCTGTGTGGAAGGACCGTCGGCAATGACATCGCCTTCATTGACATGCTCGCCGTAGCTGACGATAGGGGTCTGGTTGAAGCAGTTGCCCTGGTTGGAGCGCATGAATTTGATAATATGATAGGTGTCGATTTCATCGCTGCCGTCCTGCTTGATTCTGATTTCATCGGCGCAGACGTAAGTGACGGTGCCGGCATGCTTGGCAAGCACGCAGTTGCCCGAGTCAACGCCGGCCTTGTATTCCATGCCGGTGCCCACAATAGGCGCCTCGCAGCGGATAAGCGGGACAGCCTGCTTCTGCATGTTGGAGCCCATGAGAGCACGGTTGGCGTCGTCGTTCTCAAGGAAGGGAATCATGGCGGTAGCGACCGAAACAAGCATCTTGGGCGAAACGTCCATGTAGTCGATTCGGTTGACTTCGATCTCGAGGAATTCGCCTCTGAACCTTGCCGTCGCTCTGGGCTTGATGAAGTGCCCGTTCTCATCGAGCGGTTCGTTTGCCTGAGCGACGATGAATTCGTCCTCCACGTCGGCGCTCATGTATCTGACTTCATCGGTGACCCTGCCGGTCTCCTTGTCGACCTTGCGGAAGGGAGCCTCGATAAATCCGTATTCATTGATACGGGCATAGGTGGCGAGGTAGGAAATCAGACCGATGTTCGGGCCTTCAGGGGTTTCAATCGGGCACATGCGCCCGTAGTGGCTGTAGTGAACGTCGCGCACTTCAAATCCCGCGCGGTCTCTCGACAAACCGCCGGGGCCAAGGGCGGACAGTCTTCTCTTGTGGGTCAGTTCCGCAAGAGGATTGTTCTGATCCATGAACTGCGAAAGGGGAGAAGTGCCGAAGAATTCCTTGATGGCCGCGTTGACGGGACGGCTGTTGATCAGGGTTGTGGGAGTCATCTTGTCTATGTCGTTGATGCTCATTTTCTCCCTTACGCCTTTTTCAAGGCGGGCAAATCCGATCCGGAACTGGTTCTGGAGAAGCTCACCGACGGAACGGATTCTTCTGTTGCCGAGATGGTCGATATCGTCAAGGGTACCCACGCCGTTGGCAACACAGTTGAAGTAATTGACGGTGGCAAAGATATCGTCGCGGGTAATGTGCTTGGGAATCAGCTCGTTCTTGCGCTCGATAACGGCTTCTTTGATCTCGTCGTCGGTCTCGCAGGTGTCAAGAATGTCTTTGAGCACCACGACGCTGACCTTTTCTTCGATGCCGCATTCAGCCTTCACGTCGAAATCGACATATTCCGTGATATCGACCATGCCGTTGGAGATGATCTTGATTTCCTTCTCGTTTTCCAGCTGGATGAAGGCCACGCTGGCGCCGCAGTTGTTGATTTCCTCCGCCTTTGCCTTGTTGATCATTTCGCCGGCTTCGGCGACAATTTCTCCGGTGAAGAAATTGACGATGGGCTTGGTGACTCTGTGTCCTACCAGCCGATAGCCGAGACAGAGCTTCTGGTTGTACTTATGGCGGCCGACGCGGGAAATGTCGTATTTGTGAGGATTGAAGAACATATCCTCGATGTAGTTGCGGGCGGTTTCCACTGTGGGGGGTTCGCCGGGACGCAGCTTCTTGAAGACTTCGATGCAGGCGTCGTCGGAATTCTTTATGCCCTCCTTGGTGAGAGTGGCTTCCTTGGCGATGGTCTGCTCGATGCGCTCGTCATGACCGAAGTATTCATAGATATCCTCGTTGGTGGAAAGTCCCAGGGAACGAATGAAGGTGGTGATGGGCAGTTTGCGGTTTTTGTCAATCCTTACATAGAAAACGTCATTGACGTCGTTCTCGTACTCCAGCCATGCGCCTCTGTTGGGAATGACGGTGGTGTAGAACAGTTCTTTGCCCGACTTGTCGTGCTCCATTTTGTAGTATACGCCGGGAGAACGGACAAGCTGGGAAACAATCACGCGCTCCGCGCCGTTGATGACAAAGGTGCCGCTGGGAGTCATGAGCGGGAATTCGCCCATGTAGACCTCCTGCTCACTCATGTAGCCTGTTTCCCTGTTTGTCAGGCGTGCGGTGACATAAAGCGTGGCGGAATAGGTAGTGTCGCGGAGCTTGCACTCCTTGATGGTATACTTCGGCTCGTAATTGATACGGAAATCGATGAATTCGAGCAGAAGGTTGCCGGTGTGATCCACAATCCCGGAGGAATCCTCAAAGATTTCCTTCAGTCCGCGGTCAAGAAACCACTGGTAGGAATTCTTCTGTACCTCGATGAGATTTGGCATTTCCAGCACTTCGGTGATTTTGGAAAAGGACATTCGGGTATTTCTGCCGTTTTGAACTTTTGTGACATTCACCATTTTGTTAGCTTCACTCCATTCAGAATACTTCGGAAAACTGAAAAAAATATCGTCGCGCCCATCGTGAAGAAAGTTTGTGCAATATCACTATGAGAATTTTCGGTGATAGCGATTTGATTTTTTGGTAAAGATAAACTATTTTGAGGATTTTTTACCATTTCGACCCTCAAAAAAGCAGTTTTTACCTCAAAAAACCTGCGGCTACTTTCCCCATTTTAAGCTATTAAATAAATATAACACAAGACTTTAAATTTGTCAAGCGCTTTGAAAAATAATTTTTTTGTTCGTCAATTTGCCCATCTTAGCAATTTGAACAACAGACATTTATAATGAAAATTGAATTGTAAAAAATAAAAAAAATATTAAAAAAAATTGACAAATTGACTTTATAAATGTAAAATAAAAAAGTATAAGGTTTCCGACACTTTTATATGAAAGCAGGAAGTTGAATTGAAAATACTTGTTGTATCGTGCATTGATGATAATTTCGGTGATAATCTGATCAGAATCTGCTTTGAAAAGCTCCTGCGCACCGCGCTGAAAAATCTGGGAGTGGATCTTTCCTCTGTTGAGCTGATCAAGATGTCGCTGAAATCCGCCGACAGAGAACTGATCGGTCAGTCTGATCTGATCTTCTTTGCGGGCGGCGGACTTTTCGGTATCAATTACATGCACTACTACGATTATATGGAGGAAATCACCCGCATGGCGGATGAATGCGGCGTGCCGGTGGTGCTGTCCTCGATTGGCGTGAATAACATGGGCGCCACCCCGGAAAACGAACACCTTCTGAGCGAAATGCTTGAACGCAAATGCTTCTATGCCGTTTCGGTTCGTGAAAATCCCGATCTTTTCCGCAGATACGCGAAAAACTGCGCTTACGAGATCATTCAGGTCTGCGATCCGGCGGTGTGGTCGGAATACATTTATCATTCCCATCTTGTGAAGCGCAGCCGTCCCGATGGCAAAACCGTCGTGGGAATCAATACCGTCCGCGGAGGGCTATTCGCCGATAACGGCAAACCGTGGAAACTTGGCGATGAGATGAAATACATGAATGACATGAAAATGCTTCTAGAGGAGCGGGGAACCGAATATTACTTCTACACCAACGGCAGTTTCCTCGACAACAATTCTCTGCTCTATTTTGCCAAGGAATACGAAATACCGAAGGAGCGCATCATCATTCCGCAGTCCACAAGGGAACTTGTGGAAACCATCTACGGTTTTTCATCGGTAGCCGCTATCAGAATGCACTCTTCTATCATTTCCTACGCGCTGGACGTGCCTTCCGTCAATCTGGTGTGGAATGACAAGATACCTTTCTTTTATCAGAACATAGGCTATCCCGACCGGGCGGCTTCTTTTGATGAATGGAGCGCGGAATACGCCCTGAACAGGCTGCTTGAGATTCAGGACGATCCGGGCTATAAAAAAGACCGGAAATACATGATGAGCCTGTACGACTTCCTGTATGAGCTGATGGGCAAGTTCTTGGGCATAGAAATGAATCCGGAGCAAAAATTTGACTTTGACAGGGTCAGCAAAGAACTTATGAACGACCCTGTTTCCCTGCAGGAGGACGCGGACGAGCTTGTTCTGAAGGTGCAGAAGGGCGAAAAGCATTACCTTTCCCGATTTGTGGAAATGAAGAAAAAGGATAAGGAATTCAAGCAGCTCAAAAAGGACTGTGAAAAGAAGGACAAGGAAATTGCGCGACTGAAAAAAGAGACTGAAAAAATCAACAGGCTGTTTGTGGTAAGGGTCTATAAAAAGCTGTGCCGCATCAAGAAGAAGATTTTCAAGTAAATATCGCAAAATTCCCGCAGCACCTCAAAGCAGGAGGCGTCTGCGGGAATTTTTTTCATGTTTTATGAGCCGGATGATTTGTATTTCCTTACACCGAACCGCCAAAGCGCGTAACAGGGCACGAGGAAGAGCAGTGCCGCAAGCGGAAGAAAGATATAGAATACATTGTCGCTGCGTCCGGTGAGGTATTTCAGCGGATAGAGCTGCACCAGCGCGTAGGGAATGACGAATGTGCAGAATCGGGTCATTCTTTTGCCGTAGATGTCGATGGGGTACTGACCGTATTCCCTCGCGCCGTCGGTGAAGATATTGATAAATTCCAGCCCTTCCAGCGTGAAGAAGCAGAGCGCCGCGTTGATCAGGAAGATACCGCTGAATACGCCGGTACCGCCGATCAGCATGAACAGCACGGCCATTGCCCTGTCAACATTCCATTCTGTTCCGCTTTTTGAAATCCCATAGACAAACACAATGGCGGCCTGCACCATTCTGCCGATTCGGGTCAATTCAAAATTATTCCCCAGCACCTGCAATATTTCATTCCGCGGGCGGGTCATGATTCTGTCAAAGGCACCCTGCCGTACGATTTTGGAAAAGCTGTCAAATCCTCTTGCCACGCATTCCGCAAGTGAAAATTCCATCAGCGTGACGGAAAAACAAAGCAGCACCTCGCTGTAGGAATAGCCGGCGATGGAATGAAACCGCATGAAGAGAAAGTGCAGTCCCGCAAAGGCGTTGAAGGAGGCAAGAAACTGACCGAGCACATTCATAATGAATGATTTTTTGTACTGCATCATGCTGCGAATCTGTATCGAGACATAATGCAGGTAGAGCTTTGCAGCAGGTATTTTGTATGGTCTTTTTTCAGTTTTCAACTTTCATCAACCTCCCTGCAACGTGATTTTCTTCATAGCCCTGCGGCAGATGAATTTGCCGATGGCAATAAGGACCGTGATCCAAAGCACTTGCAACAGCATGGCTTTCACTGCCGCGCCCCCGCTGATGTGACCGCTGTAAATGCGCAGCGGCACGTTTTCCATCGCTGCGAAGGGCAGAAGTTCGATAAGTTTTTGTACACGCGGCGGGAAGAAGGGGAGAGGTATCACACTTCCCTGCAACAGTTCGGCGGTCATGGTGAAGATAATTTTGAGTCCCTGTGGGGATACGGTAAAGAAGGAGAGCATATAGATCAGCATGCACGCCGTCGCCGTCACCGTCATTCCAAGGAGCATTGCCACGGCAAAGCAGAGGAATGTCAAAAAGTCGGTCGGCAGCGTCATGGCATAGGGCTTGGGAAGGAAGAATGCCACCAGCAGAATCGGAATGCATCGCAGCGAGGCTCTTGCCGTGCGGTTGGCAATGCTCCTCGCAAACCACATGTCATAAATGTCAATCGGCCTGCATAGTTCATAGCAGATATTACCGTCCATAATGCTGTCAAATATTTCATTCTCCATGAACCATGTCATAAACAGCGCGAGAAACGCCTGCTGCATCCATATGTAGGAAGCAAGCTGATCAAATCCCATCGGAAATGCGGCAGGGTCAGTTTTGTTGAAGGCATAAAAAACACTGATCTCCATAAATCCCCAGACAAACTGTGTCGCAATGCCGGCTAAAGCGGCGGTGCGGTATTGCAGTCCCATGGCAAAACGCAGCCGGAAAAAAGAGATGTATTTCTTCCACTTGGAAAGGAATCCGGGTAAAGCAGTCATGGCATTCACCTCCGTCCATCATATCTCGTAGGCGCGGTATAGCTCCGCCACTGTGCGGTCAATGCCGCCGCTTCCAGAAATGTCGCTGATATCACCGTCAAGCAGAATTTTTCCCTTGCCTATCAGAATAATGCGTTTTGTGATAGCTTCTATATCCTGCATGTCGTGAGTGGTGAGAATGATTGTCGTTTTTCTCTCGCTGTTGAGTTTTACGATAAACTCCCTCACGGCTATTTTGGAAACCGCGTCCAGCCCGATGGTAGGTTCGTCGAGAAAGAGTATATCAGGGGAATGCAGCAGCGAAGCGGCGATTTCACAGCGCATTCTCTGCCCCAGTGAAAGCTGACGGGCGGGGGTGCGCAGGATTTCGCCGAGGTCAAGCAGTTCGGTCAGTTCTTCCCTGTTGCGCAGGAAAAGATCGGGCGGAATGGAATAGATATCCCGCAGCAGCTCAAATGAATCGGCGACCGGTACGTCCCACCAGAGCTGCGAACGCTGCCCGAAGACCACGCCGATTCCGGCAACGTGTTCAATCCGGTTCTTCCACGGTACGCGGCCGTCCACCAGACATTCGCCGCTGTCGGGGATGAGAATGCCGCTGAGAATTTTGATGGTGGTGCTCTTTCCGGCTCCGTTGGGGCCGATATAGCCCACTGTTTCACCGTCTTCAATGGAAAAGCTCACGTCGTCCAGTGCAGTGATTGTTTCACAGTCCCTTTGAAAGAAGGATCTGACTGCTTCCCGGAACCCGGCGTTCCGCTTGGCGACCCGGTAGGTTTTGCGGATGTTTTTCATTTCGATCATTTGATTCCCTCCCGATTGTATGAATGATTTAAATTGTGCGCTCTTTTTGAGCAGAAAAATAATTATAACATCGTGGTATAGGATTGTCAAGTATATTTCGATTTTGTTTCAAAGATTAAGAATAGAAATTCATCTGATTTTTTCAAATTCATTTGCATATATTATTGAAAAATATTGAAAAAAATATCCGGACGTGATATGATGGAAGAGTACGAAGTTATCAGAATACAGGAGGCTGAATATGGCATCAAATTTTGAATTTATGTCGCCGAAATGGCGCGATATTGCGGAAATAGGCGCAAAGGCGGAGGAATGCGAAAAGACTTCGCCGGGTGAATGTGCTGTTTTCCTGCGGATTATAGGGGAACGAATCTCGGATGAACTGCTTTTAATCAACGGTCTTTCCCTCCCTGATGATGTGACCCAGAAAGACAGGATAAAATTTCTTCGCAACCATCAGCTGATCATAGCCACCATTGAAGACATTCTTCTTTCACTCGATGAGCTTTCCGACGACGGTGAAATCACCCCCGAAGAAGCGGAGCAGCGCCTGCGCATGACCCATAAGCTGTGCCACTGGTTTGTCATGGTTCACGGTTACAGTGAAAATGACTCTCCGGAGGAAACAAACAATTCCGAAGCGGAAGAAGAATCCCAAGTAGAGGAAGAATCTTCTATTCAAGAAGAACCCGCTGCCGAAGAAGAATCTTCAGTCCAAGAAGAATCCGTAACGGAGGAAGAATCTTCAGTCCAAGAAGAACCCGTAACGGAGGAAGAATCCGATGCGGAGGAAGAACCCGCAACGGAGGAAGAACCCGAAGAGGAGGAACAACCCGAAGAGGAGGAAGAACCCGAAGAGGAGGAAGAACCCGAAGAGGAGGAAGAACCCGAAGAGGAGGAAGAACCCGAAGTGGAAGAAGAACCCGAAGCGGAAGAAGAACCATCTGAGCCAGTAGAGGAACTGACGGACAAGATACATATCGAGGTCGATCTTCTTCCTGCCATCAATTACGCCCTGCTTCATAACGGACTCAGAATCATCCGTTCCCTCACCATCCGGAACGACTCGCAGGAAGCTCTCAGCGACGTGGAACTTCGCATCACTTCCGAACCCGCGTTGAGCCTGCCCTTTACCCAGCATATTGACGTGCTGCCCGCCGGCAGGCCGGTCACTTTCACCGGCGTTAAAATCATTCCCGACGGCAATTTCCTTGCGGGTATAACCGAAAAGATTTCCGGCGTCCTTTCTGTTTCCCTTGTCAGGGGAGAAAAGACGCTTTTCTGTGAGCATACCGAAATTACCGCGCTTGCTTTTGACCAGTGGCACGGGCTTACCGTTTATCCCGAACTGCTATGCGCCTTTGTCACTCCCAATCACCCTGTTATCGCGGGAATCACAGCCCGCGCGGCGGAATTACTCGGCAAGTGGACAGACGACCCTTCGCTTGATGCTTACCAGAGCAATGACCCCAACCGCGTGCTTAAACAGGCTGCCGCCGTTTACGGCGCGATACAGGAACAGAATATCGTCTACAGTGTACCGCCTGCCAGCTTTGAAGAAATCGGACAGCGCATCCGCCTTTGCGATACTGTCATGGAACAGAAGCTCGGCACATGCATGGATCTGACGCTGCTTTATGCTGCCGTTCTTGAGGCAATCGGGCTTCATCCGCTGTTGATTCTGTTGAAAGGTCACATTTTCGCGGGTGTCTGGCTGGAGGAATTGACCTTTCCCGAAACGGTGCAGGATGACGCTTCCCTGATCACCAAGAGACTTGCCAACGGTATCAATGAGATTGCCGTGGTGGAATGCACGGCATTGTCGGCAAAAGAGGAGGCAGTGACCTTTGACGACGCGCAGAAGGCTGCGGAAAAGCAGCTTGCCGACCTGACGGCGGTGCAGTGCTTTATCGACGTGAACCGCGCCAGACTCAGCGGCGTCAAGCCCATTCCCATGCGCATTCCCACCGAGAACGGCTGGAAAGTGGAGCGCCCGCTGCTGACAGAGGACGAACTGACCGCTGCGCCGAAGGAGATGGACAGCGCGGTTGTCCTTGACATACAGGAAGACGACACGCCCGTGACCCGCAAGACCCGCTGGGAGCGCAAGCTGCTTGACCTTGGCCTGAGGAATTCCCTGATCAACCTGCGGCTTTCCAAGACCCTTATCCCGCTGCTGACCTCCTCGGTGGACGATCTGGAGGACTGCCTCTTTGAAGGGGAGGATTTCAAGATCATGCCCCGTCCTGCTGACTGGAAGCAGGTGGAACTCGGCTTTGACAACATGCATGATCTGGGCGCGTTCGCTTCGGTCATTCAGTCGGAATTCAAAAATCACCGTCTGCGTTCGGCACTCAATGAAAACGACCTCGCCAAGACCATCAAGGAGCTTTACCGTTCGGCTAAATCCGCCTTGGAAGAAAACGGCGCGAACACCCTCTATATGGCGATGGGTCTTCTGCGCTGGTATGAGAATCCACGCAGCACCAAGCCGAGATACGCGCCCATCATTCTGGTGCCGGTGGAGATTGTGCGCAAATCGGCGGCGCAGGGGTATGTCGTCCGTCTTCGCGACGATGAGCCGCAGATAAATGTTACCATTCTGGAAAAATTAAAACAGGATTTCAATATCGAAATAAAAGGACTTAACGTCCTTCCGGAGGACGAACACGGCATTGACACCCGCAAGGTCTTCACCATCGTGCGCAAGGCCGTTATGGAGCAGAAAAACTGGGATGTGCTGGAATCGGCCTATATCGGCATTTTCTCCTTCTCGCAGTTCGTCATGTGGAACGATATCCGCAGCCGGTATGACGACCTTGCCAAGAACAAGATCGTCAGCAGCCTCATGGAGGGCAAACTGGAATGGGAAGCGGAAGAAATGAATATTGGGGAGGAAGTGGACGAAAGCGGCGTCTTCCTTCCCATGTCGGCCGACGCGTCACAGCTATTCGCCATCAAAGCCGCCTCGGAAGGCAAGAGCTTCGTGCTGCACGGCCCTCCCGGCACAGGCAAATCCCAGACCATCACCGCGCTGATTGCCAACGCCCTTGCGCAGGGTAAGTCGGTGCTCTTTGTGGCGGAGAAAATGGCGGCGCTCGAAGTGGTGGAACGCCGCCTTGACAAGATCGGAATCGGCGATTTCTGTCTGGAACTTCATTCCAACAAGGCCAAGAAGAAGTCCGTGCTGGAGCAGCTCAGACGCGCCTCCGAAGTGACCAAGGGACAGCCGGCGCAGGTCTATGAAAACAAGGCCAATCAGATCGCGGGCATCCGAGCCGAGCTCAACGAATACGTCAGGGAACTTCACAAGGAACGCAAATGCGGCAGGACGCTCTATCAACTGATCAATGAATACGAAGCCAACAAGGATTATCCCGATATCACGGCTCCGGAATACAATGTTCTTGACGTGATCGACCGTGAAAAGGCGGACGAACAGTCCGTGCTGCTCCAGCGCGTGACAGCGGCGGCCAAATCGGTGGGGCACCCCAAAGATCATCCCCTTTCCGGCGTGAAGACCGCAAGCTATTCCCAGCAGCTGCGCATGACTCTTCCGGAGAAAATCGCCGCGTACAAAGCTGCTTTGGAGACACTGCAAAACGCACTTGAAAAATTCACTGCGGAAGTGGATATTCCCGCCGACTCATTTGCGGAACTGTCAGCGGTGAATGAATTCGCGGCGGAAATGAAGAATTGGCTCAACTTTCCGGGCGCTTGGGCGCAGGCGGAAAACCCGGCTCTCTTCTTTAGCCAGATACAGGAGATGTGTCTGCATTTCGCCAACGCCAACCAGCAGTCCTCCATGCTGGCGCAGTACTGGCGTTCGGAATTCCTGCTGCTGGACGGCATTTCACTTCTCGGTGAATACCGCACGGCGGCTGCCAAATGGTTCCTTCCCCGCATGCTGGGAATTAACTCTCTGTGCAAGAAGCTGCTGCCCTATTCCATCGGCGCGATTCATAAGGGACAGCTGGAAAATCATATTCTCGCGTTGATGAATTACCGCAGCGAAATGAACGCGGCAAAAACGCTCTTCGATCAATACGGCGAATCGCTGGGCCGCCTTTACAACGGCAATGCCACCGACTGGAACGGAATCAGCATGTCCTGCGCATCGGCGAAGCAAAGCGCAGACAGGCTGGATGCGGCATTCGGCGGCTCCGATTTCCGGGTGAAATACTGCGGGAGACCCGAACTTCGCGAAGAAACCGACGGCGTGACTGCTTCATTCTCTCCGGCGATGGAGGCTAAGTCCGCGCTGGATGACATCATCGATACTTCCGCCGCTCCGGACGGCAACTGGATTGCCTCGCAGATTGCCATTTGCGACAACGTAACCAATCATTTCGACGAGCTGAAAGAGTGGATTACGTGGAACGCCATTTCGCAGGAAGCGGTTAAGTGCGGAATGGGCTGTGTCGTGGAGGCCTACCGTCAGGGTCTTTCCCACGAGGAAGCCGCGGGCGCCTTCCGGAAGATCATTTCCAAAACGCTGGCAATGGGCATTATCGATTCGGTGCCGGTTCTCAGCGGATTCTCCGGCGCGGTGTTCAATGAGAAAATCGAGCAGTTCCGCCAGATGGATGCCGACCTCACCAACCTCACCAAGAAGGAAATCTACTGCCGGCTCGCTTCCAAGGTGCCGAATTTTGCCAAGGAAGCGGCACAAAGCTCTGAGCTGGGCATATTGCAGAAGGCTATCCGCTCCGGCGGCAGAGGTCTCAGCATACGCAAGCTCTTTGACCAGATACCCAACATGCTGCCGAGACTTTGCCCCTGTATGCTGATGAGCCCGATCTCGGCGGCGCAGTATCTCGCTCCGAACAGGGAGCCTTTCGACCTCGTAGTATTCGACGAAGCCTCCCAGATCACCACTTCCAAGGCGGTAGGCGCGCTGGCGAGAGGAAAGAACGCGGTTATTGTGGGCGACCCCAAGCAGATGCCGCCCACCTCCTTCTTTGCCACCAACACGGTGGATGAGGACAACATCGATGACGAAGATCTGGAAAGCATTCTCGACGACTGCCTTGCCCTGAATATGCCGCAGACCCACCTGCTCTGGCACTACCGCAGCCGTCATGAAAGCCTGATCGCTTTCAGCAACCGCCATTTTTACGAGAACAAGCTATATACCTTCCCGTCGGTCAATGACCGCGAGGCAAAGGTCAGGCTGGTGCATACCGAGGGATTCTTTGACCGTGGCAAGAGCCGGCAGAACCGCGCGGAGGCGGAAGCGGTCATCAACGAGCTGAAACGCCGCTGTCACGACAGGAAGGACAGCAAGCTGAGCGTCGGCGTCGTCACCTTCAACATCAACCAGCAGAATCTCATTGACGACCTGCTCATCGACGCCTGCAAGGAAGACAGCGCTCTCGAAAACTGGGTCAACAAGGGAAGCGAACCGCTCTTTATCAAGAATCTCGAAAACGTGCAGGGTGACGAGCGCGACGTGATTCTCTTCTCCATCGGCTACGGCCCCGATAAGGAAGGGCATGTTTCCATGAACTTCGGCCCCCTCAACCGCGACGGCGGCTGGCGCAGGCTGAATGTCGCCGTTTCCCGCGCAAGATGTGAAATGGTGGTATTCTCGACGCTGGAACCGGAGCAGATCGACCTTAACCGGACGAATGCCGAAGGTGTTGCCGCTTTGCGATCTTTCCTGGAATACGCGGCCGGAAAGGACCGTTTCAGCGAAGAATTCACAGCGGCAGGGGAGAGGGACGACATCGAAGTCGTCAGCAAGGCAATCTGCGCCGCGCTTGCGGAAAGCGGCTATGAAACCCAGCGCAACGTGGGTCATTCGCAGTACCGCATCGATATCGGTGTGGTCGACCCGAACGCGCCCGACCGCTATCTGCTGGGCATTCTGCTGGACGGCGCAACCTACCGCGATTCCAAAACAACGCGCGACAGGGAGCTTGCCCAGATCAGCGTCCTCCAGAGCCTAGGCTGGCGCATAGCCCGCATCTGGTCAATGGACTGGTGGGACAACAGCCGCAAGGAGCTTGCGCGGCTTCTGGATAGTGTGCGTAATGCAGCGGAACAATCCAAAGCCGAAGCGGAACAGTCGGACGAAACCGTGGAAGAAGCTGCGGAAGAATCCTGCTCCGAAACCGGAGAAAACAACGTTCAAGCGACTTCCGAGGGTACGGAGAAAAGCGCGGAAGCAGAGGAAAAAACCGAGGATGAACCGGAAATTATTCCCGACGCGCCTGCTCCCATTGTGTCGGCGAATGTGGTTCCCTATACCGCCGCGGAACTGAAATCCATCCCCCTCACCAACGACGATTTTGTGCAGCCCGCCTGCAAAAAGATGATAAAGGACGCAATCAAGGCAGTTATCGACTGTGAAGCGCCGGTGAGCGAGGCAAGGCTGTCCCGCAGGGTCATTCAGAGCTTCGGCATTACCCGCAGCACGGCGAAGATTCAGAATCACCTCTCCGGCATTATTGATTCTCTCGGACTGCAAAGCACCATTCAGTATGAGGACAGATTTATCTGGGGGAAGGAACAGAACCCCGACGAATACAGACTGATCCGCACGAACGGAGAAGGCGAGAACAAGCGCGATGTGAAGGAAATTCCGCCGCAGGAATCCGCCAATGCGGTTTGCCATGTACTTCATGAGCAGATCAGCATGTCCCGCGACGACCTGATCAGGGAATCTGCAAGGTTGATGAATTTCACCAGAGTGACAGCCAACGTCAGCGCGGTATTCGACGCTGCGATTCAGTATGCTGACACAAAGGGTTTCCTGTCCATCGACGACAACGGAAATTACAAACTCTCCGGGTCGGGCAGCGCATACGCTGAAAGCTTCAACGGCTGATTCATTCCGTACTGACGCAAAAATAAACCAAAGAAACAATGCAAAATATCCCATGCCAGAAAATCCAATCTCTGACATGGGATATTTTGTGTGTTGACGTTACCGATGAGGCGTGTTATGCTGAAATCACGGAATGACACAAAGGCATTCCGAAATTACTTTCAGTTTCAAGGAGGTCTTTATTTGAATCAGTCAAAGAAAAGATTGCTTTCGTTTGTCATGGTTGCGATGCTCGCGGTTTCCGCCGCGGCTCTCCCGAATACCGCGTCTGAGCCGGTTTATACGGTACATGCCGCCGCCGGCTACGCAAACCCGCAGACCGAGGAGTACGCGCGACAGGTGGCGGGAATCGTCAACCGCGAACGTGCCGCCAACGGGCTTGCACCGTTGAAATATTCCGACAAGCTCAGCGAAGCGGCATTGGTACGCGCCGAGGAAATTCAAAGCGTATTTTCACACACACGCCCCAACGGAACGCGCTGCTTCACGGCGGTTACCGAAGCGGGAATTTCTTACAGGTCGGTAGGAGAGAACATCGCCTACGGTCAGCGCACACCGGAAGAAGTCATGAATTCATGGATGAATTCGTCGGGGCACAGGGCGAATATTCTCGGCAGCTATGATTACATCGGCGTAGGGGTTACCTACAGAAACGGCACCTATTACTGGTCGCAGTTCTTTGCCGTATCTGACGATCTCAGCGGGGAAGTCATTACTCTCGGCTCAACGGCGGCTTCTTCCAGCACCACAGCCACCACGGCGATGACTGTCAATTCCACATTCGCCACAACCGCAACCACAGCAAAGCCCACGTCCACAGCTGCACAAACCACAACAAAGCCCGCTTCGATGGTAACTACAACTACAACAAATACAAACCAGTCCGCTTCGACAACCACTACGCAGAATTCTTCCAAAACGACAACCATGTCTGCTGCTGCAAAGACCTGTAGCTCAGACGGTTCCAAAGCCTGCAACTGCACCCGAATGGATAAACTAAAGAAACTGCTTCAATCCCTGTTGGGAGTGAAAGGAGAATAGAATGACTGATCGCGAATGACTGTATGAAAATGAGGTGAGGCGACAACGCCCGGACTGAGCAATGGATGAATCTGCTCAGTCCGGGTTTTTGCTGTTTTTGTGATGTGTGGGAAATTTACAAATCTTCTATAAAACCGCAACATTACGGAAATACCGATGAATTACAATCAGACATAATCCATTTTCGAAAGGGGTATTTTATTCATATGGAAGATATCAACAACGCATTGGACATATTCGGCGGCGACGACGCGATGAAGCAGGCCATCATGGCGCACGCGAACGAGTTTCTTGACACTATGCTGGATTTCAAGGAGCTGATGTTCTACTATTCGTCCGCCATCCGCGAGCTGCGCACCAAGCTGGAGATTCTCGACACGGAATTCGAGCTGAAATACCAGCGCAATCCCATCAGCTCGATACAGTCCCGCCTGAAAAGCCGTATCAGCATTATGGAAAAGATGAACCGCAAGGGCTGGGAAATTACCACTGAAAGCATAGAGCAGCACCTGAATGATATAGCCGGAGTCCGTGTGATCTGCTCCTATGTGGACGACATTTACAGTATTGCCGATGCGCTCATCCGGCAGAATGACATCCAACTGATCGAGAAGAAGGACTATATTTCCAACCCGAAGCCCAACGGCTACCGCAGCCTGCACCTGATCGTTTCGGTACCGGTGTATTTTGCCGAATCCACCCGTCGGGTCAAAGCGGAAATCCAGATACGCACGATCGCGATGGATTTCTGGGCGAGTCTGGAACATCAGATCAAATACAAAAAGCAGCTGAGCGACCCGAAGAATATCGCCGGACAGCTCAAAAAATGCGCTGATATCATCACTTACACGGATATTCTCATGCAGAATATCCGCCAGCAGATCGATGACGAACAGCCGGAAAAATCCGAGCTTGACAAGATTTACGACAAGCTCAGAAAATTCGATGTCCCTATCGGAGAATGATTATTTGGGAAGAATCGTCAATTACCTGTCCGGTTCCGTGGGATTTGAGCCTAGATTTGCCCCTGACGGTCTTCCCTTCAACAGGATTTTTCTGCGGACATGACCATTACAACAACGCTTCCATTGCATACAAGGGAATCCGCCTTACCTACGGCATGAGCATTGACTATCTGGCCATGCCGGGCATCGGAAAAGAAACCGCCCAGCGCGGCGCGGAACTGATCACCATTCATGCCGACAGCAGCTGGGATCTGGAACAGATTCCCCTGACTTCCTTGGAATAACAAAAAGACAAGGCTGTTTCCCGTTCCAAAAATAGGACGGGAGACAGCCTTGCTTTGTGATTTCTCATAGAAACGGTGATAGAATCACGAAATATGTGAATGTATGGTATGCAGAAATCCTACTCTAAATTTTGACCAGCGCGGCGTAGTTGGCCATGATCTTTTTGAGACCTTTGCTGTCGAAGTCCACTTCCAGCAGTGCGTCGTTGCCCATGGGAGTGACCTTGACGACAGTGCCGTCCTTGAAGACTTTGTGGCGCACTCTTTCGCCCGGCTTGAAGGAAGCGGAGGTGGCGCTTTCCATCTGCTTCTGCCGCAGCCCTACCAGCTCGTTGTCGGTCGGACGCTTCCTTCCGGCTGGCGCGGAACGGACGGGATTGCGCTTGGGCAATTCGTAAGCCTGATTGTCCACCAGCTCTTCCGGGATTTCCTCGAGGAAACGGGAAACGGGATTGGCGTGGGAATTGCCGAATACCATTCTCCGGTCGGCGCTGATGAGATAGAGCTTCTGCTTGGCGCGGGTAATGCCGACGTAGGCAAGGCGGCGTTCCTCCTCGATATCGCCGGGATTGAGAATGGATTGCATGCCGGGGAAGATGCCTTCCTCCATGCCGGGCATGAAGACCGCCGGGAATTCCAGCCCTTTGGCGGAATGCATGGTCATCATGACCACCGCGTCGCTGTCGCTGTCAAAATTGTCGATGTCCGCGATCAGCGCGACTTCCTCGAGGAATTCCCCAAGGTCGGCGGAATCACCGTGTTCCTCCTGATATTTCAGCAGGTTGGATTCCAGCTCGTTGATGTTCTCGATGCGTTCCTCCGCCTTGTCGTCGCCCATTCGCAGGGCTGTCAGGTAGCCGGTCTTGTTGAGAATCAATTCCAGCAGCTCATTCAGCTTCATCTCGTCGGCAGCCTCGATGAATTCCTCGATCATTGCCGTAAAGGCTTTCAGTTTGGAGGCGCTTCTGGCGAGCGCCTGATAGCTGTCGGCTTCCCGGATGACTTCAAACATGCTCCTGCCCAGCTCGGCGGCTATTTCGGAGGCGTTCTCTATGGTGCGGTCGCCGATGCCCCGCTTCGGCTCGTTGATAATGCGTTTCAGGCGGATTTCGTCGGAGGGGTTGGCGATGACGCAGAGGTAGGCCAGCATGTCCTTGATTTCCTTGCGTTCGTAGAAGCGGTGACCGCCGATGACGCGGTAGGGAATACCGGCGCGGATGAAGTAGTTTTCAATCGAGTTGGACTGGGAATTCATGCGGTAGAGCACCGCGTGATCGCCGTACCGCATACCCGCCGCGACGTTGTTTTCCACGCACTTGGCGATGAAAGCCGCTTCGTCGTACTCGCTCTGCGCCTGATAATGCACGAGTTTATCGCCCTCGCCGTTCGCCGTCCAGAGGTTCTTGCCCTTGCGCTCGGTGTTGTTTTTGATAACGGCGTTCGCCGCGTCCAGCACGTTCTGGGTGGAACGGTAGTTCTGCTCCAGCCGGATGACCTGCGCGTCGGGGAAGGTCTTCTCAAAGGAGAGTATGTTTTCGATTGTCGCACCGCGGAATTTATAGATGCTCTGGTCGTCGTCGCCCACCACGCAGAGGTTGCCGTGCTTTTCCGAAAGCAGCTTGGCAAATAGGTACTGCGCGTGATTGGTGTCCTGGTACTCGTCGATCATGATGTACTCAAAGCGGTTCTGGTAATGCTCCAGCACGTCGTCGTTCTCCTGAAAGAGCCGCACCGTCTGGAACAACAGGTCGTCGAAGTCCATCGCGTCGGCTTCCTCCAGCCGTTTCTGATAGGTGGAGTAGCATTCCGCGATCTTTTTCAGCCGGAAGTCGCTGCCCGCTTTGGCGGCGTACTGCTTGGGCGTAAGCATCTGCTCCTTGGCGCGGCTGATTTCGGAAAGAATTCCCTTGACGGAAAGCACCTTGTCGTCAATCCGGAGGTAATTCATCACGTCCTTCATCATTCGCTTGCTGTCGTCCGCGTCGTAGATGGTGAATTTCGGGGAATAGCCCAGCCGTTCTCCGTCCCGCCGGAGCATCCGGGCGCAGGTGGAGTGGAAGGTGGAAGCCCACACATCGCTCCCGCTTTCTCCCAGCATGGCGGAAAGCCGGTCCTTCAGCTCCCCGGCGGCCTTGTTGGTGAAGGTAATCGCCATAATTCTCCACGGTTTCGGCGGAAAGTGGGCGATCAGCCCGGCGGCACGTCTTTTGTCGTCATCGGATTTTTCGGCCAGACTGCCCTTGGCGAACTCCTCCAGAAAATCCACCTCGTTCTCGGTGAGCCCCGCCGGTAGGACTTCGGTCGTATAACCGTCCCCGTAGCGGATAAGATTGGCAATGCGATTGACCAGCACGGTGGTCTTGCCGCTTCCCGCCCCCGCCAGAATGAGCAGCGGCCCTTTCGTCTGGAAGACCGCAATGCGCTGCATGTCGTTCATGCGGGAAAATTCCCGCTCCAGAATCTTTTGTTTGACTGTAAAGTATCTTTGCTTTAAATCTGACATATTCTTTATAAACTCCTGTTATTTTGGTGAATCTCATTATACCATACGGGAACGGAAAATACAACAAATAGTTGGGAGAAAAAATAGTCAAAAAAATTAATAAAAAATCGCTTTACATTGAGAGAAATATTGTGTATTATATTAGATGAGAATTGTGTCAATTTGTATATAATTTTCGTTTACAGAATAATTTCATTCTTACATTCTTTGATAAAGGAAGGTAATCCCTATGAGAAAAACCAAGATCATCTGTACGCTGGGGCCCGCCACCGACAACGGCGATATTCTTCGCCAGCTCATGCTGGGCGGTATGAATGTCTGCCGGTTCAATTTCAGCCACGGCGATCATGAAGAACATAAGAAGCGCCTTGACGCGGTAGTCGCGCTGCGGGAGGAACTGGGTCTGCCGATTGCCACCCTTCTTGACACCAAGGGACCGGAAATCCGCACAGGCACTTTTGACCCGCCGAAAGTGGAGCTGGTGCAGGGGCAGAAATTCACCCTTACTACCAGGGATATTGTCGGCAGCAGCAATATTTCTTCCATTTCCTTTGCCGGATTGCCCAAGGACGTCAAGCCGGGGCAGCGGATCCTCATTGACGACGGCCTCATCGAGCTGACGGTCGATTCCACCACCGACACGGAAATTTTCTGTACGGTGGTCAACGGCGGCACCGTTTCCAATAACAAGGGCATTAATGTCCCCGGCATTCGCCTGAGTATGCCTTATCTGAGCGAGAGGGATATTTCCGACATCATGTTCGGCGTGCAGTGCGATTATGACTTTATCGCTGCCTCCTTTGTCAGAAGCGCGGCCGACGTCATGCAGATCAGGGCGCTGCTCGACAAGCTGCATTGCAACAACATCAAGATCATCTCCAAGATAGAGAATTCCGAAGGTGTGGATAATATCGACGAGATTCTCCGTGTTTCGGACGGCATCATGATTGCCAGAGGCGACCTCGGCGTGGAAATTCCCTTGCAGGAAATTCCGATCATTCAGAAGAAGCTCATCGACAAAGCCTACAAGGCGGGCAAGATGGTCATTACCGCCACCCAGATGCTTGACAGCATGATGAAGAATCCCCGCCCCACCCGTGCAGAATCCACCGACGTGGCCAACGCCATTTATGACGGCACCAGCGCGATCATGCTTTCCGGTGAGACGGCAGCCGGCAAATACCCCGTTGAATCGCTGCTCACCATGGCGAAGATTGCCGAGCGCACCGAATCCGACATCAATTACGCCGGCGGCTATAAGAGCACTGTGAGCAAGATCGGGGACGACGATGTGACGGGCGCTATTTCCCACGCTACCGTCACCACTGCCATCGACCTGAACGCCAAGGCGATCATCACCGTCACCAAGGGCGGCGGCACGGCGCGTCAGATCAGCAAGCACCGTCCTCCCTGTCCGATCGTCGGCTGCTCCCCTGACAAGAAGGTCGTGCGTCAGCTCAACCTGTCATGGGGCGTGTCGCCGATACTCATTCCGGAAAAGACCAGCACTGACGAGCTGTTCGACTGTTCCGCCAAGGCGGCCGAGGATGCCGGACTCATTTCGTCGGGCGATCTCTGCGTCATCACCGCCGGCGTTCCGATCGGTGTTTCCGGCACTACCAACCTGCTGAAGGTGCATCTCACCGGCAACATTCTTGTTTCCGGCAAGGGAATAGGGGAGACCAAGGTCTGCTCCAAGATGTGCGTAGCCAAGACAGAGGAAGAAATCGCGGAGGAATTTGAAAACGGTGATATCATTGTCGTGCCGCAGACCAGCAACCGCCTGCTCCAGTACATGCGCAAGGCACGCGCGATTGTCACCGAAGCGGAGGGCGTCAATTCCCACGCCGCCATTGTCGGCATGACGCTGGGCATTCCCGTTGTGGTAGGCTGCAAGAACGCCACGCATATTCTCAAGAACGGCACAACGGTGGTTGTCGATGCGGAAAAGGGCATTGTCTACAGTGGTGACAAAATTAACTAAAAAAGGAGCAAACCATGCCATTTATCAATATCAATACAAATGTCTCCATTTCCAAGCCGCAGGAAGTCGCGGTCAAGACAAGGCTGGGCAAGGTGATCGAGCTGATTCCTGGCAAATCGGAAAGCTGGCTCATGGTGGGCTTTGAGGGGGATCATCCCCTTTACTTCCGGGGCAGCGGCAGCGAGAAAATTGCCTTTGTGGAAGTCAGTGTATTCGGAAGGGTGAACAGGGCTGCCGCTGATAAGCTGACCGCCGCCATCACCGAGATTCTGGAGCAGGAGCTGGGCATTCAGCAGAGCTACATCAAATATGAGGAGGCTGAAATCTGGGGCTGGAACGGGAGCAATTTTTAGGGTTCTCTCTGAAAAGTCTGTTGACGCCTCACTGAAAAAATGTCTGATAAACACAGAATTGTTTTAGCAAAAGAGGACTTCTCCCCCGATGAATGCGAACTGATCAAGCAGCTCGCGGGATTTGATGAAAATGCCTCGGACACCAAGGCGGAGCTTGACAGATGTCTGTATGATTATCTTGTTTTTCAGAATAATTATGTCTTTGCTGCCAAAAAGCTTTGCACTGACCTTGAAATATTGGAACTGGATTACCGTGTAAATTACGATCACCGCATTCTCAAAAGCATTGACAGCCGGATCAAATCGGTCAAGAGCATTTGCGGCAAACTGGAGAAGAAAAACATTCCGCTTACGCTGGAAAACGCGGCTTTCGAGCTTGCTGATATCGCCGGAATACGGGTTATCTGCTATTATATGCGTGACATTTACGAAATAAAGAACCGATTAATGGCACAGGATAATGTGAGCTTTCTGAAAATGTCCGACTATATTGCAGAACCGAAACCGAGCGGATATCGCAGCCTTCATCTGATTGTTTCCACCTCCATTCATCTGGCAAACAGAAATGTCGAAGTGCCGGTCGAGATACAGCTCCGGACAGTGGCAATGGACTCATGGGCAGGTCTTGAGCATGTGCTGAAATACAAGAATCCCAACGGCGTTTCGGATGAAATATCAGGGCAGTTGAGCGATTGTGCCGATGTCATTTCAGAAACCGATGCCAGAATGCAGGAGATTTACAAGTCCCTCTTTGGCGGAAAATTTGAATAGTTTTATACTTTTGTCTGTATTTCGGAATCACAGATTCCGAAATACAGATTTTTTTGTTCGGAAATCACTTGCAGTGTAAATTTTTAATAAATTTCTCTAAACCTATTGGCATTTTGACAAAAATGTGATATCATAAATTGTTGTATATTATTTTTGGGGGCGAATTCTTTAATGACAACATTCAATATGGTACACACATCGGACCTGCATCTAGGCTCGCTGTTTTCCGCTACCCCTGAGGTGGCTGAGCAGAGAAGGCAGGAACAGCTGGATACACTCAAACAGATACTCGATCTATGTACGGCCAATAAGGCCGACGCACTGCTCATTGCGGGCGATATGTTCGACAGCATGCGGGTGGAAAGTGAATTTCTCGCCAATGTCAAGCGCCTGATCAGTCACTACACCGTGCGCGTCTTCATCACTCCGGGGCAGAATGATCCTGCGACGCCGGATTCCTGCTACAATACCGAATGGCCGCCGAACGTGCATATCTTCCGCGGCGGTATGGAAAAGGTGGAAATACCGGAAAAAAATACTTGCGTGTGGGGCGCAGGCTTTACACGTTCACAGTGTGAGGAATCGCTTTTAGCAGGATTCAATCCCATCAACAGCCGCATCAATGTCCTGATGCTCTACGGTGAATTGGTGGAAGATACCGCAGCCGGAGGCAGCTGCAATCCAATCAGTATGGAGGCAATCAGTTCCTGCGGCGCGGATTATGTTGCGCTCGGCTCGTCGCACACCTATGAATATTACGAAAACAACGAGCTGATCTATTGCTATTCCGGTATGCCGTCGGCCTGCGGCTTTGACGAGCCGGGTGAGAAGGGCGTTCTCTGCGGCTATGCCGCCAAGGGCTTTGCCCGCATGACATTCACGCCGCTTGACGGAAGGCTGTATTCAAAGGAGAAGATAGATATCAGCGGCTGCGCGGAGCCTGAACAGTTTGCCGACCGCATTGTCAAGGTACTCCGTGACAGATACGGAGAAAATTTCTCCTACAATCTTTACGATATCAGTCTGATCGGCACACCGTTTGAGGGAGTGATCGCTCCTATACCCGATATCAGTGCACTTCTGTCCGAATCGTCAATATTCTACGCCAGACTGACAGATATGACATCACCCACTGTGGACTTTGAGCTTCTGATGAACGATGGTACATTGAAGGGGGCTTTTGTCAGAAAGCTGTTTGAAAAAAAGCAGTCTGACAGCCGCGGTAGTGAGAAATATATGCGTGCTTTGCTCTACGGACTTAGCGCGTTTGAAGGGAACGTGAATATTGATGAAAATTATTGAGATAAATATCAGATGCTTCGGCAAATTAAGGGATTTTTCGTTACAACCGGGCGATGGAGTCAATATTGTCTATGGAAGCAACGAGTCAGGAAAATCTACCGTCATGGCTTTTATCAAGGCGGTATTCTACGGATTCGAATCGTCCGAGAAACGTATGCAGTACGAGCCTTGGAGCGGAGGACAGCCGGCAGGTTCCATTGAATTTGAACACGGCGGTGTGACATATTTCCTTAACCGTTCTTTCGGCGAGTCGAGAGTGTACGACAGCATTTCACTCTTTGATAAGACCAACGGCGAAACAATTCCGCTTTCACCCGGAGAAGAACCGGGCGTTCATGTCTTCGGCATAAGCATCCGGTCGTTTGTGAATTCGGTTTTCATCGGTCAGGCGGGGATAACCGTCGAGGGAGAGAATCACGAGATTACTGACCGTCTGATCAATATTTCCTCTGCGGGAGACGAACGTGTGTCCAAGCGGGAGATTGACAAACGGCTGAAAGCCGCTGCCGCTAAGCTGGATTCCAAGAAGGCGGACGCAATTCTTCCGGAACTTCGCAAGCAGAAGCGTGAGCTGGTGGATTCCCGTGCCGAAATGATGAAGGTGCTGGAAGAATCCGACGCACTGAGGGACAGGATCGCGGTCGATCTGCGCGAGAAAAAGACCATGAACGAGGAAAAAGCCTATTTTGAGGAAATGCTCGACCGGCTTGAAATGAAAGAAGAACTCGCCGAGATTGACGCGATCGTTCGCAAGCGCGATGAAGTGGTCGAGCTGGAAGAAAAATTCAACTCGCTGGACAGGATTTTCAGCGGCGAAATGGCGGACGACATGAGCGAATTCATGGCGGCATCGGCGAAGCTGCTGGGTGAGGAAAGAGTCAAGGAAGCGGCTTTGCAGGAAAAGGCGGATGAACTGGACGACCTCAAGAGGCAGACAATTTCCATCGACCGCGCCAAGCTTTCCATGATCAAGACAGTCAAGAAATACAACAAGGAGATTTCCATCGCCTTCAGTCAGTACGATTCTCTGGTAAGGGAAAGGGAAGAACTGGAACTTGCCATTGAGCAGCATCAGGACGACCCCGTGGAAGAGCCTGACAATAAAAAATTTGTGGTCGGCGTATGCTGTGCGGTGCTTCTGGCCTCCATTATTCTGGGAATTATCGGACACTGGATATTCTATGTTATGGGCATCATTGCTGTTCTCAGCATCATTGTCTACATATTCATCTATAAGAAGAGCCTCGATCAGGAGGATGTTTTTACAGAGGAAGAGCTGAGTCTTTCCAATGTCAATGAGCAGATCAACGCTTTGAACGATGAATACCGCTCGATTCTGGATGAATTCAGCGTGCGCAATATGGATGAATTCGACCGGCTTTACAAGGACATTGAACAGAATCAGAAAAAATACATCGAGGCAAAGGGTAAGAAGAACGCGCTTGACGCTGAAATCGCCGAGATAAAGAAAGAACTTGATTCTATTCGCGGCAAACTGCGCGAAAATCTGGCGGAATACCATGAAACCGAGTCCAACGAGCAAGCCGAGGAAATTATCAGTAAGCTCAGCAGCATGAAGAACGAGCATGAAAAGATTTCCAGAAAGCTCGATGCGGCTAAGGATACCTATAAATTTATGCTGAGAGGACGCAGCATAGACAGTCTGACTCTCTACGCCGAGCAGGTTCGCAGCAGCGTTGAGCTGGAAGTTCCCGATACCTTCACTAAGGAGAATATCAGAAGCAAGCTCAAGGCAGTGAATGAAAAAAACGAGGAAATCATTGCGCGGATTGCCAGTGAGGAGACCGAGCTTCAGATGAAGCCATACAATACGCAGAGCGTTCAGAAGGTGAGCGACGAGCTCAAGGCCTTAAACCGCCGTATTGAACATTACGAATTGGAATTAAGTGCGATTGAGGAAGCCCAGCGGACGATCGACGAAGCCTTCCATGAGATGAAGATAGACTTCGGCCCCATGATCAATTACCGCGCTTCACGCGTACTTAGCGGCATGACGGGCAACAAAGCCGGTTCGGTACTGGTTTCGGACACGCTGGTGCCGTCCTTTGCGGAACAGGGGGACAGTCAGCCCAGAAGCTGCGAAGTGATGGGAGCGGGTACCTATGACCAGATTTATCTTGCCCTCAGACTGGCGCTTTCCGGAGTTGTGACTGACGAAAAGCTCCCCGTCCTGCTGGACGATGCCTTCGTACAGTTTGACGATGAGCGCATGACCGGTGCACTGAAATTCATCAAGGAAGACAACGCCATAGGCGAGATCGGGCAGGTAATAGTATTCACCTGCCACAAGCGCATGGTAAGCGCCGCCAAGAAACTCGACATGACTGAAAATGTGTTCAGCATGTAGTTCATTTCATTTTTCATACAAAACGAATCGCGGTGCGCTTATAGCATAATTCTATGCGCACCGCGATTATCAAATAAATGAGATATTCGAATATACCAACAAGTGGCTGAATTCTACAAGCAGCATCCGGATAATTAATTTATGTAATTTAAGTAAAATATAAAAAAAATAAAATACTTCAAAAAAACACTTGACAAACGAAAAAACCTATGATATATTATTAAGGCACTCAGCGAGTGTGGCAAAAGTAAATAGATAAGCGAGTGTGCTGGAACTGGCAGACAGGCACGTTTGAGGGGCGTGTGTTGCATGACGTACGGGTTCAAGTCCCGTCACTCGCACCAATCACTAAGTCTCAGAAATCCCATGAATCGGGCATTTCTGAGACTTTTCTTTTGTCTGAAAATGGGTTTAGGTGTTTGTTTGGTGTTTATTGCTCGTTACTGTGCATCCAGACGCGCG
>JAFRXY010000004.1 GCA_017441385.1 Clostridia bacterium | reverse complement strand
GATCTCGACAAAATCGTATGCTTCCAGAATGGTTCCGGTCAATGCGCTGTCCATGATATTCGGTGTGGAAGAATAGACATACAGCCCCAGCTCTTTGAAGTGCAGCAAACAAATGGGATTGTCGCCTTTGACCAGATAGAGCGTATTGTCGCTGCCGAGGATAGTGAATACAAATGATCCCATTACCTTTTCCGACATAATCCTGATGGAATCAAAACCAAACGTACCCTGCTTTTCGATCATCTGCACCGCCACATAACTGTCGGTCTGAATTGGTGTTTCCGGCAATCCTTCTGTCCTTGCGAGTTCCTTATCATTGTACAGAATGCCGTTATGACAAAGTGCAAATGTTCCGTCCTCGGTCGTTCCCATAAAGGGATGATTGTTGAAGTTGAACTCGGCGGAACCCTGTGTTGTGAATCGTGTGTGACCGGTGACAATCGTGGTGTCTGACGGAACGGAGAAATGTATTTTATGAGCGGGAATGGGTCTTTTATAAACCACCAGTTTTCCGTTTCTTACATACGCAATGCCGGAAGCGTCGGTTCCTCTGACCTCTGACGCCACAGCAAGCCGATTGACCAGTGTTTTCAGTTGTTTCTTGCTGAGGAGGTGCTTGTAATTCACCAGTCCGAAAATGGCGCACATTATACTTCCTCCTCCTCTTCGACAGGCTCGTTGACATAGAGCCGCTTTTCCTTGAGATATTTCACCAATTCAATATAATCCGGCTCAATGCCCATCACAAAATCGTTCCACGACTGCTTGTGGATTCTCTCATCACTCAGCCTGATGGCGTTGGCGCATATCGCGTCAATTAATTCTATGGTCGCCATGAACGTATTCCATTTGAGCGTGCCTTTGAATATGCGGATCTCCACTGTACTGCGGTTGGTGATATTGACGCACGTATAGCGTCCTTTGGTGGTTTTCTTGGCGTCCTCCAGAATGTCCTTCGGATTGTCCTTGTAGCCGTAGCGGGAAGCCCAGCGGTTCACGGCGTATTCGCCGCGGCGGGAGAATTTGAAAATCTCGTTCCAGTGGCTTTCAAAGAAGAACATGATTCTGCCGATCACTGCTTCCTGTGCTTCCACCGTCTCGCCGAGATCATCTCTGCCGATATGAATATGAAGCCCGCATGTACAGGTATTGTGGGAACGGTAGCCCAACTGAACGGCTTCCTTCATGACGTCCTTCCACGGAAAATCATGCTTATGATACTGCACCGAACAGGGATGTGACACCAGTTCCATGCCGTCGTCAAGCGAACTGTCCGACTTGATATACAGCACGTCGCTGTGTTGATTGGCCATATTGTATATGCTTTCGGCGTTGTCATCGTCTTTGCCCCCGCCGTCTATTTCCAATTCCACACCGTAATAGCGCACCCGGCCTTCATTCGGACGCTTATAGAAAAGGGGTGTCGGCTTGTAGTAGTAATCTCTGATGCTGTTGCTGCAGATTTCCTGGTAACAGCTCGAACAATAAGGATTGTCACCGTCCCAGAACACATACGAATCGTGTACAAGTGAATCACAGCGGTCACAGCGATGATAGTGATCTTCATAACATTCCTCGCAGATGGAAATACGATCATCTCCTACTTCGTTGGATGTGAGAAAACGGTTTCCGCAGCAATCACAGCGGAATGTTTCGTAATCATAGCAGCTCTCACACAGACGTCTGCCTTGCACCGTGTATACATCGGAGAGGATTTCCTCGCCGCAAAGGTCACAGGTAATTCTTTCGTTCATCATATAAAACTCCTTTTTGTAAATGCAAAATGACCGCAGACGATGGGTTCTCGCCTGCGGTCGTATTGTTTGTCACGCTGATTTTGTTTTGGTTCTTCTCAGACTGTTGAGAGCCTTGCCGAGCAATTCCGGGGACAAATCCTCCGGTTTTGTCACGCCATATCTTGACAGTACAGTGTTCATTGCCACACCGGTTCGGTCAAGCTCACGGTAAAATTCGTTGAACGGGCTGTCTTGATTGACTTTCTGTGGCTGTTTTGGGAACATAGAATAGACAATCTCGCCGGTATCCTGATTCATAATTGTCAGACCGATTATTTCACGATTCTCATTGTAGGAAATATCGGTAACGGAAAACTTGTCGTAGCATATCCACTTGTCATTTTTCCGTTGGAGACGACATTTTTGAGAGGTTATCCAGATAAACGGTGCGGAATACAGTTCACGTCCGATTCCCACCGACACGCAGGCGCGTTTGAAACTGTCGGAGGCCTGTCCCTTTTCTTTTTCCGTGTAGCTCACCGTGCCGACGTCCTGCTTGGAAATCCATTCCTTTTTCTCACTGTCCCACAATTCCACCGTGCAATACAAATTGCCGTCAATGCTCTGGTGCGTGCGCTTCCAGCCGAAACAGCCGAAGGTTTCGTCGAGGATACGCATATCGGCTCTTGCATCCTTGTAGAGCAGAAGCGACAGTCCTTTCTCGCTAATCGTACCAATGCGGCATTCAATCTCGTCCGCTCGCAATAGTCTGATTCTGATATTGTCCACATTGGCTGCCTCCTAACTCACATTGAATTTTCTGTAAATTGAGCTTGTCGCATAACGGTCATACAATTCCGGATACTCACGCTTGAAACGGGTGCTGTCAAATCGTGTAGAATTAACCTGCTTCCATGAGATTCTGTAACCGCCGACTAAACCAACTTCATTTTCTCCGAGGGAATGCTTCATGCGGTTGGCGGCACAATCTTTTGCGACGGTCAATTCGTCGATTTGTTCTGCAAGACGGTTGTATTCTTCGCAGACCGAAAGAAGATCGTCAGGCAGCGATATTGCCTGACCGTTGGAATGAGCAAAATGATGATTCAGATATTGCGTGGTTGCCGCCGAACCGTCGGGAATCGGCTCCTTATTTTCCACCACATTCTTTTCCCAGAATGTCCTTTCCATAGCGATGATTTGCTGAATCATATTATCGTCGCGTTCCACGGTGTGGCAGTAGAATTGATTGCCGCCGACCAGCGCGGCGATGTAGGTTTTCTTTGCGCCTGTCACACACATATAATGCTGCACTTGCAAAACATACGGCAAAGGGACGCCATTGTCCCACACATCCTTTTTGAAGGCGGATGCGGTTTTTGCCTCAAAGATCACCTGCTCGCCGTTTTCATTGATGACGCCGTCCAGATCGGCGAACATAAAGGGGTACACCAGACTTTGCAGAATCATATGCTTCTGCCTTACCTTCAATCCGGTTCTGGCAGAAAATTCCTTGCGAATGATGGGTTCCAGCAGCGTTCCGAAATGGGTGTATTCACTGCTCGATTCCTGCGGCTGTACCTGATGTGTTTTCTCAAGCCACAATTCATAGATGGACTTGAAGGGATTGATGACTGCAATAACGGACACATCGGAACCACCGATGCCTCTGGTGCGGTATTGTAGCCACTGCTGACGGCTCAGTTCTTTGGTCTTAACATAAATTCTGTGTAACTATTCAGTGACGAGCGAAAAGTGGCCATAAAGAAGAGAGCGCAGTGCTTCAAAAGCAGTGAACCCATTTTTGACAGCGGTGGATGTAAAGGACTTGAGGATGAGGAAATCTTTAGCACCT
>JAFRXY010000003.1 GCA_017441385.1 Clostridia bacterium | reverse complement strand
TACTGATTCCTACCGCCGCGAGTACAACCGTATGCTGCTGGACAAGGCGGAAGGCTCCAATTCCATCATGCAGGAAAAGTACGTCACCGTGTCGGTCTGCAAGCGCAGTATCGAAGAAGCCCGCGCTTATTTCGCCCGCGTGTTCGCTTCGCTTTTCGCGCAGTTCAAGCAGATCGGTTCCACCTGTGAGGAACTGAACGCGGAGCAGCGTCTGAGATTGCTGCACGAATTCTTTCATCCGGGAGAGGAAACGCAGTTTCGTTTCAATATGAGGGAATTCATGAGGCGCGGACATGATTTCCGCGACGCGATTGTCCCCGACAGCTTTGAATTTTACTCCGACTATTTCAAATTCGGCGACAGGTTCGGGCGCGTTCTCTATCTGAAGGACTACGCCAACCGCATTAGCGACGAGCTGATCGCCAATCTCTGCGAACTCAACCGGAATCTCATCGAAGGAAATTCCGGTAATGCCTGCAAGCGTCAGCATTACCCCGTCGGCAGCAAGAAGATTTTCGGCTACGGCTGCCCGATGTATTGAGAATATGAAAAAGAGAGGGCTGCAAGATACCTTGTGAGTCCTCTCTTTTGAAAATCATTTTCCTTGTGCGACATGCCCTTTTTTAATAGCAGGGAATTGTATTCTCCCGTTTACTCCATCGATGAGGTTTCATCGGCGTTTGTTTCGTCTTTGGTGATATTTTCGCCTATAGGCTGCATCTCGATCTGCGAATGCCCGCCGTCGTCCTCATATATCCTGATACGGTAATGGTAGACATTGTCGCCGTCGGTAATTTGGAAGGTCGTTTCAACATAGTCGGTGGCGTGAATATTGATGCTCGTATCTTCACCGAAGTCTGTGACGGTAATGTCGACAGACGTGGGATCGGCGATCTCCACAACGGCATTTTCCGTGAGCATGACGTCGTCGGGAAGGAATGAATTAACGTTCGTATCAAAAGGCGGCAGCATTACGTTCATGACAATTATAACTGCCAGCGGTACGAAGAAGCCGAGAAGCCTTTGCACGAGCTTGGGCGTAAACACCCAGAGGTAGACAAGCACCTGCGCCAGACAGAAAACGGCGGTCACAAGCCTTATGGGGAAGTGCTTGAAGGTAAACCGGAACGCGCCGATATAATCGGAGGTCAGTACAAAAAGGATGGGGGACAAAATGATCAGACTGAGCCAGTTCTTCTTATTGATGTACCAGCCGATGAACGCCATGGGAATGGTCGCCAGCGTCCACTTGAACCAGTAGGGATAATACCCGAACAGCTTCCAGCCCATCTCCTTGAACGGCACTTCAAGGAGATAAATCAGCGGCTGGCTGATGAGGAAGAATACAAAGACCTTGGCGGCGCAGATCAACGGCTGCCTGATTTTATCAAAGAAGCTGCCGTTTTTGGTGTCTTCCTTCTGATAGCAGTTCGCCATAATGATGACCGCGAAGAAGATCCAAGACTCAAACAAGCTACCCATTCTTTCAAAGGACGTATCCTTGAAAATCGGGACGATCATAAAGAACGCTGTCAACACAGCGGTTCCGACCGCGAACAGAATGACGTTCCGCCAGCTCATGTCCAGTCCGCCGTAGGCTTTTTCAATGAGGCGGACAAGGGGATTTTTGTTTTGCGTTGCAGTGTTTTCCATAATGATAACCAGCCTCTCCTTTTTTCTTATTATACAGAATTGCGTAGGGATTGTCAATAGAAAATAGTGTGAAATTTGAAGTTTGAAGAGTGAAAATGATGATTTTACTCACCCAGCTCAATAATCCGCTTCTGTTTTTTCTCTGCCATTTGCTTGTATTTAGCCGCACCGCCCCATGAATGCGTGACGTAGGTAATCACAATATTCGCATTTTCAAGCATAAATCTGTTTCGGAAATTGATAGCGAATCTTGGCGGAACAGCTTCAATGCCATCGGGCAGAACGGTATGTGCAAGGTAATCGGCATCTTTTTCAGTCGGCTGATAGGCAAGTACGACAAAAAAGCGAATACTCCGTGTTTTCTCCAGTTCTGAGAGAATGGAGATAGCCATGCGGTCAAAATTGCCGTGGTTGCCGACATAAAATCCGGTGACGTTTTCTTTCTCCATCAGTTCAATGATTGCTGCTTTCAGCGCAGGCTTGACAGTTTCCGGCGTGTCGCTGTGTCCAAAGAAAGTACAGATCATCAAAAGCACCTCATTTTTTGATTAAAAATAGCGTATATATCCGAATAAGACTTATACGTTATTTTAGCATATCCGAATAGGACATACAATAATATCAAAAAAAATGAGGTTGTTGTTATGTCTGTCGATTATAAAGATATGGGAAAACGCATACGGGAAATCCGGGAGTCCAAGCATCTGACACAGGCGTCTCTTGCCGAACTCGCCGGAATAGAGCCGTCAAACCTGTCACATATTGAACGCGCCGCCACAAAAGTGAGCTTGCCGACGCTGATGAATATCGCCAATGCGCTTGAAGTGTCGCTCGATGAGCTTGTCTGCGGCAGTTTAGTCAAGAGTGAACACATCGCTGTTCGCCAGCTTAACGAGCTGCTATCCGACTGTACGCCTGATGAATTGCAGGCTGTAATTGAGATGGTGAAGACAACGAAGAATATATTG
>JAFRXY010000040.1 GCA_017441385.1 Clostridia bacterium | reverse complement strand
TTCTGCCTTCTGCCTTCTGCCTCCTACCTCTCCTGAGCGGGTGCTTCCGCGCCGCATTGCGGGCAGTATTTCTCATTGTCGATCATCAGGCAGGTCGTCCAGCTGTAGCCGCATTCCGGGCAGACGTGGGTTCTTTCAACCGGTCGGGGGCCGTAAATGCACTGCATGATCTGCTGGTAGGGTGCAAAGGCGCCTTCGCCCGCCTTGGTGCCGCATTTGCGGCAGTATCTGTCGTCCGGGTCAAGAGGCGCGTGGCAGTTGCCGCACCTTGTGGGGTCGGGCGTGACCCAGCAGTCGTTCTTCCCGCCGCATGCCGGGCAGCGCTCGTCCTTGAAGTGCAGTTCCGCGCCGCAGATCCGGCATCTTCCTTTGGGATTGATTTCGCTCATTGTGAATTCTCCTTTCGCATATTTCTCTTTACCGAAGCTATACAGAATCTCGGTTGGTTATTGTCAAAATCCCACGTATGGGTGGAATCTCCCGCGCAGAATTCTCTCTCGGCGCAATTCCGGCATTTCCCGCAGAGCATCGTGCGGTCGCTCCGGAATTCCCGGAACCCGTCCCGCCACACGTCCGAAAACCGGTCGCGGGCAATATTGCCCTGAATCAGCTCAGGGCGGCGTTCTATATCGAGGCAGGAATAAATGTCCCCGTTGCAGAGAATGCTCGCGACGTATAGGCCGGAACCGCAGATGAAATAATTGTCCCGCAGCTCCCGCTCGTATTCGTAGGAAAGATAGTGGGAACAGCCGAAGCAGACGTCCATCGGCGTTCCCGCGTCATACCGCTTCTCCCTGATGAAGTCCAGCAGACCCAGCATCCGCTCATCCGAGAGCAGCAATTCCGGATGCGCCAGCGCCCGACCGATCGGCTCGATATTGATGACACGCCACGATTCCACCCGCATTTCACACATCAGGTCAAACAGCGGCTCCAGCTCATGGTAATTGCCGCTGTGAATCACCGAAGTGATCTGCACGCTGATGCCGGCGGCATGCAGGCATTCCACCGCTTTCAGCACCTTGCGGAAGCTGCCCTTCACCCGCCGCAGGGCGTCGTGCGTCCCTTCCAGCCCGTCGAGGCTCAGCGTGACCGATTCCAGCCCCAGCGCCGCCATTCTTTCCGCGACGGGAAGGTCGATCAGCGTTCCGTTGGTGGTAATCCCCCACGGAAAGCCGAAATCGTGAATTCTTTTTGCAATTTCAAAGAAGTCGGGGTGAAGCAGCGGTTCGCCGCCAGTCAGACAGATCATGACGGTGCGCGGCTCAAAATCCTCCGCCACTTCCCCCAGCGTCCGCAGAAGCAGCTTGGTGTCCAGCAGCCTTCCCTCTCCCCCGCCGCAGCTGCTTCCGCAGTGCAGGCAGGCGAGATTGCAGCGGTCGGTGAGTTCCGCAAAGAGATAGGTCAGACGGGGATGGCGCCGCAGGTATTCCCTGTACTCCGCCAGCCTCCCCATATCGCGGGACTTTATGCCGACTTTGCTCATCAAATCACCCCCTCCTGTCAGGTGCGCTTTGTGAATCATGAAAAATGCACCTTGCACCGGTGGTGCTCCCCCGGTCAGCTTACGCTGACAGCCCCCTCAGAGAGGGAGCCGATAATTACCTTCCTCTCTGAGGAAGGTGGCACGAAGTGCCGGAAGGAGCGCCCCCCGGCGCAGGCTTCATCTTAATTTGACGATATCTCCGGTCGGGGCAGGGCGGATCACGGTATGGGGCTTTTTTCTGTAGTCGCCCGACCTTGTATAAATACCCCGGGCGCGTCTTGCTTTTGGTTGGTACTGCGTCGGTATGCGCCCTACCTTTATCGTGTTCTTAGCCTGTCCTGCTCGGTCGCTTCGCTCCCTCGTGGGGCGCTGCCCCACCGCCCCGCTGGTGGCTCTGCCCCAGACCCCCGGCAGGGAACCAGTCCCCTGCACCCCGCGCTCGCATTCGCTCGCTAGTTCGGCGCTGCGCACATTCCTTTTTCTTTTTACCTTCTACCTTCTCTTGCGTTTGTAGCGTTTCAGCGTCCGCATGACGTCGGCAGGTTCCAGACCGGAAGGACAGACCGCGCTGCACGCCCCGCAGCCCGTGCATTTCTCCGCGCCGAAAGAGGCGGCTTCCTCCACATTCCCCCGCTCATGGCTCCGCATGGCCAGATAGACCGGCAGCCCCATCGGACAGACCGCGACACACCGGCCGCACCGGGTGCAGGAAGTCTTTTCCGGGCGGATCAGGGAATGCATGACGGTAATCGCGCGGGTACCCAGCGGAACGGGCGTGGACATATCCGTGACGGTCACGCCGTTCATGGTGTCGCCGAATATCACATAATTCGGCACCTTATTCACACCCACGAACCGCAGCACGTCCTCCAGCGGCGTGCCGTTGACCACAATGGCATTGCAGGGATGCCTGATGCAGTCCCCCGATACCGTGACAATGCCGTTGGTCTGCGGAATTCCCCTGAGAAGGGCATTCGAGGCGGCACGGAGCGCCTGCACCCCGATCGGAAGGAAATTGCCCTTGGGGTAATACTGCCGCTTGAATTTGGAAATCAGCGGGAATCCCCCGCTCATTCTCACCGGCTTGACGAATCCCATGCTGTCCGAACCGGGGCGCATATGCACTTCTTCGCAGTCGAAGATGGCCAGCTTGGCGCTGCCGCCGTCCAGCGCTTTCAGCACGACGGTAATGCCGTCGGTCACTTCGGCGGCAAATTCGCTCACGGTCTTGAGGGCGCTGCTGACGTAGGGGCTGTCGTCCAGCGCAATGGCGGCAATCTCCCTGATATCCCGCTCCCGTGCGCGGAGAATTTTATGAATCAGCGGCTTTCCGTCGAATTCGTCGACAATGCCCGCCTGATGCACGGTGCGGAGCACCCCGTCAATGGTCATGGTGCCAAGGCTGTGCTGCACGGTGGGCAGCGGAGGAACGGTATTGTCGGGCCGGATGACCGCGCAGAACAGAGGGCCGAGAAGCTCGTGCTCCATGGGAACAATATCCTCCACAAAGCCCGACACGGGCGACATGATCCACGACGGCCCCATCTCGCCGGAATGGGTCATCGTCCGCGCCAGCGGGGAAAACCGCGCGCAGCGGTCGCCCTTCCTGGGCACGGGATACATGACCTCCCCGCCCGGGTCATAAAGCGGCACATGTACGCAGTCCCTGATCGGCACGGAACACAGCGGAGCGGAAAATGCAGGTTCCTTGTGCTGTTCCAGATCGACATGTCTGCCGGTATTGAAAAAATTGATGTTTTTTCTCCCCACTCCACTATTCACCTCTTGCTTTTTGCATGTGGCAGGTGCTTTAATGCATTATATAAATACTATAATACCGCTTCGGAGGTAAGTCAAGAGATGATCATAAAATTGCTGCCCGGAAATCCCTGCAAATCGGCGCTTGTGTATTTTTCAAAAAGTGAATTTTTAAATTTCGGACTGAGCGGGCGTGACCTGACGCTGCAAAACAGGAAGACCCTGCTGCTTCTGGAAAAAATTTTCGCTCTGCTGGAGGAATGCGCCGGACTCCGCCGCGACGGGCATTTTGTATGCGTCCTCTGCCGTCCGCTGCATTCCGGCGGCTGCCGGTTTTTCATTCAGTTCACAGAGGAACCGTGCGGAAGGTCTTTTGATTTTTCCCATTCCGATAACCTGCTTGACGCTCTGAATCAACTTCAAAGGCTGGGGAAGCCGGATATCGTGTCGCGCATCGGCATATTCCGTTCCGGAGGAACGCACAAAATCTACATACCCGCCGGCCTTCCCATGACCCAAGCGGAAATCGCCGCGCTCTATGAATATTCGGGATAAAGAATTCCTCCAAATTCCCCAATTTTTCCTCTTTTAATTCGTACACAATTTTGAGGGAAATTTCGTTAAATAATTGTTAAAAAGATGGTATTTCTTCGGCTGTTATGGTATAATCATTGTATTGCCAAAGCAAACCAACGAAAGGCAGGTAAATCATTAAAATGGCAAACATCTTTGATACAAAGGAATTTACCCAGAAGTATTATTACAGCGGTAAGCTCGGCGCGATCTGGTCCCCTGAAAAGACCGCTTTCCGCCTGTGGGCGCCCACCGCTTCCAAGGTGACGCTCAATATATTCCGCGAGGGTCTGGGCGGCGACAGGCTGGATTGCATCGACATGGAGCCGTCGGAAAACGGCACATGGCTTCATGTGATGAAGGGCGACCAGAAGGGCATTTTTTACACCTACAGCGTCACGGTGGACGGCAAGACCAATGAAGCGGTCGACCCCTACGCCAAGGCGGTCGGCGTGAACGGTCTGCGCGGCATGGTCATCGACCTTTCTTCCACCGACCCGGAGGGATTCCGCGACACCCCCCGTCCGGATTTCGGCGAAAACCGCCCCACCGACGCGGTGGTCTATGAAACGCACGTCCGGGATTTCTCCAATCACTACAGCGCAAAGAGCAATTTCCCCGGCAAATTCCTTGCCTTCACCGAAACGGGGCACACACTGGAGGACGGCACCAAGACCGGCGTCGACCACCTGAAGGAGCTGGGCATTACCCATGTGCAGCTGCTGCCTTCCTACGATTACTACACCGTCGACGAAACCAAGCTCGACAAGCCGCAGTTCAACTGGGGCTATGACCCGCTGAATTACAACGCGCCGGAAGGCTCCTATTCCACCGACGCTTACGACCCCGCCGTGCGTATCAACGAATACAAGCAGATGGTGCAGGCGCTCCATAAGAACGGCATCCGCGTCATTATGGACGTTGTCTACAATCACACCATGTTCGGCGAGGAAAGCTACCTCAATATGACCGTTCCCCACTTCTATCACCGCACGAGGGAGGACGGCACCTTCTACGACGGCTCCGCCTGCTGCAATGAAACCGCCTCCGACCGCCCGATGTGCCGCAAGTACATCGTGGATTCGGTGGTGCACTGGGCTTCGGAATACATGCTGGACGGCTTCCGCTTCGACCTCATGGGCATTCACGACATCGTCACCATGAATGAAATCCGCGAGGAGCTGAACAGGATCGACCCGACCATCATCGTCTACGGCGAAGGCTGGACCGGCGGCGAATGCGGCATTCCCGACGAACTCAGAGCGCTCAAGTGCAACGCCAAGCAGTTCCCCGGCGTGGGCGCCTTCAGCGACGATATCCGCGACGGCATCAAGGGACATGTCTTCGAACTGAAAGAAAAGGGCTTCGTCAGCGGCGCGAAACATTTCGAGGAAACCGTCAAGTTCGGTCTGGTGGGCTGCATCGACTTCCCCGGTATCGACATGAGCCGAGTCAATTACTCCAAGAAGGGCTGGGCGCTCCATCCTTCGCAGGCCGTCAATTACGTGGAAGCCCACGACAACCTCACCATCTGGGACAAACTCGCCACCTCCAATCCCGAGGACAGCGAGGCGACCCGCATTAAGATGGATAAGCTGGCGGCCGGCATTATCTTCACCGCGCAGGGCATTTCCTTCATCCAGTTCGGGCAGGACTTCCTCCGCACCAAATACAACGAGGAACTCGGCGGCTTCGACGAGAACAGCTTCCGCTCCCCCGACAAGGTCAACAATATCGACTGGAACCGCAAGTCGGAGTACATAGACATCTTCCGTTACTATCAGGGACTCATCGCCTTCCGCAAGGCGCACAAATCCCTGCGATTCACCGAGGCCGCGCAGGTTCGCGACAATCTGAAATTCCTCTGCTGCCCCGGGCCGAACATGGTGTCCTTCACCGTCGCGGCCAGCGACGAGGGGGACGACCGCGATCTGCTGGTAGCTTACAACGCCAACCGCGAGGCGGTCAGTTATGAGCTGCCGGAGGGCGAATGGGAGATTTTCATCAACGGCGAAAAGGCGGGCACCGACGTCCTTCTCACCGCCAGCGGTGCTGTAAAAATGGCGGGCATCTCCATGATCGCCGCCTTGAAGAAATAATTCAATACCGCGGGTATGATTCCGTATGAACATCAACAATACCGGGAAGGGGAAAATTTCCTTCTTCCCGGTATTGTTTTCTTTAATTCTTTCATAACAATATAACAAATATTTCATTGATTATTCCGGTTCTGTGTGTTATAATTACTTTGTATATATATATATATATGGGTTACAGTTTTGTCATTTTATCGAAAAACAGTAAATTTTTATTGACAAACACTTTGTTCTGTATTATACTTTAAATCAGAAAACGGAGGAAAAGATAGTAATATGAGTGAAATTTTTAATTCGGTAATCGCAAGATTCATTGAGAACAACAAGGGCTTCGCGGTGTCTTCCACCGAAACCAAGGGAAAACAGGAAACCGCCATTCTCACCGACGGCAGCAGCAACGCGAAGATTGTCTATTCGCCCGAAGCCAGGAGATTCTTCCTTTCTAAAGCCGCCGCCGGCAGCGCGGGCGACGATTATCTGGAATTGCAGAGCTATTTCTTTGAGCCGACGGGGGACAGCGTGGCCGATACCCGGGAGGCGTGTTCGGTGGCGAATGAATTCTCCGAGACATTCTGCGGCCCCTCGCCGATGAATGTCATGCCCGAGGCTTCACGCAGGCTGAGCAAGAAGGAGCGCGACAGCGACGAATCTTCCGCCGTCTATTTCGTCAACCGCATTCCCGGCGTGCTGCCGGAATGCCGCGAGCCGCTGCTCCTGCACAAGGAATATTTCGGCATGCTGCTTCCCAACAAATTCTGCGAGGAAGTGGTGGTTTCGGCGGTGGCCCGTCTGCTCAGCGACAAGAGCCGCAAGGCGCAGGCGGAGCATTTTCTGGCCTTCCTCAACAAGATGTATGATTCGGGCGACATGGACGTCAAGAGCATTATCACCATGACCATTCTCAACAGCGTTACCGGGCAGGAACGCATTGAATACGTCGAGGGACTGCTCTCCGACGGACTCAGAAAAGCATGGAAGTCGGCCAGAAAATTCATCGGCAAAGAGGTCAAGCCGGAGAAGGAAAGCAGATACAAGATGGCCACCGAAAAATACCGCGCTCAGCTTATGGAGAATATGCAGAATAAATGATATCGGAAAAGGAGAGATTATTGTGAACAACAATCATGGCGACGGAAAGAATTATCCCATGGGCTATCCACCCCGGCAGCAGGTACTACAGCAGCCCGTCAGACCCCAGCAGCCTGTCATGCAGCAGCAGCCCGTTTCCCAGCAGCAGGTCAGACCTCAGCAGCCGGTGTATTCGACGCCCCAGCCCGTGCGCCCTGTCTACCAGCAGCCCTTCCTTCAGCAGCCTGTGATCCGTGCCGCGCCGATGCACACCATACTGGCGAAGGAAGCCGTCAGTTCGATGAGCAAAGGACTGTTCGTCATTCTCTCGGTTCTTTTCGGCTGGATCTTCACCCGCTCGCTTTTCTCCTTCGAGTACGGCGTCGGCATGACCGTCATGGGGCTTTCCTTCTATCTTATTTACATTCCTTTCATGCTCACCAAACGCAAGGAAAAAACCTCGCTGTTCGGCTGGCTTCTCTTTATTCCGCAGATCGTCATACTGGCCGCCTTCACATTCTACTCCGATCCGCGGATGATCGCGGTGGGACTGATTGCTTCCTTTGTCATCGCAGCCATACAGACCACCCTTCTTTCCGGCAGCACCGCCGGCAAGCCCTTCTCCTTGGAGCTGATCTGCGACACCTGCGTCAATTATTTCGCCATGCCCTTCATGAATCTCGGCACCACTCTCGCCGGCATTTTCTCCGGAAGGGACAAGAACGGAAAGAAGAGCGGCGTTTCCTTCAAAATCGCCATCGGCGCGGCCATTTCGCTTCCCGTGGTGCTGACGCTCATTGTCTTCTTCGCCTGCGCCGATCAGATGTTTGCCATGTGGGTCAGCCGGTTTTTAAGAATACTCAATCTCAATCCCTTGAGAATTTTCGCTGATATTCTTTTCACGGCTATCGTCATGCTCTATGTGATGCCTCTGGTGGTTTCTCTCCGCGGCGGCTATCACAAGCAGTACAACCGCAAGGAATCCCGCCGCTTCTTTGACCCTGTCATTACGGCGACGGTACTTTTCGCCTCCAGTGTGGTATATCTGGTATTTGTCGCGGCGCAGTTCACCTATCTTTTCGCCGGCATCGGCAGTCTGCCCAAAGACACCACCCTCGCCGAATACAGCAGGAGAGGATTCTTCGAGCTGGTGTTTGTTATTGTCATTACAACCGTTATCATGGGTATCGTCTGCATGCTGACCAGAAACAATCAGCACAACCGGCTTCCTGTCTATGTCAAGATTGCCTTGCTGATCATCACGCTGAGCAATGTCGTGATCATCGTTTCGGCCGCCCGCCGCCTGATAATCTACATCAACGCCTATCACCTCACGGTCTCCCGCTTCAATGCCGCCGTGCTGATCGCGCTCATGGCGGTGGTGGATATCGTGGTCGCCCTGAGAATTATCTTCGACAGGCTGAAAGTATCGGCTGTGACAGGAAGCATCATTGTGCTGACGGCCGCCGCCTACTGCATCTTCAATGTGGACGGATTTGTGGCGAAGTACAATGTCGACCAATATCTGTCCGACCCCGTCAGGAACCAGATTGACATTGAATACATGGCAAAGGAGCTGTCCTCGGCGGCGATTCCGCAGCTGGAACGGCTCATGGAGAAAGCCCCCAACGAGCAGACCAAACAGCACGCAAAGCTCGCGATGGCCTATCTTGCCGACAGAGCGGATCTGTTTGAAGGCGACGAGAAGCACATTGCCCGCTGGACGATCGACCGTCAGGTCGCCGTGGATATCATCGACAAACACCGCATCACTTGGGACATGTCGGAAGAATATTTCGACAAGTACATTTCCTCCTACTCCAGCTACAGATACCTTTAATCCGTCTATTCGATTCAAAGCCAAAAAGCTCATTGCAAAAAGCGCTTCGGGGATTTTTCGGAATCTCCGGAGCGCTTTTTGATGTTCTTGATGATGATCTTTTTATACTCAATAACGGCAATAGCTGCCAGCCGAGGACGAGCAAAAACTTTCATATATGGTTTTTGTGAAGTCCGAGGCGGCACGCTAAATCGTTATTGAGTATATATTACTGAGAATTACGCTTCTTTCTTGATTTTGAAGACAAATCTGAGAATGGGCGCGAGCGCTTTCGGGCTTCTGACAACGACGATCTTCATAAGTATTACCTCCGCATTGTGTGATGTATTATTTCGGGGAGCTTTCGCCCTCCCTGCATTACCATAATACGCCGCGGAGGGGATTTGGTGATTGCAATTTATTATTTGACCGCCTTCGCAAAATCCTCCGGGAGCTTGCCGCAGACTTCCTTCCGATGGGCGAGGTGGATGCCGATGTGTCCTATTCCCAGAATGACGGAGGATAGTATCATGGGAAAATTGCAGCCGTAGACGCCCAGCAGGAAGAAGGCCGCCACCGGCAGCGTCGCGCCCGCCACGGGCACCTTCAGGATGCTGCTGTAGAAATCCGCCATGGTCTTTTCGCTGCGGAAGTAGCGCACCCAGAAGATTTCATACAGCACCATCAGGGCAAAGGAGATTCCCAGCCACAGCAGCCAGAGATGGCAGCTTCTCGGATTGAAGTCGGTAAAGACCAGCGCGATGGCGCTGACCAGCACTTCCCCCACCCGCTCAAAGGCGAGAAGCAGCTTGTTCTCATGGCCGACGTATTTCTCATAATCCCTGGGCTGATGCTTTGCCCAGATGATATTCGGCACAAACAGCATCACAAGATAAATCAGTCCGACATACGAAAAACCTAAACGCATAATAAAGCCTCCCTTCACCTTTCCCTGCATTCGATGACCAGCGCCTTTCCTTCATGCACCGTCACGCGGAATGTTTCGGGGTCGGTGACGTGATTGCTCACACCGAGGGGGAAGGAACTGTCGAATCTCTGGCGCTCGGTGGGGTATTCCACGCCGGTCATACTGATGACGGCGTATTCACAGCCGTAAGGGAACACCGAAAAATAATTCTCCTCGCCCAAAAGAACCGGCTGTATTGCATCGCCCGGTGCCAGAAGGCGAACGACGGTATTTTCATCGACCAGCATGCTCCTTCCGCCGTGAAGTCTGATATAGTCCAGCGCGGAAAAGTTGGCAACGGTATGGTCGAGCCGGCCGCCCAGCCCCCCCAGAATGACAAATTCGGTGAATCCCTTCGCCAGCCCGTATTTGACGGCCAGCACGGTGTCGGTGTCGTCCTTGCGGGAAGGATAAATTGCAGAAGCGCTGTCCGGCACATACCCCAGCGAGTCAAAATCCCCCAGCACGCAGTCGGGCTTCACCCCAAGCCGTCCCGCATTCCTCACCCCGCCGTCGGCGGCAATCACATAATCGCCGGGGAATATGTATTGCTTCATCAAGTCAAAATCCCAAATCTTCCCCGCCGAAATTACAACGCATTTCATACATATTCCTTTATTCCAGCGCGAAGCGCTCCGAAACTATTCACTATTCACTTAGCGCAGCTTTGCTGCGCGCTTCTTTTCCCATTCCTTGATGTCCTTGACCTCGTTGTAAAGGGTCACGTAACTGTCGTGGCGGGAACGGGAAATTTCTCCGCGACTGACGGCGGCCAGCACTTCGCAGCCCTTCTCGCAGGTGTGGGAACAGCCGGTGAAACGGCAGAGAGGAGAAAAATCGGCAAATTCCCGGAAGGTGTCCGCCAGCTCGTCCTTGTAGACGAACTCGGCGAATTCCCCGTCGAAGGAGGAAAATCCCGGCGTGTCGGCGATCTTCCCGCCGGAATCCAGCGAAAAAAGCTCGGTCTCGCGGGTAGTGTGCCTTCCGCGCCCGAGCTTCTTGCTGGTTTCGCCCGTCTCGCGGTCAAGTCCGGGACAGAGCGCGTTGAGCAGGGTGGACTTCCCCGCGCCGGTGTTGCCCGCGAAGGCGCAAATTTTATCCTTCATGACGCCGCGTATCGCGCCGAGGAATTCCCTGCCTTCCGACGTATAATCGGCGTCAATCACGGTGAATCCCGCCTTGCGGTAGATTTCACCGAAGCCGCTGTCTTCGGCAAGGTCGAGCTTGGTGATGACAATGACCGGCTCGATGCCCTTGTGCTCCGCCAGCGAAATGAAGCGGTCAACGGTCAGGGCGTTGGGCGGGGGATCCCGGAGGGAAACCACAATGAAAAGCACATCAAGGTTGGCCAGCGGAGGGCGCAGAAGAAAATTGCGCCGCTCCAGAATGCTGTCCACGCTGGCAAGCCCGTCGGGGTGAACCGATATGACGCACCTGTCGCCCGCCAGCGGGGTGATTCTCGCGCGGCCCGCTCCCCCTCCGCGAAGCGCCCCCCGCGCTCTGCATTCATAGACCCTGTCGCCGCACTCGACGTAATAGAATCCCCCCACGCCTTTGATGATCATGCCTTCGGTCTGAAGGACGTCAGGGTTTTTTCGGGTATTTTTTTCTATCATGCCTGTCATGCCTGTCCTGTTACCCTACGGCTTCTTCCGAGGAAGCGGGTTCGGTCAGCCAGCTGATATCATAGTCCATGGTGACGCTCGACTTGCCGGTCTTGAAATTCACCTTGTAGTCGCGGTAATTCTTGCCGTTGAGCGTCACGGAAACCTTCTGGGTGCCGGAGCCTGTCAGCTTGATGGAATAGGAGCTCTGGGAGGCCAGCGACACATTGGCCGCCTTGATGGAAATGCCGTCGAGGAATACCTCCAGCGTGACGTCCTGATTGCTTTCCGGCAGGCCTATCTTCAATGTGACGGTGGATTCGGGGGCTTTGCCGTTGCTGACCGTAAATTTGACCACCGTGTCCTTGGTGAGCTTGGTGCCGTAGGCCGGCTCCTGCGAAATAATGGTGCCTTCCGGCTTGTTGCTGTCCACCTTGGTGGCTTCGGCGATGGTAATGCCGAGGGATTCCAGTTCGCTTTTGGCGGTGACATAGGGGGTGTTGACGAAATTCCTCATGACCTGATCTTCGGTCTTGGGGCCGAGACTGTAGTAGACTTCGATCACGTCGCCCACCTGCACTTCCTGACGCGGCTGGGGATTGGTGTTGCAGACGATGTCGGCAGGGGTGTTTTCGTCATAGATCGGCATTTCGACATAGGCCAGACCCTGCTGCTTGAGAAGCTGGGTGTACTGGGTGTAGGTCATGTTCTGGTAATCGGGAACCATCAGGCGCTCGGGGCCTTTGCTGACCACCAGCTTGACGCGGGAGTCGGAATAGACCATCTTGTCGGGCTTGGGATTCTGCTCCATGACCACCCCTTCGGCTATATCGCTGCTGAATTTTTCTTCCTTGTAGAATTCAAAATCGTACTTGCGGCTTTCCAGAATCTCATTGTAGACCTGCCCCACGAAATTGGGCAGTTTGACCTGTTCGCTGTTGTTCTTTTTGAGAATGCCGCTGGCGTCGATGAAGATCACCACAAACACCACCGCAACGAGCACGAACGCCGTCGCTATGCCGGTGAGCACGGGAATGACCGGGCTTTTGTATTCGTCCTCCGCTTCTTTCTTGGCGGTCTGCGCCGGCTTGCGGTAGCGTGCGTTGTCCTCGACGATGTATTTGTAATTGAATTTGATGCCCGGGTTGAGCTTGAAATTCTCTATATCCTGCAACATTTCCGACGCGCTCTGATAGCGTGCGTTGGGATCCTTCTGCATGGCCTGAATGGTGATTTCCTCCAGACCCACGGGAATATTCGGGTTGATCTGGCGGGGCATTTTGGGATCCGCCTGCAATTGCATGACCGCCACGGAAACCGCGCTGCTGGCGTCAAAGGGCAGCTTGCCGGTCAGCATTTCATAGAGCATCACGCCCACGGAATAAAGGTCGGCTCTCGCGTCGGTGGCGGCGCCTCTCGCCTGTTCGGGGGCAATGTAATGCACCGAGCCGATCGCCTTGTCGGTGATGGTGCTGGTCTGGCTGGTAATCAGGCGGGCAATGCCGAAATCCGTCACCTTAATCCGCCCGTTGGAAAGCAGCATGATGTTCTGCGGTTTGATGTCGCGGTGGACGATGCCCTTGGAATGGGCGTGCATCAAGGCGCGGAGAATCTGTGTGGTGAAATGCACCGCTTCCTTCACCTTGACCACACGCTGCTGCTCGATGTAATCCTTGAGGGAAATGCCGTCGATGTACTCCATGACGATGTACTGGAGCGACGGACTGTTGCAGACGTCGAATATCTTGACGATGTTCGGGTGATTGAGCAGGGCGATGGCGCGGGATTCATTGCGGAACCGGCGGCAGAATTCCTCATTGTCCAGATATTCCTCCCGCAGAATCTTGACCGCCACGATCGCGCCGGTGTCGAAATCCTTTGCTTTATAAACCACCGCCATGCCGCCGTTTCCGACTTCTTCCAATATTTCGTATCTGCCGTCAAGCACTTTACCGATATATTTATCCATATGATTGAAACACTCCTTAGCTGCCCGCCGCTTTTCATGCGGCAGGGCGTGAATGTGTGATGATTCTTGATTGAATAATCAGCGGCAGACGGTCACTGCCGTCACATTGTCGCCGCCGCCGTGGGCATTGGCGGTATCTATCAGTTTTTGCACGGCTTCTTCGCCGCTGCATCTGTAAAGTATTCTGAACATCTCAAGGTCGTCCACATAATTGGATAATCCGTCGCTGCAAAGCAGAAGAATATCGTCCCTTTCCACAGGACATTCACAGTGGTCTATGTCAAGACGGGGCTTGACCCCCAGCGCCCGGGTGATGAGATTCCTTCTGGGGTGGACGCGGGCTTCCTGTTCGGTGAGTTCCCCCCTGTCCACCATGACCTGCACGACGGAATGATCTACCGTCATCTGCCGCAGATCGCCTTTGGCATAGAGATAGACCCTGCTGTCCCCCGCGTGGGCGATGTAGGCCGTATCTCCCCTCACAATCACCACGGCAACCGTCGTGCCCATTCCGCGGAGTGAAATGTCCTCCTGCGCTTCAATATACACCTTGATGTTGGCGGCATTGATGGCCTTGGCAATCATGTCGCGTATCATGCTGGCGCTCATTTCGCTTTTGTAATTTTCCGTCAGGCGGACGGAAATTTCTTCGACCGCGGTGCTGCTGGCGACATTGCCGCCGTTCGCGCCCCCCATGCCGTCGCAGACCACCGCCCAAGCGCTGCCGTCCTCAAAGAAGCCGTGCCGCTCCGCGTCCTGATTGGAATGACGCACCATGCCTTTGTCAGTCCTGCTGTAGATTTCCATCGGATTCCTCCTTCTTCTTGCGCCGGAGCTGTCCGCAGGACGCGTTGATGTCCGCGCCCAGCGTCCTTCGCACCGTCGCCGTAATGCCCCTTGATTCGAGAATTTGAATGAATTTCTGTATCTGTGCCTGCGACGAACGCTCGTAGCTGTTCCCCTTGACGGTGTTGACCGGAATGAGGTTGACGTGGCAGAGCATTCCTTTGAGCTTGCCCGCCAGCTCCCGGGCGCATTCGTCGGTGTCGTTCTTGTCCCTGATGAGGGAATATTCAAAGGAAATCCGCCGGCGGGTGACTTCGGCGTACTTCCGGCAGGCGCTAAGAAGCCGCTCCACATTCCACTTGTTGTTGATCGGCATCATCTCGCCCCGAAGCGCGTCATTCGGCGCGTGGAGCGAAACCGACAGGGTGAACTGCGGCTTCATTTCAATCAGTTTTTCGATTTTATCCACCAGCCCGCAGGTAGAGAGGGAAATATGCCGCATGCCGATGCCCACTCCCTCCGTGTCGGAGACAAGAGCCAGAAAGCGCATGACGTTGTCGAAATTGTCCAGCGGTTCCCCCATGCCCATCAGCACGATGTTGGAAATGCGGATGCCGTTGTTCCGCTGGGCGGTCGTAATCTGGGAGAGCATTTCGGAGGGGCGGAGATTGCGGGCCAGTCCCCCCATGCCCGTCGCGCAGAAGCGGCAGCCCATCCGGCAGCCCGCCTGCGTGGAAATGCATATCGTATAGCCGTGGTGATAGCTCATCACGACGCTTTCGATGTATTCGCCGTCATCCAGACGGAAAAGGTATTTTACGGTACCATCATACGCTGAAACCAGCTTTTTTTCAATGGTTACGTTGTAGATGTAATAATTTTGTAACAATACTGTCCGCATTTCCTTGGAAATATTGGTCATTTCGTCGAAAGACGCCGCACCCTTCGCTTGCAGCCAGTCATAGACCTGATTCGCCCGGAATTTCGGCAGTCCCAACCGGGCAAAGCTGTCGGTCAGCTCCGCCTTGGTCATGCTTTTGATATCGGCTTTTTCCTGCTCGGTTTGCAAAGGGTTCAGTCCTTTCTTCTGACGGCCGAGATGAAGAAGCCGTCGGTATTCATCATATGGGGAAAGAGGGTGATCTGCCAGTCGGGTTCGTCAATGGCTCGCGGAATTCCGTCGGGAAGAGACAGCGGACAAGGCTCGAATTCGCCGTGTTCGTCGAGGAATTTTCCGATGACCGCATGATTCTCGGCGGGATTCAGCGTGCAGGTGGAGTAGACCAGCCTTCCGCCCTTCCTCACAAGGCGGGAGGAATTGTCCAGAATGCGGTATTGCAGGTCGGGAAGGGCTTGGATTTCCTCCGGCGGCTTGCGCTTGATGTCCGGCTTGCGGCGGATGATGCCCAGCCCGGAACAGGGCGCGTCGCAGAGCACAAGGTCGGCGCATGCCGGAGTGCCTTCCCCCAGCGCGTCGCGCACCGTCGGTTCAATGCAGCTTAATCCCAGCCGCTTGGCGCCTTCCGCAATCAATTCCACCCGGTGCGGGTGAAGGTCACAGGCAATGACTTTTCCCTCATTTCCCATCAGTTCCGCTAATGAAAAACTCTTGCCGCCCGGAGCCGCGCAGACGTCATAGACGACGCTTCCCGCTCCGGGGGCCGCCGCCATGCAGCAGAGCTGCGAGGAAGCGTCCTGCACGTGGAACAGGCCTTCCTGATATTCGGGAAGGGCCGTGATGTCGCCCGATTCCTCCATGACAAGGCAGTCGGGGATTTTTTCCGAAGCCGAAGCCTTCACGCCCTCGGTTTTCAGCCTTTCCACCAGCTCGCCGGTTGTGACCCGTGCGGTATTGACCCGTAAAAAGATAGGCGGGCGGCCTTCCAGACTATGTAAAATCTTCTCCGCGATTTCATTGCCGTAGCTGTCGCGCCAGAGCTTTACCAGCCACAGGGGGCAGGCATATTTTATACTCAGGTACTTTTCACGCTGCTTTACCGGGTCAGGAAGCCTGACTTCCTTGCCGTCACGGATGAAATTGCGCAGCAGGCCGTTGATGAAGCCGGTGGCGCGGAAGAGCTTCCGCTGCTTGGCGAGGTTCACGCTTTCGTTGACCGCCGCCGCATCGGGTATATTCATAAAGGCCATCTGATAAACAGCCATGCGGAGAAGACAGCGCACTTCGGGTTCTATCCGGGCGCCGGGTTTCAGATAGCTGCTTATGACATGGTCGAGGGTTTCGGTCTTTTCCAGCACGCCGTAAACAAGGCGGGTGATGAACGCCCTGTCGCGAGGCTCCGGCTTTGCAGCGGAAAGAGCCTCGCTCAGCGCGATGTTGGAATAGCCGTCTTCGCCCTCCACCCGCATGAGCACCTTGAAGGCGATCATGCGGGGATTGGGCGTATTTTTACGATTCGGGTTGTTCCGTTGTTCCGACATAGATCAGTTTCTTCTCCGGCCGCTGCCGCTGACAATGAGGAAGATTCTCAGGAAGCTGGCAAGCGAGGTGATCAGGGCGGCCACATAGGTCATCGCGGCGGCGGAAAGCACCTTCTTCACGCCCTTCGCGTCGGTATCGCTGGCAATGCCCAGCCGCTTGATGTGATCCATCGCGCGGTGGCTGGCGTTGAATTCCACCGGCAGGGTCACGAGCTGGAAGACGGCGACGGTGGAATACAGCGCGACGCCCACCCACGCCAGCCAGTTGAAGGCCGTGACAAACAGACCGATCAGAATGAGAATCATGGAAATATTCGAGCCGAAATTGGTAATCGGAATGACGGCGGAGCGCACCTTGTTGGGGAAGTAATGCTCCGCGTGCTGAATGGCGTGTCCCACTTCGTGCGCCGCAATGCCGATGGAGGCAATGGAGGTGCCGCTGTAGACGTCGGGAGAAAGATTGACCGTGTTGTTCCGGGGGTCGAAATGGTCGGACAGCGTGCCCTGTGTGATATTGATGGGAATCATTGTCAGCCCGTGGTCGTCGAGAATCATTCTCGCCGCCTGCGCGCCGGTCATGCCTCTGGAATTGCCGATCTTGGAATATTTGTTGTAGGCCGACTTGACTCTTGCCTGCGCGATCAGGGCGATGATCATCGCGGGAATGACCAGAAGGATATACCACTGGTCGATATAGAATCCTCCGAGTCCCAGACCGCCGATAGCGTTGTTCGTCTCGCTGTAGGCGCCGTAATGTTCCATTCCGGCCGCCACAAGTGCTAATGCTTCATACATTTTTCATTACCGCCTTTCAATATTAAGGTAGAAGGTAGGAATTGAATGACTTCCCACTTCTCACTTCTCACTTCCCACTTCCCACTTCCCACTGTTACCTAAGAACCGTGCCTGTTTCTATTTTGTGCCCTCTGAGATATTTTTCGGACGACATGCGCTTTTTGCCTTCCGCCTGTATTTCCAGCAGCTCGATTGCGCCTTGGCCGCATTGCACGGTGAGCGGGGCAAGCGAGATGATTTCGCCGCAGGCCGCTTCGGGATTGTCCATGGAAGAAACCGCGCTGCGGTGGAGCTTCAGCTTCTTCCCTTCCAGCAGCGCCGTCGCCACCGGCCACGGGGAAAGCCCGCGTATCCGGTTGTGAATTTCCTGTGCGCTGCGGCTCCAGTCCACCGCGCAAAGCTCCTTGGTGAGCATTTTGGCGTAGCAGGTGTTCGATTCATCCTGCTTTTCGGGCTGTAATTCCCCCTTCGCCAGCGCGTCGAGGGTCTTCACAATCAGCTCCGCGCCCATCGCGGAAAGCCGGTCGTGCAGCTCGCCCGCCGTTTCGTCCGGAAGGATCTCCGTTTCGCTCTTCATGAGCATGTCGCCGGTGTCCAGCCCCGCGTCCATCTGCATGGTGGTGACGCCGGTCTTCGGCTCGCCGTCGATGACGCTCCACTGAATCGGCGCCGCGCCCCTGTACTTGGGCAGCAGGGAGGCATGCACGTTGATGCAGCCGAACCGCGGCGCGTCCAGAATTTCCTGCGGAAGTATCTTGCCGTAGGCGATGACCACCCCCACATCGGGCTGTAATTCACGGAAGATTTTCAGCGCTTCGCCGTCCTTCATGGAGGTCGGCTGGTAGACCGGAATGCCGTGCTCGAGCGCCTTGACCTTGACCGGCGGCGGGGTCATGGCGTACCCTCGGCCCTTGGGCTTGTCGGGCTGGGAAAAAACCGCGACGATTTCATGCCCCGCTTCCAGCAGCGCATCAATCGCCGGCGCGGCAAATGCGGGCGTGCCCATAAATAGGATTCTCATCGGAACTCACCTCGATTAATTCCATTATTTTTACACTATTTTTCAGTAGGAGGGGATTTCAGAAGCCGAAGTAACTGAGTCCTCCGGCGATGGCGGCCGCCATCAGGGGGAACATAATCAGACAGCCGAGCCATTTGCCGACCTGCACCTTCACGGGAATGTAGGGTTTGAGGTCTTCGGTGCCGGGAATTTCCCATGCCTTGGTGCCGCCGACCCAGACAATGTCGATGAAGATGCGGTCGAACAGCACCGCGATCAGGTAGACCGCCGTCAACTGAATGAATCCGTCCCAAAAGCCGTGGGCGCCGTTGATGAGATAAACCGCCGCCGGCACGAGCGTCAGCTCCGGAATATACATCGCCAGAGCAGCCCTGAGCGTCGCTTTTTTGATTTTGTCCGCCGTGGTCAGCCCGAGCTGAATCACCCGCTCCTGCACATTCTTTTCGTAGAAGCAAACCAAGCCGACCGGACCGTTGGCAATTCCGACCACACAGATCAGCAGCAGCCAAAAGGATAAAATGATGCCTTCCATCACAACCAATGCGATTGTCATAATAAATCCTCCAAACTATGCGAACGCCATATTCCAGCGCGAAGCGCTCCGAAATTATTCACTATTCCCGCTGACGCTTGCGTCAGCTGATTCACTATTCACTATTCTCTTAGCGCAGCTCCGCTGCGCGCCTCAGTCTCTCGGGTGTTCCTCTCGTTCTTTTTCGACTTCCTCGGGGTCGACCATGCGGATCACCTTGTCGATGTAGAGAGTGCCGTCGAGGTGGTCGGTTTCGTGGCTGGCGCAGGAGGCAAAAAGGTCTTCGCCCTCGATTTCATAGAGATCGCCGTTGCGGTCGCGGTATCTCATCCTGACATACTGCGGGCGGTTGAGAATGCCCCACTGACCGGGAATGGAAAGACAGCCCTCCATGCATTCCTGCTCGCCCCGCTTCTCGATGATTTCGGGGTTGATCATCTCGATGGGGCCGTCCCCCATGTCGATGATGACAATGCGCCGGAGAATGCCCACCTGCGGCGCCGCCAGTCCAAGCCCCTTCGCTTCGGCGAGCGTTTCCTTCATGTCGTCCAGCAAATCCCAGAGCTTCTGATTGAATTCGGTGACAGGACGGCATTTTTTGCGCAGCACACTGTCCCCTTCTTTTACAATCATTCTTAAGGCCATAACGATCGTTCCTCCAATTCTTTATTCCAAGGGCGAAGCCCTTCCGAAATTATTATTTATTATCTATTCTCTATTATTTTTTCTCTAAGCGAGCCGAACGGCGAGCGCTACAATACGTTCTCCGGGTTGAGATCGGCATAGGTCGTGACCTCCTTGTTGGCCGGGTCGCTGCCCGATTCGCAGAGCAGCAGGTGCATCATTTCGCGGAAGCGGGCGTTGTTGCGGCATTTGAGAAGAATCTTGTAGCGGTAGCGTCCGCTGACCTTCTTCACCGAGGCGGGGGAAGGCCCCAGCGCCCGTATCGGTATGCCGGCATACTCCCGCCGGATGTGGTATTGCAGACTTCGCATGAAGGCCTCCGCGGCGCGGCAGACTTCTTCTTCCACCGTTCCCACAAAGCCCACCATGCAGAGATCGGCGAAGGGCGGATAGAGCATCGCCTTGCGGAGAATGATCTCATTCTCGTAGAATTTCCGGTAATCCTGACTTGCCGCCATGTCGATCACGGGATTCTCCGGGTTGAGGGTCTGAATGATCGCCCTTCCCCGGCTTTCGCCCCTTCCGGAGCGTCCCACCACCTGCGTCAGCAGCGAGAAGGCGCGTTCGTAGCTGCGGAAGTCATCGCTGTACAATGCCTGATCCGCCATGAGGACTCCCACAAGGGTCACGCGGGGGAAGTCAAGTCCCTTGGCAACCATCTGCGTGCCGATCATGATATCGTAATTGCCGGCGGCGAAGTCCCCGAGATTCTTATCGTAGGAAGAACGCCGCGTCATGCTGTCGGCGTCCATGCGGAGAATTCTCGCTTCGGGGAAGAGTTTTGCCAGCTCCTCCTCCGCTTTCTGGGTGCCGTGTCCGGCAAATCTGAGATACGGCTCGCCGCAGGAAGGACAGACATGCGGCACCGGCATGGAAAAACCGCAGTAGTGGCACATCAGCCGCCGGTTGTCGCTGTGGTAGGTCATGGAAACGCTGCAATGCGGGCAGGTAATGACGTCACCGCAGGCACGGCAGGACACGAAGGTATTGAATCCCCGGCGGTTGTTGAGCAGAATCGACTGACGGCCGCTTTCCAGATTGTCCCTGAGCGCCTGATAGAGGCGGGGGCTGATAATGCCTTCCTTCACGTCCATCTGGGAAATGTCTATTTTTTCCACGTCCGGAAGAATGGCGCTGCCGTAGCGGTGGGTCAGCACCTGATAACCGTACCGGCCGCCTTCGGTGGCGTTGTAGTAGGTTTCTATGGACGGCGTGGCGGAGGCCAGCACCAGCAGCGCCTTGTGGTAGCCGCAGCGGAACCGCGCCGCGTCGCGGGCGTGGAAGCGGGGGGAATTCTCGGATTTGTAGGTATATTCCTGTTCCTCGTCGATGATCACCAGCCCCAGCTTCCGGAAGGGGGCAAAGACCGCCGAACGGGTGCCCAGCGCGATCTGCGCTTCGCCGTTCCGCACGCGCTTCCATTCGTCCATGCGCTGCGCCAGCGAGAGGCCGCTGTGAAAGACCGCGACTTTGCTGCCGTAGCGCTCGTGGAATCTGCCGAGCGTCTGGGAAGTCAGGGCGATTTCCGGCACCATGACGATAATGCCCTTGCCGTCGCTCAGCACTTCGTCGATCAGCCGGAGAAAGACAGAGGTCTTGCCGCTTCCCGTCACACCGAAAAGCAGGGAAACGCGGAATTGATTCTCTTGGTATAATCGGTATAAATTTTCATAGGCCAGCTGCTGCTGGGGTGAAAGAGTAACCCTTCCGCCGTGGCCGCTGCCGGCGTCGGCGTAGGGATTGCGGTAGATTTCTTCCTCATAGTAGCTGACAACGCCCTTTTTGGCCAGAAGATCCACCACCGCCTGCGAAATGCCGGTGAAGTAGCAGATTTCCTTGACCGAAGCGGTCTGCACGTCGCTCAGGAGGTTGACAATCTCCCGCTGCTTCGGGGTGAGCTTTGCGCCGGCGCGTTTCTCCCAGTCGGGAGCCAGCGCCGCCATTTTGACCGTCGCGTCCTTGATGTTGCGTATCGCGTCGTCGTTGCGGACAAGCAGCCCTTTTTCCACCAGCTTATCCGGAACGGTGGAATTCCCGGGCAGGTTCATCACCTCGGTGATGTGCTTTTTCTCCAGCACAAGACCGCTGTTGGACACGAACATCTCCAGTATCTTCCTCTGCTGCGGGGTGATGTCGCGCCGTTCGAGCAGGGTAAAGCCGTCCACTCCCTCCGCCGCGCGGTAGGAAGTGACCACCCGCGCATGGATGCCCGAAGGCAGCATGGCCTTGGCCGCTTCGTAGTAGGTGCAGTAGTAATTGTCCCGGAGCCAGCCCGCCATGAGCAGCATTTCCTCAGACAGCACCGGTTCTTCGTCCAGAAGGGCGGAAAGAGGCTTGACGCTCCCGAAACCGGCGCTGTCGCTCAGCCCGAATATCACGCCCTGCCGCTTGCGGTTGCCTCTGCCGAAGGGAACCATGACGCGGCAGCCGGGAAAGGCCGGCCCGTTATATTCCGCCGGTATCAGGTAATCGAACAGCTTGTCAAAATGGTAGGCTGTGTTTTCCACAGCGACCTTCGCGTAGGTTTTCGGAGGGTAATCCAAACGCTCTCACCGCCTTCCGGAACCGCCGCACAGACACTGTTATTATTCTTCCTCATCTCCATCGGATTCGGAGTCGGGGTCGGAATCGGGGTCGGACTGTTCGTCGTCGTCGGAATCAAGGGTGTAATTCACGGTCTGCACGGGGAAATCGTGGGGATGATATTCTTCTTCCTCCGGCTCGATGTGCTCGATGGTGGCTCTGCCGTCCAGCAGGCGGTCAATCACCATGTTGACCGGCTTGCGGTAAAGCACGTCGTTGTTGGACTCCGCTTCGTCGGCGATTTCCCGCGCCTTCTTGCTGATGGCGTTGACCAGCGAATACCGGCTCTCGGTCATTTCAAAAATATCGTCAATCGTTCTGTTGATCTTCTTGTTCTTCTCCATAAGTTGCAAGCACCTCGTCAATTTTGTATTCTATATGTCTGCGGCTGCTCTGTTCCGCACGGATCACGCAGAGCAGATCGTCCGCCGATTCCTCGATGATTTCGTTGACCAGAATGTAGTCGTACCAGTGCGCTTCGGGAATCTCGTCCCGGCCCTTGGCAAGGCGGTACCTGATCTTTTCCTCGCTGTCCCGCCCCCTGCTGCGCAGGCGGTATTCCAGCTCCTGAAAGGAGGGAGGAAGGATATAGACCGTCACCGCTTCGGGGTATTTTTCCAATACCTGCTTCGCCCCGTTGACGTCGATCTCCAGAATCACGCTGCTGCCGGCATTCAGCCAGCCTTCCAGCTTATCCTTCGGCGTGCCGTAATACTCGCCGGCGTAGCAGTTGTATTCCACCAGATTATTCTCTGCAATATTCTTTTCAAAATCCTCTTTGGAAACATAAAAGTAGGTTTCTCCGTCCACTTCGCCCTTGCCGATGCCGCGGGTGGTCATGGATACCGAAAGCTGCACCTCCAGCCGCGCGTCGTCGGCCTTCGCCAGCGCACGGCTGACCACCGTGCCCTTGCCCGAAGCGGACGGGCCGGAAACGATAATGATAATGCCCCTGTTCTTTCTGTCATTCATCTGTGTCATTCTCCTCGCTTTCTTCAAAATGGTCGGACGGCGCGTCCTCGCGGTTGTCCACCCTGCCGGCAATGTGCTTGGGCTGGATCGCCGACAGAATCACATGGTCGCTGTCGGTAATGATGACCGCCTTTGTTCGCCGTCCGAAGGTCGCGTCAATGGCGGTGCCGCGTTCCTTCGCGTCCTGCACCATGCGCTTGATCGGCGCGGAATCAGGACTCACAATCGCTATAATATGGCTCACGGCCACCATATTGCCGTAGCCGACGTTGATTAATTTCATCTGTTCCTCCCTTTTAAGTGAGAGTGGAGTTGTGGAGCGCCGCAAGCTCGCTTAATGCCGCAAGCTCGCTTAATAATGCTTAGAAACATGCTATGCAGTAACAATTACAAAATGCGAGCGTTCTTTATTCCAAGGCGCTCCGCGCCTTCCTTCACTCCAAACTCCACACTTCACACTTATTCAATGTTTTGGATCTGTTCGCGGATTTTTTCGATTTCGGCTTTGATTTCGACGACAAGGTGTGCGACGTCGGAATTCTGGCACTTGGAGCCGATGGTATTGGCCTCGCGGTTCATCTCCTGCACGATGAAGTCCAGCTTGCGTCCCACCGCTTCGCCGGAATCCAGCATTTTCCGCATCTGGTCGAAATGGCTTCTCAGGCGGACGGTTTCTTCATCGACGGCAATCTTGTCGGCGAATATCGCCGTTTCGGTAAGCAGCCGCTGTTCGTCCACCGAAGCGTCCCCCAGCAGTTCCTCGATCTTCGCCCGCAGACGCGCCCGGTAATTCTCCAGCGTCTGGGGGGAAAGCGTTTCTATTCTTTCCACCACCGCAAGAATGTGCTTCATCCGGCCGGTCACGTCTTCGCGCAGCTTCACGCCTTCGGCTTCCCGCATGGCGATAAAGCGCCCGATGGCTTCTTCCAGCACGCCGGAGAGGTCGTGCCAGACCTCGTCCTCGTCCTGCTCCGCCTTCTTGACGGTGAAGATGTCGGAATACCTTGCGACGCTGGAAACCGTCACGTCGTCTTTCAGGCCGAATTCGGCGCCCAGTTCGTGCAGCGCTTTGATGTAGCCTTCCGCCAGCGATTTGTTGAGAATCACTTCCGCCGCCGTTTCGTCGACGGTGAGGACGGTGACATAGACGTCGATCTTGCCCCTCGACACCCGTTCCTTGACGAAATTCCTGATTTTGTCCTCGACAAAGGAATAGCCCCGCGGGGTTCTGACCGAAAAGTCAAAATATTTGTGATTGACTGACCGTATTTCCACGGAGATATCCCGCCCGTGAAGGGTCGCCTGAGCGTGGCCGTAGCCCGTCATGCTTCTTACCATACGCTCCGTCCTTTCATATGATGATTTGCGCCGAATCTGTGACAATCAGGGCGCAAACAGTAAAATGCAGATATTTCTGTAAATTACATTATAGCAGTTTTCCACGGGTCTTGTCAATAGGTTGGGGAAGGGAAATCAATAATTGCTTTTCCGCCGTTTAAACTGGATTTATATTGACATACTACAATATATCAGGTAAAATAAGGATATAAAAATATTTTGAAAAAGGATAACGAAAAAATATGCTGAAACTAACGGACATCGTCAAATCCTATTCCGCCGGCAGCAATAAGGTAGAAGCGCTGCGGGGCGTGAGCATTGCATTCCGCGAGAATGAATTCGTCTCCATTCTGGGGCCGTCGGGCTGCGGCAAGACCACCATGCTGAATATCATCGGCGGGCTCGACCGGTACGACAGCGGCGACCTGAGCATCAACGACAAATCCACCAAGAAATTCAAGGACGGCGACTGGGACGCCTACCGCAACCATTCCATCGGCTTTGTCTTTCAGAATTACAATCTGATTCCGCACCAGTCGGTGCTTTCCAACGTCGAGCTGGCGCTGACGCTCTCCGGCGTGTCCAAATCCGAACGCCGCAAGCGGGCGACGGAGGTGCTTCAGAAGGTGGGTCTGGGCGACCAGCTCCGCAAGAAGCCCAATCAGATGTCGGGCGGACAGATGCAGCGCGTCGCCATCGCCCGGGCGCTGGTCAACAACCCGGAAATCCTTCTCGCCGACGAACCCACCGGCGCGCTGGATTCCGGCACGAGCGTGCAGATCATGGAGCTGCTGAAGGAAATCGCCAAGGAAAAGCTGGTCATCATGGTGACCCACAATCCCGATCTGGCCGGGGAATATTCCTCGCGAATCGTAAAACTGCTGGACGGCCGGATTACCGACGATTCCAACCCCTACAGCCCCGGCGCATTCACCGCCGCCCAAACAAAGAGCGAAGGCACCGACTCCAAGGGGAAGAAGAAAAAGGAGAAAAAGCAAAAAACTTCCATGTCGATGCTGACTGCCTTCTCCCTCTCCCTCAACAACCTCATGACCAAGAAGGGGCGCACCATTCTCACCGCCTTTGCGGGCAGTATCGGCATTATCGGCATCGCGCTGATTCTCTCCCTCTCCAACGGATTCCAGCTCTACATCGACAAGGTGCAGGAGGACACCCTTTCCTCCTATCCCCTCACCATTCAGAAGGAGTCGGTGGACATCGGCACCATGATCGCCACCTTACAGGAGGAACGGTCGTCCGACGCGCATCACGACATGGACAAGGTCTATTCCTCCACCGTCATGGCGGATCTCATGAACACCATGATCGCCGAGGCCAAGATCAACAACCTCGCGGCCTTCAAGCAATACATCGAACAGGACGAAAACGGCCAAAAGATGCAGGAATACACCAGCGCGATTCAGTATTCCTACGACGCGCCGCTCAACGTATTCAGCGCCGATACTTCCAACGGCGCGATTCAGGTCAATCCCAGCAAGGTCATGGAGAAGATGATGCCCCAGCAGGCGAGTTCTTCCACTTCCATTTTCACCCAGAACAGCGACAGTTTCTGGAGCGAACTCATCGACAACCCCGCCCTGCTGGATTCGCAGTACGACATGCTGGCCGGCCGGTGGCCGCAGAGCTTCGACGAAGTGGTGGTGGCCGTCACCAAGAAGAACGAAATCAGCGACGTCGAGCTGTATTCCCTCGGCCTGAAGGACCAGCGCGAGGTGGACGATATCATGAAGAAGGTCATGTCGGGCGAAGCGGTGGACATTCCGTCGCTCTCCTTCACCTATGACGAGCTGCTGGAGCTACGGTTCAGGCTGCTTCTCAGCAGCGAACTCTACGCCAAAGACCCGCTGACAGGCATGTATAAAGACCTGCGGGAGGACGAGATTCTTCTCAAAAAAGCGGTGGACGGCGGCGTGGAGCTGAAGGTCGTGGGCATCGTCCGGCCCAATCCCGACGCGGCTTCGGCTTCCATCACCGGCGTCATCGGCTACACCCATGAGCTGATGGAATACGTCATTCGGGAGACCGAAAAGAGCGAGCTTGTCAGGGAACAGAAGGCCCGCCCCGAAACCGACGTCTTCACCGGCCTTCCCTTCGAGAAGGAGGAGGAAGAACAAGCCCCGCCCGATTTCAGCGCCATGACCCCCGAACAGCAGGCGGAATTCCGGCAGGCGGCGGAGGAACAGCAGCGGCGGACGGAGGCCTTCATCGCCACCCTGCCGGAGGAAACGCAGCAGTACCTCGCCTCGCTCCCGGAGGAAGAACGGGCAAGGCTGATCGCGGGCTATACCGAGCAGGCGCAGCCCAGGACCACCTATGAGGAAAACCTCGCGAAACTCGGCGTTGCCGACCTTGACGACCCGAGCATCATCCGGCTCTATCCCGTCGACTTTGAATCCAAGGAGCATATCGAACAGCTCATCAGCGATTACAACCAGGGCAAGAGCGAGGAAGAACAGATATCCTATTCCGACATCGTGGGCATCATGATGAGCTCGATTTCCACCATTATCAATATGATTTCCTATGTGCTGATCGCCTTTGTTTCGATTTCGCTGGTGGTGTCTTCCATCATGATCGGCATTATCACCTATATTTCGGTGCTGGAACGCACCAAGGAAATCGGCATTCTGCGTTCCATCGGCGCGTCGAAGAAGGACATTTCCAGAGTCTTCAACGCCGAAACGCTCATTATCGGCTTTGTCGCCGGCGCGCTGGGCATCGGCTCCACGCTGCTGCTCAACCTTCCGGTCAACGCGCTGATCAAATCCCTTTCCGGCATATCCGATGTGTCGAAGCTCCCCCTCAACGGCGCGGTGGTGCTGGTGCTCATCAGCATGGCGCTCACCCTGATTGCCGGCCTCATTCCCTCCGGCCTCGCCGCCAAGAAAGACCCCGTCGTGGCGCTGCGGACGGAATAAATCCCATTCCTTTCACCAGCAAGAACCTCACAATCCTTACGGACAATACGGAGAAGGCTGCGGTCTTCTCCGTATTGTCCGTTTTTTTGCGGTTGACTTGCCGGAAAAACTGTGCTATGATGTAAGGAACGCCGCACATCGGCATAATATGAAAAAAATGAGAAGGTATGCGTTATGAGAACATTCCAGAAATCGCACAAACTGGACAAAGTGTGCTACGATATCCGCGGTCCCGTCATGGACGAAGCCAACCGCATGATCGCAAACGGTGAAAAAATCCTTAAGCTCAACATCGGCAATCCCGCGCCCTTCGGATTCCGCGCGCCCGATGAAGTCATCGCCGCCATGCAGTCCAACCTGACTTCCACCGAGGGCTATTCCGATTCCAAGGGACTTCCCGCGGCACGGCAGGCCATCGCCGATTACTGCGTGAATGTCAAGCACATCGCCGGCGTCACGCCCGACGACATCTACACCGGCAACGGCGCGAGCGAACTCATCACCCTTTCCATGCAGGGTCTGCTCGACAGCGGCGACGAGGTGCTGGTGCCCGCCCCCGACTACCCGCTCTGGACGGCTTCCGTCACGCTGGCCGGCGGCAAGGCGGTGCATTACATATGCGACGAAAGCGCCGACTGGTTCCCCGACCTCGACGATATCCGCCGCAAGGTCACTCCCCGCACCAAGGGCATCGTCATCATCAATCCCAACAACCCCACCGGCGCGCTTTATTCCCGCGAACTGCTGGAAGAGATCGCCCGGATCGCCCGCGAGAATGACCTCATCGTCTTCTCCGACGAAATCTACGACCGCCTTGTGATGGACGGTCTGGAGCACATCTCCATTTCCTCTCTCGCGCCGGATATCTTTTCCGTCACCTTCAACGGACTTTCCAAGTCCCACCTCATCGCCGGCTACCGCTGCGGCTGGATGACCCTCTGCGGCGACAAATCCCATGTGAAGGGCTACATCGAAGGCATCAATCTCCTTTCCTCCATGCGTCTTTGCTCCAACGTGCCGGCGCAGTCGCTCATTCCCGTCGCCCTGAAAAACGCCTACACCGCAAAGGAGCTGCTGGTTCCGGGCGGCAGAATCTACGAGCAGCGTAAGTTCATCTGCGACGCGATCAATTCCATTCCCGGCATGAGCGTGGTCAAGCCCAAGGCGGCCTTCTACATCTTCCCGAAAATCGACACGGAGCGCTTCCACATCACCGACGACGAGAAATTCGTGCTGGATTTCCTCAAGGAGAAGAAGATTCTGCTCACCCACGGCGGCGGATTCCACTGGGAGACCCCCGATCACTTCCGCGTGGTCTACCTGCCCTGTGTGGACGACCTCAAACAGGCCGCCGAGGGGCTGCGCGATTTTTTGAAGGATTACCGTCAGAGCTGATTTTTCGGCATTCAACTGAATTTGTTTATTAAACGAAATTTTTTGCATAAAGTGTTGACAGAATGAAAAAAATATGTTAAAATATTGTTATCCATTAATTAACGGAGGTTTTTGACATGAAAGCAACCAAACGACTCATCACTCTGACGGCCGTGGTGGCGCTGCTGCTCTCCATGGTTTCCTGCACAGCGCTCCAGAAGAAGGCGAATTTCACCCAGACGATCACCGCCGGCAATATCGAGGTAACCGTCCGCAACGACATGAAGGAAGACCCCTCCATCACAGAAAAAGCCGACACCTACATCACCTGCTATTTCTGGTCGGGATACGGCATGAATGTCGGCGCTGTTCCCGCCACGGAAATCAAATTCAGCGGCAAGAACGCCGATCAGATGCTCATGGAAACACTCGCGGGTCAGAAAGATCTGACGGAACTTCAGAAATACGGCGATATAGCCTATGCCGAATACACCACTACCGACAGCGGCAAGGAGTATCTCTTTACCGATTTCATCCTTGACATGGGCGATGAATACTACTTCCTTGAATTCTACACCATGTCCAAGACCTCTGCCAAGTACATGGACGAATACAAGACCATCGTTTCCAGTGTCAAAAAGATTCAGGAACTTCCCGCATCTGTCGACGCGACCATCAACGGCATTGCCCTGACGCTGGACGGCGACGCAAAAGACAGCGGAAACAACACCTATCTCTGCGGCAGATATATGGTCAGCGCTTACGCCTACGACGTGCCCGCCGGATACTCCGCAAAGGAATTCTGCAATTCTCTTGTCCAGACCAGCGGCTACAAAACCGCCGAGGGGCAGGCCGTGACGGAAATCAACACCACTGACGACGGCGTTTCCTCTTTCGAATGCTATATCAACGAAATGAACGCCTACCATTACGCAAAGGTCGAGGGCAAGAAGCTGCTTTACGTCTTCTTCTTCACCGTTCCCCCCGCGGACGATGCGCTGAAAGCCGATTTTGCCGCCATTGCAGCCGGCGCAAAGCTCGCGTAAAAATTTGAGAGAATCTTGCGAAAAAAACCGCGCATGTCATTCCGGTGCTTCGGGAATGGCGTGCGCGGTTTTGGTTTTGTGTTCTTATTCCGGCAAAAAATCAGCTTTCCAGCGCGGAGAAGAACATCTCGTAGGCGTCGTCCCAGCCGTCGGGGCCTTCCACGCCGCCGCCGTTGACGCTGCGCAGCATCGCCGCGTTGAATTCCTCCCCCATGGTGAAAAGCTCGCCCACTGTCACGGGGTAGCCCAGCGAAGTCGCGCATTCACAGAACGCCGCCGAGGGGTCGGCTGCCTTTTTCGTGGCGAGAAGCGCGGCCTTGATGCTCTCGTCGTGCAGCGCCGCTACCAGCAGGTTGTTCAGGGTTTCGTTCATACACATCATTCCTTTCCGTTTTTTTTCATTATACCACAGCCTCACAGAATTTTCCATAAGATTGCCCCGGGAAATATTGAATTTTCTGTGAGCACAAGATATAATAGTCAGGGAGGATGGAGAAGGTAGGAGGTAAACAGAAAAAAGCAGCGCGCAGCGCAATTAAGCGAGCTTGCGAGCGCGGGGTCCAGGGGGCCACTGCTCCCTGGCGGGTGCAGGGCAGCGCCCTGCTGGGAGGGTGAGGGCAAAGCCCTCACGAGGGAGCGAAGCGACCGAGCAATACCAGCCCGGACACGCAACAAGGCGCGGGCGAATACAAAACAGCGTAAATCTTAGACTATCCTCGCCCCGACGGGAGATAAATTTTGATCGGAGTGTTTACTTTGGAAAACAAAACGGATTTGAAAGAAAGACAGCCAAGAATTGTCTTTATCGATTACTTACGCGGGGCCGCGCTGATTTACATGGTGATATTTCATATCCTGTTCGACCTTGCCTTTGTCATTCCCACCGAATGGGGCAAGGCGGCTTACTACGCCAATGAGAATATCGCGGTCTTCGACACCTCCGCCTTCATCCTGCTGGCGGGCGTTTCCTGCGCCTTCAGCCGGAGCAATCTCCGGCGCGGCGGCCGTCTGCTGGCCATTGCCTTTGCCTTTACCGCCGTGACCTCCTTTGTCTTTCCGGGGGAGGCCATCTATTTCGGCATTCTCCACCTGATGAGCGTCGGAATGATTCTCTTCGGCGCGTTTGAGGAATTCTGGAAGAAACTTCCCGCGGCGGTGATGATTCCGCTCTGCGCGGTGATTTTTGCCCTGACCTACCGCATCAGCAAGGGATTCGTCGGCGTCAAGGGGCTGTTGGAATGGGAACTTCCTTCGGACTTGCTGCTCAACAACCAGCTCTACCCCTTCGGCATCATCAAGGGGGGCTTTCTGTCGGTGGATTACGTGCCGCTGCTGCCGTGGTTCTTCCTCCTGCTGGGCGGGGCGTATCTCGGCGGTCTGCTTGTGAAATACCGCGGGAAGCTGCCTTCCCTCTGCTTTGCCGACCCGCTGCCGTGGCTGGGATTCATCGGGCGGCACACCCTCATCGTCTACATTCTCCACCAGCCCGTCATTCTGGCGGTGCTGTATGGAATCGAATTTATTTTCGGTTCACAATTATGACGGTTTTCTATGATATAATTATGTTTTAAGACATACCAAGAAAAGGATGACGACAAAAAAAATGAATTTCGCACAGGCTCTTGCCGCCGAATTCGGCATCAAACCCGAATACAGCGAGAATATTCTCAAGCTCATCGACGACGGCAACACCATTCCCTTCATCGCCCGCTACCGCAAGGAAATGCACGGCTCCATGGACGACCAGAAGCTGAGGGAAATTTCCGAACGCTACCAGTACCTCCAGAATCTCGACAAGCGCCGGAATGAAGTGCTGGCCTCCATCGAGAATCTCGGCAAGCTCACCGACGAAATCTCCGCCGCGCTGGACAGGGCGGCGACGCTGACCGAAATCGAGGACATCTACCGCCCCTACAAGCCCAAGCGCAAGACCCGCGCCTCGGTAGCCCGCGAGAAGGGGCTGGAACCGCTGGCCGCCGCCATCTTCGCGCAGGAAACGCGGGAATATCCCATCGACATGGCGCAGGCCTATATTAATCCCGAAAAGGAAGTAAACACCCCCGAAGAAGCCCTGCAGGGGGCGCTGGACATCATCGCGGAGGACATTTCCGACAACGCCGAAATCCGCAAGCGCCTGCGCACCGTGGCCTTCGGGCACGGCAGCATCGTTGCCAAGGCGGCCGACCCCGAAGCCCAGTCGGTCTATGAAAATTACTACGACTACACCGAGCCGATGAAGAAGGCGGCCGGCTACAAAATCCTCGCGATTGACCGCGGCGAGCGGGAGAAATTCCTCAAGGTTTCCATCGACTTCGACCGTTCGCGCGGCGTGGACATCGTATGCAAAGCGGTGCTCAAAATGGGCGACACGCCCTGCACCGCCGCGGTGCGCACCGCCGCCGAGGACGCTTACGACCGGCTGATCTTCCCCTCCATCTCGAATGAACTGCGCGGCGAACTCACCGACGCGGCGGTGGAGAACGCCATCAAGGTCTTCTCCGAGAACCTGCACCAATTGCTCATGCAGCCCCCCGTCAAGGGCAAGGTGGCAATGGGTCTTGACCCGGGCTACCGGATGGGCTGCAAGGTGGCGGTGGTGGACGCGACCGGACGGCTGCTCAACACAACCGTCATTTACCCCGTGCGCCCCATGCATTCCGAAGCCAAGGTCGCCGAGGCCAAGAAGATTGTGGGGAAATTCATCAAGGCCTACGGCGTGGAAATCATCGCCATCGGCAACGGCACCGCCAGCAAGGAAACCGAAATCTTCACCGCCGAGCTGATTCGCGAGCAGAATCTCAGCGTCGCCTACATGGTGGTGAGCGAAGCCGGCGCGTCGGTCTATTCCGCCAGCAAGCTGGCCGCCGAGGAATTCCCCGACTACGACGTGAATGTCCGTTCCGCCATCTCCATTGCACGACGCTTGCAGGATCCGCTGGCCGAGCTGGTCAAGATCGACCCCAAGGCCATCGGCGTGGGGCAGTATCAGCACGACATGCCCCAGAAACGGCTCTCCGAAGCGCTGGACGGCGTGGTGGAAGACTGCGTGAATTCGGTCGGCGTTGACCTCAACACCGCTTCTCCCGCCCTTCTCAGCAAGGTGGTGGGCATTACCTCCGCCGTATCGAAGAACATCGTCGCCTACCGCGAGACAAACGGCGCCTTCAGGAGCCGCAGGGAATTATTGAAGGTGGCCAAGCTCGGCCCCAAGGCCTTCGAGCAGTGCGCCGGCTTCATGCGGGTGAGCGAAAGCAGCAATCCCCTTGACGGCACGGCGGTTCATCCCGAAAGCTACGAGGCGGCGGAAGCGCTGCTGGGGCTCTGCGGATTCACCCCCGCCGACATCCGGAACGGTTCGCTCGGCAAGCTCAAGGAAGCGGTCGCCCGCATGGGGTACGACAAGACCGCCGAAAAGCTGGGAATCGGCGTGCCGACCCTCACCGACATTATCAATGAACTCATGCGCCCCGGACGCGACCCCCGCGACGAACTTCCCAAGCCCATGCTCCGCACCGACGTGATGGACATCAAAGACCTGAAAGTCGGCATGGAAATGCAGGGCACCGTCCGCAACGTCATTGACTTCGGCGCCTTCGTGGACATCGGCGTGCATCAGGACGGACTGGTGCATGTTTCCCAGATCGCCAACCGCCGTGTCAAGCATCCTTCCGAAGTGCTGAAAGTGGGCGACATCGTGAAGGTCTGGGTGCTTTCCATCGACGCGGCCAAGGGCAGAATCGGCCTTACCATGAAAGGGGAACCCAAGAAGCAATGAAGCGCTCACGGGGAGTATTAAAAAAAATTCAAATTTGTACCGTTCCGGCTGCCATGCTTGTTCTCTGCCTAGCCGTGACCGCCTGTCAGAAGAAAATGCCGGGGCGGCTGGACGGTTTGTATTCTTCCGACGGCGCGGTGACTTCACAAACCCAAGCCGCCGACACGCCTTCCGATGACACCGGAACTACTTCCGCGACCGCGCAGAATAAAATAATTCCCGCGCCGAAATTCAGGACGGGCAGCTACACGATGGAATCGGCGTCGGTCAGCGAGCAGTATTTCTACAGCGGCCAATCGGTGATCTCCTACACCCGCGTGACGCAGACCTACCATTACGACATCGCGCTGGCCGTCAAAAAGGACGGCTTCATGACCGCGGTCTACACCTTCCAAAGAATCCGCACGGGCTATGAAACCGAGGAGGGCGCGACGGTCACCGACACCCATCAGAAATCCGGCAGGAATGAGGACAACGCGGTCTATTACGACCTCATCGGGCAGAGCTTCACGGTCAGTATTTCCAAGGATTACCGGATCACGGTCAAGGGTATCGACGCCATTCACAAGAAATTTCCCTACACCGCCGACGTCGTGACCGACGAGAACATGAAGGAAGTGGCGGCCGATCTGTTTTATAAGTTGAAGGACAGCATACAGCAGGGCAGTTCATGGAAGCTCCGTCAGGTGGGTTTGCAAAACACCTACACCGTCAGCAGCGTGAAGGACGGCAGCCTGTATGTCAACATCAAGGGGGAGAAGCTCGACCTTCCGGAGCCTTTTACCAGCGACGGCGTGACCTACACCTACAAAAAGCGGGAGCCGCTGAGCGGTTCGCTCGTGATGGCCATGGACAACCGCATGATACAGGAGCAGTCCTCCTATCAGGAGAATGCCGGCGTGATTCAGTCGGGAGACAAAAAATACACGTTTACAGAATCGGCAGCGTCGGTCTGTAATATAAAAAAGAAATAATACATCAGAAAGGAAGCACAATCACATGATTGATCTCAACGAAAACCTCACACCCGAAAACGAAGAAGAAGAAGCCCACATCTATCTGACCGACGAAAGCGGCAAGGAATATCCCTTCGACCTGCTGGACATTATCCCCTGCAACGACGAGGAATACGCGATTTTCTACCCCGCCGACGAGACGGAGGAAGATGACAGCGAAGACACCGAAGTGGTGATTCTCAAGATCATTCACCACGAGGATGACTCGATGGAATTCGAGGGCATCGACGACGAGGAAATTCTCGACACCGTCTTCCATCAGTTCATGGAGAACATGCGGCAGGCGTTTGAAGAAAGTGAAGATGACGAACACGGCTGCGGCTGCGGCCATTGCCACGACTGATTTTTTGAAATATTCATGCCGGAACAAAACCGCGCAGGGCCGATTCCCCTCCATTCAGCAGGGAAAAGCCGTGCGCGGTTTTGTTGTTGGGGATTCGCAGGAATATTGCACAAAGTCAGGAATGCTTATTTGTGCAGGTATACAAATCGAAGAAAATCAAAAAATTTTTTTAAAAAAAGCGATACTTTTTGGGCTTCTCAAACGTGTTATAGTTGAAAGGCAAAAACGCAAAGGACAGAAGGCGGAAAAGCACATGGCCTTCCGTCCGCCGCGTCAGCCCTACCAAATGACCTTCCCCGCCTGCCTCAGCCTGTGGCGAGAATCTTCTTACAATTCCACACATTTTCCTAAACCCAATATTAAAAAAAACCAAAAACCAAAAACTTCACTTCGGCATCACTTCATTTGTCATGCGGAATGTCTCAGAGGCGGCGGCAGGGTCATGCCAAAAGAAAGGAGAGGATATTTTTTCCATTACCCCGAACGTGGGACGGGAATATTTTCTGGAACGGTATAAAAAGACACAACCGACGTGTCATTGAAATTCACACACCATTACATCACCACACACAAAATCACAAACCATTCCTTACAACATTTTAAAAAAAATTCAGCCGCATGTCCAAAAGGCTTGCGGCGGAATTTTTTTATTTTCGATACACTATCCACAACTTAGTGAAATTAACTCCCTCCGTCTTGCCTGCGGCAAGCCGCCTCCCTCTTTGAGCAATGTCATCAACTTAACGAAATTTGTGAAATAGCCCTATGTAGGGGACGGCGTCCTCGACGTCCCGGCGAGGTAATCCCTAATTTATACTCAATAACGGCAATAGCTGCCAGCCGAGGACGAGCAAAAACTTTCATATATGGTTTTTGTGAAGTCCGAGGCGGCACGCTAAATCGTTATTGAGTATAAAATCGGGTTAGGCGAATTCAAATCGGAGCATTATCACAATTCGCCTTACCTTGTTCGTTGTCCAAGCCCGTCTTGCTCGGTCGCTTCGCTCCCTCGTGGGGCGCTGCCCCACCACCCCGCAAGGGCTCTGCCCTTGACCCGCGAGGAGGTCCAGACCCCCTCGACTCCCACGCTCGCGTTCGCTCGCTAGTTCGGCGCTGCGCGCTTTCTTTTTTTCTTTTTCTGTTTTTTGACTTACAGTATTTCTTTCAGAATGGCGGTGACGGTCTGCGGGTCGGCTTTGCCGCGCAGCGCACGCATGGATTGACCGATCAGGTATTGCAGCGCCTTCTCCTTGCCCGAACGGTATTCCTCAACCGACTTCGGGTTGGCCGCCACCACTTCCTCAATGGCGGCTCGCACCGCGCCGGTGTCGGTCACGGTCTTCAGGTTGTGCTTCTCCACGTAGTCCACCGGATCGCAGCCTTCCTCAAAGACCGCCTTGAATACCTTCTTCGCCGTGTTGCGGGTGATTTCATTCTTCTGCACCATGCCGATGAGAGCGCCGAGATAGCGGTAGTCGAAGGTCATTTCCTCCGGCTCCTTGCCGCTGTCGCTAAGCATGTGCATGACCTCGCCCATAATCCAGTTGGCAAGCTCCTTCGCGGGAACTCCCGCCGCGAGATTGCACTCGAACAGCTCCACCAGCGCCTTGGAATTGGTGATCTGCGACGCGTCGTATTCCGGCAGCCCCAGCTCGCCGACGTAACGCAGCCGCTTGGCCTCCGGCAGCTCGGGAAGGGCTTTCTTCGTCTGCTCGACGGTTTCCTCGCTGATCTCGATGGGAATTAAATCCGGCTCCGGGAAGTACTTGTAATCCTGCGCGTCCTCCTTGGAACGCATGGCGAAGGATTCGCCGAGGTTGTCGTCCCAGCGCCGGGTTTCCTGCATGACCTCGCCGCCCTTCTCCAGCACGCCTATCTGACGGTTGGCTTCGTAGTGAATGGCGCGCATGATGGCCTTAAAGGAATTCATGTTCTTCATTTCGGTGCGGGTGCCGAATGTCTCCGAACCGGCGGGACGCACCGAGAGATTCACGTCGGCGCGGAGGGAACCTTCCTGCATTTTGCAGTCCGAAACGCCGATGTATTGCAGAATCGCCCTGAGCTTCTCGAGGTAGCGGATGACTTCCTCCGCCGAACGGAAGTCTGGTTCGCTCACGATTTCAATCAGCGGCACGCCGCAGCGGTTGTAATCCACCAGTGTGGAATTGGTGTGCGGGTCGTGCACCAGCTTGCCCGCGTCCTCCTCCATGTGGATTTCGTGAATGCCGATGACCTTCCGGCCGCCGTCTTCCGCTTCGATTTCCACACCGCCGTTGCGGCAGATGGGCAGGTAGAGCTGGCTGATCTGATAGGCCTTGGGCAGGTCGGGATAGAAGTAGTTCTTGCGGTCGAATTTGTTGTAGCGCGTAATCTCGCAATTAAGCGCAAGGCCGGCTTTGGTGGCGTATTCCACCACCGCCTTGTTGAGGGAGGGCAGCACCCCCGGCATTCCCGTGCAGATGGGGCAGCAGTGGGTATTGGGGGCGCCGCCGAATTCAGTGGTGCAAGAGCAGAAGATTTTGGTCTTGGTGGCAAGCTCCACATGCACTTCCAAGCCCATGACGGTTTCCCATTTTGAATGTGACATTGTGATTCCGCTCCTTTCCTATATTCTGTCAAGCTGAGTGGGCTTGCGCTTGTGCCAGTCGGTGACCTGCTGATAAGCGTGCGCCGCGCCGAGAATTTTTTCTTCGTCGAAATAATGGCCGATGAGGTGCATGCCCACCGGCATTCCCTTCCCGTCGAAGCCGCAGGGCACCGAAGCGGCGGGAAGTCCGGCGAGGTTGATCATGACGGTGTAGATGTCGCCGAGGTACATTTTCAGCGGGTCAGAGAGATTCTCGCCGATTTTCAGCGCGGTGGTGGGCGCCACCGGGCCGAGAATGAGATCGTATCGCTCAAACGCCCTGTCGAAGGCCGCCTTGATGAGCGCCTTGGCCTGCAGAGCCTTGCGGTAGTAAGCGTCGTAATAGCCGGAGGACAGCACGAAGCAGCCCAGCATGATTCTCCGCTTGACCTCCATGCCGAAGCCTTCGCTGCGGCTCTTGGTGTAAAGGTCGAGCAGGTCGGCGGGATGTTCCGCGCGGTAGCCGTACTTGATGCCGTCGTAGCGGCTGAGATTGCTGCTGGCCTCGGCGGAGGCGATGATATAATAGGCGGGAATGGCGTATTTCACGATGGGCATATCGAATTTTTCCACCGTCGCGCCCATGCTTTCCAGCTGCTTGGCCGCCGCTTCGATGCAAGCAGCGACCTCCTTATCCAGACCTTCTCCGAAGAAGTCGGCGGGAATGCCGATTCTCATGCCCTTCACGTCGGTATGCAGAACCTTTTGCAGGTCAATGCCCTTGGTGGCGACGGAAGTGTTGTCGCGTCTGTCCTGCTTCATGATTTCGCCGAGAACGGCCGCGCAGTCGGCGGCATTCCGGGCGAGAGGGCCGATCTGGTCAAGGGAGCTGGCGTAGGCCACCAGTCCGAAGCGGGACACCGCGCCGTAGGTGGGCTTGATGCCCGTCACGCCGCAGAAGGAAGCCGGCTGGCGGATGCTGCCGCCGGTGTCGGAACCGAGGGAATAGAAGCATTCCCCCGCCGCGACCGCCGCCGCGGAACCGCCCGAAGAACCGCCCGGGACGCATTCCGCATTCCACGGGTTTCTGGTCACGCCGAAAAAGCTGGTTTCGGAGGTGGAGCCCATGGCAAATTCATCCATATTGAGCTTGCCCAGCGGCACCGCGCCCGCCTTCATGATTTCCTCCACCGCCGTCGCGCTGTAGGTGGGCTTGAAACCCGCCAGCATGCGGGAGCCGCAGGAGGTCTGAATGCCCTTCTGACACATGTTGTCCTTGATGCCCATCGGCACGCCGGCCAAGGGGGAAGTGAATGCGCCGGCGGCAATGCCCTTCTGCACTTCCTCCGCTCTCTGCAAGACGTCCTCCTGCACGGTCACGAAGCAGGAGAATTGTTTGTCGTACCGTTCAATCTGACCCAGCGAGAATTCCGCCGCTTCGACGGCGCTGATCTCGCCCTTCCGGATCGCCGCGCCAAGTTCCAGCGCGGTCATGTCTTTCAGTTCCATAGTTTTATATCCTTCCTTTCTTCCGCTTATTCAAAGGAGCGCGGCACGAGGAAGTAGCCGTCCTTCTTCACGGGCGCGTTGGCAAGCACTTCCTCCGTCGGCGCGGAAGGCTGCACTTCGTCCTCCCGCATGACGTTGGTGAGCGGCAGGGCGTGGCTCATGGGTTCGATGCCCTCCGTGTCCAGCTCGGACAGCGTGTCGATATACTGCAAAATCTCCTGCAAATCGCTCTGCGCCTTCGCGCGGCTTTCCTCCGGCAGCTTAATCCGGCCCAGCGCCTCCAGATAGGTAACCAGTTCGTCGGTGATGACCATGTTTTCGTTTCTCCTTTCCGGGAATATCCTTATCCGCCTGTCAGGCAAATTTTTTTGTCAAATAGTATAGCACTTTCCAACCCCCAACGTCAAGAGATTCGGGAATTTTTTTGCCTGATTCCTAACGGTTTTTTCCGATTTTTTCCCAATCCGGAGCCGATACCGCTGACGAAGGGGGAAATTCAATAAACATTTGATGAATTTTTTATTGACAGTATGAGAAATCATTTTATGTAGATTGACAAGGGCATTTTTCCGGGTGTAAAATCTAACTATGCAGGAATATTGCGCAGGGCGGTGATGCGGGTGGACAATGAAACCAATGAGAAAACAGAAAATACCTACCTGTCCGAGGACGCAATCGTCATCGGCGGCAACGGCGAAAGCGCAAGGCAGTGCGTTTCGGCCGCCTCCTACAACATAAAGCTGGAAGTCCTTCCCGAAGTGCGGGAACTGACGGAAATCATCACCGGCGCCGGCGGCGAACAGGCGGCGGCAGGAAATGAAACGCCCGATAAAAAAACGTCCTCCATAAAGGTGTCAAAAAGGTCGGAAACCAAAAGGGCGCCAAAAGAGCGCAAGCCTGTCAAAAAAATCATTGCGGCTGTGGCGGCTGTGCTGTTCCTATCCATTGCCGCCTTCACGGTATACGAATATTACAGAATGTCCTCTATCGCCAATTCGGTCAATTACGTTCCGGGCAATCTCAGCTTTGAAAAGGTGGAAGTGCTGGTGAGCCGGTCGGAAATGGACAGCTTCGAATCCCATTCCGACGAGGTGAAGAATATTCTTCTCTGCGGCAGCGACATTGACAAGTACGGCGTTTCCCGCACAGACAGCATGATTATTCTCACCATCGACCACAAACACAAAAAAATCAAGATGACGTCGCTCATGCGGGATATGTATATCAAGATTCCCGGCCACAGGAAAACCAAACTCAACGCGGCCTACACCTACGGAGGCTGCGAACTGCTGCTGAAAACCATCTATTCCAATTTCGGCATGAAGATCGACCGCTATGTCTGCGTCGATTACGCGGTATTCGCCGCGGTGGTGGACGACCTTGGCGGCGTGGAAATCGAAGTCGAGGAGATGGAGCTGGAGCAGTTCAACAAGTATGTTTCCGGCGGTGAGAAGAACAGGCTAAAAGCCGCCGGCACCTACAATCTCAACGGCAAGCAGGCGCTGTCCTACTGCCGCATCCGCAAGGTCGGCACCGATACCGCCCGCACCGCCCGTCAGCGCAAGGTGCTGAAGGAAATCATGAAGAAATGCAGCAATCTTTCTCCCTTTGAAGCGCAGCAGATTCTCGCGGTGGCGGCTCCCAACATCACCACCAACATTCCCCGCAGCGAAATGACCGACCTTCTTCTGGAAGGCCTCGGCAGCCTGCACTATGAAACCATGGGACTGCGCATTCCCATGGACGGCGCATGGACGGACAAGAAGATCAAAGACGTCTGGTACGTGGAAATCAATCTCAATCAGAACGCCCGCTACCTCCATCAATTCATCTACGGCGAAGACAAAACCGCGCAGGCGCTTGTCACCCGCCAGCAGAAGTCGGACGAGCTGAAAGCCGACAGCGACAGGAAAAATTACAACAAGAAGAAAAAGAACTGAATTTCCAAAAAAACGCAGCCGTTCCCCCAAAAGACCGGCCGCGTTTTTTTCTTGCATCACGGGAAGAAACTACTTCCTGATCTTTTCTTTCAACTGGTCGAAGGTGACGCCGTACTTTCTGGCGATGTCGCGGGCATAGCTCTGACCGCAGGGCGGCGCGAGCGACACCTTGTAGGAGCGCTCGCCGTTGTCGATGCCGGTGATCAGGCTGGCGACATTGCTGTCGGTCGGCTCGGAACGGTTCAGCTCGTCGAGATTCTTGGCGAGATCGTGCATATGGGTGTTGAAGATCGCTCTCGCGCCGAGGTAATGCATCGCCCTCACAACGTCCCTGGCGATATACAGTCCTTCCTCAAAATTGGTGGTGGCCAGCGATTCATTGAGCAGCAGCAGGCTGCGGTCGGTGGCTTCGGTAAAGATTTCGCTCATGCGCTTGGATTCCTCCCCCAGTCGGCCGAGATCCACCGTCCTGTTCTCGTCGGCGGGAAAATGGGTGTAGATATTGTCGGCGGGAGAAAGAACGCACCGCTTGGCGGGAACATAGATGCCGTGCTGCGCCAGCAGGAAAATCAGCCCTATCGCCTGCGTGAAGGTGGTCTTGCCGCCGCGGTTGGGGCCGGTCATGATGTAGATTCTCCGCTCCGGCCGGAAGTCAAGTCCGTTGGTCACGATATCGATCGGTTCGCCGTCCAGCTTTTTCAGACCCAGTTTGATATTATACAGCCCCTCGGCGTAAAATTCCCGTCGTCCCTCGGGAAGGATTTCCGGCTTGCACATCTGAATGCCGGCGGCGGTGAGCTGCTCCACCAGCTCCGCCCATTTCAGATAGAATGTCAGTTCGGGTATCAGCGAGAGCAGCGAATAGCCGCCCACGTCCACATATTTGGCAAGCACATCGTTGAGCTTGCGCACGACGGGCTTGAGCATGTCGGTGATGACCTCGTTGAGATTGTTCATCAGGGGATTGCCCTCGGCATTGTCCGACACATATACCTTTGCAAGCCCTGAGAGCACCGCCAGATTCTTGGAAGTCGCCTGCCTTGAAATGGTAGGAACGCCATTGCCGGCCTTCGGCGCGTGGAATTTCATCGAATCCCCGCCCGTTCCGTCGTGAAGCCCTTCCTTCTGGGAGGCGAATTCATAGAAATTGGCAAGCACGCCGGCGCGGGTGTAGGGCTTGTTATTGATCGAAACCACCCCCACTTCCACAGGGGACAGCGAGCGGTTGAGATTGACCCCCAGCGTAATGCTCTTAATCCTGCCGGTATCGTTGACAACCCGCTTGATGTCCTCTTTCAGCGCGGGAAATCCGCTGTCGGAATGAATGCGATTCACCAGTTCCAGCAGCTTGCGCAGACCCTCGGAATGAATCTCGCTGTTCTCCAGCGTTGTCTTGATGCCGGTCACGCAGTCGATGTAGGAATCCAATTCATTCAGACGGTTGATGATCTGCCAGATGCTCGACGATTCCTTGTCGCGGGCGTGCTTGTGCAGGCTCTTGAGGAATTCCAGCCGTTCCAGAAGCTCCGCCACATTCTGCCGGAGACGGGGGTGCCGGAGAATGTCGTCGAACACGTCCACACGGTATTTCACCACTCTCGCTTCGGACGGCATTTCCCTGAGCATTTTGAACATGACATTGTGATCGTATTCCTTTTTGGTAAGCCGCGAACAGAAGAGTTCCAGAGAAAGATCGTTGCACGCTTCCTCGCTCAGCACCTTGCATTCCCTCGGGCAGTCCGAAGGCCACATCAGACTGAAATCCGCCATTTGAATCAACTCCGTTTTTTTGTGAAATGGGAAGGGAAAAGCCAGAGACAGACGGCACGGTTTCCGTTGGCTATTGACAGAAGCGTCCTGTTGGTATATGATACAGGTTACAGGAAATTTCTTTTTTGCTTTTCCCTTTGATACCATGATTATAACACAACTATCTGAAAATGATCTGAATTATATTAAAAATCGTAAAAATAATGCTGAATCCATGACGCGCAAGGAGAAGAAAAACATGCAGGATTGTATTTCGGTAAAAGATCTGAAGGTATTCGCCTATCACGGAGTACTGCCGGAGGAAAAGCGGCAGGGGCAGTATTTCTATCTGGACATCGCGCTGTACGGCGATTTTCTCATTCCCTGCCTGACCGACAGGGTGGAAGATACCGTGAATTACGATGAAGTCTGCAACTGCGCCTGCAGAGCCATGACGGAAAACACATTTGACCTCATCGAACGCGCCGCGCAGGTGGTGTGCGATTCGATTCTCAGGCAATTCGAGAAGGTGAGCGAGGTGGAAGTCACCCTCAAAAAACCGCACGCGCCGGTGAAATGCGATATTGCATACGCCGCCGTCACCATCCGCAGGGCAAGGGAGGTATTGAGATGAAGGCTGTTCTCGGACTGGGCGGGAATCTCGGCGACCCCTGCGGAAATATCCGCGCCGCGCTGGCCGCCATTGCCAATCTCTGCGGCACGCGGCTGCTGAGAATCTCCCGCTATTACCTGACCGAAGCGGTGGAAGTGGCAGCGCCGCAGCCGCCCTACATCAACTGCGCCGCCGAAATCGACACACGCCTCTCCCCCGCCGCCCTGCTGGGCGCCTGTCTGGGGATGGAATCGGCGCTCGGCCGGACGCGTCCCGGCTTCAAAGCCCCCCGCACGGTGGACATTGACCTGCTGCTGTATGAAGGCGCTGTTCTTTCCACGGACGAGCTGACCCTTCCCCACCCCGGCATCCTGCGCCGCGCCTTCGTGCTTCACCCCCTGCTCGACCTCTATCCGGAAGGAACCGCTCTTGGACTGCCCTTCTGCGATTCTCTTCCCAAGGTCGCCGATCAGCGGATTGAAGTGTATCTCCCCGACAACCTCAGAAACGTCAGTGAATGGTGAATGGTGAATAGTGAATAGTGAACACTTCATAACGAAGGAGCGCTTCGCGCCTTTCCCTTCTCCCTTCTCCCTCCTGCCTTCTACCTCCGTATCAAACACTAGTTGCTAGTTGTGTTATGAATTATTTATACAAAGAACTTGCAAAACAGGCAATCGGGTGTTATAATTGAATGTAATCAGCGAATCTTGCGGCTGTTCAGCTGTCAATGATTTGTTTATCCAAGTGATATTATCTATTTGAGGAGTGTTTTACCATGGAAGAAATCAAGGTTCAGTTGACCCAGAATCCCAAGCAGAAGCCCGCTGACGAGAGCAAATTAGGCTTCGGCAAGATATTCACCGATCACATGTTCGTCATGGATTACACCGACGGACACTGGCATGATCCCCGCATTGTCCCCTACGGCCCGCTCGATCTCACGCCTGCCTGCATGTGCCTGCACTACAGCCAGGAAGTTTTTGAAGGTATGAAGGCATACCGCGGCGTGGACGGCAAGATCAGACTTTTCCGCCCCGATCAGAATTTCGCCCGTCTTAACAGTTCCAACGACCGTCTGAGCATTCCGCTCATCGACGAGGAGCTTGCCGAGAAGGCGACCGAAATGCTGGTTGACATCGACAGCGACTGGGTTCCCCATACCGACGGCGCTTCGCTCTACATCCGTCCCTTCATCATCGGCACCGAGGACGCACTGGGCGCACATACTTCCACCGAGTACAAGTTCATCATCATCATGAGCCCCTCCGGTTCCTACTATGCCGGCGGTCTGGCTCCGGTGAAGATTTATGTGGAAACCAAGTATGTCCGCGCTGTCATCGGCGGCACAGGCTACGCAAAGACCGGCGGCAATTACGCCGCTTCCCTCAAGGCGCAGGACGTCGCGGCGGAGCAGGGCTACAGTCAGGTTCTCTGGCTGGACGGCGTGGAGCGCAAGTACATCGAGGAAGTCGGCGCGATGAATGTCTTCTTCGTGCTGGGCGACGAGATTGTCACTCCTGTGCTTCGCGGTTCCATTCTCCCGGGCATTACGAGAAAGTCGGTTATTGAAGTGCTGAAGACCATGGGCTACAAGGTTTCCGAGCGCCTTATCACCGTTGAGGAACTCATTGAAGCCAACGCGAAGGGCGAATTCAAAGAGATGTTCGGCACCGGCACGGCGGCGGTCATTTCCCCTGTGGGCGAGCTGAAGTGCGGCGACACCATCATTCCCATCAACAACGGCGAAATCGGCGAAATTTCCCAGATGCTCTACGACAAGATCACCGGCATGCAGTTCGGCAAAATTCCGGACGAATTCGGCTGGACTGTGGTTGTGAAGTAATTTTCCACTGAACATTGTTATACTCAATAACGGCAATAGCTGCCAGCCGAGGACGAGCAAAAACTTTCATATATGGTTTTTGTGAAGTCCGAGGCGGCACGCTAAATCGTTATTGAGTATAATATTGTCAATAATTGTGAATACAAAATAAAATCGGACGGCGCGTCTGCTTTGCCTTGCAAGGCGAAGGACGTGCCGTCCGTTTTTTGGCATGAATGGACTTTAGCTCAGGCGAAAAGCCTATCTCTTGGAAGCCGGTGCGCGTGTGGTGGTTGTGGTTGTGTTGGTCGTTGTGGAAAATGTGGTGGAAACTGTGGAATTGTCTGTCATTCCATCGTCCATATGATCCAGACCGCGCTGAATGCTGTCGGCACCTCTTTCGATAGCGTCGCCCGTGTCATCAATCAGCTGACCGGCGCCGTTAAGGGCATTCCGGCCGTTGGAGCCGTCGTAGATGCCATTCTGATTCATACCGTTGGAAGTTGTTCCGTTGCGAGTCGTTCCGCAGCTCACGGGAAGAACCATGAGTGACAGAGCGGCAGCAGCGCAGAGAATGCGGAATTTTCTGTTCATTGTCGTACCGTCCCTTGCAGTTTGATACAGGATATTTTCATGGCGGCAAGTTGATTGAGCGACATGCCGTTCAAAAAGAATACCCGTACTATTTTTATCCGAAGGTTTGGAATCATGCAGAGAGAGAGCATGCAATTGTTGGCGGCAAAGGAAAGTTTAAAAAATAATACTTTTTCTTTCCCTCCTATGTCAAATCCAGCTCTTCCGTAATGTCCTTATGCCCTTTCTTTATCAGATAAAACTGCATCACAACCACCAGTATATTCAACGTCACCGTAAACATGTATTCAATATTCTTCCGCAACCCGCTATGCATACTCACTCCCGTCACCCGCTCATGCATCACCGACGGAACCTCCCGCATCCAATATCCGTTCAGCAGCATCTTCGTGATGATATTCGCATCCGGATAATTCGTGTCGAAATTATCATACAATGAATACGCCGTGAAGGCCCTTCGGCTCAGCCCCTGCAATCCTGACGTCGGGTCGGTGAATTGCTTCCGTGTCACCAGCCTGATCGCCATGTTGAAAAACCCGATCGCTACCTTCTTCGCAATGCCCACTTTCATGCTGCTTTGGCGCTCGCCGATGAACCGTGAACCGATTACAATGTCATACGCATGCTTTCCGTGTATCAGTTTGTTGTAAATTGTGCCGATATTGCATACATCGTGCTGTCCGTCCGCGTCCATCTGAATGATGAATTCATAGTCGTGATCCACCGCGTACTTGTACCCCGTCTGGAGCGATACGCCGTAGCCCATATTATAGATATGCGAAACCACTATCGCGCCGGCGTTCTCCGCCACCTCCGCGGTCTTGTCGCGCGACCCGTCGTTGATCACCAGAATATCAACTTTGCCGCACTCGTTTTTGATATTTTTAATGACCTTCGCTATGCTTCCTTCTTCATTGAAGGCCGGTATCAGTATCAGCGTTTTTCTGTCGAGGCATGTCATGAAATGCCACCTCCGCTTGATTTTTGCTTTGCCAAATTGCCAAATGGTCACATTATCAGTCCGTCAACGCGTATAGCATTTCCAGATCTTTCCTGAAATCCAGCGCAACCCCGCTGAGATTGCGTGTGAATTTCGCCCTTAATTCGGGGGAAGTAATCAGCTTCTCCATGCCGGCGACAATATTCTCCACCGAAAGGTCAATCAGCACGCCGGTTTCGCCGTCGGTCACCTGTTCCTCGTTGCCCGCGCATTTCGAAGCCAGCACCGGCCGCGCCAGCACCAGCGATTCCGCCAAGGCAATGCACCAGCCCTCAAAGCGCGACGACTGGGAATAAATATCGCATCCGGCGATGAAGGGGTAGGGATTGGGCGTCGTCCCCAGCAGAATGAAGCTGTCTTCCACGCCGTTCTGCCTGATCAGCGCACGGAGATTGTCTTCCTCCGCCCCTTCGCCGATCACGTACCAGCGCACGTTGTGCCCCCTCCGGCGAAGTTCCGCCAGCGCGGGAATGGTAAGGTCGTATGCCTTCTGATAATGCAGCCTGCCGACCGTGAGAATCCGCAGCCCGTCAAAGCCGTCGGTGAAGCCTTCGCCCTCCTTCGACAGCCGGATGATCCGCTCTCTCGGCACCATGTTGTGGAAGAAGAAGGTCTTGGACGCGTACTCCGGATAGGCCTGCAAAAATACCTTCCGCACGGTGTCCGACACACAGAAGACCCGGTCGAATTTGTCATAATATTTCCTGTCCAGCTTGGGGGAATAGCCCGCCGCCAGATAGTCGATATGCACGTAGGCTGCTTTTTTCTTTGCTTTGACGTAATTCGCGACGTAATAGGTGGCGGCTCCCTCGATAAAAGCAACCGCCAGATCGTATTCCCCGTCGAACCGCTTGGCATTCCTCGCCAGCAGCATCCAGAACAGCTTGCTGAAATCGAGGTGCCTGCACTTGATCTGGTGAATCAGCACGCGGAAGAAATAGGGAATATACGTCAGGAAGCTGCATTTCTTGATGAGGCTCCAGAGAATCTGCCGTCCGATGGCGGCCAGTCCGGCGCTGTCCAGCACCGATCTGGTACAGGGATTTTTGTTGAGAATATGCACGTATGCCGGCATATCGCTGTATAATTCGCCGCGGTTGATGATGGAATAGACCGACAGGTCGTATTTTTCCGGATCCAGCAGTTCCAGCAGCGCCTGGAGGCATTTTTCCGCGCCGGCGCGTCCCATCGTATTGGTGACAAAGAGAATTTTCTTCTTTGCCGCGACTTCTCCCATATGCGTTCACCCTTTCTTATAAAATTTTTCTCACCAGTTTCACCGCCAGCCTGAAGACGGGAAATCCCATGGTAAAAAATACCGCGCTCATGCGGTAGCTGAACGGTATACGGCTCAGCTTCATGTATTTCTTTCTCAACGGCCTGAATTCGTCGTAGTATTGCCGGAAAAGCTGCCTGTCATAGGGGCCGTACTCCGCCATCACGTCCGACACCCACAGAATCGTGGTGCCCAGCAGCCCGTTGCCCGCGTCGGCCAATGCCGGGGAAGCGCCCGCGAGTTCGTCGCGGATTTCCCTCGCCGTTTCCACCATCCTGCGGTGCTCGTCGCCGAAGGTGCGGTGCATGGCGCTCTGCCCCCGCTGTATGTAATGGTATGTCCGGCGGCCGGTCACCGCCATTTTCCCCACCCGCCGGAAGACTTCGTAATTGAAGCGCAGGTCTTCCAGTATTTTGATGTCTCCGCGGAACTTCACGTCTTCCAGCAGCTCGCGGCGGTACAGCTTATTCCATACATAACCGCCGACAGCGCCGCCGGCGAGCAATTCGCAGACAGCGCTGTCATGGTCATAGTCACAGCATACTTCTTTCGCAGCATCTTTTGAGTCAGAGCATGAACGCGCCGCCTGCGGGGCGGAAGTTTTTTCCTCGTCCTCACTGATGAAGCCGCACACAGCTACATCGCAGTCACGCTGCCGCATCAGCTTCATCAGGCATTCAATGTGTTCGGGTTCCACATAGTCGTCAGCGTCGGCAAACGTGATGAATGCGCCTCCCGCCGCCTCGATTCCCGCGTTCCGGGCGGAGGACACGCCGCCGTTCGCTTTATGCACCACAGCAAGGCGGCTGTCCGATTCCGCGAGTCTGTCGCATATCCCGGGGGTTCCGTCGGTGGAACCGTCGTCCACGAGAATGATCTCCAGACTTCTGTATGTCTGCCTGACAAGAGAATCCACACATCGCGGCAGATACTCCCCACAGTTATACACAGGAATAATAATACTGACTGTATTTTTCTTCATTCCGATGCTCTCCATGCTGCAAGCTCCTTCACTTCCGTTACGGCGTTGTTTCGGCGGTATTCTCCGCGTTCTCCTCCGTGCCGGCGGCAAGGTCGCTGTCGGAAACGGCGGGAGCGGTCTGTCCGAGCGCTTCGGGATGTTCGATGAGCCATTGCTCCATGGTGATCGTATTGTAGCCGTAATCAATGGCAAAGTTATTCAGAGCGTACATATTCTGCTTGATCTCGTAGATGATAATGTCCATGTCCTCATAGTAGACGCTCATCTGATCCGGGAAGTAGCTCATGTACTTCTCCGCCCAGAAATAGGCTTTGGACATAATCGCGAGTCTGTTTTCATAGATGCCGTAGTAGTCGCTCTTTTTCCTTGTGCGGACGGTCTGCTCCGAAAGAAGCTGGTTCGCCGCATCCTTGCTGACTCTGGGATAGAGGGTTTCCGCCTGCCCCAGATAATTGGTGTCGGCATATTTCAGCGGGCGCTTCTCTATGACAAAATAGACATATTCCGTCGGAATCTGTATGACTCTGGTGGGGTCGTACTGCTCCATGCGGAAAATGAATTCCCACATCTCGTAGTGCCAGCCCTTGTTGCGGGTGAGAGCCAGTTCGTCAACCGTGGACACAATCGTCCATGTGTCCTTGCGGTGGGTTTCCTTGATCCTGTAGTACTGCTCTGTGACAGAGGAATAACTCAGCCTGAAATAGGCGCTGGATTGGAAGGTGGATCCCATGAACACGATGACAAAGAGGGCGGCCGTCACAAAGGCAACGGAACCCACCCAGCGCACCGGCTTGAGTCTTTCCTCAAATACGATCCAGAAAAGCCCGAACGGCACGCCGATCATGATGGCGCCGAGATAGACCAGATAGACCGGAGAACGGTCGCCCGTGATCAGAGCCGGCAATCCGAAGGTGGTGGGATTCATGATAATATAATTGAAGAGCAGCATATACAGTCCCAGTCCGATGGCGACCTTGGCCTGCTTCTTCTTGGAAGTCGTCAGGAGCACCAGCGCGCCCAGACCGATGGAGACAACCGAAGAGATATACACCACATAGCCCCAGTAATCCGTGATATTCTTCATGGTGAACTTGAAGGAATTGACGGATTTTTCTATGAAATCGGGGCCTTGTTCCTCGTCCTCCGCCTTTTCACCGCCGGACTTTTCTTTTTCGGCGGTTTCGGAGGAGGACTGCTCCCCGGAATCGCTGCCTTTTTCCATCATGCTGACGGCCCAGTCAAGAGAACCCTGCCAGTGGTATCCCAGCGTCAGACCGACCAGCATCGGCCCGACGCTGAGCACCGCCGCCAGAATCACGGCCAGCACCATCTTGACAAATACCTTTTTGTGAAACAGAATGGGTATATAGAAAAGAACCAGACAGAAGCAGAGCGGCACCGAGAAAAACGCGTTATAGAAATGCGCCGATACGGTCATGCAGGCGGAAAATGAAAAGGCAATGAGATCGATATTCCTCTGATCCTCCAGGAACTTCACCATAAAGTATCCTGTGGGAATAATGAACACCATGCCGTATTCCTGAGGAAGCGAGAAGAACACACGGTCAATGACCGCGCCGGTGCCGAAGCTGCTCAGGCAGTAGATCATACCCGTGACAACCGCCGCGCCGGGGCTTCTGAAGACCCTCGAAATGACCGCCATCAGCACAACGCCCATGAAGACGGCGTTGAGGGGGCCGATGAATCTCATGACGGTAACAACGTCAATGAATGTGATCTTCGCGAAGGAAGACACGATATTGTGCATGGCAAAGGGATAAATGCCGTCGCTGAAAATGAAGTCGGCGTCCAGGAAGTTGATCCACGATGTGTGAACCGAAACGTCAGAAGTCGGGAAGGCCTGACTCGTCATGGCAAAATATCCGCGGCGTACCGCAAGCACCAGCAGGCTGACCGTTCCGAGAATGTGATAAACGACATTCTTATTGAAGTACCACTTGATGAATCTCTTGAGGCCATGCGAAATATTGCTGAGTTTTTCGCCGAAATAATCGCGCACAATGATGGGGAATTTCAGCTGTCCGTTGAGTATGTCAGACAGGACAAAGACAAAATCATTCAGCTTTTGCCTGAAACTGATCCTGTTTTTGAATTTCACATAGAACAAGACGATAAAGATAATGGACAGCCCTAAGGTAAGCCTGTTATAGATCTTCATGAAGCCCAGCACATACACGATCGAAGCCAGCGTCACCTGACTGACGATAATGCTGATCATCGCGTTGTCCAGAAACTCCCCGTCGCAGAGCTTCAGATTGAGTACCTTGGCAGGGATGACAATAAATAAGATTGCGTAAGCCACCACAAACCATATGAAAGACCATATGTTGTTCATGACCTTCTGATCAAAGAAGCCGCTTGTCATCATATTGGAGATCATCGGCAGATTGGACAAATTGGCAAGTGCGTCGGATAATGATAACATTCGTTTCCCTCCTACTGCGTCAGTTTTTGCTTCGCCGCATCATTTGCGGTTCCAGAAACGAACAACGCCTATGCCCTTCTGTGAAAGCTGCGCGCCGGATTTGAGCATCTTGTCGAGAACGATCTTGAAATCATCCCACTGCTCGGTCTTGTACTTGACGTTGAGCGCGTTGAGATAGGACTGCTCCATATTGGGCTGGCGCTCGATGGAGAGATTGGCCCATCTGTCGGCGTCGTCGTATTTGCCTATGTTGATAAGGCATTCCACCACGTTCTTGTAGTGCTCGGTGTCCAGCATTTCGGGATGGAAGGTGTTGAGATTGTCGATAAGCTCCACATAGAGATGGGAATACTTCTTGACCTCTATCTCGCCCAGAACACCGCTGCTGATATACTCAAAGGTGGTATCGGCATATTCCTTGTTGATGTCGGCGTCCTGCGGATTTTCCTGATACTTCTGCTGGAATCCGGCGAGCTTCTTGGAATATTTCTGCAAAATATCCATGAGCGCCGCGGCAGCGTAGTGGGCTGTTTCGGGGTCTTCATTGTCAAGCGCCTTGACCAGCGACTTCATGTTGTTGGAAACGTCGGCCTTCAGCACGTTGAGAAGCGCGCGGCGCTTATCCTCGACATCGGAGATGATCAGCGCCTCTTCCAGAGGAACGAATTCCTTCTCGGTTTCGTAGTCGGTCTGCTTGGCGAATTCTCTCTTTTCCTTGCTGAATGTCAGTTCGAGGTAGTCGATGTCCGACTTGCGGTCAAACAGGGAAACGATGAAATTGACAACGAAGCAGATGACACCGAAGGGAGGCGTCAAGAACATCACGATGGATTTGCATACAGCGGGTCTGAACTTGCCCAGCAGGGTGAAGAGCAGCAGATAAGCCAGCACAATCGCGGTATTGACGACAACTATCTGATAGATAAAGTTCGGATCTCTTGTGTTGAGGGTAAAGTGAAATCCGTTGATCATGCGTTCAAGGTTAATTCCTGTATTCATCTAATGACACCACCTCTGCCTCCAAATCAATGCGGGCGATCTTTTTGTAAACAAAGGGCAGATCCTTCTCGGTCGTGTTGTTAAGCAGCATAAGCAGCTCGTTGGGATCCTTTTCGCTCAGACCGACATAGTCGTTGTCGCGGAGAATACCGCCGAGAGCGGCGCCCTTTTCCATAAGCTGCGAGTTGTCGTCCACCCTTGTGCGGAGCACGGCGAAATCGGCGACATTGTGGCCGGTGCCTTCCAGCTTGGTCTTGACAATCTCGGTGAATGCGCTTGCCAGCAGGACATTCGTGCCGGGAACATAGCGGGAATCCTTTGTGTCGCTCTGATAGCGGTAAGCCTTCTCGAAGCTGGAGGCGATGATCTTGGAAAGAACCGAGAAGAGATTTTCCTGATAGAGCGTCATCTTGTCGAAATCCATGTTGAACAGCATGATCATGTAAATCATGCTCTGCTCGGAGAAAACAGGCGCGACCATGGAAGGCAGATTGCCGTCGAGCTTGCGGTTGACAAAAATTCTGTCCTCCAGCAGCACGCCTTCAAGCTGTTCGTAATCCTCCAGATTGATGATGTTGCGCATCTTCTGAGCGCGTCTGGAGGAAGCGCCCGACATACGGTAAAGACCTTCGTTGCTCTTGACGTAAATCGCCACGTCCTGCACGCCCATGATCTGAATGATAACGTCCAGCGCCGAATTGACGATCTTTTCGGAATCCAGCAGGTCGAGCTGGGAAACGATGGAATACACCTTCGCGATGGAGTTGTCGTAATTGATCAGGCGTTCCTCGAACATCTTCTTGATCTGGATATGGCGCTCGGAGATGTCGTAGATTCTGGCAAGCTCTTCCTGCAGCGCGGCCTTTTCCTCTGTCAGCTCGGTATTCCTCAGTTTGAGTCTGTCCTTGCTGTAGCCGACCAGAATACCCACTAAGAAGAAGAAGAGTATCTTGATGAGCGTTCCGTAATCCAGAACGACCTCGGAGAATTCCATGCCGGAAACCATCTTCATGACGACATACATGATGGACGACAGGAAAATGGAGATGTAGGAATGGGTCACGCTGTAAACGACCGACATGATGATGATGTAGATGACAAAGAAGTCAAGCGACTTGAGCATGGTGAAGTCGTTGGCGAAATAGGTGCCGGCGCAGGCGATACCGCAGAGGCCGATGCTCTCGATATAAGCGAGCAGGCCCTTGCCGATTTCCTTGATGCGCTTCTTGCTTTCGTTCCACGCCGCGCTGTCGCCGCGCTTTTTCTTGGTGGCGTAAATTTCCTGAAGTGCGCTGAAATTGCTCGCAACCCACTTGTAATTGCGCTCCATGCCGTTTTCGAGGGTGACGATCGGCTTGTAGCCCGTCGCCTTCTGGAAGAGGCTGCCCACGGGGTTGCAGGTGCAGCCCTTGCCGGCGGACTTGACGTCGTTGACAATGATCTTGGAGCCGCAGATCTTCTCCGCCATCTGGATAATGTTTCTGTTGGAAACATACTCGTTGCCTTCGACATTGTAGGTGCCGTTGGGAATGGAGGTGTTGGCGATGGCTCTGTAGGTGGCGTCCACCGCGTCGCCGATGAAGATGGTCTTGTATTCCATATCGAGGTCGCAATCGAAGGAAACGCCCATCCTGGCATAGAGGAAACACTTGCTGACGATGTTGAGTTCTTCGTCCGTGTTGGCCTGCGGGCCGTAGACGGCAGGCAGACGGAGAATGACCGACTTAAGGCCGGTATTGTCGTTGTAGATCTTGCACTGACCCTCGCCGTTGAGCAGGGTGAGTCCTCTGATGGAAGAAGGTGCGGGCTTGTTCTTCTCCGTGACCGGCGTATCGTAATCCGTGCCGTACACGTCAGCGGAGGACAGATAGACCATGTGCCGTACGCCGGCGTTGCTGGCGCAGGTAAGCACATTGGAAATGGCCGCGTTGAAGACAGCCGCGTCGGAATTGCTGTTCCACGCAAAAGAAGTGTCCTGAGAGCCGACGAATACCATGGAATCGGGCCCGATAGAGTCGATGATGTTCTGGATCAGCGGATCGTCCAGCGCAAAATCATAGTTGATGTGTCTGGGCAGGCCTCTGCCCTTCAGCTTAGAATTTTTTCCTGTTATCATATAGATTTCGCAGCCTTCCTTGGCAAGGCGCTGCACCAGTGAATTGGTAAAGAAACCATATGAACCTACAATCAAAACTTTAATTGTACCCACAACCTTCCTTTGTATATTTGAAAATCATTCGCTTATTCAACGGGGAGCGTCACGCGCGCGACTTCCCGCCTTATAAACCCCGCTGACTGCCCGCAAGCGCCGGTCGGGGATTATATCTGTAATTTATTTGGTTATTTGCTTATTTGCCCGGACGCTGCACATGAAGAATCATGCACACCACCGTCAGCACATAGCCGCACACCGCCACCGCCGGACGGAAGGGACAGAGCAGCCGGTAGCCCAGCGGAGCGAACTCCCTGTAGACTTCCTGATACTCAAAGCAGTACTTGTTGCGGTAGTGAATGCTCCACGGCTTGACCGGACCCATGAAATGAACGATGATGGGATTTTCCCGCCGCCTGTACTTCTTGCTGAGTCCCCATCTGACCACTTCATTCGCCAGCAGACCGGGGTTGTAATTATACAGGTTCTTCCATATCTTCATGCTGTCCTGAAAATAGATGTTGATCGCGTCCTGATCGGGATAGATGAGGTCTTTATTCTTGGCCTCGATGATCTCGAAAATGCTGTTTACATCGAAGCCCTTTTCCCGCATCAGCCGGAGATTCATCAGCAGCACGCCGGAATTGATGTAACGGCTGCCTTCGGGCAGTCCCAGCCGGACGTAATGCGGCCGGTTGTCGGGGCATTTCGGGTCGTTCTGCTGCGGCGGGTCGGACATCGCGATCAGCATGTTTCCGTCGAAGGGCAGGTAATAGAATTCCTCCACCGAACCCCTGATCAGGATATCGGGATCCATATACAGCACCCGTTCCTCGCTTTCGGGAAGCATGCGGCTGGCCAGCAGCCGGTAATACATCTCCTTGGTGAAGTGCATATTGACCGGCGCGTCATCGAACATACCGTCCGCCACTCTCAGCGGCATGAAGCGGTTGCCCGCCGACTCGATGAATTGTCTCATATATTCCAGCATGGCGTCGTCGATTCTGGAATACATCAGGTAGACCGTGATGGGACATTTGTTGTGCTTAAAAAGGGACTTGAGCATGGTCAGAGAATACTTGCAGTAATTCTGTGACACCGTGATTAGAACATTCAACCTCATCCCTCCTTAAAAATGACTCTCGCCGCCGCGGTGAAGACCGATTGCAGCACCAGCCACGGCCGGAACAGCAGTTCCCGCTTTTCCGCCGGCGTGAGATAGGGATTCAGATAGGATCGGTATTTGCGGTAGTATTTGTAGTAGTACGAAGGCTTCCACGGCTTGCACTTGCCCATGTAATGCGCAATGACCACCCGCTCGCGCTCCTTCCGCCTGTAGCCGGGGCTGAAAACATATTTCAAAAAATCCCCCGTTCCGACGTATTCGGTGGTGAAATTGTACTCGCGGGGAGCGTATTTCAGGTCATCCCTGAAATAGACGTTGATCAGATCCTGATCGGGGTATTCCAGCGGCAGCCCGCATTCATTCATGAAGCGGAACATGTCGTCGATGCGGAATTGTTCCTTCATCAGCGGAATATTGAAGAGCAGCACGCCGGAATTGACATACCGGTATTCGTCGGAAAGCCCGAGATTCTTCTTGCGTTCGGGGTAATAGCTGTCGCCCAGAAAATCCGGCACCGCTATCATCTGCTTTCCCTCAAAATCGCTCCGGTAGAATGCCTCCACCGACCGGAAGATGATGATATCCGGGTCAAGATAGAGCGCCCGCTCTTCCTCCGGCAGCAGCTGCGGAATCAGCAGGCGGTAGTACATTTCCTTGGTGAAGTACTTGGTCACCGTCGCCCCTTCAAACAGCTCCGGCGGCACCGGAATATCGGTGAATGTCCCGCCGTACTTCCCCACGTGATCGGAAAGCCGCTTCAGATTTTCCTTGCAGACGTTGGAATGCAGCAGGTAAACATGAATTCCCGCCCCGCTCTGTTCAAAGAGCGATTCCAGCATGATCAGCGCCGGTCGGATATAATTGTCGTCCACCGTGATGACGACATTCATTTCGCTGTTCATCCTGCTGCCTCCTTTTTTAATTTTGTATGGATCGGGTGGGGGCGTTGATGGCAATGCCCTTTTTGCGGGTCGGGGCGGGTCTTGCTTTTGGTCGGTTCCTCCGTCTGTAGTCGCCCTCCCCTTTTTGCGGGTCGGGGCGGGTCTTGCTCGCTCGCACCGCTACGCTAGGCTCGCTCGTGGGGCTCTGCCCCACCGCCCCGCTGGTGGCGCTGCCCCCAGACCCCCGGCAGGGAACCAGTCCCCTGCACCCCGCGCTCGCCTGGAGAAAATACGCTCGCTTTATTGGCGCTGCGCGCTTGCTTTCTTTTTTCTTATTTCTTTGCCTTCTGCGCGCTTGCTTTCTTTTTTCTTATTTCTTTGCCTTCTGCGCGATTTCTCTCATCTCAGCCTCGCGCTTGGCCTTCTGCTCAGCGAACATCTTCTGCTTCTGCTGCTCAGCCTCCTGCTTGACCTTATCCTCCTTGCTCTTCTTGAGGGCGGTCAGCTGCTCGTCGGCTTCGTCAATGCGTTTCTTGGTCATCTTGCCGGCGGAAGTGGTATTCACAATCATGCCGCGGCAGAAAATCTGCTCGTCGATCTTGTCAATGACCCTGCGCAGACGCATATATCCTATCGTCCAGCCGATGAAAGCGCCGAGGAAAAGTCCCAGACCTGCGAAAACCACATCAAAGTAGGTGGTGATGATGGAGCCGATCAGCGTTCCGAGGAAGAAGCCGATCGTCACCATGCAGGTGCCCACGCCGTCATCAAAGTAGAAAAGGAAGATGACTTCGCAGTACATGATGAAGGTGACAAAGTAGGCCGCTGCCAGCGCCGGATAGATGGAGAGAATGACCCCTTCAAATCCGAAGTCGGGCAGGAAGATCATAGCCAGTATGAAGAAGATGATGGTCAGAATGAACTGGAAACGGATAATGTAGAACAGCTCGCTCTTGAGCGTGCGGAACATGTTCTTCTTGGCAAGCTCGATGTCCTCGCCGCCGCCGCCGTTGACCGTTTCAAGATAGGCTTGGTAGGAACCGAAGAAGGAGGTTTCCGCCTTGACGACGAAGATAACCAGTGTGGAAATATTCGTAAAGAGCGCCAGACAGGTCGCCATGTCGTAATCGGGAGCCGTCCAGAACACATTGCCAATATAGGCGCTGCGGTCGGTCGTCCAGTAAACGAAATTATGAACATAAAGTCCGAATGTGTAGAAGAAGTTGGTGATAAACAGCGGCTTGAAGCGCAGGAAGTATTTCAGCGCCTCGGTGTAATTCTTGCTCGAAACCTTGAAGTAGGTCTTGAGGTTGGCGTACAGCATGGTGGAAATGATGGAGAAGCAAAGCACCATGGAGCCGAGAATCGAGTAGGAAACCGCATTGTGGAATACATAAACCGAAATGATGGCATACACCAGCGCGGCGAGTATTCCGAGGAAGTAAGCCATACCGATCTTGCCGTAGTCCTTCAGGGCCGACACATATGTCATCAGGTAGAGCGACATATTGATGACCATAAAGAACCAGTAGGACAGGAACGTGAAGAAGGGGTCGATGCCCACTTCGATCTCTCTGAATACGATGTAGAGCGAAGCGAGGAAAGCCAGCACCATATTGAGTGCCAGACCGACATTGATAGCCGGCATGATGTCGGTTATCTGCTCCTGATAGATCTTATCCGCCACGTACCTCGACAGAACCGAGTTGAGCGGGGATGTGATGATCATGGAAAATATGAATACATAAAGAATGGTTGACGACAGAAATTCTCTGTCGGCAAACGCCTCCGATGAATACGGCAGCACAACATACATCAGCATCAGTGTGCTAGCCAGCAGTATGGTAGGGCCTATCGTAACCATGACAGCGTAGGTGGTACCTGCCACAAGGTTGACAATGTTGCCCTTGCCCATCAGCTTTTTTAATTCAAAACCTATACCAGCCATACAGCGCCTCTTTCCTTCCGGTTATTTTTTCTTTTTTTCCTTTTTTTCCTGTTTGTCCTTTGTGACAGCGGTTGTGCCGACTGCCGCAAAGTGATCGTACATTTCAGCGTATTCCTTCAGCCAGCCGTCCTTGGTGTAGTGATCGGCGACGCGCTTCTTGCCGATTTCGCCCATTCTGGCGCGAAGTTCGGGGCTTTTCGCCAGCGTGACAATCGCCTGCGCGATGCGGGCGACATTCATGGTGGGCGTGATGATGCCGCAGTCGCCCATATCGTCGTGATCGCCGCGGATCAGTCCGGCGCAGTCGCCCACCTGCGTGGCGATACACGGAATGCCGCAGGCCATGGCTTCCAGCATGACGATGGGCTGACCTTCCGAAATACTGGTGAGAATGAGTATATCCATCTTGCCGAGATAATCCTTCGGCTTGATACGGCCTGTGAATTCAATGTCAAGCAGCCGGTTGACCTCCACCATCTCGCGGCAGTCGTTGTAGTAATCGGGATCCTCGTCGGTCGGCCCCATAATCCACAGCTTCAGCTCGGGCACTTCCTCCTTGGCGAAGCTGTAGGCGCTGAGCAGCGTCTTGACGTCCTTGATCGGGGTCACGCGGAGCAGCGCTCCGAGATTGACGTAGGGGTCGCTGGGATCCTTGCGCGGGAAGGACTCGTAATCGCTGATATTGACGCCGTTGGGAATGACAACCGTCTTGGCGGGGTCGCAGCCCAGCTCCAGCTGAATCTTCTGGGCGTCCACGAAAAGCGACGTGATCTTGTCGGCGTAGTAATAGGCGCAGTCGGACAGGCAGTAGAAGTAATTGATCCAGATATCCTTGTAAATACCCTGCGTCCAGCTGGTCTTGATGATTTCCTCCTCGCGTTCACGGGTGTAGATACCGTGTTCGCTGAGAATCATCGGCTTGTTGTAAAGCACCTTGCCCTTGGCGGCGAGAATGCCGGAATAGCCGGTGGCGACACAGTGATAGATGTCGCACACCTCCATCGGGGTTTTCAGCACCTTGAAGAGCAGCAGGTAGAGCGAACGGGTGTTCCACAGGAAGTCGACAAAAACCGTCTGGGAATATTTGTCCTTGTAGAATTCCATGACGATGTCATAGAAATCCTTGCCCATGAGCAGACCGTTTATGGAAACATCTTTGTGCTCAAAGAAATTGAATATGGTGACCCAGTCAACATTCTTGCCGTAGAGCAGCGACTTGAAAGCGTCTTTTTCCTTCGAGGACATCTTGGTCTTGCTGCGCACCTTGTGAACCACGTCGTCATCGGTCAGGAAGGTGTCATGCATGGAAACCACATTGGCGGGAATGACGAATTTGCAATCACCCGCGTCGGCGCGGCTCGCCACGATGGTCTGTATGGAAAATTCCACCTTCGGCACGCCCTGTATCAGCATCTGCACCCAAGCGGAAACGCCGCCGAAGGTATAAGGATAGCTGCCTTCTGCAATCAAGCAAACCTTCATTGAGTTATTTCCTCCTTAATTATATGAAATTTCAGTTTGTAACTCATTCATCAGCCGTACAGCTTGATGGTGACCTCCGGCTTGAATATCGCGACCTTGTAGAAGCCGTTGCTGATCTTGGTGGCTTCATAATTGGCGTCGTCCGGCTTGAGCTTCTTGGAGGTCTTGACGATGAACTGTGCGCTGTCGTCGAAGTTTTCGCACTTGATATTCAGCTCGCTGTCGGTGAATGTAATGGTCGGCATGAGGCAGAGATATCTCTTGGCGAGGTAGCCCGTCTGGGCGGCGGATTTTTCGCTGAGCCACGAGGTGCCTCTGTTGAGCAGGTTGTATTCCTTGGCGAGATTCTGGGCGTATGCCATCCACTCCAGACTGAAATCGCTCTTGTTGGTGATAATGTCATACATGTCGAAGTAGTGGGTGGAAAGTCCCAGACCGGAAGCCATATTGCAGGCCTTCCAGTAATCCTGATAGCTCGGCACGGCTTCTTCGCAGATAATCGGGAGATTCACGATGTTGTGGTCGGCCAGACTGAGATCCGCCTGGTATTCGCTGCTGCCCTCAGGGACGTCCATCTTGCTGATATAGACGCTGACCTTTCTCAGCTTGCGCAGCATGTCGGTCTGCACCGCCTGATTGATAGTGTCGGAGTACTTATATGTCAGCAGGTTGTAATTGCCCATGTTGTACTTGAACTGGTTATAGCTTGCTTCCATGGCGTCCTCCTCAGCTTCCTTGTCGCTGAGAACGTCCTTGTGATAGCCGCCGAAAGCGAATTCACATCCGTACTTGCTGAACTGCCGCTTGAAGTAGGAAAGCGTTTCGGTGTTGAAGTTGGTGGTTTCTCTCGACGCGTCGGTGAGATAGGCGTAGTAGATACCGGTGAACCTGATGTCGGAATCCTTCATCATGGTAACGAGGTTGGGCCATACCTGATCCTTGATGAAAGCCTGCGAGTCTCTGTTGTAGAAACGCATCATAGCGTCGCCGTTTTCATAGCTGAGGAAGGGGAAGCTGTCGATGAAATACGCCTTGGAATCCACAATCGGATAGGCGTAATCCGGCTCCATGGCGGCCATGACCGCGATGCAGAGACCCACGCCGTACTTCTGTTCCATAAAGTCGGCGTTGAGCACGAAAATCTGACCCTCGCCGTACACCGTTCTCCAGAGCAGAGGAACCATTTCGCTCTGATCGGCGTTGGGATCGGGGGAATATTCAAAGATATACTTGCGGCAGGTGGCGTCGATGCGGATATCCTCCGCCACCATGGGATAATCGTTGCAGACGATATCGTTCTTCTGCACCAGCAGGCCCTCGAATGTCTGGAATCCGGCAATGGAGGACTCGCCGGTTCTGGATACGATGCCCATAGCCTCGCAGTAATTGTCATAGTTGTCCGAGCCTTCATTGGGCAGAGCGGCAAAAAAGATATTGACGCCGTTCTTTACCGAGTTCATGAGAAGGATCATATCGCCCAGCGAACCGAGGTTGGGGGTGGTAACGATGACAGCCTTGATGCCTTTGAAGTCCGTGCTGGTCAGCTCATTCACGCTGCCCGCCACTTTGTAGCCCTTCTTGGCGTATTCAAGGGCTTTCTTCACGTTGTTGCAGATAACGGTGTCGTCGCCCTTGATAATGAGATATTCCTTTTCGAGCTTGTTGACGTCGGCGATATGGGTCGACGAATCGAATTTGTCGGTAATCTCATTGTTGCTGGCGGCGGAGTCGGTGATGTAGTTCATCGAAATCACAAGAAATATGGCAAGCATAAATACAAATGACAACGACATAACGACGTATTCACTTCTTTTTAACATAGACAGATCTCCTATCTTTGAAAAAATATGGATGAATGATGAATCCGGGGGCAATTCAGCTATCAGTAATATTATAGCACTAAAAATTACTCAGTCAACTATAAATTTTCTATCAATTTTGTACCCCTAAGAATTAAGCATATATGACGAAGGTTTGAAATATTTGATAACAAACCGGGCGGCACAAAAAATCCCCCACCAAAATGATGAGGGATTTATGATAATTTGAATAATTTTAAAAGAATCTGATTGGTGCTTTGGCACAAATATAATGAATATTATGTGAATTTTCCGTGAATTTTAGTGGATAACTTTTCCATGTAAGACAGCGAAAATTCAATTTCACACGGCACTTCCGCGCCGCCGTTCGGAAAGTTGCATAATTTTCCGATCAAAATTTCGTCACTTTACGCATGGCGGAAGGGTTACGCTTTTTTCCATGTTCTGGGCATGAAGGCAATCAGCACCGGAAATATTTCCAGCCTTCCCGCCAGCATGTCAAATAGGATGACAATCTTCGAGAAGGGGGTGAAATCGGCGAAATTGCCGTAAGGCCCGATTTCACTCAGGCCGGGGCCCATGTTGTTGAGCGCCGTGAGCGCCGCCGAGAAGGAAACGTCAAAGCTGAATTTGTCCAGCGAAATGAGCAGCGTCGAAACAAGCAGAATCACCATATATATAATGAAAAAGGAACCCTGCGTGCAGAGCTGCTCGCTGTCCACCGACTGCCCTTCCAGCTTGACGGTCGCCACCACGCGGGGATTGAGCTGGCGGCGCATTTCCCTCACGCCGGATTTCAGCAGAATCATGACTCTGGCGACCTTCAGACCGCCGCCGGTGGAACCGGCGCAGGCGCCGCAGAACATCAGCAGAATGAGGATGGTCTGGGACAGACCCGGCCACCGGGTGAAGTCGGAATTGCCGAAGCCGGTGGAGCTGGAAAGCGACGCCACCGTGAAGCCGGCGTACCGCAGCGCCTTGGAGAAGGAATGGTACATCGGCGCGATGTTGCAGGTGATGAGCAGGGTGGAGACAATGTAGATCGCAAAGAAGACCTTGATTTCCACGTTGCGCACCACGTCGGAAAACCGCTTGATGAGCAGCAGGTAAAAGAGATTGAAATTGATGCTGAAGATCAGCATGAAGCCGGTGATCACGACCTCCACCCAGACATTGTGGTAGCCGCCGATGCCGTCGTTCAGGACGGAGAATCCGCCCGTTCCCGCCGTCGCGAAGGCGTTGGCAACGCAGTCGAACCAGCGCATGCCGGTGCATCGCAGCATGACCGCTTCCAGCGCGGTGAAGAAGACATAGATGCCGTAGAGAATGCGGGCGGTGATCTGGGTCTTGGCCACCAGCTTGCCCACCGACGGCCCCGGCACTTCCGCACGCATGATATACATGGACTGGGCGCTTCCGGCGGGGAGGATGGCCAGCGCGAAGACCAGCACCCCCATGCCGCCGATCCAGTGGGTAAAGCTGCGCCACATCTTGAGGCTCATGGGGAAGGATTCCACATCCGGCACCAGCGTGGAACCGGTGGTGGTGAAGCCCGACACGGTTTCAAACAGCGCGTCGATATAATCCGGAATGGTGCCGCTGAATACAAAGGGCAGGGCGCCGAAGGCAGACATGATCATCCACGCGAAGGCGACAATCACAAATCCCTCGCGGGCATAGATGGTCTGGTTCTTCGGCTTGAAGCCGGTGAGAATATACCCCAGAATGCCGACCGGCAGCATCACGGACAGCAGCGGTATCATGCCGTCGTCCAGATAATAGAGCGACACCAGCAGCGGCAGTCCCATCAGCGCCGCCTCCAGCTTGAGAATCTGCCCCAGCACGTATCTGATCATATGATAATTCATGTCCGCACCGCCTTATTCCACAATGTCCGCCAGCGTGCGGAGGCTCTCGTTGGAGGTGACAACGACCACCGTGTCCCCCGCCTCTAAGCAGTCCCCGCCGCGGGGGAAGATAATCTTGTTGCGGCGGATAATGCAGGCAATGACGAGGTTGCGCCGGAGTTTCAGCTCGCGGAAGGTGATTCCGATGCAGGCAAAGTCATTCGGCACGCTGAATTCCAGCGCCTCCGCCTTGCCGTCCACAATGCGGTAGAGGGTGCGCACGGCGGTGCCTTCGGAATTGTGCAGCGCCCTGACGTAGCTGAGAATCCGGTCGGTCGCCAGTTCCTGCGCCGAAATGACCGTGTCCAGCCCGATGCTGCTCAGCACGTCGGTGGAAATGCGGGTGGCCTTGGTGACCACCTTGCCGACGTTCTGCGAACGGGCGTACATCGAAATAATGGCGTTTTCTTCATCCCGTCCCATCAGGGCAACAAAGGCGTCCTGATGCGCCAGTCCCTGCTCATTCAGCATTTCCCGGTCGGTGGCGTCGCCCACGATAATCTCCGAACCCGGCAGGATATCGCCCAGTTCCAGCGCACGGATATCCTTCTTTTCCAGCACCTTGACGGTGTGACCCGACTCGGTGAGCTGATAGGCGAGGTAATAGCCTACGTTGCCGCCGCCGGCGATCATGACCCGCTTGGTGCGGGTGCGGTACAGCCCCAGCTTCTTCATGAAACTGACCAGCTCGGGGCGTGTGGCGGTCACGCTGATGCGGTCGCCCTGCTTGATGATGAAATCGCCGTTGGGAATGATGGCTTCGCCGTCCCGCTTGACGGTGCAGACCACCACGCTGACGTGATATTTCTCATGAATGATATGAATCGGCTTGCCGATCAGGTCATTCCCCTCCGAAATGCCGATTTCGGCAAGTTCCACACGGCCGTTGGCGAACGGCTCGATCTTGATGGCCGACGGGAAGCGGAGAATTCTCGCGATTTCGTTGGCGGCGAGATATTCGGGATTGACCAGCATGCTGATGCCGAAACCGGTGCGCATGAAGTCCAGCTGCTTGGAATATTCCGGCGTGCGCACGCGGGCGATGGAATGACGGCAGCCCATCTTCTTGGCCAGCATACAGCAGAGAATATTCAGCTCGTCGGTCTGCGTGACCGAGATCAGCAGGTCGGCCTTGTCGACCCCCGCCTGCTTCTGAATATCATAGCACGCGCCGTTGCCGCAGATGCCGTTGACGTCAAAGGCATTGATCAGGTCTTCCACCACCTGCGGATCCTTATCGATCACGACAACGTCGTGATTCTCCCTTGCCAGCTGCTTGGTCAGCGCCCTGCCGACCTTGCCGCTGCCCACGATAATTATATTCATTGTGTTCCTTCCTTTCGGATAAAAAATCAGAGCGTTCCGTCGCTCCACGGAAATAGATTCGGGTTGTATTGCAAATCGGGACAAAATGATTTTGGGATTGATAATTGTATTGGTGACGCCCGGGAACCTCTTGATCGAAGCCCGTTGCAGCGAAGGGGCGCTGGGTGCTTTCCTTTTTTTCATTGGCGCTGGGCGCTTCCCTTTTTTTCATTGTAATGCAGCGTCATAACCGCGCTCAGCGGCAACAGCAGAAACAGCGGCATATAATACCTCATAATCACAATCGGAACAAAAAAGCATATCATCAGATAAACCAGTATCACGCCCAGAGGAAGATACAGACTTCTCCTGCGCCTGTAAACCGCATAGAAGAAACAGTGCAGCATCAGCCAATTCTGAAACCCTACCGAAAACAGCATGGACACAACCGGTATCTTTTCAAACGAAACGGTCATCGCAATCTTTCTGTAATAGTCCTCTCCCCCGCTCCAGATATGCGGTTCGTATCCCGGATAACTCACGCCGGTAATGAAGTAGCTTTTTTCATACGCCTGCACATTGGCTCTGAAATACCCGTCCAGCACGCTGTCGGGATACCAGCCGTAACGCGTCAGAGCGGTCACCGCGTTCAGATAGGAACAGGGATAGCGCAGTCCGGTTCTCACCCACAGCTTCACAAAGCCCCTGATATCGGACTTGATGGCCTCTTCCTTCATCGCTTCCCTCGCTGTATCGGCCAGTTCGGGACTGTATCGCAAATGCTCCGCGTCGATGAATTTCTCCAATTCCGCCAGATCGTCCTCTGACCAGTTGTCCTTTTCCTCCGTATAGGCTCTTGACAGCGGCTGAATCACCAGCCCGAACGCCGAACCCTGATTGGCTTTTTGCATGGGGCTGCACACCGCGCCGAGGAGCAGCGAAAGCGAAAAAAACACCGCAAGGCACGAAACCGAAAAGACCGTGATGCCGCGAAAATATTTCCCGCGGAACAGCAGCCACGCAATGGCCGCCATGCCTGTCAGCAGCAGCATGACGAGAAGCTCGCTCGTATTGTTTCTTGACAGGACTGTCAGCGCGAGAACAGCGCCAAGCAGCGCCGGCTTCCACGGCGAACGGAAGAAGCCTTCCGCGTCGTCCGCCGCTACATACAGCAGCGTCACCAGATAAACGAAGAACAGGGCAAACAGCGTGTCCCGGCCGGTTTCCGTGATGATCAGGTGAATCACAGGGAAAAAGGCAAAGTACAGCCAGGACAGATACAGCAGGACAGGGCGGACTTCCTGCCGGTAAAAAATCACGAGCATATGGGTAAACAGCGCCGAAAAGACCGCCATCTGCACCCCGCAATACAGGGCGATTCCGGCGTTGTAGGAGCCGGTCAGACGGTGCGCCGCGTTCAGGCAGCCGATCAGCAGAGCGGAATGCAGACGCGGAAAGCAGGACAGATAGGTGTCATACTGCTGATGGAATTCCACCGACACATCATACATAAATCCCCCCGGAAACAAGGCGATATAGCAGGGAACCCAGCAGACAAGCAGGCTGACGGCCACCAGCCACGGACGGGCGGCGGCAAACGACAGCAGCCTGCCGGAAATTCCTGCGCCCGCAGCATTCCCGCCGCACGACGGGGCGAATGCCGGCTTTGACGCGGACAGCCTGTTCCACACCAGAGAAATGCCGCAGGCGAATACATGTCCGTACAGCAGAATGCCTGCCGCCTTCAACGGTGAGACAGGAAAGAACTGTCCGCTCTGCTCCATTGCCCTTCCCGCCGCGGTGAAAAGAGACAGCAGCATTCCCAGCAGATGGGTCAGCACAAGCTCCCTCCGGCAATGGGCCGCGCCGCGATACGTCCGAAAGAGCAGATAGAGCGCCGCCGCGAAGACGACCGATACAAAGCTGTTGGAAAACAGCAGCGTGCTGTCCGACAAAAACGCCGGCAGCAGCAGCGTCACGGCCGCCGACAGGCAAATCGACAGGATTTTTGCGCCGCGCTGCCCCGCCGCATATGCCGTGAAGCGCTTCACGCCGGCCTGCACACGCTCCCGCCAAACAGATATCACACCTATCCCTCCTGTATCCAATTCTCCGTAATTACTAATCAAGCCCTTTCGCGATTACGAAAGGGCTTTTCTGGTGACCCATCGGAGATTCGAACTCCGGACACCTTGATTAAAAGTCAAGTGCTCTACCGACTGAGCTAATGGATCATATATTCAGTTTGCTGTTGGACGGAAGAACTCCTCAGGCAGCAAACTGTTTTGCTGGCTGGGGTGGCTGGGATCGAACCAGCGTGATAACGGAATCAAAATCCGTTGCCTTACCGCTTGGCGACACCCCAAGATAGGGTACGTTGGGTATACAGAAAGACCTGCCGGCACGCATGCTTCGCACGGAAGAACCGTGCCGGCCGTCTGTGGGGTGGTATATCGGAGTCGAACCGATGACCTCCAGAGCCACAATCTGGCGCGCTAACCAACTGCGCCAATACCACCATATGAAAACAGCTATCCAGCGAATTCAGTGAATAGAATAGTGAATAGTGAATAATACAAAAAACGCGGGGCGTTTTTTGGCGCGCCAGGAGGGGCTCGAACCCCCGACCTACTGCTTAGAAGGCAGTTGCTCTATCCAGCTGAGCTACTGGCGCATCTGTTTAGTAATAAAGAAGCCCCGCAAAGGGCTTTGATGGAGCGGGTGATGGGAATCGAACCCACACGACCAGCTTGGAAGGCTGGGGTTCTGCCATTGAACTACACCCGCATATTTAGCAGCGTGTTACATTATACACTTTGCCGGCCGCTTTGTCAAGTTTTTTTTTAAATTATAAGTAAAATAAGCAAATTGGCAAAAAAGGCCGCCGTTACTTTATTTCAAATGTGACATACGCACAACATTCCATCGTAACGGCGGCTTTTTCATTGTATCATCGTATGCATCAGGCACAAGGCCGGATTACTTTTTCTCCTCTTGGCGGACAATCATCACCAATTCCGAGGTGTAGAAGCTGTCGGTCGTGACAAATACCGTATCCTCCGCAGCCGCTTCGGACGTCACCACGCAGAGGGCATTCCTGTTTCCCTTGACAGTCATCGCCTCGTTGGTCACGAATGAAGTGACTTCGTCCGTGTCGGCCTGACTTTTGGTGTCGTCAATCTGCACGGGATCCACCGTCTTGGTTTCGAGCCTGCCTCCGCACCCGTAGGCCACCGCGTCGGCCGCCGCCGCGAACAGACCCCTGAGATTCCCCTTCTTTTCATAGGCAAAGGGCGCAAACGCCGGCTCCGCCACAAGCGTGAAGGTCTTTTTCAGCTCGGCATCTTCCTTGGCCACCCGGTAGTTCTCGCCCTTCACAAGCTCGGACTCGATCATGGGCTGATAATCTTCCGATTCCCTGAGCGCGGCGATCTGCTGATTGATCTTTTCGGCGAGCTTCGCGTCGGACTGATTCAACAGGAACCTGTAGTCCACCCTGCCGATGCTGCCCTCCACGATCCTGACCCCTTCCACGCCGTCGGTGAGCTGCTTGGCGTAATTGGCGTCCACCACGACCGCCGCTACCTTCTTGTCCACAAGATCCTGCACCGCGGCCTTCATGTCGCTGTAGCGCTTGGGATAGTCGGTCAGCTTGGCGGCGACAATAAAGGCGTCCTCGGCGGAACGAAGCTGCACCGCGACCGCCTTGCCTTCCAGATCGGCGGCGGCGGATATCTTCATGTCCTTCTCATAGGCCACACCGTTGTCCTCTTTCTGCGCGGAACAGGAAGCAAGTGTCAGACATACCGCCAGCGCGGCGATCAGTGCGATGATTCTTCTCGATAAATTCATGTCGGCTATTCTCCTAAATCGAAATTCTGCATGTGCTTTTCCTATTGTATCACATGCGTTGTAAAAATACAAGGTATTTTTTACGGCATCCGGGAATGCCGTGCGCCGCATTCCGTCACACCGACATCATCGCCGCTTCAAATTCCGAAACGGTCATATTCGCCTTTTCCGCCGCCTGCGTTTTCGTCAGCAAACCTTCATTGACCAGCTCGATAAAGGCCTTCAGCTTTCCCTTGGCCTCTCCTATCGATAGGCCCTTTTCCATGCCCTTTTCCATGCCCTTTTCCATGCCTTCGGCCATGCCCTTTTCCATGCCTTCGGCTCTCCCTTCGGCTCTCCCTTCGGCTCTGCCTTCGGCTCTCCCTTCGGCTCTGCCTTCGGCTCTCCCTTCGGCTCTGCCTTCGGCTCTGCCTTCGGCTCTCCCTTCGGCTCTCCCTTCCGCTCTGCCTTCGGCTCTGCCTTCCGCTCTGCCTTCCGCTCTCCCTTCCGCTTTCTGCTCGGCAAAGGCTCTCTGCTCATCGTATTCCGTTATAAACATACTCTTTACCTCCGCTCTGTTCTTGATTAAAAACGGCTTGATCAATGAATCCTCCGGCTGTTCCGCGATTGCCAGATCAATCGCCGCTTCCAGTTTGTTGCCCGCCCAACGGTTCTTTCTGACGCGGTACACAAAGTACGAGTAGTCGCTCAGCGGCTTGCATTCCCGGAGAAGCTCGCCGTTGTGGCCGTAGTTGATATTGACCATCGTCACCCTGACCTCAATATCCGGGTCGGAATCCGGCGCAAAGGAATCCGACAGTTTCAGTATGAGTTTGTCCGGCGTTTCCTTCATCCCGTTGTAGAAGCAGACGCATTTCGGGGTCGGCGCGTGCTGCTGGAGGGAGCTGAACCGGTGGTAATCGTCGCAGGTTTCTGTGTATCCGTCGTAAATCATGCCGGCGTAAATCAGCATTCGCATGGGCATATTGGGATTGAAGGTCGACTGATGCTCGTAGAAATTGAATGTGTCCGCGATCAGGAATGACACATCGTTCTTCATGCCCATATAAACGGCGTTCTCGATGGTGTTGAGGGTAATATCCTCCGGGTTGGTGTAATCGGAGCCGTTCATGGCATTGTAAAGGCTGAGCGTCCATTCCTTCTTATCGGGATTGCCGAAGATGAATTTGAAAAGCCGGTCTTTGTATTCACGGTTAACGGGTTTATCTGACATGGGTATCATTCCTCCCTTTCAAATACATTATACCATACTCTTTCCGCTTCGTCAATCGTTCCGCGCGTTTATAAAAAACAAAAACCGCCGCTTTGCCAGCTTGCTTCGCTGGCAGAACGGCGGTTGAATTTTTTTCAAGTCAGAATCCGTCGCTCACGGCGGCTTCGGAAGGCCCTTCCGCGCGTGCTTGGCGCGGCGGCTTTTTCCGGAGCGGCTTGGTGAACGTGGATTTTATTTATTTAACGCTTTGAGGTAACGATGAAAATACACGGGGAAAAATTACTCCTGACCGTAGACCTTCTCGAGGGTGACGAGGTGCTCGTACTTCTCCTCGGCGCACTTCTCGGCCTTGGTGAAGAGCTCTTCGGCTCTCTGCGGGAAGGCGCGGGTGAGGGCGTTGTAACGGACTTCGCCCATGATGAAGTCGCGGTAGCTTGCGCTCGGCGCCTTGCTGTCGAGGGTGAAGGGATTCTTGCCCTCCGCGGCGAGAGCGGGATTGAAGCGGAACATATGCCAGTAGCCTGCCTCGACGGCCTTCTTCTCCTCGGTCATGGAGATGCCCATGCCGCCCTTGATGCCGTGGTTGATGCAGGGAGCGTAGCAGATGATGAGGGACGGACCATTGTATGCCTCGGCCTCGCGGAATGCCTTGAGGGTCTGGGTGTAATCCGCGCCCATCGCGCACTGTGCGACGTAGACATAACCGTAGCTCATAGCGATCTGAGCGAGATCCTTCTTCTTGACGGCCTTACCGGCTGCGGCGAACTGCGCGACGGAGCCGACAGGAGTCGCCTTGGAAGCCTGACCGCCGGTGTTGGAATACACTTCGGTATCGAAGACGAGGACGTTGACATTCTGACCGGAAGCGAGAACGTGATCCAGACCGCCGAAGCCGATGTCGTAGGCCCAGCCGTCGCCGCCGAAGATCCACATGGATTTCTTGGCGAGGAAGTCCTTGTCGGCGAGAATCTTCTGAACGGTCTCGCCGCAGGTGCCCATGGCCTCCAGCTCGGCGATGAGCTTGTCGGTCGCGGCTCTGTTGGTGGCGGAATTGTCGAAGGTCGCGAGGTATTCCTCAGCGGCGGCCTTGGCGGAAGCGGTCGCGTTCTCGCAGCCGGCGATCTTCTCGACATATTCCTTGAGTCTGTCGCGGATGGCTCTCTGGGCGAGGTTCATGCCGAGACCGAACTCAGCGTTATCCTCAAAGAGGGAGTTGCCCCAGGCCGGGCCGTGACCCTTCTTGTTGACGGTGTAAGGAGTGGAAGGCGCGGAGCCGCCCCAGATGGAGGAGCATCCGGTGGCGTTGGCGATGTAGGCTCTGTCGCCGAAGAGCTGGGTCATCAGCTTGGCGTAAGGAGTCTCGCCGCAGCCTGCGCAGGCGCCGGAGAACTCAAGCAGCGGCTGCTTGAACTGGCTGCCCTTGACGGTGGCGTCGGTGAACTTCGCGGCGACTTCCGGCTTGACGTCGAGGGTCTGACCGTAATCGAAGACCGCCTGCTCGCTCATCTGAGAAGCGATGGGCTTCATGCTGAGCGCCTTGTTGCCCTTGAAGCCGGGACATACGGTGACGCAGCTTCCGCAGCCGGTGCAGTCGAGGGTGGAAACGGTCATGACGAACTTGAAGCCCGGCAGACCGGTGAGATCCTTGGACTTGGTGCCTTCGGGAGCCTTTGCCAGCTCATCGGCGGTCATCGCGATGGGACGGATGACGGCATGCGGGCAGACATAAGAGCAGAAGTTGCACTGGATGCAGTTGGCGGGATCCCATTCGGGAACGCTGACCGCAATGCCGCGCTTCTCGTAAGCGGCGGAACCCTGCGGGAGCGTGCCGTCCACGATATCCATGAAGGTAGAAATCGGCAGGCTGTCGCCCTTCTGTGCGTTGGCGGGAATGAGAATGTCGTTGACGAACTTGACCAGCTCGGGTCTGTCGCCGGTGGCAACCTGAACCTTGCTGTCGTCGGTGCAGTTCTTCCATGCCTCGGGAACCTGAACCTCGACGATCGCCTGCACGCCGGCGTCGATGGCGTCATGGTTCATCTTGACAATGGCCTCGCCCTTCTTGCCGTAGGACTTGGTAGCGGCGTCCTTCATGAACTTCACAGCGTCCTCGATCGGGATAACGCCGGAGAGCTTGAAGAAGGCGGACTGGAGAACGGTATTCACACGGGTGCCGAGGCCGATTTCCTGACCGATCTTGATGGCGTTGATGGTGTAGAACTTGATGTTGTTGTCGGCAATGAACTTCTTGACCTTGCCGGGGAGGTTCTTCTCCAGCTCTTCGCCCGACCAGATGCAGTTGAGCAGGAAGGTGCCGCCGGGAACGAGATCCTCAACGATGTCGTACTTATCCATGTAGGAAGGATTGTGGCAGGCGACGAAGTTGGCCTTGTTGACCAGATAGGTGGAACGGATGGGGGACTTGCCGAAGCGCAGATGGCTGACAGTGACGCCGCCCGACTTCTTGGAGTCGTAGGAGAAATAGCCCTGCGCGTACATATCGGTGTGGTCGCCGATGATCTTGATGGAATTCTTGTTGGCGCCGACGGTGCCGTCAGAGCCGAGACCCCAGAACTTGCAGCAGATGGTGCCTTCGGGGGTGGTGTTGGGATTGTCGGTGACCTTGAGGGAGAGATGGGTCACATCGTCCTCGATGCCGACGGTGAATCTCTTCTTGCTGTCGGCCGCGTCCATGTTGCGGTAGATGGCGATGATGTGAGCCGGAGTGGTATCCTTGGAACCGATACCGTAGCGGCCGGAAGTCATCTTGATGCCGGCGAACTTGCTGTCAGCCAGAGAAGCGACGACGTCCAGATAGAGAGGCTCGCCGATGGAGCCGGGCTCCTTGGTTCTGTCGATGACGCTGATGTACTTGGCGGTGTCCGGGATCGCCGCGACCAGTCTTTCAGCGCTGAAGGGACGGTAGAGGTGAACTTCGACAACGCCCCATTTCTCGCCGGCGGCGTTCATGTAGTCGAGGGTTTCCTCGATGGTGTCGCAGACGGAGCCCATGGCGATAATGACCTTCTCCGCGTCGGGAGCGCCATAGTAATTGAAGGGCTTGTAGTTGGTGCCGATCTTCGCGTTGACCTTGTCCATGTATTCCTCTACGATGCCGGGAACAGCGTCATAGAACTTGTTGCAGGCTTCGCGGGTCTGGAAGAAGATATCGGGGTTCTGAGCGGAACCGTGCATGACGGGGTGCTCAGGATTGAGAGCGCGGCGGCGGAAGGCATTCACAGCATCCCAGTCGAGCATCTCGCCGAGGTCTTCATAATCCCATGTTTCGATCTTCTGGATTTCGTGGGAGGTGCGGAATCCGTCGAAGAAATGGAGGAAAGGCACACGGCCCTTGATGGCGGCGAGGTGAGCGACAGCGCCGAGATCCATACACTGCTGGGGGTTGTTGGAGCAGAGCATGGCGTAGCCGGTCTGACGGCAGGCGTAGACGTCGGAATGGTCGCCGAAGATAGAGAGGGCGTGGAATGCCAGCGAACGGGCGGAAACATGGATAACGCCGGGAAGCAGCTCGCCGGACATCTTATACATGTTGGGGATCATGAGCAGCAAGCCCTGGGAAGCGGTGTAGGTAGTGGTGAGAGCGCCGGCGGAGAGGGAGCCGTGAACAGCGCCGGCCGCGCCGCCTTCGGACTGCATTTCGGTGACCTGCACTTCTCTGCCGAAGAGGTTCTTTCTGCCTGCTGCGGCATACTTGTCGGTTTCATCAGCCATTACGGAAGAAGGCGTGATGGGGTAGATCGCAGCAACGTCGGTGAACGCATAGGATACATGCGCAACGGCGTTGTTGCCGTCCATGGTTTTCATTTTTCTGGCCATGTTTTCAGTTTCCTCCTTAAGGAATTTTTAAAAAGATTTGAAATGCGATGTGATGCTCATATGAATGCGGCTCCGTTCGTAAGAGGGAAAACGAACTCGCCGTCTGCGGTAAGAGCCGCATATCCGGCACACACCGCGTTAATCCTGAGAAAGACGTTTTGCGGACATCGCAATTCATCACTGTATATTTTAACACTTTTTATTTCGTATGTAAAGCGGAAAAAGGCTATTTTTTCAAAAATTAATGCCTTATTCAAACTTCCTGCCTCCTACCTCCTACTTCCTGCCTCCTGCCTCCTACTTCCTGCCTCCTACTTTCTGCCTCCTACTTCCTGCCTTATCTTTACTCGTTGATCTTCAGCGCCTCGCCCATCGGTATCTTCCGGATCCTCAGGTATTGCAGCGACCCGATCACTAAGTACGAACTAACCCCGATCGCCAGCATCTTCCCGTATGTCGCCGGCGCTACAAAGAAGGTCAGCCAGCCGTGCATTCTCGCCATGAACAGCCCGTAAATCCAACGCATCAGGAATGCCGCAACCGGCAGCGTCACCACCAGCGAAATCATCACCACCCACGCGGTGGATGAAATATACAGCTTGCCGATCTCCCGCCCGCTGTAGCCCAAAATCTTGGTCATGGAAATGGAATGGGCGTTCTTCTCCAGCACCAGCTTGGAAAGCATATAGATCATCAGCATGTAGAGCAGCGTCGCAAAGCCGCCCATAATGGGGAAGACCACGCCCATGCTGTCGTCGAGCTGGTCGGCAATGACCACCAGATCATGCTCCGTGATGACCGAAGCGATATACGCGTCGGGAATGTCGCTCAGCTTCACGTCGCTGAAATAGCCCGTGTAATAGCCGTCTTCTTTCTCAAAGCTTTTCCGGAAGGCGTCGTCGCTGAGGAAGACCGACAGCGCCGCGGGGTAATTGATAACTTCCTTCACCCGGAAGGAATGCGTCTTGCCGGTGTATTTTTCCTTGACGGTCACATTCTCGCCGGCTTCAATGCCGTATTTCTGCATGTAGCCTTCGGAAATGTACGCCTCGCCGTCCGCCGGAATTGCCAGATGGGTGATGTTCCTGAAATATTCGCTGTCGGGCGAAATGCCGTAGACCATCACTTCCTCCCCCGAAGGTTCATCCTGAAGCTGGGTCAGGCAGTACTTCTCGGCTTTCAGGTCGCTGGTGGAAACCGGCGCTTTCAGCACGTACTGGTAGTTGGAGAGCTTGCTGTCCAGCACCGTCTCGCGGAAGTTATCCATGAGCGGCGCCATCATCAGGCCGAAGAGCAGCAGGACATTCGCCAGCAGGATGCCCACAAAGAGCGTCACATAGGTCGACATGTTCTGGAAAATCACACGCAGGCGGAACCGCGTCAGGAATCCGATCTTATGCGGCAGATGAATCACCCGCTTCTTGTCGCTGGAAGTCAGCTCGCTCCGGAGGAATTTCAGCGGGGAAAGGCGCAGCTTGCGGCTGATGACGATTAAATTCACCGCCAGCAGAATCACGATGGGAACGACGGTGGTCAGCCAGAAGGCCTCCGCGCTCCAGACCGTGCGGTATTTCGTGAGGGAATAGCTGTGCAGATACAACGCAGCGAAGTATTCCTTCAGCACGGTGTAGCCGAGAATATTGCCCACCACGGCGGCGACCAGCGACACGATGATCGGCAGGGCGATGTAGTGCCGCAGAAGCTCGCCGCGGCTGTAGCCCGAAGCGCGAAGGGTGCCGATCACGCGGGCTTCGCGTTCAATCGTGCTGGAAGTGGTCACGGCGAAGATGAAGGCCATCACGACCATCGTGACGTACAGCATGGCGGTGATCATGCCCTTGTCGCTGCCCATGTCGGTGCCGGTGAAGGAAATGGCCTGATTGTCCTCCCGCTTGAGGAAGTCGGTAATAACGGCGCGTTCGGCAAGCCAGTGCATGATATCCTCCGCCTTGTCGCGGCATTCCTCATCGGAAAGGGTGCGGTCGTCATTGACCCAGCTGTAGCAGAATTTGAGATCCTTGTTCTGAATGACGTTAAAGTCAATATCGCTCACCAGCGCGACGGTGAACTGGTTCGCGTCGAACATCATGTCGGTGTTGTTCTTGAAAAGGGCGCTGTAATCGGTGAGGGCGACAAGGCCCGTCACTTGGAAGCGCCTGCGTTTTACCGTGATGAAATCGCCGATGGCAATGGAATTGTTCTCGGCGTACAGGCGGTCAATGGCGATCTCGCCCAGCGTCGCGGGATAGTCCCCTTCCCATAGGTCGGTGCGGTTCACGTCGCTCCGCATTCTGTAAAGGCGGGCTGTATTGCCGCCGTCGGTTTCAAAATCTGCGTAGAAATTCTCACTGACCTTCACCTTGTACAGCTTTTCCATATCCTCAAAGAAGCCCTTTTCCGCCGGCATGAACAGGGTAAAATGTCCGTCCTCGACATTGTATTTTGCAAAGCTCTCGTCGTAGGCGGTTTTCAGGCTCACGTCCGACACCAGAAACCCGGACACCATGGCGATGGTGGCGAAGATGAAGCCGAAGACCACCAGATATTTGCCGAAGTCCTGTTTCAGTTCGCGGAGAAGCCGCTTTCGAAGGGGATTTTTAACCTTCTTTTCCATATTTCCAAACACCTCCGGCTTACCAGTCGAGTTCGGCGGCGGGGATCTTCTGCCCGTTCAGGTAATCCCTGCGCACCATGCCGTCGCGGAGCTGGATGACCTGATCCGCCATGTTCTTGATTGCGTCGTTGTGGGTGACCATCACGATGGTGTTGCCGTATTTTTGGTTGAGTTCCTCAAAGAGAATGAGGATTTCCTTGGAGGTCTTGTAATCCAGCGCGCCGGTGGGTTCGTCGCAGAGAAGAATATCGGGATTCTTGACGATCGCCCTGCCGATGGCGGTGCGCTGCTGCTGACCGCCCGAAAGCTGGTTGGGAATCTTGTTGCGGTGTTCCCACAGACCGAGGGTCTTCATCAGCTCGTCCACATCAAGGGTATTGCTGCCGAGGAAGGCGCCGACTTCGATATTCTCGCGGACGGTGAGATTGGGAATCAGGTTGTAGAACTGAAAGACATAGCCGAGATGCCTGCGGCGGTACTGGGTGAGCTTCCTTTCGCTCATGTCGGAGAGCTTCTCGCCGTCGATGCTGACGTAGCCGCCGTCCGGCGTTTCGATGCCGCCGATGATGTTGAGCATGGTGGACTTGCCGCAGCCGGACGAACCGAGAATCACGCAGATTCTGCCCTTTTCCACGCCGGCGGAAATGCCCTGCAAGACCCTGACCCGGCTCTCGCCGCTGCCGTAATACTTTTCCAGATTGTTGACTTCAAGAAATGTTCCCATAAAAATAACCTCCTGATGAAAATATACCTTTTTGTAACGTGTGAAGTGGAAAGTGGGCAGTGGGAAGTGGGAAGTGGTTGTATAACCTTCTACCTCCTGCCTTTGTAAATTTTTCCGCATGGGTAGGGGCAGCCTTGGCAGTCGCAGCCGCAGGAGGAGTGGCCCTTCTTCCTGTTCCGGATGACGGTGCGGATTGCCATTCCCACGAGGAAAAGCAGAATGACGCAAACGACCATGTTGCCGATGTTTTCCGAGATAAATTGCAGCATTTTTTTCTCTTCCTTTCCCCTGATCAATCGGGCTGAACATAGTTTCATTTTATACTCCGTTATACCGGATTGCAAGCATTATTTGATAAGTGTCACACATTGGTGGCAGGAGTGACATGTGTAAAAGTTTTTATTAGTTAAAACTAACCAATTTGCCTATATGTTAGCATGAACTAACTCATTTGTCAAGCGGTATGGAATAAAAAATATAATAAAAAATGCTTTATATGGGATTTTCCTATTGACAGAGATCAGATTCCATGCTAGAATATTCCTTAGAAGGTATTTAATTTCTCAATTGATTCCTTAACAGGAGTTGTTCGAAAAGGAGAGATCGCAATGGCAAGACCGAGAAAAACCGGACTGGATTTTTATTACAAGGGCGTGTACGACATGGACGACTTCCGCCTCATCGAACTGATGGAAAAATACGGGGCTGTCGGGTATGTTGTGCTGGATATCACCACAAGCTGTGTCTACAGGAACGGCTATTATCTCGAAATGCCGGTCAACCGGCTGGCTTCCTACATCTACCGCTATCTCGTCGGAAACTGCGCTTACACCAGCAGTGATATCGCGGAAATGATACGATACTGCGGTGAACTGGGATTTTTCGACAGCGAGCTTCTCAGCCAATCGGTCATCACTTCCCGCGAGATTCAGGAACATTATTCATGTGTGACCGCACGCCGCAAGTCCGACCGGTCAAAATACTGGCTGCTGCCCGAGAAACCCGAAATGACAGTTAATGCAGCAGAAACCACGGAAAATGCAGCAGAAATGCAACAAAGAAAAGTAAACAAAAGCAAAAGCAAAAGCAAAGAAAAGCAAACAAAACCAAACGAAAGCAAAGCAAAAGCAAAAGCAGAGCAAAGCAAACGCGCGGGCGCGGAGGAACTCTTCCCCGAAAAGGAAGAGGCCGCCGCCGCTGCCGATGCCGCCGAAGAATGCGGGGAATTGTCTGCCGATGCTGCCGATGCCGCCGCTGCTGCCTGCCATGCCAATACAGGCGGATACGCTGCGATTGAAAAAGCCTATCTGGACGCAACGGGCAGATTTCTGGCAGTATCCGACAGGGACGACATCGACCGTATCCGGAAGGAGGGAGCGGACGACAGGCTGATTCTTTCCGCCATCGACAGAGCGGCTTCCCGCAGGAACGGCGTGAAGATCAATTCCTTCCGCTACTTCCTGCCCATGATCCGCGAGCTTCTGAGCGACGGAGCAGACCGGCCGCCTTCCGGCAGGAAGGACGGACGCGGCCGTGACGACGGCTTTATTCACAGCGATGCCGGAATGGAAGACCTCTATCCCGGCTGCCTCTCGGAGGAGGATATCATCAGAGCCATGGAACGGGAATGGGGGCATGAGCCGGGATGGAACAGTGAGCCGGTGGACTATTCCGACTGAAAAACGCCCCGCAGGAGGACGCGCAATTCCTTCCTGCGGAGCGTGGCAAGCATTCGGTTGTAGCAAAATTACACATACTTGACGGTGGCAAGCGGCTGGTAGATGCTGGTCCACATGAGATCCTTGCTGATCTTCTTGTTGTCCTTGTAGCGCACGCGCCAGATTTCCACCGTCAGACCGGGATCGCCCCATTCGATCTTGCCGCGGGGTTTGCCGGTGGTGGCCTTCTTTTCCACCACGGTGGTCTTGACCATCTTGATGGTCTTGTTGTCAAACTCGCAGCGGTAGCCGTCGTCGGTGCCCCATATCTGACAGGTGATGGTCGCCTTGCCGTCGTACTTCTTGTCGGAACTCTTGTAGATCATCTTGACCTTGACAGGGTAGCTCTTGCTGTTCTGGAATTTGAAGTCGAGGGTGCCCCAGTTGACCGTCGCGTCCTCGCCGGGGGTCGTCCAGTAATGCACCTTATACATGTGGTTGGTGCGCTGGGTGATCTCCAGATCCGCCTTGAAGGCCGCCGAGAAAATCGCCGAAGAAACCTGACAGATACCGCCGCCGACGTCGTTGGTGGTACCGGTGTTGGTGTAAACCGTCGCCACGGAGAATCCGTTGGCCTCGGTGCGTTCGCCCACCGTGTCGTTATAGGAGAAGATCTCGCCCGGTTGGAGAATATAACCGTCCTCGAAGCTGCCGAAGGTATTGATGCGCTTGGAAGCGTTCTTGATGTTGGCCGCGCGGGTCTTGTTCTCGGCGCTGAAGGAAGTGGTTGTCTCGGCGAGAAGGTCGGGACAGTAGGGGGCTTTCAGTTCCACCAGCGACACCTTGGGCTGGGTGAGCTTGAGCTTGATATTCCATGTGTTGCCGCCCGCCGCAATGAGGGAACGCGCCGACTCCAGATCGAATTTCTTGCCCACCACGTCGGAATTGAAGATGGTGGTGCCGCTTTCATCGACGTAGGAGGTGGCGTCCTTGACTTCGCAGACAACTTCCTTGTGAATCTTATCGATATTCACGTCGGGCGCTTTGGTGGTGACAAGATCCTCCACCAGACTGTCTTCGTAATTGCCGGTCTTGATGCGTTCGAGAATCTCGCTCATGAGGCTGTTTTCGTCGATGCCGACGCCGTCGGAACCCGCCGTAATGATGAGCTGATCGCCTTCGATGGTGTAGGAAGGCTTGACCATGGTGGTGCCGTACTTGTCGGAAATGCTGTTGAGCAGCGTTTCCATCTTGGTCTGGTTGTAGAGGATATTCTTGAATGTCACAATCGTCTGCTTGATTTCCTTGCCGTCAAGATCCTGCTTGGTGACTTCCTTCTCCGTGCCGTCCGCGTCGGAGGAATAATTGAAGCCGTATTCCCCGAGATTGAGGGTGAAAGGCTCGCCCTTGACCACAATTTTGAGGGTCTTGTCGCTGAGCTTGGCGCCGATGACGCTTTGCAGCATTTTGGTGGTGTCGGAGCCTTGGAGATTGACGATGGAATTATCCACCTTGACGGGGTTGTAGATGTGCACCGACGTGAAGTAATACACCGCCAGCGCCACTGCCCCGATACAGGCCGCCGCAATCCCCATGAACTTCATCCGCTTCTGCATTCTGTGGCGGCGGAGGGAAACGGAATTGTTCTTCTTGGCTGTCTTGCCGTAATGCTCCTCGTAATAGGAGCCTTCGCCGTTCCCGGTGCCGAGATATTTGGCGTAGATCGGCGGAATGGGTTCCGGCGTGCGGTCGGCGGGGCCGTAATCCCTGCCGTAATATCCGTCCGCGTCGTCGTAATTGTCGCCGTAGTCGGAAGAGGTATCGTAGTCGTAGAAATCGCCTGTCTGACCGGTGGGAGCGCCCATGCGCTTTCTCTTTTTCCGTGCGTCCTCGGCGTAGCGGTCATAGCGTTCCGACTGGGTTTCACGCTTGCGCTTTTCGGGAACCACGTTGCGGGAAGGCTGGCGCTTGTCGCCGGCATAGTAGCCGCGTTCCTCAAAATCGGAGTAATTGACGTTGCTGTAACCGTCGTAATCGTCATAGCCGCCGCGGAAGGACGGTTGATTCCTGTTGCCGGCGCTTCTGCCGGTTCCGCCTGTGTTGTAGCCGTCGTCGAAATCGTCGTCGAAATCGTCGTCGTACCGGTCATAGCCGCCGCGGGAGGATTGTGGATTCCTGCTGCCGGCGCTTCTGCCGGTTCCGCCTGTGTTGTAGCCGTCGTCGAAATCGTCGTCGAAATCGTCGTCGTACCGGTCGTAGCCGCCGCGGGAGGATTTTGGATTCCTGCTGCCGGCGCTTCTGCCGGTTCCGCCTGTGTTGTAGCCGTCGTCGAAATCGTCGTCGAATGCATCGGACATGCCGTCGTCGTAGCTTCCGTTGTATCCCTCGTCATAGCCGTCGTCATAGCCGTCGTCAAAGTCGTCGTCCATGCCGTTCATGCCGTTCATGCCGTTCATGCCGTTCATGCCGCCGCCGTAATATGCTCCGCGCGGCGACGGCCCGCTTACACGGCCATTTTTATCGTATTTGTCATAATCCCTGCTGTCGGGAGCATAATCCGTCCCCGCAAAATCGTCCTCGAAATCGTCCGGGGCATCGCCGTCAAAGCGATAGCCGCCGCTTCCGAAACTGCCGCCCATTTTCATCCACTCCTTTTCCGCCGTTTAACGGGAGGATGTTTGCCATTGCAGACTCCCCCGCGAGTATATGTTACCGCAATTCCCGCCGCTTTGCAAGCCCCCCGCTTCACATTTCACACAAATTTCAGTTTTCGATAATAGTCTTTTAAACTTACCTATTCAACCCGTTACAATGCAGGACAGAAAATTTACAAAGCTGTTACAATTATTTCGGAATTGCTTAACCCACGGTAACAATCATCCTATTATAATGGAATCCGGTAAAGGTTTTTTGGTTGTTTGTGTGTTTTTTGTGAAAAATTATGAAAAATTATCGTGTGGAAAAAGGTGATTTCCAATGGCAGGCAGAGGCACAGGGAAGTATTATGCGCCGGTTTACCGCGCAAAGAAATCCCCCGCCGCATTAAGACGCATTAAGCTGTTCAAACGGTGCGGCATTCTGGCCGCCGCGGTCGCCGTGGCAGCCTTTTCGATAGCCGCCTTTCAGATCAACAAGGACGACAGCGAGTCGTTCGTGACGGTGGCCGCCTCCGAGCAGTCGCTGGCGGAAGTGAATTCCTATCCCCGCGTGGTGAATAAGGACGCTCCCCTGCCGGCAGACTATGTGCCGGACAATCTCATGTCCCTCGGCACCCTGCCCAACGGCGAAAACGTCCTGCTCCGCGCCGACGCCGCCGAAGCGTTTATCGGCATGTGCGAAGCCATGTCCGCCGACGGACTCGGCATTGTCCCCGTCAAAGGATATATTTCCTACGACGATCAGAAAAACGAACTTGACGCCGCCGCCGACAGGCTGATTGCGGAAGGCGCGTCCGCCAAAGAAGCCAAGGAACGCGCCGCCGCCGAAGTTTCCGCCCCCGGTGAGGACGAAGCGCAGCTCGGCACGACGGTGGAAATTTCCACCGACGCCAATTCCGTGGACGGTTTCGCGCTCACCGACCAGTACCAGTGGATCTGCCGCAATGCCCACAAACACGGATTTGTCATCCGGTACACCGCCCAGAAGAAAAAGGCAACCGGCATGAAGGACATGCCGTGGCGGCTGCGATACGTCGGCAAAGACGCCGCCGAGGTCATGGTTTCCTCCAACATGTGTCTGGAAGAATACGTCCGCGCCGTCAAGGCGGACAATCCCAAGGCAGCCGAAGAAGCCTGACGTTTTTTTCAACCGACATTCCGAAATATACATTTCTCCTACATACTTTTCCGATTTTTCTATCATAAAGCAGGCCCGTACAGATGATGTGCGGGCCTGTTTTATTTTGTGAAAGCGAAGGATAAAGGCTCATTGCGATTTTTACTTTTTTCTCATTATTTTTTTTGAAATTTTTTGAATTTTTCAGCCCTTCCGGAACATGATAATAAAAAAGAAAAAAAGAAAAATTACTTTGTAGGAGGAATAATATCATGCAAAGACTGCAACGCGGGACATTCCGGTTTGACAGAAAGCCGACGGTGCTTGCCTTCGCGGGGGTGGCGGGCAGGAAGGAGAGCGAAGGCCCGCTGGGCGACCGGTTCGACAAGGTGCATGAAGACCCCATGCTGGGGCAGACCTCGTGGGAGAAGGCGGAAAGCCGGCTCCAGCAGGAGGCGGTGGGAATTGCCCTTGACGCGGCCAGACTGCCGCCGGCAAGCGTGGACGTGATGTTTTCCGGCGATCTGCTCAACCAGTGCATTGCCTCCACCTTCGGGCTGAGAAGCCTTGGCATTCCGCACATGGGCATGTACGGGGCCTGCTCCACCATGGTGGAAGCCATGATTTCCGCGTCGGTCTTTGTGGAATGCTGCGCGGCCGACGTCTGCGCGGCGGTCACTTCCTCCCATTTCTGCTCATCCGAAAGGCAGTTCCGCACGCCGCTGGGCTACGGCGGGCAGAGAAGCCCTTCCGCCCAGTGGACGGTGACCGGCGCGGGCGCGGCGGTGATCGGGCTGGGCGGCTCCATCGCGGTGAATGCCGCCTGCGTGGGCATTATCGACGATCTCGGCATCAAGGACCCCTGCAACATGGGGGCGGCCATGGCGCCCGCCGCCGCCGACACCATCAAGCGGTTCCTCACCGACACAGGCACTTCCCCCGCCGATTACGACCTGATTCTCACCGGCGATCTGGGATTTGTGGGAAGCGACCTGCTGCGGCAGCTTCTCAGCCGGGAGGGAATCGACCTCGGCGAAAAACACAACGACTGCGGCATGATGATCTTCCGCCGGGAGGAACAGGACGTGCACGCGGGCGGTTCCGGCTGCGGCTGCATCGGCAGCGTGCTCTGCTCCCACATCATGAAGCTGATGAATGAGGGCAGTCTGAATCGGGTGCTGGCCATTGCCACCGGCGCCCTCATGTCCACCACAAGTTCGTGGCAGGGCGAGAGCATTCCCGGCGTCGCCCACCTCATTGAATTGCAGAAGGCGTAAGAGCCTGCTGACGTATCTCTCCACGCACGTCTGGCTGGCATCTTTTCCGCCATATTTTGCCAGAAATCTCGTTAATACACAAAGTATTGCCTGCGATTTTGGCTTCATCTGGCGAAAATATCTGCTAGCTGAACAAGTTCAGCAGCGCCATCCGCACACGCGGAGATTCTGAACAGGCTCTAAGGAAGGCAAAAGCCGGCAGACCGGGCGGATGGAATGTCCGCTGCGGAATGCCGGCTGATACTTTTGATACTTATGATACTTAGTATGAATGTTGTCTCTTGCTGTCAGTGAGAATTCTTTACATTTTTTTACATAAAGTCCATGTAATACGGCAGGCTCATATAGCCTGTGCCGTCCAGACGGATGCGGCAGCGCTGCTGGTTCTGGTCTTCGCTCCAATCCTCAAAATAGATCCAGTTGCCCGCGCAGATGGGGAACTGATTCTCTATTTCCATGATTGTCGTCTTTTCTCCGCTCTCAAGGTCATAGCGCATAATGGCATTTCCGACCGAATAGGATTTACCAACGCCGTTGGGATGCTCCACCTTTGTGTTGTAAATCAGTTGATTGTCAATGATATCAAACCATGTGTAAGACGCCTTGATCAGCACTTCCTTGTTTTTGCCGTCAAGATCATACCGCCAGATGCCGATCACATCTTTGATCTGCTGCGGTCTGACATAGATCCGATCCTGATAAATGGCCATATGGTCACAGGCCAGATCAATGATCTTTTCCATGTTTTCTCCGTTGCCATCCATCTTGTAAACGCCGTCGTTCAATACACTGATATACAGCTTTGACTGGTACTCATAAAGCTCCCAGACCCAGTTGGATACCTGACAGACCGTGCTGACCGCACCCGTCGCGGTATCCAGACAATTGACGCACAATCCCTGATCGTTTGAACCGTACAGATAAATATGATTGCCGTAGATTGCCTTTACATCGGTTCCCAAATCGCTTGTGAACGGTAGGATTTCCTGCTTGGTATGCGAATCAAGATCATACACGCAAAGCATATTATTCATTGCGACATAACACATCTTGCTGTCATCGAAGCATATTGTTCCGCTTTTTGAGCGGTCAATTTCTATCATCTTTGCGCCGTCCAGCGACAAGGCTCTGATAATATAGCTGTTGATCTCCTCACCGTCTTTTTCTTCCCACAGCGGTCTTGAATCAACATAATACAGATAGTCGCCGTACTGATGGACATACATGTTCAGGCAGCCGTTGCCGGTTTTGTCATCGCCTTCCTGAAAATAGGAATTGTCGATGTGCTTGACATCGGCGTCCCATGCAGCCGTGCTTTCCACGGGTTCCTGACTTTCGGAAGACGCCGCCGGTTCATCGGTCGGGCTGACGGGGGTGTCGTTCTTGGAGCGGCATCCGCTGATACACAGCGAGAGAATCAGCGAGCACGCCATGAGCATCGGCAAAGCGCCGCGCTTGATCCGGCAGATGGAAGTGCGCAGGGAAGTTTTTTCTTCATTCATTTTCTTTTGCTCCTTCTGTTTTGTGTTTTGTGTTTTATGTTTTATAATATATCCGAATTCAGCAGAATCGGTTGAGCTTGGGGTCGTATTCGTAGCCGATGGAACGGAGCGACTGAATGATTGCTTCCCTGTCGGCTTCCAGATCGTCGCAGAGCGCGTCAAGGTCGGAATAACTATCCCGCAGCTTGGTGTTGATCACGCTCAGCAGCATGAATTTGTCCTGCGGCAGATTTTTGATCATGTGGAATCACGGGCTTTCGTTTGGAATTTTTGGGCGGGAATCGGGTGGGAATTCTGGTGGGGGCTTGCGTCGGTATTCGCCGGAGATTGTCGGGAATTTTCGGCGCGTCTTGCTCGGTCGCTTCGCTCCCTCGTGGGGCGCTGCGCGCTGCTTTTTTCTCTACCTTCTACCTTCTACCTCACATCGTCTTCGTCGTCTTCGTCAACGTCCCCGTACTCGTACCGGTAATTGTATTCCCCGTAACGGCCGCCGTAGGAAGGCGCCTGACCAATCTCGTCCTCGTCGTCGTCCTCGTCGTCCGCGCCGTCGTGGTATTCGTCGTATTCGTCATATCCGTCGTAGTCGTCGCCCATGCCGTCTTCATAGCCCTCTTCCAGCTCGGCATGATACAGCACCTTGTCTTCGTTATAGGCGGCGCGTTCTTCTTCTTCCTCGTCGTAATCGTAGTCGATGAGGCTCTCCTGCGCATTGACGTCCTCACCCGAAATCCGGTGGTACGCCCCGTCGCTCCCCAGCCGGCGGGCCTTCACGGTGTCCCGCCAGTAGATGTCAATGTCCCTCTTGATCTGCGCGAAAACTTCCCTGTCCTCAATCGGGAAAAGCAGCTCCACCCGGTGATCAAGATTCCGGGTCATCCAGTCGGCGGAACTCAGGAAGAGCTTCTGCTCGGTGCCTTCCGCGCCGAAAAGGTAGACGCGGCTGTGCTCCAGAAAACGTCCCACCACCGAACGCACTTCGATATTCTCGCTCAGTCCCGGAATGCCGGGGCGCAGGCAGCAGATGCCCCGCACAAAGAGCCGTATCTTCACCCCGGCGGCCGCCGCTTTGAAAAGCTCCTTCACAATGTCCGGGTCGGCCAGCGAATTCATCTTGGCGAAAATCGCGGCAGGCTGCCCCGCCTGCGCCTTCTTCTTCTCGGCGCGGATGAGGTTGGTGAAGTTCAGCCGCAGCGCGTGGGGCGCCATGATGAGCTTCTGCATGACCGGGGCGCGGAAGTAGCCGGTGATGGAATTGAAGAAGACCGTCGCGTCCTCCCCCAGCTGCCGGTCGGCGGTCAGCAGGGAATAATCGGTGTAAATGCGGGCGGTCACGTCGTTGTAATTGCCCGTGCCGAGATGGAGATACCGCTTGATGCCGTCGGCTTCGCGGCGGACGATCAGGGTGATCTTGGAATGGGTCTTGAGTCCCGCCACACCGTAAATGACATGCGCCCCCATGCGGGAAAGCTGCTCGCCGAATTCGATGTTGTTTTCCTCGTCGAAACGCGCCTTGACTTCCACCAGCGCGGTGACCTGCTTGCCCCTGTCGGCGGCGCGTTCCAGCGCGGCCACGATGGGGCTGTTGTTGGACACGCGGTAGAGCGTCTGCTTGATGGCGAGAACGTCCGGATCGTCGGCGGCTTCGTCCAGCAGCCGGACGACGGGATCAAAGCTGTCGTAGGGGTGGTACATCAGAATATCCCTGCGGGAAATGACGCTGAAAATGCTCTCATTGGTGAGAAGGTCGCGGCAGGTTTTCGGGGTGTAGGGTCTGTCCTTGAGGTGCTCAAATCCCGGCAGCGAATAGAGCTGCTTGACAAGGAAGGAAAGGTTGATGGGGCCGTTGATTTCGTAGATGTCCCGCTTTTCGATTTCCAGCTTTTTCTGTAGGAATTTGAGCATCTTCGGGTTGGCGCCGCTGGCGATTTCCAGACGGATAACCGAGCCGCGCTTGCGTTCCTTGAGGGAATTCTTGATTTCGCTGAGCAGGTCGATGGCTTCCTCCTCGTCAAAGGAGAGGTCGCCGCTGCGGGTAATGCGGTAGGGAACGCAGTCCAGCACCTTGTAGCCGGAAAACAGCTTGGCGATATTCATCCTGATGATTTCCTCGATGGGAAGGAAGATGAAGCCCTGTTCCGAAGGCAGTTTGATGAGGCGCTGGAGATTATCCGGCACCTGCACCGTGGCAAAGACCGGCTTCTCGCCGCCGCAGTCCAGCAGCACGCCGATATTCAGGCTCTTGTTGAGAATCAGCGGGAAGGGGTGGCTGCGGTCGACCGCCAGCGGGGTCAGCACGGGATAGATGGCGTTGTCAAACAGGCTCTTGCAGAATTTGACCTGTTCGTCCATCAGCGAATCGGCGTGAACCACCGAAATGCCGTTGGAACGCAGTTCGGTAAGAACCGACTTGTGATAGATGGAATATTCCATATCCACAAGCTCGTGCGTGCGTTCGCTGATGGCAATGAGCTGCTGCTTGGGCGTCATGCCGGAAGGGTCTACCGCGTCATATCTCGCCCGGAGCTGGTCGCGGATGGAAGCGACGCGCACCATGAAAAATTCGTCGAGATTGGATGTGACGATAGAGAGGAATTTGATTCTTTCAAAAACGGGGTTTTCATTCGCCACCGCCTGCATCATCACGCGGTGGTTGAATTCCAGCCAGCTCAGTTCGCGGTTGATGTAATGCTCGGGCAGAATGTTTACGGAAGCCATAAAAAATGCCGCTCCTTCTGAATGATTTCATTATATTACATACAAAGCTGATTATATCACCGTCATAAAGCAATTTCAACAGAATTTTGTTAAATATGTTAAAATTACGAAGGATTTGTTTCATCACCGAAAGACAGCAAAAAGAACCGCTCCGCCCGAACGTCGCGACATGCAGGCAAAGCGGTCATTTTGTTATACGCAATAACGGCAATAGCTGCCAGCCGAGGACGAGCAAAAACTTTCATATATGGTTTTTGTGAAGTCCGAGGCGGCACGCTAAATCGTTATTGCGTATATTTAACGGAGAAGGAGAGCCTTACTTTTCCTCTGAGGAAGAATCATCGGAAAGATTGGCTTCGGCAGTCGCTTTCAGCTTCTTTTCGGGCTTGGCGTTGACGTCGATCTTGAAGGCCTCAAACATGATGGTGCAGAGAATCGCGCTGCCGATGGTGGTGAGAATCAGCTCGGGGAACATATATCCGCCGTTATAGAAGAGCGAATAGGTGTAGGGCACCATATCGGGCTGGAGCATGCGCTCGCTGATGAAGGCGGGGGCGTCGTTCCATTCCAGCGCCTTCCAGACGGTAATGCCGGAGATGAAGTGGCAGAAGAAGCGCAGGATGCAGGCGATCACCGAACCCAGAGAAGCCGCGACCGCCCGGTTTCTGATCTTGCGGGTGATGCCGGCAAAGCCGATCATGCCGAAGGCGACGAGATAGTCCATGGAAGCGACAATCGCGTAGGCTTCCACGCCGGTCACATAACCGAAATTCTTGAATCCCATGACCATCTGAATCAGTCCGTAGACCATGCCGGTGAGGAAGCCCCACGGCACGCCGTACATCTGGGCGACCAGCACCAGCGGCACCATGCTGAAGATGGTGATGGAGCCGCCGTAGAGGAATTCGATCTTGAAGAAGCTCAGCACAACCGAAAGAGCGACCATCAGTGCGCTGAAGACCAGCTTGAATGTCTTGTTGTTTACTTTCATGATGAAACAACCTCCTGAAAAGATATTTTTTCCGAAACAAAAAAACACTTCCGACGGCAATTACTGACGCGGAAGTGTCAATCGCAAGTGAAAATGCGGTGCTGCAAAATAGTCACGCAAAAAAACACCTGATTAAAAAATAAAAGACTTCCTACGACGGCATTATCCGTATCAGGTCAAAGGGTTCAGCGCTTTCACGCGCTGTCTCAGCCCCAATCAGGCACCCCTGCGAATTGTGTTCATTTGTCCTGCCATTATTCTACATCATAGCTTAGGCAATGTCAATAGTCTTTTGGTGTAAATTTCCGGATTTCTGATGAATTATCATAAATGTCAGGCGATCAGAGCGGCTAATTCCTGCACCTGCTCCAGCGGCATGCCGATGTATTCCGAGATTTTTTCCGCCTTCACGCCGTCCTTCATCATGCGTATGGCGCTCAGAATGATGGCTCTGGATTCCGTATCCGCCTGCGCCTTGGCAAGCATGGCCTGACTCCGTTCCAGATTCAGTTCGCTTTCGACCAGCTTGGCCTGCGCCTCCGCCAGCTTTCGCTCACTGGCGGCGCGTTCCTCCGCCAGCTTTCGCTCACTGGCGGCGCGTTCCTCCGCGTACTTCTTCTCTTTTTCGGCAAATGCCTGTTCGTACTTCTTCTCTTTTTCGGCAAATGCCTGTTCGTATCTCTTCTCTTTTTCGGCAAATGCCTGTTCGTACTTCTTCTCTTTTTCGGCAAATGCCTGTTCGTATCTCTTCTGTTTCTCGGCATATTCCTGTTCGTATTTCTTCTGTTTCTCGGCATATTCCTCCGCGACTTCTTCACGGATTTCATCAAAAATACTGCTCAATTTTTGAACCCCCTCGCTGTTTTCTTTGTAATATCTGACCGTGTTGGCCAATTGCTCGTAATACATATCATCCGGGTCGGTGCATCTGAAATCGTGCATGAGTTTTTCGAGCGGACTCAGCCCTTTGTCATCCTGTCTGACACCGTTGACGTATTTGGTATTGACATAGACAATATGCGCCTGATCGTTGAAATTCTTGTTGGTTTCCATAATCACTCGCTCCACATGGTAGACCGGCAGCCCCGCTTCAAACAGGTCGTTTTCGGTGATGAAGATCACATAGCTCTCGGGGAGCGCCGCGTAATCGGTATTTTTCTGCATGATCGCCCTGTCGAGCATGCTGCTGTGATAACGCGCCCTTTTTGGGATCGCGCCGCTGTTGCTTCTCTGCACCTCGACGTTGTAGTGCTTTCCCTCGCTGTCGCGGGCGTATACGTCAAACGTCACCGAATGGGACGCAATGCTTCGCACCGGGTACTGCGCGTAAGACCTGATCACAAGCAGATCGTCCCTATTCATCAGCACCCTCAGCAAAAGCTCCGTGTTGCCCTTGTTGCTGGCAATGCAGACAGCAAACAACACGTCGTCCAACAGCCTGAGCTGATGGAATTTTTCCATTCTTTTCCTTTCCGTGGCTCTCACCCTCTCCCATCCGTTATTATATCATTTTTGATTTGTTTTTTCAATATTTTTTCAATATTATTTAAATTTTAATCACGCAAAAAAATCCTTCCCGACCGAGGGGTGGCAGGGAAGGATTTTATGTAATATTTTTTAGATAAATTACAGTTTGGAATTTTTTAATAAAATTCCAGCCAATCATCAGTTGTTGCTGGAGTAATTCGGCGCTTCCTTGGTGATGGAAATGTCGTGGGGATGGCTCTCCCTGAGGCCGGCGCCGGTAATTCTGATGAACTGCGCCTTGCGGTGGAGATCCTCGATGGTCTCGCAGCCGCAGTAGCCCATGCCGCTTCTCAGGCCGCCCATCATCTGGAAGATGGTGTCGGCGAGCACTCCCTTGTAAGGCACCCTGCCTTCCACGCCTTCGGGAACCAGCTTCTTCGCGCCGGTCTGGAAGTACCGGTCGCTGGAGCCTTTGCCCATGGCGGCGAGGGAACCCATGCCGCGGTAGACCTTGAACTGCCGGCCCTGATAGATTTCGGTATCGCTGGGCGATTCCTCGCAGCCGGCCACCAGCGAGCCGACCATGACGACATTGCCGCCGGCCGCCAGCGCCTTGACGATGTCGCCGGAATACTTGATGCCGCCGTCGGCGATGACCGGAATGCCGTACTTGTCGCAGAGACAGGCGACGTCGTAGATCGCGGTGATCTGGGGAACGCCGATGCCGGCGACGATTCTTGTCGTGCAGATGGAACCCGGGCCGATACCCACCTTGATGGCGTCCGCGCCGGCGAGAATCAGCTCCTCGGCGGCGGCGGCGGTGGCGACATTGCCGGCGATGAGGTCAACGTCGGGGTACTTGGCCTTGATTTTCTTCACGCAGTTGATAATGCCGATATGATGGCCGTGGGCGGAATCCAGCGCCAGCACGTCCACACCCGCGTCGATGAGCATGCCGGCTCTTTCCAGCACGTCGGGGGTGTTGCCGATGGCGGCGCCGACCAGCAGTCTGCCGGAAGCGTCGCGGGCCGAATTGGGATATTGCAGGGATTTTTCGATATCCTTGATGGTGATCAGGCCGCGGAGAATGTTGTGCTCGTCCACGATGGGCAGTTTTTCAATGCGGTGCTGCTTGAGAATTTCCTGCGCCGTTTCGAGGGTGGTGCCGACGGGGGCGGTAATGAGATTCTCATGGGTCATGAAATTCCGGATGGGCTGGGAGAAATCCTGTTCGCTCATGAACCGGAGGTCGCGGTTGGTGATGATGCCCACCAGACTGCCGTCCTCATCGCAGATCGGAACGCCGCTGATCTTGTACTTGCCCATCAGCACATTGGCTTCACCGACGAGGTTGTCGGGGCCCAGATGGAAGGGATTGTCGATAACGCCGTTTTCGCTTCTCTTGACGCGGTCAACCTGATCGACCTGCTGCTCGATGGACATGTTCTTGTGAATAATGCCGATGCCGCCTTCACGGGCGATGGCAATCGCCATGCGGGTTTCGGTGACGGTATCCATGGCGGATGTCATGATGGGAATGTTGAGCCTGATCTTTCGGGTGAGGTTGGTAGAGAGGGTGACCGACTTCGGCTCCACTTCGCTGTGAGCGGGAATGAGCAGAACGTCGTCAAATGTAAGGCCTTCCTTGACGAATTTTGTCTCGTAGTTGGTGTTAAGCATACAAACATCCTTCCTTTCGGTTCACCGGAAGCGCTTCTGGATAACGCCTGTCCGAAATGTAACTGAATCAGTTATGTAAAAGTAACTATTTAAAAAATTATACCTCAGCAAAAATACTTTGTCAACATGGGCTAAGAATAAAAAGAAATATTCAGCTTATTAGCCAAAAAAGCAGCCGTATTGTAGACAGTGTTACACTTGGCTGGGACGAAAAACAGACCCGGGCGCAACCAATCAGGTACCCAATCCGCAATCGCTTTGCTTCCATTCTTGTTGCAGCAAAGGAAAGCAACCAAAAATAATTATTCTTCTTCCGAGGGGCGGGTTCTGATGTCGATGTAGACCGGAGCGTGATCCGAGAGCTTGCCGTAAAAATTCGGCAGAGCGTAATTGTAGGAAAGGATTCTCGCCTTTTTGAGATTTTTGACGACAATATGGTCGATGCTGTTCTTTTTGTAGGTGCCGGCGTTGGGCTTGTAGCTGAAGGAAGTGATATTGCAGATATATCTGCCGCTGGAATTGCTGGCGTATTCCGTCGCCGCTTCATGACAGTCTTCAAAATGGTAGTTGAACATGGTCTGGAATTCCGTCGCGGAGGATTTGCAGTTGAAATCGCCCATGACAAAGCAGCTGCATTTGTGCTCTTTGATGAGTTGGTTGGCCTCTTTGCAGATTTCGGTCATCTGGTCGATTCTCCACTGGGTGCTGCCCGCCTTGGCCGATTCCTTTTTCCACCACAGATGGGTGGAAAAGACGATGAATTTATAGCCGGTTTTCTTTTCCTTGAAATAGCCCCACGTATACGACTTGGTGTCCATGTTGGAGCCGTAGGCGAACACATGGGAGCCGGAATCCAGCAGCTCCACCGTGTCGGTGTTGTAGAGGACGGGGGTGTGATTTCTCGGCACATAGTATGTCATGTAGCCGTCCACAAACTCGTAATGCCGGCCGCCTTTGTTGATCTCCTTCTGGAGCAGTCCCGAAAAGTAGTAGGTGGGCATCAGCTCCTGAAGGGCCAGCACGTCGGGTGTGTAGGCGAGATACACCTTGGCGAGATCCCGGAACCGGTACTGGTCGGAGGAATTTTCGCCCGTGCCGTACCATGTATTCTGCCCCTTGTTATACCAGACGTTGCTCGACATGATTCTGAGATCGGCATCGCCGTAGTAGGGGAAAATGATTTCTCCGTAAATATTGCCCGTCCTAGCGTAGGAAATCGGCACGGGAATCTGCCGGGAAAAGAATTCCTCGGTCAGAATATCGATCGCGTATTTGATCGCCCAGTCGGAGCCGCCCAGAATATACAGGTTGTCTCCCTGATGCAGGATTTTGTAATCCATGACATCGATATCGCCGCTGTAATAGCTCTGGCAGACAGGCAGAAGGCAGTTGCCGATGACGATTTTGTAGGGAATGTCCTTGTTGTTGTCGGCGTTGGAGCAGTCGGTATTTCTGATTTTGACATCCACGCCGAAATTCTTCAGAATGTAATTTTTCAGATACTTGGCGTTTTCGCGGCTGTCGTAATACTGGCTGTTGCAGTAGTAGACAATGCCGTATTCGCCCACCGACCTTTCCGCGACGGTGTCGCTGAGATAATGTCCCACATGCATCTTGGAATCGGGAACGCCCACGGTGTAGCTGCCTTCATTGGAAGTGCCCATTTCAATATACTCGGTGAGGAAGTAATCCAGCGCGGAAATGGCTGACTCCTGTGAACCGCAGATAATGGAAATGCCGTCTTCATTGCTGACGTCGATAAAATAATCGTTGTATTGGAGGGAGATCAGATCATTGCCGGAAAAAACGCTCTCTGAGGAATGGTAGATCTGCCTCGTCTTTTCCCTGAACTGCTCCTTCATCGCCCTGACGCTGCACACCGACGCTTTATCGGCCACCAGCTTGAAGCTGGCTTTCATATCGGTGATGAGCTGGCTTTCTTCCTGCTTATCCTCCTGCGGGGGGGGTTCTTTGACGTCGTCAATATTGTATTCATTGAAGACCGAATTGCCGGCTTCGGCGACCTGAATCAGCAGCGACACCTTGTTGGAAGGATCGTAGATTTCCGCCAGCCGGACTTCCGCCTCTATTTTTTCACTGACCGCCTTGATATAGATGTTGTTCGGCTCGATTTCCTCGTTGATCACCACGTTGAAGTAATCGCTCATCATGTCCAGAATATAGGAATAATCGTCGTTGCTGTTGAGAAATTTAAAGACTTCATCGGAGATAATCAGGCTGCAATTCGGCGTATCGTCGGTGAGAATATAGATTTTTTCGTTGTCTGTGATTACCTCATCGTCATTCCCGCCGCCGCTGCCGGAACAGGCCGTCACAGGCAGCAGCACGGATATAACAAGCAGCAGCGCCGTCATGAGGAAGAAGCCTTTTTGTATTCCACGCCGGTTCATTTCCGTTCCCCTTTCACAAATTTCCCGCTTTTTCCACGGGGCTGTCAATGGAAAAACGCGGTGCGTTCTCTTTTTTGGTAACCATTATATCAAACCCCGCCGCGTATTGCAATCTTAATTCAGCAACATTTATAGTTTTTTAATATTGCAAAAGAAGTACCCGCCCGGTTTTCAACAATTGTTAAAAAACATGTTGAAAACCGGGCGGGCGTCTATCTGATATGATGGAGTAAGGGAATGGCTATTTGTCGGAATCGGCGGAATCGTCCTTCAGGTCGGTGCCGAGCATCTTGGGAACCTTCATGCCGGCCAGCTTGAAGGTTTCGCTGAGGGGGGGAACCGAACCCATGAGTCCGCTGATGAAATTGGCGGTGGAAGTCTTGCCGCCTTCCTTGCTGCCGCTGTCCCAGACGGTGACCTTGTCGATCTTGATATCCTTGACCGCCTCGACCTGCGTCTTGACCAGCTCTTCCATCTTGTCGGCGAGAATGAGCTGCACGGCGTCTTCGGAATTGCCGCCTGCCGCGGCGACGATCTGCGCGAAACCGGCCGCCTGCTTGGTGAGAATCTCCTGCATACCTCTTGCCTGCGCTTCCATCTTGGCAAAGATAGCGTCGGCTTCACCCTTTGCCTTGCGGCGGATCATCTCCGCCTGCGCTTCGGCTTCGATTTCAATGCGCTGCTTCTCGATTTCCGCCTTGACGATGACGTCCGCTCTCTGGGTGGCAAGCTCTCTGGAAGCACGCGATTCTTCCGCCTGCTTCTCGGCGATGTAGGATTCCTCCAGCGCCTTTGCCTTGGCGACGTTCTCCGCTGCCATGGCGCGTCTGGCGGCTTCCGCTTCCCGTTCGCGGCGGGTGGCGTCGGATTGGGCAATGGCGGCCTTGGCTTCGTTTTCACCGTTGATGGCGGCGGCGTTGGCGGAGGATACGTTGATTCTCTCGTCCTTCTGGGCGTTCGCCTGACCGATGGAACCGTCGCGGTTCTTCTGGGCGACGCTGATCTTCGCGTCGTTGATGGCGCGGGCGGCGGCTTCCTTACCGAGGGCTTCAATGTAGCCCGATTCATCGGTGATGTCGGTGACGTTCACGTTGATGAGGCGAAGACCGATTTTCTTGAGCTCGCTCTCGACGTTGTGGCTGACCGCTTCAAGGAATTTGTCGCGGTCGGTGTTGATTTCCTCGATCTCCATGGTGGCGATGACCAGACGGAGCTGACCGAAGATGATGTCCTTGGCAAGCTCCTGAATCTCGCTCAGGCGAAGACCCAGCAGACGCTCGGCGGCATTCTGCATGATGCCCGGTTCGGTGGAAATACCGACCGTGAAGCGGGAAGGCACGTCGATGCGGATATTCTGGCGGGAAAGGGCGTTGGTCAGGTCGACGTTGATGGAGATGGGGGTCAGGTCGAGATACTGGTAGTCCTGAATGACCGGCCAGACAAAGGCCGCGCCGCCGTGAATACACTTGGAGGACATTGTGTCGCCGTTCTTGTCGTTGCCCACCTTACCGTAGATGACCATGATCTTGTCGGAAGGGCATTTGCGGTATCTCGACAGAACCACCGCGAACATGCTGAATATCAGCAGCGCAACGACCACTAATGTAATCAATACTTCTGATGGCATACTTTTTTCGTCTCCTTTAATGATTTGGTGAAAAAATTTCTATATAATAAAGCCAAAAGCCTTAAAATATATCAAAATATTGATTTGATTTCATTTTCAAAATTCCAAATTATAATATTTATTATATATATTACAATTTGGAATATATTTATTTTTTCTTCTACCTTCTCCCTTATTTCAGGGTAAAGCAGTCGAGTCCGTTTTCGGCGCAGTACCGTTCGGCGTAGGAGCCTTTCCGGACAAGCAGCTTGGCACTGCAATCGGTGAAGGCGTCCGGCCCGATGGAATGTATATTTTCAATGAGGGTGATCTGACTCATGGCAGAACAGCCGTAGAAGGCATTGGAGCCGATATCGTTCAGCGAAACGGGAATTCTGACCGCGATGAGAGAGGTGCAGCCCATGAAGGCCATATCGCCCACGGAAGTGAGCCCGTTGTTGAGATCGACCGTTTTGACAACGGTATTGCCCGCAAAGGCGCCGGCAATCTGCCGGATGCTCTTGGGAAGGGTGACGTCTGCCTTGTCGCCGTTATAGGCAATGAGAATGCCGTCCCCCACCGTGACAAACTTCTTTTTGGATTTGGCCTTGAGCCACTTGGTGCCGCCGAACGCCCTGCCGCCGACTTTTTGAATTCCATGCGGAACCGTAATGTCGCTGAGGGAACCGCAATTGTAGAAAGCGCCGCGTCCGAGGGTTTGCAGATTTTCCGGAAGCGCGACCGACGGCAGCGAAGCACATTCCTTAAAAGCGTAATCGCCGATATCGGTCATGCTGACATTGAAGGTAACGCTTTGCAGACGGGGACAGCCGCCGAAGGCATTGCTGCCCACCACCCGCATGTTTTTGCCGAAGGTGACCGACTCAATCAATTCATCTTCCGCAAAGACGGAATCGGCAATTTCCCGGACAGGAAGGCCGTAGATGGTGTCGGGAATCCTTACGTCCGACTGGGAGGCAATATGCTTGGTAATGACGATATATTCCCCGTCACTGCCGCTGACGGTGGTGTAATTGAAGTAGATATTGCTGATGTCATACGGCTCGGCAAAGCCGGAAGTGCATCCGGCGATGAGAGCCATCACCGCGACCGAAGCCGCGACGAGAATTGTTTTCCATACAATTGAATTTTTAAATGTTACCTTCACTGAAATTTCCTCCGATGTGTCCGTTCTGCTGTATTTCAAAATGACCGGAATCATTATAACATATCCGCAGGGAATTAGCAATATCGGAGAAAGTTTTTTCATGGAATTATCAACGAATTCTGCGGTCGCCGCGTTTCAGCAGAATTTCCGGATTGTCAACATAGCTATGAACCACGCTGCCGCAGTTCCGGCAGATGACGTGATGCAAATACTGACCTACCGCCGACATACTTCCCTCTCTGGTAACAGCGCCGTATCCTCCCTGAAAACCGTACACAAACTCCGTGCCGCCGCAGAAGGGACACTGATTGATCTGAATGGGATGAAATCCGTTTGACATTATTCCTCACCGCTTTCCAGCTTCTTTTTCTCCGGCTCCGCTTCGGCATCCTGCTTGTCGGACGCTTGATCCGCTGCGTCATCGTCGGCTTTCTTATGGCTTTTTGACAAGTCATATACTGAGCCTATGCCAACGCCCAGGCTCAGACCGCAGCACATGCCAACTATCATATTATGAAGCACAAACTGTCCGAACATAATGCCAAGCGCAATGCCAAAGCACATGCCGAGCGCGATACCGTAACTGCTTTCGTCCTCTTTGTCTTTCGGCGTTTTGTCTTCCTTCTGATTTTCAAGTTTCTTATCGTCTGACATTTTCAATTCTTCTTTCTTCTGTATTATTCCAAGCGCGACAGCGCTTCCGACATTATTCTCTATTCATTATTCACTATTCTTTATTCTCTAAGCGAGCCTGCGCGCGTTACCGAGATACCGGTTTCACTTTTAAAACATTCCCTACTGCCATTCCCACCACCTGCACCGGCTCGCCGTATTTCAGAGGACGTTCGCTGTCGGTCATGGCTTCGGCTTCGGTGAGCCTGCCCTGAATGATGACATTGACCTTGCCGGTGCCGGTCATTCCGGGCGGAACCGTTATGTAGACTTCGCCCACCTTGCCAACGGCGCTTTCCATCTGCAAGGTGCCGTTCTCATTGAGGGAGGCCGCCCATTTGAAGAACCACGCCACCAGCAGCAGCGCGAGGGTTCCCGTGATGAAGGCGGTAAGGATGGCGGCGGCGGCGCTTCCGCTGAGCGAGAGAGCCGAAAGCCCCGCCCAGCCGCCGACCGCAAAGAAGGCGACCATGCCGCGCACCGTGAAGATACGCAGGCCGGAATCCCCCATATGCACGTCCGGCGCGTCGGGTGAATCGTTGCCGAATACGCCGTCAATGCCGTTGTCGTCCGGCATATCGACATCGGAATGTCCCGCCATGCCGATGAAAATCATCACCGTCTGCAAAATCATGATGACGGTGGAAGGCACCGCCACGCAAAGCAGCGCCGACCGCAAAGGATCTGTCATGAACCATTCTTTCATTTTTCCGAAAACCCCTTTCGTAAAGGTAGGAGGTGATGCGGGAAGAACCGCTTTTTTTGCCTTCCGCCTTCCGCTGTTCCTGCCTTTCAGATTTTTCTTTCAATGACGGCCTTGCCGGTCATCTTGTCGAATTCCCTGTCCTCGATGTAGAGGGAAACCTCGTGGCATTGGGGACAGATCGCGGTCTTGATGGGATAGGTGCGGATTTCCCTGTCATTGAGCTTGAATCCCGCCCCCGTGATGTGACCGCTTTCGATCATTTCCGTACCGCAGCGAATGCATTTTCTCATTTTTTCAAGTCTCCTTTCAAAAAATGATTTCCTATTCCCTTTCTGATACCCTTTTCCTTTAACCTTCTGCCTGAATGAAGTCCTGTCCCCTTGCTGACGCTCTTTTCTATAATAATTTTCCTTATAGCTTATAGTCTGCATTTTATAATTGCTCCAATTCCGCCTCCGCCCGTTTGCGAAGTTCGCTGCTCAGGTAGGTGAGCAGAATGATTTTCAGCGCGTCGTGAAGGCGCTTCGCCGCGTCGCTGACGTGTCCGGTATAGCCTTCCCCTGTGCCGTGATAATCCTTGATTTCCTCATCGATCACACTGTCCAGCCGGTCGAGGGTGAATGCCTCCAGCGGTTCCGTCCTTTTGACAATATTATAAATATATATGTAGAGATCGGCGTCCCTGATGATATCGTCCGACTGATCTTCCACATCGCCGTTGACGCATTCCATCAGCCGGAGAATATTCTCCAGCTTCATGGATTTGCGCAGCATGTCAATGATGAGAATTCTGGCCACCTGCCGCTCGCTGTACTTCTTGTCGGTGGGGGACATAATCCAGCCGCGCTTAATCCAATTCTGGATAGTGGAGCCGCCCAGCCCGGTCATTTCCGCCACCTGTGAAAGCATCAGCCCGCCGGTCACAGCGAAGGCCGGACGTATGGCTTCAAAATCCACAAGCTCCTGTCTGTCAATTTGTTTATGAGTCATATGATTCACCTGCAAGTTTATTTGACTGCAACTTAAATTAATATGATTATAGCATAGGTTCATATGACTGTCAATAGCAATTGCATGAATTTTTTTTGAATTTTAAAAAAATTGAAAAAAGAACAGGGTCAAGCGACTGCCGGCGCAAGCCACCACCAAAAAAATGAATTCGCTGTTTTTCATTTGAAATATTGACAAAGCGAAAATTATTTAATAGAATACAATCGACGGAAGAAAATTTGATTCAGGAGGTTCTCAAAATGTTACATTCCTTTACCAGAAATTACAACGACCTGTCAACCGACGCGGGATTTCAGTTTGAATTTTACTGCGACTGCTGCGGCAACGGCGTGCAAAGCACTTTCATTCCTTCCACCACCTACAAGAAGCAGACCGGCGCGAGAAAATTCGGCAGAATCGCTTCGGCACTGGGCGGAATGCTCGGCGGTGCGGCGGGCGATATCGGCTATGCTTTGGAACGCGGCAGCGACGCGGTGGGCAGCAGATTTGAAGGTCAGTCTCCGCAATGGCGCAAGGAATACGAAAAGGCATTCGACGCGGCGCAGGAAGAGGTGCGTTCCTGTTTTCAGAAATGCCCCGCCTGCAACAAATGGGTCTGTTCCGACTGCTGGAACGAGGACGAAGGGCTTTGCACCGACTGCGCTCCCAGAGAAGCCGGGTACGTCGCCAAGGCGCACAGCGAAGCCATGCGCCGCAACATCGACGAAGCCGCCGAATCCGCGCAGGTCTGGAAGGGCAAAATCGAAAGCCGCACCACGCTCTGTCCGGAATGCGGCAAGCCCTCCGGCAACGGGAAATTCTGCAACAATTGCGGCGCACCGCTCAACATGCAGAAATGTCCTTCCTGCGGCGCGGCCGTGGCCGCAGGCCTGAAATTCTGCGGGGAATGCGGTTCTCCCATGCGTCCCATGCGTACGAAGACCGGCATCTGTCCTGAATGCGGGCACGAGAACAGCGCGGACATGAAATTCTGCGGCGAATGCGGCGCGAAGCTATGACGAATTGATATTCCATATTGTATTATGTAATTGAATAATTACATTTTGGAATATTTTTGAAGAAATTCATTCAATAATTTTCTACGGAATGCAACAAAAGGCGCTTCACAGGCTGGGTCATTCAATTGACCTCGCCTATGAAGCGCTTGTTTTGTTATTGGGATTTTGGGTGGGAGGAAGAAAATTGCGTCGGGATTCGCCCTCCCCTTTTTGCGTGGCTGGGCGGGTCTTGCTTTTGGTTGGTTCCTTTTTCTGCATTCGCCCTCCCCTTTTTGCGGGTCGGGGCGGGTCTTGCTTTTGGTTGGTTCCTTTTTCTGCATTCGCCTGACCCTTTTTGCTTTCTTAGCTGGTCTTGCTCGGTCGCTTCGGCTCCCTCGTGAGGGCTCTGCCCTCACCCTCCCGCAAGGGCGCTGCCCTTGACCCGGCAGGGAACCAGTCCCCTGCACCCCGCGCTCGCGTTCGCTCGCTTAATTGCGCTTCGCGCTTTCTTTTATTCTTCTTCTTTATCTTCTTTTTCTTCTTTTTCTTCTTCCTCTACCGTGTTATCTACACTATCCGTCTGCTCGCCTTCCTCGTGCTTCACTCTCGCCAGCGCGACGACCTTCCCGCCGTCCTCGATCTTCATCACGCGCACGCCCTTACTCGGCCTTGCGCATTCCCTGATCTCTCTCACCGCAATGCGGATAATAACCCCCGAACTATTGATAATAATCACATCGTCATCATCGTCAACAACCCGGATCGCCGCCACATCGCCGTTCTCACAGCGGTAATTCTTAATGCCCATGCCGCCGCGGCTTTGCAGCCGATAGTCCGTAATCGGCGTGAGTCTGCCGTAGCCCGTTTCGCTCACCGTCAGCACCCTTCCGCCTTCGCGCAAGGTAGACATGCCGACCACTTCATCCCCTTCACGCAAACGGATGGCATGCACGCCGGCCGCGCCGCGTCCCATCGCTCTCACGTCATTCTCATTGAAGCGAATCGCAAAGCCGCCCTTCGTCGCGACCAGCAGCTCATTGCTGCCGTTGGTCAGCCGCGTCCACACCAGTGAATCATCGTCCCGCAGGCTCAAGGCAATGAGTCCCTTCTTGCGGATATTGCCGAATTCGCTCAGCGCCGTCCGCTTGATGAGTCCGTTCTTCGTCACCATGACAAGATACATCTCATGCTCGTAGGATTTCAGCACCCTTATCATCTCGGTGATCTTCTCGTCCCCTTCCAGCGGAAGGAGATTCACGATATTGATCCCCTTGGAAGAGCGCGAGCCTTCCGGAATTTCATAGCCCTTCAACCGGTAGACCCTTCCGCGGTCGGAGAAGAACATGACATAATCGTGCGTGGACGTGATGAACATCTCCGTCGGCACGTCCTCTTCCCTTCTCGCCATGCCGCTCACGCCCCGGCCGCCTCTGTGCTGGAGCTGGTAGGTATCCAGCTTCTGCCGCTTGACATAGCCGAACGCCGTGAAGGTAATCACGCAGTCTTCTTCTTTAATGAGGTCTTCAATATCCATCTCGCCGGATATCGTTTCAATCTGCGTCCGTCTTTCGTCCCCGAATTTGCGGGCAATCTCCTGCGATTCCTCTATGATGATATCGCGCCGGCGTTCCTCGCGGGCAATGATGTCGTTGCAGTCCTCGATCTTTTCGAGCAGCGCTTTCAGTTCCGCCTCCAGCTTCTCCTTCTCCATGCCGGTGAGCTGTGCCAGACGCATCTGCACAATCGCCTGCGCCTGCACCTCGTCAAAGCCGAATCTGTCCATCAAGCGCTGCTTGCCTTCCGGAATATTCTTCGACGAACGCAGAATCGCGATCACTTCGTCGATGAAATCCAGCGCGACTTTCAGCGCTTCGAGAATGTGAGCGCGTTCCTTCGCCTTTTTCAGGTCGTAAATCGTGCGGCGCAGAATCACTTCGAGCTGGTGCTTGATATAATATTCCAGCATCTGCTTCAAAGTGAGCGTTCTCGGCACGCCGTCCACAATGGCGAGGTGAATCGCGCCGAAGGTGATCTGCATCTGTGTATTTTTAAAGAGGTTGTTCAGCACCACATTCGGTGAAGCGTCCCGCTTGACGTCAATGGTGATTCTCATGCCCTCGCGGTCGGAATGGTCGTCGCAATTGCTGATGCCTTCCAGCTTTTTGTCCTTGACAAGGTCGCTGATGCTCTCGATCAAGCGGGCTTTATTCACCTGATAAGGCAGTTCCGTCACGACAATCTGATAACGGCCGTTGGGGCGTTCCACAATCTCCGCCTTGGCCCTGACGGTGATCTTGCCCCGTCCGGTGGCGTAGGCGGCACGGATGCCGGCGCGTCCCATGATAATGCCGCCCGTCGGGAAGTCGGGGCCTTGAATGCATTCCATCAGTTCATCCAGCGTCGCGTCGGGATTTTTCAGCAGCAGACAAACCGCGTCGATGGTTTCGCGGAGATTATGCGGCGCGATATTGGTCGCCATGCCGACCGCAATGCCCGTCGAGCCGTTGACCAGCAGGTTCGGATAGCGGGAAGGCAGCACCGTCGGTTCCTGATGGGAATCGTCGAAGTTGTTGGCAAAATCCACCGTTTCCTTGTCGATATCGGTGAGCATTTCCATGGAAATCCTGCTCATCTTTGCCTCGGTATAACGGTAGGCGGCAGGCGGGTCGCCGTCCACGGAACCGAAGTTGCCGTGTCCGTCCACCAGCATGTATCTCATAGAGAAATCCTGCGCCAGACGCACCAGCGCGTCGTAAACCGACGCGTCGCCGTGAGGATGATAGCGACCCAGCACCGCGCCGACGGTGGTGGCGCACTTCTTGTAGGCGCGTTCGGGATAGAGTCCGTCCTCGTACATGGTATACAGAATGCGCCTGTGCACCGGCTTCAATCCGTCGCGCACGTCGGGCAGCGCACGCTGCACAATGACCGACATCGAATACGCAAGGAAGGAATCCTTCATCTCGTGATTGATATCGACCTCTATGATTTTTTGGTTCTCATGACCTTCATATTCCATTTGGCTGATTGCTCCCTGTCATTTTTTTGATTGGATGAATAGTAATATTTGTATTTGAATTTTCTTTATGAATCAGATTCATAGTAATAGGAATAATCGATTCCTTTCATGAACACTTCACGATCTTCAATCGCCTCTGTCAGCGCGTTTTCGATCAAATGGAAAATATCGGAATCATTATAGGGACTTCTCTCCATGGCTTGCAAATAATCTTTTTTGTTGATTTTACTCCAATCTACACATTTCGACATTTTTTTTTTCAAAATCATATCCAACCAGATTCTGGTACTTCTTCCATTTCCTTCCATGAAAGGATGCGCAATATTCATTTCTACGTATTTTTCCACAATTTCCCGTAAATTGCTCTCAGGCATACATTCAATTTTCTTTAAATTTTCGGGCAAATACAACGCGCTGGCAAATGTAAATCCATTTTTGCTTATATTTTTACTTCTTATTTTTCCCGCAAAATCATACAGACCGCCGAATAAATAGGAATGAATCTGCTGAAGACCTTTTACTGTACCCGTTTCTATACTGTTGATAGCACCGCTTTCAAACAAATCATAAGCTTTTTGCTTGCTCTTTTCATCCAGCGTACTTCCAACAGAATGAATCCAACGCTGAAACACGTCTTTCTTGGGACTCCTGATGATTGCCATTAACGCGTCAAGCATTTCGTCATTAATCACGTCTGTATGATATTTTTTTCCATCGGATGCGGTCATTTTCAGTTGTTTGCAATTTGCAAACAACTGACTGTTACGTCGTTTAAGAGTTGCCCAGTATATTCTTGGGTTTTTCGTTTCAACAACGGCAGCAACCACATCCATCGCGCAAAGCCACCATTTCGTTGTTTCCTCGTCCCAGACGGAACGAACAGGAATATCGTCGAAAAAGCGGATGGATGTTTTTTGGACGGCTATAGCAATCACCTCCGAAACTGTTTTTTCAGACATCGGATGTCATTCGTTATGCTGGTTACACCCTGTAATATTCTTCCGGAATTGCCACTGTTTTCCACTTCAATCAACCGGGTTTTCCCTGTCCCTGCGGAAATTCACAAGTTTCCCCGCAATATCCCCCGGAATTCCACCCGCATTCCACACAGCCTTGTGGAAAACTCTGTGGAAACTCTTGAAACATATAGTAATACAAATCGTATTATTTACGTTTTGGAATATTTATCGGAATTTTCTTCTATATTACAGCGGGTTATTAACCTTTTCCACCGGGTTTTCCACAAATTCTGCGGATTTCTCCACCTCGGCCGGTCGAAATCCCCATTTACCGCGGGGTGCAACCGGTGGAATATTCTGTGGATACTGTGGAAAACAATTCTTCATTCCAAGCGCGCAGCGCTTCCTTTTCACTATTCACTATTC
>JAFRXY010000039.1 GCA_017441385.1 Clostridia bacterium | reverse complement strand
TCTTTTGGGAGACCGCGTACGCCGCGCCGTATGCCGCGAGAAGCAGCAGGACCATTGCCGCTGTGGAAGCGGCGCTGCTCTCGCCGGTGGAAGGCGAGCCTTCATCCGGTTCCACTACGGTGAAGGAATGCTCGATGGAGGAATAGCTCAATTCGACCTTGATCGTGTGCTTGCCGGTGGCAAGCGCCGCCATGGTGTCGCGGGAGAGGGTCACGCGCACGCTGCCGGGTTCGGCGGTGTAAGCGCCCTCGTCCAGCGCCTTGCCGTCCACATAGACCGCCCGGAAGCAGCCGAAGGTCAGCTTGTCCTGCACCGCGTCGGTGTTCTTCACAACGACGGTCATGCCGTCCGCGCTGCACGTCAGCCATGTGAATTGGCTGTCCTTGGTAAAGGCAATGGGAGCAAGCGGCTGGGTCTCCGTGTGTCCGCTGTCGCACAGGCAGGTGAAGGTGACCGTGCCGTTCTCCGTGTCGATCACGGCGCTCTCGGCATCCCAGTCGTGACCCAGCGCCTTGACCGTCACGTCTTCCTTTGTAACGGGCGTAAATACGCCGTCTGCATATGTGTACAGCTTTCCCGCCGCGTCGGTGTAATAGTCTGTATTGCCGTCCTCGGTGCAGGTCGCCGCCTTCGCCTCGGTCTTGGCATACGCCCGGAAGACCGCCTTGACCGTCACGTCGTCCTTCGGCATGGAGAAGGCAAAGCTTCCGTCTTCCATCTGCGCCGCTTCATAATCGCCGTATTTCACGCTGATGAGGTCGTAACCCGCCTGCGGCGTGGCTGTCACCGTGACGCGCTCGCCGCAGCCGGCTTCCTCCTTATCGGCGGCAAGGCTGCCGCCCTCCGTCTGCACGACGTTAATGGCGTGCTTCTCCACCGTCAGCGCCGCGTAGCGGTAGTCCTTATCGACATTGCCGGTGATGCCGTCCACCTGCCCGTCGCTGCAATACTGCCAGGTCACGCAGAAATCGGCAAAATTGAAATCGTCGGGGTTGTCCGGCCAGAAGGCAAGCCAGATTTCGCAGTCGGTGTCGCTCAGCACGTCGGTATCGACGTAATCCCGGAACCAGTTATAGGAGGTGTAAACGCCCGATTTGTACCCGGCGTCATTGATCAGCTCACAGCCGTATTTCACGATCTCCGTAAGCGCCGCCTTGCCGAGGTTGGGCTGCCGTGCCGCTTCCACGTCGATGTAGATCGGCATATCGAAATGCTTGCCCTCCAGCGTGGCGAGCAAGCCCTCCACGTCCGCCTTCATCTCGGATTTGTTGATCGCGCTGGTGTAGAGGTACGCGCCGACCTTCATACCGGCGGCGCTGGCCTGTTCGTAGTATTCCTCGAACCGGCTGTCTTCCCGGTAGTTCGCGTCGCCGTTGAAGGTGACACCGGCGCGGAGAATCGCAAAATCAATGCCATCGGCGTACACCGCTTCCCAGTCCACATCGTCCTGATAGGCGGAGACATCCACGCCCTTCATCACGATGCCGGGGCTGTCCTCGGTGTTCTCGTCGCTTCTGACGCGGAAGGGAGAATTGATCAGCTCGACGGTGGTACCCTTCTCGTCCTCAGCGACGATGCGGAAGACATATTCGCCCACCGGCAGCTTGCCGAAGCCGATGGCATTGTCAAAACTGACCATGCCGAAGGAGGTTCTATCGGGGTTGAAGGTATAGGTGAAATCGTCGTTGTAGTCACAGGTCGCGCCTTCCGCCTTATACACGCCGCCTTCCACGCGCACCAGCTTCAGGGAGGAGAAAATGGAGCCCTTGACGCTGAAGCCCTTGCCCTGCCGGATGGTGCCGGTGGGATAGGAAGCGCCGTAGATATGAATATCCGATTCCGCTTCTTCCGGGGTGACAACGCGGAAGGTCTTCTCAACGACCGTCCGGGAGAAGCCCCGCACGTCAGTCGCTTCGATTCGGTAGACATACTCGCCGAGCGGAATGCCGCCGAAGCTCAGGTGCAGGTCGAAGGTGGCGACGAGGTCGTACACCGCCTTGTTGGGCGTGTCTTCATAATAGACATCGGTGGGAGTGCCGTCGGTGTGATAGACGCCGCCCCTGACACTCGCCAGCCGGTAGGTGGAAGCTAGCACACCCCTGACGCTGAAACCGCTCCCCTGCGGGAAGGTATCCGCTGGGACGCTCTCGCCTGTGAAGGCGATTTCGGAGGGAATCACGCCGTCCACCACGGTAAAGGGGGAAGAAACCGCCGTCACGGTCTGCCCTTCCGTGTCCTCCGCTTCCAATCGAAAGACATATTCGCCGACTGCCAGATTGCCGAACGCCATCACCGCATCGAACGACTGCGCGATATTGCAGCTCTGCGCGTTGGGGGTGACCTCGTGGTAGATGACGGGTTCCCCGGAAGCCGTGTAGATGCCGCCGAAGACCTTCGCCATGACGCTCTCGGAGCGGATGACGCCCCCGATCTGGCAGGACGAGCCGAGGATCAGCTCGCCGGTGGGCGATTGTTCATTTTCCACGGTGACCGAGAAGGGTGCTTCCCGGAGTGCGGCAGGGGTAATTTCTTCCTCGGACGAACTGCCCTCTTCCACGCTGCCTTCCGACAGTGGTTCGAGAACGGACGGCGGTTCGGAAGTATTGTCGGGCGTCGTGGCTTGGAGAAGCGCCGGGCTTTCGCCCTCCCCCTCCGCGGCGTATGCCGCCGCCGGGAACGCCGCCGCCGCCAGCATGAATGCCAGCGCCGCGCAGGTGATGCGGGCAAGTCGGCGGCACCCGCCGCGCCGGAACGGATGGATTTGTTTCATTCAGAAAACCTCCTGTTGCAATGTTTCTATGATTTTTTAGATTCTAAGGGTCTGCTGTTATTATAGCATACTTTGGAAACAAATGACAGTGTTACAAGGGCGTCATTCTCCACCAAAGGGTAAAAAATGACTGCTTTCTTTTGTGCAATTTGTCAAACAGCCCGACAGGGCATTGCTGTCCTGCCGGGCTGTCATTTTCACGGGTGTCACGCTGTCTGGGGGAGGAACGCCGTCACCCGTTTCGGTTATCCGTTATTCTCACTCTCCCAGCGCTCTCCTGCGGCGGAAGGCGTAGACCACGCCGTATGCCGCGAGCATCATCAGCGCAAGGCTGACGGAGATCAGTGCAATGCTCTCGCCGGTGGCGGGGGTGTCAGTGGCGGGGGAATCGCCGGTTCCGCCGGACGCGGCAACGGTGAAGGTGACGGGGGCGCTCTCGAACGCGGTTTCGTCAATCAGGAACGTCGCGGTGAGCTTGTATTCGCCGGGCGCGAGGGTCGAGAGGTACGACGCGGTGAGCGTGATCACCAGCGAGCCTTCCGAAGCCTCAAAGTCGCCGGAATCCAGCGTTTTTTCATAACCGTTTCCGCCGGTAACCTTCACGACGCTTCCGGCGTCGAGGAAGTGCTGGTATATGTCGGCGTCGTCCGTGTCCATTCGGTCAATTTTCATGGTGACGCCGTCTTGGGAGCCGACGGTATACTGGGAGTGATCGCCGCTGACGGGCTCCAGAACAGGCGCGTTCTTCACCGGGATTGCTGTATGTTCCTTCTGTTTTGCGTGGCAGACGGAGCATTCTTCATGCTTTTCTCCGGCTTCTTCATAGGTCGCTTCCGTGTCGGTTACCCATTCCCAATTGTGACCGAGGGCGGTGACTTCGCGGGTTTCGGTGTGGCTGGGGTCATTCTGGCAGACGCGGGTTTCCTCTCCGGCGGTCTCGCAGGAAGGCGCGGTGGTTTCTGTCCACTCGCCCCAGTCGTGTCTGAGGGCGGGAATCTCTTCGGTCTCGGTGTGGTTGGAATCGTTCTTGCAGGTGCGGGTCTTTTCGCCGGGCGTCTCGCAGGTCGCCGGGGTCGTGGTCGTCCAGCTGCCCCAGTCGTGTCCGATGGCGGCGATTTCGCGGGTTTCGGTGTGATTTGCGTCATTGGCGCAGACGCGGGTTTCCTCTCCGGCAGTCTCACAGGAAGGCGCGGTGATTTCCGTCCAATTGCCCCAGGTATGACCGGTGGCGGCTAACGGAATCTCCTCGTCGGTCAGGGGCGTTTCCGTGTTGGCGTCGGCGAACTTGTTGCCGTACTGATCCGTCCAGTAGGCAATGCTGCCCGCCTCGGTGCAGGTCGGCTCTACTGCGGCGTGATAGGTGAAGGAGAGATCCGACTTGGGCATATACATGATACATGTATTAGTTAAGTTAAAATTGGACACAGTGTTAGTACGCGGATAAGAATTGCCACTACTAAAGTAGCTGATCTCATCATAATCGGGATTAGACGAATTAGGAATATAACTCTGTATAAAAAGGATTTGAGATGCCCTAAAAAATTTTCCGTCAATCTTAATTCTTTTACTTTTGTTTGCCTCGTACCATTCATCATACCAATCAACCATATAGTCTTCACCGAAAGTTCTGGCGTTTGCCAATTCCTCCCCCGTGGTCGCTCTCGTCCAGTTGTCAATATTGGAAAGATCGGTATAAGGCGCTCCGCTGACAGCGACCTGACAAGTGACGGTGTGCCCGTTGACCGTCGCCGTCAGTGTGGTGATGCCCGCGCTGATACCCGTTACCTGGCAGCTTCCGTCCGCCTTCCTTATGTCAGAAGGTCTGTAAACAACGCTGGCAACGGTGGGGTCAGAGGATTCCCATGTGACAAGGTCGTTGGACCATGCGGGCGTGAAGGTGGGACAAATGCTGATCGTTTCATCGACATTGACTTCATAGACCGTCTCCGCGAAACTGATGTCTTCCGTCTCCGTATAGGGAACGTAGAAGAAGGTAACGCCGTTATTGACCAAAGTCTCGAATTCGCTTGCGTTTTTGTACCCTGTGGTGACGACACTGCTGGGCTGGTCTTTATAGGCAGCTATAAAGCGGGAGCCGTCCCAGGATGTGAGAAAATAGCACTTTCTATAGTCCAATCCCTGCGCCTCCGCAAACGCTTGCCCGCTGGAGTGGAGCCAATTCGTGACGCCGGAATAGTAGCTGATGCGGCTGTTGGAGCCGTGGGCGGCGTTGTTGAAGTCCGTGACGGAATTCGCCTTCACCCAGTTGAATACCGAAGAAGCCCTGTACTTCGGCGCAACGGTTTCGCTGAGAACAACGGCGCCATCGTTATCCGCTTTAGCTTCGTTTTCTTCCGCTGTGGAAGCCGCGTCGCTGCTGCTGACAAAAGCAGTCTCGTTCGTCATATAGCTTTGCGTCACGATGTCGCTGCCGGACACTGCCGCGTCATCTTCCGCCGCCCAGACGCGCAGGAAGGACACCGAACCCACCGCCAGCGCGACCGCCAGCGCCGCGCAGCCAAGGCGGACAAACCGCTTGCGCTTCGGGTTACATTCCATGTAATGGAACGGGATAATTTGCTTGAAATCAATCATCGTTCTTCAACCTCCTGAATTTTTGCGGCGCGGCTTGCGTTTCGGTTTCCGACCGCGCCCTTATTCTGTCTATTATAGCATTTTTGGGTTGTTTTGTGAAGACGAAATAAAAGAAATTTTAGTATAAAAATATTGATGAATTTTTGTGTAATTATGCAGGCTTTCGCTGGGGGCGATGTTGGCAGTTTTAGGAATGAGAAACAAATTTGTAGGGAACGGTCACCTAGGAAAATACCCGTTCCGGCAAGGTGGGGGTGGTTTTGCGATACATGTCTGGCGAATGGGGATCGGGGGTGTAATTTGTATTCGCCTGACCACGTTTTAGACATAAATTGTATTTTGCCGGGACTTCCGGAGCCGTCCCCCCTACATTTTTTGACGCAAACCTATCACAAAAACAAAACATCCGCGCACACGGTCTTTCTTCGATCATGTGCGCGGATGAATTTTCAATTATTCAATCAATTCCATCAGGAATCATAAAATATTCCGTTACTCTGCCATTCTCCGGCGGCGGAGGGCGTAGACCGCGCCGGAAGCCGCGAGGAGCAGGAGGATGATTTTGTCAGGATGTTGCTGAGCACGACAAGGGCTATGCTCTCGACGGTGGCGGGGGAATCGCTGCCGGCAGGCGCGGGGGAAACAACCGTGAAGGAAGAGGGAGCGCTTGTCTTCTCATAACCCGGCGCGACGACAAAGGTCACGGTCATGGTGTAATCGCCGTCTTCCATGCCTTCAAGATACGATGCCGACAGCGTCACATCGAGGGAGCCTTCGGCGGCGGTGAAGTCGCCGGAAGAAAGTGTCGTCACGGTGCCGTCCGGGGCGGTGACGTCGATCGTGCCGCCGTTTTCGAACATCTGGTAGACGTTGACGTTTCTCAGATCCGGGATGTCCTCCGGATAGGTGTCGTACTTGTTGCGCGCATAGCTCGGAAACCGCTTGTGGGATGAGATACGCTCATGACCACAGTAGATTTCGATCAGGCTGTCAGTAATCTTCAAATCAACGGTTTTGCCCACGAAACGATACGGCACGTAGTATTTGCAGGTCTGATAGCTTACATGAAAATCGGAGCCGATGATACGCCCATATTCCCACACGGCGTACTCATACGGAAAGGCAGGCAGCGGACGCAATGTCATGCGTTCATTTGCATCAAACACATCACGGCGGCTGCCCTCACGTTTCTGGAAAGGCTTGTTGTTGAAATCTTCCAGTGCTGCTGCAACGTCCATTTTCAGATCATGGATAGAGGTATACTCGTTCTTACGCAGACGGGCAATGATGGCTGTAGCGATCTTTCCGACAGTACCTTCAACAGAAGCCTTCTGCTTCGGTTTTTTCACACCTGCGGGCATAATCGCTGTGCAGTAGTGATTCGAGAAATCCTCATAGCACTGGTTCAGAACGATGTCACCCTCACGAGGGTGTGTCACTACACCGGTTTTGAGATTGTCGCAGACGATACGCAAGCATGGTTAGTTGGTTGAGATTTCTGCCGATAGCTTTCTGCTCACGGAGGACTTCATCGAGTCCTTCTACCACAAAAATCTGTCTGCCGAGGCAGGCTTTCGTGACGTACTCGGTGAAGTTCAGCTTGGATTTCGCTGCCTTATCATGGATTTTTATCAGATCAGCTTCGGATATTCTGATGGATAATTTTTTGTCTTTCATAAAATAACAGCCTCCTTTTGGCTTAAAGATGTTGGTAAATTTGAAGCGGGTGTGGGCTTCCGCCCGCGTAATGCATCCGAGGGGCAAAGGCGACCAGCCGATGACCTGCCGGATGCGTAGCTTGCTCTCTCCCCAAAGGAGAGAAAAATTGATGAACCGTACCCTTATCTCGGATGTGAAAAAACGCTTTAACGATTCAGTCCCTGACGCTTGTGAAAATAATCAATTGCGTCCTGTATGGGGCGGATGGTGTAGAGCCTAAAATCCCGAAAGAATTATATAATACTTTCCCAATTCGCCGTACTATACAAAACAGCGAAATTGATATGAAGTAATGTCTGAACACTATGTGTTCTCCAACAAATCCTAAAAAATGTGCTTTCCTTACAATTTTGTGGTAACCTACGTGCTGGAATAGAGTCTTAGATTATTGAAAAAATAGTCAAAAAAGCCTTGATATATAGTGCTGTATATGTTATAATAGTACTATATTAAGAGGTGATTATTATGGCAGTTCCAGATTATATCCGC
>JAFRXY010000038.1 GCA_017441385.1 Clostridia bacterium | reverse complement strand
CGTCTTTTTGTTGTACAATAATATCTGTATACATTCACTTTTGGGCTATATGCTTTATATGAAAGCTATATTTATTCACGCTTTATCATTAAATCGGGGCTGTCTCACAGGGATTTTTATTTCCCTTGTGCGACAGCCCCATTATATTATTCACTATTCACCATTCATTATTCTTTATTCACTAAAGTGACGTACTGGAATAAAAGCAAGGTTAAGTTGAAAACAGACTATAACAAATCAAAATTCAGCTTTTTCCCGTCATGCCCCGAATAATTTTGTACTACCCTTCCGAAGTAAACACCGTCGAAATACCTTGTTTTACGGTACACATAAGTAAAGGAGAAAACTTCCTGTGATGAAAAACACAACTGACTCGAAAATATAAATAACCAGAAGCACCTAGGCTCTTCTTTGAGCTTCGGTGCTTCTGTCATTCAAGAGATATTTGAAGAAATTCACATCAGCGTCATCTGTTCGCCCTGCTGGGAATCGTCTGCGGATCCGGCTGCGGGCAGATTCTTCGGTCGGAATTTCGATTCGTTCTTTACCATTCCCTCGGCGTAAATAAGCATCTCGTTCAGCTTGGCGTTTTTGCGCAAGGTGATGATCTGGTTGCCCTGTGCGCTGCGGGTTTTGGCGGGAACCGCTCCGGAATGGAAGATCAGCGCCTTCCCGTTGGTGGTGCGTAAAAGAATGTCGCGGTCGCTCTCGATGTGAATGGCGCTGACCAGCGGGGACTTGTCGCTGTAGGCGGCCAGCAGCTTGCGGCGGTTGGTCTTGGTGGCGTAGGCGGAAAGTTCGGCTTTGGCGACCTTGCCGTTCTCATAGGCAAACAGGACGTATCCGCTGTAATCGGTGGTGAGAATGCAGCGCTTGACATGCTCATCCTCATCCATTCCCAGCACCGCCGGCACGTATTCGCCCAGCACGCTTGCTTTGGAATCGCTGAAATCGGCGGCCTTTGCCTTGTAGACCTGGCATTTGTCGGTGAAGAAAAGCAGCTCCGCGACGTTGCGCGTTTCGAAGGTCTGCACGATTCTGTCGCCCTCTTTGAGCTTCTGGTCGCTGCTCATGCGCAGCGACTGGGGGCTGATTTTTTTGATATAGCCCTCTTTCGTAATGAAGATATTCACTGGGTAGTCGGGCACGGAGGAAATTTCGTCGTCCTCCGCTTCCTCCACCGAGTAGAGAATCATGCTGCGGCGCGGCTGTCCGTATTTCTTGGCAACTTCCTTCAATTCGGAAATAATTATCTTCCTGATTCTCTGGGGTGAATTAAGTATATCTTCCAGATCGGCAATTTCGTTGCGGAGGTTTTCGATATCCTCGGTGCGTTTGAGAATATATTCGCGGTTAATGTGCCGCAGCTTGATTTCCGCGACATATTCCGCCTGAATTTCATCGATCTCAAAGCCCTTCATAAGGTTGGGAACCACGTCGGCTTCCTCTTCTGTTTCGCGGATAATTTTGATCGCCTTGTCGATGTCGAGCAGGATCTTCTGCAAGCCTTCCAGCAGGTGCAGCTTTTCCTTCCTCTTGCCGAGGGTGAAGGCGGTGCGGCGATGCACGCAGTTCATGCGGAATTTAATCCATTCGTCCAGCAGACCGTCCACGCCGAGCACCCTCGGGGAGCCGTCGATCAGCACGTTGAAGTTGCAGGCGAAGCTGTCTTCCAGCGTAGTAAGTTTGAAGAGTTTCTGCATGAGCTTGTCGGGATCGGTGGAACGCTTGAGGTCAATGGTGATGCGCAGACCGTGAAGTCCCTGCTCGTCGCGGATATCGGAAATCTCCTTGATCTTTCCGGCTTTCACCAGATCAATGACCTTTTCGATGATCTGCTCGCAGGTGGTGGTGGGGGGAATCTGGGTGATGTCAATGCAGTTGGCTTCGCGGTCGTAGGTGTAGCGGGAACGCACGCGGATGCTTCCTCGACCGGTGTGGTAGACCTTTTCCAGCTCGTCCTTGTTATAGATGATCTGGCCGCCGCCGGGGAAATCCGGCGCCAGCAGGGTGGAACTGATGTCGTGCTTCGGGTTCTTCAACAGCTGAATGGTGGTTTCGATCAGCTCGTTGAGGTTGAAGGAGCAGATGGAACTTGCCATGCCGACCGCAATGCCTGTGTTGTTGTTGCAGAGGATCGCCGGGAAGGTCACAGGGAGCAGGGAAGGTTCCTTCATGGTGTTGTCGAAATTGTCCACCATGTCCACTGCGTCGTTGTCGATGTCGCGGAAGAGCTCGGCGGCAATGGCGGCCAGCTTGGCCTCCGTGTATCGGGAAGCGGCTGCCTGCGTGTCGCGGGAATACGCCTTGCCGAAGGAACCCTTGGAATCGACATAGGGGTGCAGCAGCGCTTCGTAGGCCACCGTCATGCGTACCATTGTGTCGTAAATCGCCGCGTCGCCGTGAGGGTTCAGCGCCATGGTGGAACCGGCAATCTTGGAGGATTTCTGTCGCGCGCCGGTCAGTAATCCCATTTTATACATGGTGTAGAGGAGTTTCCGGTGAGAGGGCTTGAAGCCGTCGATCTCGGGAATGGCGCGGCTCATGATGACGCTCATGGCGTAGGGCATATAATTGCCTTCCAGCGTGTCGATGATTTCCTGTGAAACGACTTCGCCAGCTCCTTTGATGTAGCCGCTCATGGATGATTTCTGCGGCGCTGATTTTCTCTTTTTGGGTGCCATAGGTTCTCCTTTTCTATCTCTTACTGTACATCCGCAAGCTCGATGAATTCACTGCCGTGCTCCGCGATGTATTCCTTGCGTCCGGCAAGATTGTCGCCGAGAAGCACATCGAACATTCTCTCGGTTGGCTCCGCGTCGGCGGGCATAACCTGAATGAGCCGGCGTGTATCGGGCGCCATGGTAGTGAAACTCATCATATCCGCGTCGTTTTCACCGAGACCTTTGGAGCGCTGGATGGTGAATTTCTTTCCTTCAATCATTTCCATGATCTCGGCTTTTTCCTGCTCGGTGTAGGCGAAGTAGGTGTCATTGCCGCAGGTGATTTCGTAGAGGGGAGACTCCGCGATGTAGACCTTTCCGGCTTCAATGAGCTTGGGCATGAGCCGGTAGATCATGGTGAGTATCAGGGTGCGTATCTGGAATCCGTCCACATCGGCATCGGTACAGATGATGACCTTGTTCCAGCGGAGCTGACTCAGATCGAAGGTGGAAAGGTTCTTGCTCTGGTGGCCTTTCACGTCAACGCCGCATCCGAGAACCTTGATGAGATCGGTGATGATTTCGCTCTTGAATATCTTGCTGTAGTCGGCCTTGAGGCAGTTGAGAATTTTGCCCCTGACCGGCATGATGCCCTGAAAGCCGGGGTCGCGGGCATTCTTGCAGGAACCTGCGGCCGAATCGCCTTCCACGATGTAAAGCTCGCGTTCGTTCGGATCCTTGGAACGGCAGTCGATGAATTTGTTGACGCGGGAGGTGATGTCCATGTTGGAGGAGAGATTCTTCTTGATGGCAAGACGCTGCTTTTCCGCCTGTTCACGGCTCTGCTTGTTGAGAAGCACCTGCCCGCAGATCTTGTCGGCTTCCAGCGGATTCTCGATGAACCACACCTCGAGTTGATGCTTGAAGAATTCCGTCATGGCGGTCTGGATGAATCTGTTGGTGATGGACTTCTTGGTCTGGTTTTCGTAGCTGGTCTGGTTGGAGAAGGAGGAAACCACGATGATCAGGCAGTCCTGCACGTCTTGAAAAGAAATTTTGCTCTCGTTTTTGGTGTATTTGCCTGTCTGTTTGAGCCGTGCATCTATCATCGCCACAAAGGCGCTCTGCACCGCCTTCATGGGAGCGCCGCCGTGTTCCAGCCAGCTGGAATTGTGGTAATACTCGCAGACGTTGACCCGGTTGGAGAAGGCGACCGCCGTGTTGATCTTCACGTTGTAATCGGGTTTGTCCTCGCGGTCGCGTCCTCTGCGTTCGCATTGCCAGAACTGCACCTGCGAAAGCGCGTCCTCGCCGGCAAGCTCCCGGACGTGGTCTGCAATGCCTTCCCTGTAGAAATACTCGAATTTTTCCCCGTTCACCCTGTCGTCCAGAATGAAGAGCACGCCCGCGTTGACGATGGCCTGGCGGCGCATAGTGTCCTGATAGTATTCCAGCGGAATGTTGATGTCGGTGAATACCTCCAGATCCGGCTTCCATTTGATGCGGGAACCGGTCTGCCGGCCGCTGTAGGGTTCCTTTTTCAGTCCGCCGACGTTCTCGCCATGCTCGAAATGCAGAGTGAAGCAGGTGCCGTCGCGGTGAATTTCCGCGTCCATGTATTCCGAGGCGTACTGCGTGGCGCAGAGACCGAGGCCGTTCAGACCTAGGGAGAACTCGTAGATTTCGCCGCCGTCGTTGTTGTATTTGCCCCCGGCGTACATCTCGCAGAAAACCAGCTCCCAGTTGAAGCGCTGCTCCTTGGAATTGTAATCGACCGGAATGCCCCGCCCGAAGTCCTCGACCTGCACGGAACCGTCGGCGAACCGGGTGACAATGATCTTTTTGCCGTAGCCTTCGCGTGCTTCGTCGATGGAATTGGACATGATCTCAAAAACCGAATGGCAGCAGCCCTCAATGCCGTCCGAGCCGAAGATGACGGCGGGACGCTTGCGCACCCGGTCGGCGCCTTTGAGGGCGACAATATTGTCATTGCCGTATTGTTTTTTTTCGGTGGTGGTGTTTTTTGATGCCATAGTTTTTTCTCCGTATTTTTTGAATATAATTTCACGTTATGCTTGTAGAAATCCTGTATGTCGGAATAAAATTGACCTGTAAAAAAATATTTTAATGGAAAATATCCGTCTTGTCAAGGCTGGAGGAAAAACATTTGCGATGTTTTAAAAATATTTAGATTTTTAAATTCATAAATAATTAACCGTTGATTCGTGCAAACAATCCAATAATCTTACGTGATTTTATTGACAACTGCAACAATTTGTAGTATAATATAATGAGATATGAGCAAAATCGGGCTTGTATCAATAATTTTTATTTTTTTGAAAGAGGGACAGATCACACTATGAACATCAAAGGACTTTCAGCCTCCGAGGTTGAGCAAAGCCGCAGGGAACACGGTTCCAACAGTCTGACCCACATTCCCCCTGACCCGCTGTGGAAGAAGATTCTCGAGGGCTTCAAAGACCCGATGATCATGATTCTTCTCGTCGCGCTGGTCGTGCAGGTGGTGCTTTACTTCATGCATCAGGCGGAATGGTACGAGCCTGTGGGCATTCTGATTGCCATCATCATTGCCAACGGCGTGGCTTCGGTCAGCGAGAGCAAGCAGGAGGGACAGGCCTCCGCCCTCAAGGCCGAGGAAGAAGCCAAGGAACGAGCCAAGGTTGTCCGTGACGGCAAGCTGGAGGAAATCCACGTCAGCGAGGTCGTTGTGGGAGATATCGTATTTCTGCAGGCGGGCGACAAGATTGCCGCTGACGGCGAGATTATCGAGGGCGAACTGAAAGTCGATCAGGCTTCCCTGAACGGCGAGACCGAGGAAGCGGACAAGATCCCCGTGACCGGCACGCCGGATTACAATATCAAAGACCTGCTCAACAAACACTACGCCTACCGCGGCACTGTCGTTGTCGGCGGCGAGGCTTATATGGAAGTCAAGGTTGTCGGCGACAGAACGCTTTTCGGTGAGCTGGCTCTCGAAGTGCAGGAGGATACCAGACAGACCCCCCTGCAGGTCAAGCTGGCTAAGCTGGCCAAGCAGATTTCCACCTTCGGATACATCGGCGCGATCGCTATTGTGGTGGGAATTCTGATCAAGACCTTCCTCACGGGCGAGCTGCCTTCCGACACTTACGGATGGATTCGTCTGTTTCTGGATGCCATTACCGTGGCGGTCACCATTATCGTCTGCGCCGTTCCGGAAGGTCTGCCCATGCTGACCTCCATCCTGCTCTCCTTCCAGAGCATCCGCATGGCGAAGGACAACGTCCTTGTCCACAAGATCAACGGTCTGGAAACTGCGGGCAGCCTGAGCCTTCTCTACAGCGACAAGACCGGCACCATTACCGAAGGCAGACTTTCTGTGGTGGAAATGGCAACCGGCAACGCGAAAACCTTCGACGCGCTTGCCAAAATGCCGAAGGAATTCGCCGCGGACGTTGTGACTGGTATCGGTGTGAACAACAGCGCCGCATCCAGCAACGGCGAGATTATCGGCGGCAACAGCACCGACCGCGCCCTGATGTCCTTCCTCGTCGCCTCCGGTGCGGACAAGGATATCGACAAATCCGGCGTGAAGGCCTTCAACGCCTTCAATTCCACCAAGAAAAGCTCCAGCGTCGTGATGGAACAGGACGGAAAGACCGTGACATTTGTCAAGGGCGCTCCCGAAAGACTGATAGAGAAATGCACTTCCTTCGTGGATGAAAACGGCAAGGTGTGCCCTCTGGATGACAAATCGGTCATTATGAATTACATAGACACACAGGCGGCCCGTTCCATGCGTCTGCTCGGCGTGGCCAAGGCGGACGGGGAAGAGGACGACGTGAATCTCACCCTTCTCTGCGTGCTCTGCATACGCGACAACGTCCGCAAGGAGGCGGTTGACGCCATCAAGGAAGTGCAGAACGCGGGTATTCAGGTGGTTATGGTTACAGGAGACCGCAAGGAAACAGCCGTTTCCATTGCCAAGGACGCGGGACTCATCACCCGCGCTACCGACGTGGCCATTACCTCCGGCGAAATGGCGGAGATGTCCGACGATGAGCTGAAAAAGATTCTTCCCGACCTGCGCGTTGTTTCCCGCGCCCTTCCCACCGACAAGAGCCGTCTGGTGCGCTGCGCACAGGAAATCAATATGGTAGTGGGTATGACGGGCGACGGTGTGAACGATTCTCCCGCGCTTAAGAAAGCCGACGTGGGCTTTGCCATGGGCAGCGGCACTGAAGTCGCTAAGGAAGCCGGCGACATCACCATTCTTGATGACAACTTCCTGTCCATTGATAAAGCGATTCTCTACGGCAGAACGATGTTCAAGAGCATACGCAAATTCCTGATCTTCCAGCTGACCGTCAACGTCGCCGCAGTTCTCACCTGCTTTGTCGGCCCCATGATCAGTGAGGAAAAAGTCATTCTTACTGTTGTGCAGCTGCTTCTGGTCAACCTCGCGATGGACACGCTGGCGGCAATCGCTTTCGGCAGCGAACCCGCGCTCAAGGAGTACATGAAGGACAAGCCGGTGCCGCGTTCCGAGAGCATTGTCAACGGGAAAATGTTCGTGGAAATCATCATTGCCGCGTTTTATATCACCGGCGTGTGTCTTGCCATGCTGACCGTTCCGCAGGTACAGCAGCTTCTGGGCACAACGGATATGGTGGAAATCAAATCGGCGATTTTTGCCACCTTCATGATGGCGATTACTTTCAACGGATTTAACGCCCGCACCGAGCATATCAATATATGCAAGGGGCTGTTCAAGAACGTCAACTTCCTGCTGGTCATGTTCGGTATATTCGCCATGCAGTATATCTTCGTCACGTTCGGCGGCGAGGTGCTCAGCGTGCACAGCCTGTCTCCCAAGACATGGCTGGTCTGCGTGATCTTTGCCGCTCTGATCATTCCCATCGATACCATCCGCAAGATCTTTGTTCTGATTTTCAGAAAAAGATGATATTCAATCAGTAGGAGGAACATCAGAAAATGAGTGTTAATCTTCAAAAGGGTCAGAAGGTTGACCTGACCAAAGGCAATGCCGGACTCAGCAAGGTCATGGTAGGTCTTGGCTGGGACGCTGTGCAGCAGCCCTCGTCATTCTTCGGGGGCCGAAAGGACGATATCGACTGCGACGCGATCGCCTTTCTTCTCGGCAGCGACGGGAAGATTGCCAGCCGGGACGACGTGGTATTCTTCAATAATCTTCATCACGTTTCAGGCTGCGTGCTGCATCAGGGCGACAATCTCACCGGCGAGGGCGAAGGGGACGACGAACAGATCATGGTCGATCTCGGCAGACTTCCCCAGCAGTACGAGCGCATTGTCATTCTGGTCAGCATCTACAAGGCGACCGACCGCGACCAGCATTTCGGCATGATTGAGAACGCCTTTATCCGTCTGGTGGATGCCGACAGGAATAAGGAACTCTGCATCTACAATCTCTCCGAGAATTACGCAGGCATGACCGCGCTGGTATTCGGCGAACTCTACCGCTACAAGGGAGAGTGGAAATTCAACGCCGTGGGTCAGCCGCTGCAGGTCTGGTCGATCGCGCAGTTGGCCGAGCGATACGGACTTCCGCGCTCGGTCTGGAAGAGATAATTTTCAATATTCATTCATTACAATTACGGGTATAAACGGAGGTAATGCATTATGGCAGTCAATCTTCAGAAGGGTCAGAGAGCCTCGCTTGACAATTCCATGAAAATGGCGCTGGTCGGCTTGGGCTGGGATCCGAACAAATATGACGGAGGCTACGATTTTGATCTGGACGCTTCGGCTTTTGTATGCGGCGCAAACGGCAAGGTGCAGAGCGACGACGACTTTATTTTCTACAACAATCCCGACTGGCGCGATCACACCATCTGGTCATCCGGCGACGACCGCACCGGCGGCAACAGTTCCGAGGGCGACGACGAGCAGATCTTCATTGACTTCACCAAGATCCCCGATTATGTCAGCAAAATCGCCATCACTGTCACCATTCATGAAGCGGCCGCCCGCCGTCAGAATTTCGGTCAGGTGTCCAACGCCTATGTCCGTGTAGCCAAGGTGGAGAGCGAATTCGACACACAGGGCGAAACCGTCATTCAGTTTGATCTGGAGGAGGAATTCTCCATCGAAACCGCGCTGGTCGTCTGCGAAATCTACCGCAAGAACGGCCAGTGGAAATTCAACGCCGTCGCTTCGGGTTATCAGGGCGGTCTGGAACAGCTCTGCCGCGTCTACGGCGTCAACGTCTGATTTAATTCTAGTATGAATTTATAACGCTTGTAGGGAAACAGGCTGTAGGATTTGCCTATAACCTGTTTCCCTTTAGAATGTGGAGGAAAACAAAATGTACTATACCAACGTACTTGATCTGATCGGGAATACGCCCCTGATGAGCCTCGAGCAGACCACCGGTCTGAACATTTTTGCCAAAGCCGAGTTTTTGAATCCCGGCGGCAGCATCAAGGACCGTATCGCCTTGAATATGATAGAGCAAGCCGAGAAGGACGGTAAACTGAAACCCGGCATGACCATCATCGAGCCGACCTCCGGCAACACCGGCATAGGGCTGGCGCTCTGCGGCGTGCGGAAGGGCTACCGCGTCATCATTGTCATGCCGGAAAACATGAGCGAGGAACGCAAGAAGATTATCCGCGCACTGGGTGCCGAGCTGGTGCTGACCGACCCGAAACTCAGCATAGGCGGTTCGGTGGATAAGGCAATGGAAATCGCAAGCTCCTCCGAGGATTATTTCGTTCCGCAGCAGTTTCAGAATAAGGCCAATCCCCAGATGCATTACCGAACGACGGCGGTGGAGCTGGTGCAGCAGCTAGGGAAGAAAATCGATGTCTATGTCTCCGGCGTAGGCAGCGGAGGAACGCTGCAAGGCATTGCGCAGTACCTGCTGGAACAGAATCCCGACTGCAAGATCGTCGCGGTGGAGCCGAAGAATGTGTCCGCCCTGCTGGGAGACGAGCCGGGACTGCATCAGATTCAGGGCATCGGCGACGGATTTATTCCCGACATTCTGGACACTTCCATCATTACGGATATCGTCGAGGTCACCGACGACGACGCGATCCACACGGCGCGTGAATTGGCAAGGGTGCAGGGATTGCTGGTGGGCACTTCCTCCGGCGCGAACGTCTGGGCCGCAAAGCAAATGGCGGAGAAATACGGCAGGGACAAGATCATCGCCACGGTACTGCCGGACCGCGCGGAGCGGTATTTCAGCACCGCGCTGATATGAAGGAACTAAAACTGAAAATCTCCCATACGGAAGCGCACACCGACCTGCTGGGTCCCGGCGACCGCTTTGTTGTCTGGGTTCACGGCTGCTGCTTCGACTGCGAAGGCTGTCTTGCGCTCAATACGCGGTTCGGAGCGTATCAGGAAGTAACGGTGCATGATCTTGCGGAGAGAATTAAAAACTCCGGCTGCGACGGCATCACCGTCAGCGGCGGAGAGCCTTTCTTGCAGGCGGAAGCGCTGGGGGAGCTTGTCAGGAATGTGCAAGCCGAGCGGGATATCGGCGTGATCATCTATTCCGGTTTTACGCTGGAGGAACTGAGGGACAGGGGTGAATTCACCGGATTGCTGAGCATGACGGACATTCTGATCGACGGGCGATATGAAAAGAATCTCGACGACGGCAGGGCGTACATCGGTTCGTCCAACCAGCGGCTGTTTTACCTTACCGACCGTTATAAAAAAAGCGGGGAGATTTATTATGCCGCTGAGAAAAGGCGTGCGAAGATTAAATTTTCCGCTGACAGAGTGACGCTGATCGGCGTGCCGTCGGCGGGTGTGCTGAAAATCTGGAATGAGATCAAAGCAAAAAACGGAGGGGCTGCAAATGACTTCTGAAATCGAATTATTCGGCAAGGATTCCATCAAGCTGAATATCCTCAAAGAGCTGATCAGCGGAGATATCAATATTTCCCTGTCGCTGGGCGGCGGGGTCTATCAGGATTACATCTCGCAGATTCACAGGGAAGGCAGCCAATTGCAGGTGCTGGGCAAATTCAATCTGTCGGAGGATCCTTCCGGCACAGTGCTGATCATCCGTCCCATTGCGGTGAGCGGCACGCTAAAGGTGACCTTCGGTTTCAGCGGCCATGCTTTTGAGAATGAAAAGACGCTGAGTGTCTACAGAAGGGCGACAAAGTCGGTGGAACGGACATACGACATCGGCCAGACTCTTTCCTCGGTGGAATTCATTCCGCAGGGCAATGTCAAGTATCTTCTGCGGTTGACTTACAGTGACAAGGGTAGAAACGAATCCGATGCGGGGAATTCCTCTTCCGCTCCCGCACAGGGAATGCCGTCCGAAACCGCTGCGGCAGCGCCTTCCACCCTGACCGGGACGCTGGACGGTTTCGAGAGTTTTTCACCGTCCACGGCGGCTTCCGCGCCCTCCGCGCCAGTTCCGCCCATTCATCCGGGACGAAGAACCGCGCCGCCTGCCCGCCACGACCATCCAATCAGTGACAGCGACCCCGAGCTGGAAAGGCTCCAAGCGGAGACACAAGCCGCTGAGGATAAGCTGAAAAACCTACGTCAGCGCAAAGCGACGGCAAAGGATTTGCTGAAAAAGCTCGAAGCGGAATACGAAAAGGATTATGAGGAGTTCGGGAGAGAACTGGAGGAATATAAACAGCAGTTCGGCGTGGATCAGTCGGTGATTGAGTATTACCGGGATTATGACATTCAGCCGATAGAGGAATTAATAAAGGAAATCACCGGCAAGCTGGAACAGGCGGAGAAGCAGATCAGCACCGTCATTCTCAGCAGACAGCGGAAAACAATGGAGATAGAAACGCAGATCAAATCCAATAAACGACAGTAAAGAGTGGATGAAATGGATGAATTGAAGCGTCTGGAGCGCGAAGTCAGGGATTTGCAGAGTCAGCTCCGGCGGCAGAACGAACAGGCGGAACGCGCCAGACAGCGCATGATGGACGAAAACCGCCGTAATCTGGAGAGATATCAGTCCGAGATGCAGCGTGCCATCAAGGAACACGACGCGAAGGCCCAAGCGGAATATGAACGGCTGCTCAGAGAATACCAATATTCGCTCAGCGAGGAAGCAAGCCGGAAACTCAGCGAAATCGACGGGGAATACAACCGCCTGATGAAAGAAGTCAGGCGAAGCGAGGAAGCCCTTGCGCGAAAGAATCAAGAGCTGGAAAAGGCAGTGCAAACGCTTCGCGACGATCTGAACAACCGTGAGAAGGGCAGCATTTCGCAGGCGCAGGAATACATGCAGACCGCTGTGGATGAATACCGTGAGATAGAGGCCAAGCCGCACGAAAAATTCATGCCCAAGCGTCTGGAAATCTTCTACCAATCCATCCGGGACGGGCAACAGCTCTTCAAGGCGGGGCTGTTCGAGGCTTCGACCGCTGTGTCGATTTCGGCCAGATCCGGGCTGGAACGGCTTGGATTCCAGATCGACGACAAGGCGAGTGAATGGGATCGGCAATTCGATCTGCTGGTCATCAAAATGAATTATCTGCGTCAGAGACTGAATCAGGAGCTGGAAGACTGGAGGAAATTCATCGGTCAGCCGGACGACACTCTTTCTTCCCGCAAAAGCCGGCTGATTGAAATCAATTACTGGTCGCGGGGAGAATATGCCGAGGTGGTCAAAGCCTTCGACCGGATTGACGACGTTATTTCCGACGTTCGGAAGACAGGAAAAGAGGATTACCTGAAAAAAACTGACGGTGCGACGACCGACGATTTAAGGAATTACATTCAGGAGACCGACAGCCTGAACGAGCGGCTTACGGCATTCAGCGGCGTTTACAAGGAGCGGTATGCCGCTTCCTGCCAGCGCGCCGAATGGGGAGAGCAGATCATCGACTTTTTCACCGATGAAATCAATCTGAGGTGGATCGCGGAGCTTTCGGGATTCCGCGAGGCGGACAGAGAATCCGCTTCGTCGAAGGAATTTACCGACTTCATTCAGGTGCAGTTCGGCGACCCGGCTATCCGGGAGGATAACCGCGAATGGCTCAGGCTGGTCTTCGACAACGCGTCGGGCAGCACGGTTTACATTTACATCCTGCCCATTGAATCCAAGCAGAAGGTGAGCAACCGCGTGATTCTCCATATCGACTACGGAGGCGCGGAACAGCCGCAGTATTCGCGCGATATTTATTATCACATATGCGAGGCGATCGGAATAGGGGAAGAAGCGGGCGAAACCGTGAGCTATACCCCTGACGTCAACGAGTTGAAAGCGAGCGCCAACAGGGTTTATAAAGAAACAGCGGCAGACCTTGAAAAAACCAAAAGTAAAGGAGTATGAAAAAATATGAGCGGAGAATCCGGAGGATTAGTACTATTGCCTTTGCTGGCAATGGGAGCGCTGCCCTTTGTGCTGGGCGGTCTTGCGGTGGCGGGCGTCGCCTACGCGGGAGTGAAGGCAGGTCAGGCAGCCGTCCATTACGAAAAGAATAAGCGGGTGGAACGCCGCGAAATCCGCCAGAGCGACACCGGGGTGAGCATAGGAAATTTCAGAGGGGAAATGCAGCGAAGCATGAATCAGCAGAATGCGCTGAATGTGCAGGCGTCGAATCAGATGATGAAGGAGCTGGAGCGTCAGAGAGCGGCGATGCATCAGGCGGCGCAGCAGCAGGACGTGGATTCCTTCGGCCACTACGTCCGGCAGATGAAGCAGTCCCACACGCAGGTGATGAATGCCATTACAGGCACGCAGGAGCGTTTCAATCAGAATTACAGGTCGAAAATCACCGAGAGCATGTACGAAGTCACCCGTCAGATCAATGATCAGTATGCGGAGCGAATGAATGAGATCGGGCAATTAAAGTCAGACATTGCCGCAAAGAATAAGCGTGCGTCCGAAATTGCCGATGGCTATATCAGCGAAGCGACCGCCCTTCTCACCTCGCTGGAGGAGGATTACAACGGCAGGAAATTTTCATCCCGTCAGATAACCGCACTCCGGACACAGCTCAATCAGGCGGTCAGTCTTTACAACAGCGGCAGCTATGAAAGCGCCATCGCCGGAGCGAAGGACGTCGCGACGGCGGCTCTGGAAGAAATCTTTGAAGCTGACGCCGCGCAGAAGGAATGGGACAATTACTACAAGCTGGCTCTGGTGCTTTCGGAGGAGGTCAAGGCCTTCATCGAGTCGCAGGAAACCGTCACCGAAGCCGCCAAAGCCCACGCCGAGAAATACTCCGGCAAGACGCTGGAAAACGAGATCGTCGGCATGCGCATTGCCGATTACACCGACAGGAATTCCAAAGGTCAGACGAGGTATGATTATCTTTGCCACCGGGCGAATGAAACGTATAACGCGCTCCGGGGGGAGGACGCGCAGAACCTCACTACCGAACAGCTGAAAGCGACGGTCGATTTTCTCAATAACGAGCTTTACCCGGCGATTTCAATTTGTATGAATAAGGCGGTTGCCAACATGAACAACGCCTTTTCGCGGCAGAATATCAGCGAGGATATCATTGACTTCTTCGAGGAACACAATTTCACCTTCAGCGGGTACGCCTATGATGATAACGCCCACGATAAGGCGCTTCATATCGGTCTGGAAAACGAAGCGACGGGGGAGGAGCTTATTATTACCCTTGCGCCGGAACTGATTGAAAACGGCGATGTCCAGACGCATATTGACTTGAAGCAGATCAAGGGCGACGAAGCGAACGAGGAACGCAAGGCTTATTACCGCGAATGTGTGGAGAATGTGGTGAAGGGAGCGAATCCCTACGCGCAGTGCAGTCTGAAATGTAAGGGTGAAACGCGTGGGAAGCTGTCGAGCGATACGGAGACAAAGAAAAAGCTGAAAAAGTAAGGAGAAAACCATGAGTTCAGTACTGGAACGTCCCGAGCTTAACAAGATATTTCTGATCTACGGCAATCTGGACGATATGTTCATTTCGCCGGACTTGCAAAAGAATAACTTCCGTCCGTTTCTCAATGAATACCTCCGCAGTCTGGGCTACCGTCGGATCGTCTACTATTCGGGGGCCAAGAACGTGGGGAAATTCGTGCTGGATGACGAGAGCGCGATGCTTGCCATCAACAAGAACAAGCAGCTCCGGCAGGAGTCTTCCGCACCGTCATCCCAGCCCGCGCAGTCTTCCGCCGGACGCAGGAAGCGCAGGATTCTCAATCCTTCCGCCGCTGCCGCTCAGACACAGAGTGAAGTACCGCAGGAAGGGCAGACATCTCCGGCTGCGCACGGTACTAATTTAAATACGCAAAATACGCAGAATGTCCCGTCGCTTTTACCCGCTGAAAACGAAAAGGGCGAAAAGCCGCAGCTCATTTACAAGCAGCCCAAAATCACCCCGGCGGAATTCCTCGACGACGCAAAAAAAATGATGTCCGACGGCAGCGTGAAAACCGCGATTGTCTTCACCTTTTTTCAGGATTTTGTGACCGACGGCGGCGCACCGCTGCAACAGTATTCCGAGCTGCTTTCCCACCTGTGGGACGAATACGGACTCAGCAGCAACGAGAATATCTGCATTTTCTTGGCTCCCCAGATGAATTCCGATGCGCTTTCGCAGCTTCTGGATCATCTGGCAAGCGGCAACGTCTTCCGCAGCCGTTTTTTCAATGCCAACAAGACCGTGAACCGGAGCTGTACCCTCGGCATAGGACTTCCCAATCAGGACGAATTCCGTTATATGCTGGAATATCTGCGCATTGTGGGGGACGGAGGCAAACGCCTGCGCTATAAACGGAGCGAATTGCGACAGATTGTTTCATCCATCATGTTCCTCAGCCGCGAAGCCGACCGTGAGGAAAACCGCGCCGGCTATCTCAGCTCGGTGTATGAAAATATCGTGCGTTACATGAAGCGTCAGCCGGGAGAGGTTGTGGAATTCACCGAGGAGGCGGTAAAGAGCATTTACAGCCGTTTCAAGGCCAACGACAGCTCCGACCCGATGGAGCAGCTCCTGAACACAAGGGGCTGGGAAGCGGTCGCCAAACGGGTCAGCGAGATCGTGGAGGATTACAAAAAGAAAAAAGAAAGAAAACTAAGCGCCCTCAAAAAATCCGGCGCTTTGCAGCCAATCAAAAAAAACTCCTGCGCCAACGAGCGTATTGATATACCTGACGACAGCACCGGCTTTGACTATCCCATTCCGAATTTTGTGCTGAGGGGCAATCCCGGCGTAGGCAAGACCACCGTCGCCCGCCTGATCGGACAGATTTTTTACGAAAACGGGATTCTCAAAAGAGGCCTGACCATAGAAGCCACCAAGGACGATCTTGTGGATCGCTATGTCGGCGGCACGCCCGGAAGAACCCGCGAAAAAATCATGGAAGCGCAGGAGAGCGTGCTCTTCCTCGATGACGCCTATTCATTAATCGACAAGAGCGAGGACAACAATTATTCCAAAGAAGCGATCGACGAGTTGGTAGCCGCCATGACCAACACCAAGCAATACCGCTTCTGTATGATGATGGCGGGCTATCCTGAGCCGATGGACGAACTGCTCAAAATGAATCCCGGTCTGAGCAGCCGCTTCGGCAAGTCCAATATTCTGACCATCGAGGACTATCCGCCCGACCTGCTGCGGGATATCTTTATAAACAACTGCCGCAAGGAAGGGTACAGCTTTTTAGGGGACGATGAAGCGGAGGACGGCAACGAAGATAAACTTGATCTTGACCTTTTCTTCAAAAATCTCTACGACAGCCGTGACCGCGCTAATTTCGGCAACGCCCGCGATGTGGTGGCAATTGCCCGCGATGTAAAAATGCAGGCTTCCCTGCGCGACGATGACAAGCGTTGCATTACCCTTGAGGATTTCGGAAGCTACGCCAAATATTTCGACAGACACGGCGTTTCCTCCATCGACGATATCTACGCCGAGCTTGACAAGTATGTCGGTCTGGATTTCGTCAAGGAGCTGTTTGAAAACGTGCGGCTTGAAATTCTGGACGCGAAGGACTGCAAGCGCAGAGGTATCAAGCCGGATTCCTACCCCGATCACTACATCTTCGCCGGAAATCCCGGTACCGGCAAAACCACCGTCGGCAAGATGATGGGGCAGTTCTATCACCTGATGGGGGTGATGGGCGGTTCCGAAACGATATTTGTGGACGCGTCGGAGCTGATCGGCAGTCATGTCGGCGATTCCAAAAACAAGATGGTGGAAAAAATCCAAGACGCCATTGACCATAATTCCCTCCTGTATATCGACGAAGCCTATCAGATTACCGATTCGGCCTATTCCGCCGAGATCGTCGGCGCGATGATGACCCGCATGACCGAGAATGCCGACGATTTCAAGATGATCTTCGGCATGTACTCCAACCGTGTCGAAGATTTTCTCAAGATGAACGCGGGTCTTTCCCGCCGTGTCAGAATCGTGGAATTCCCCGATTATAAGCCCGACCAGCTTGTCAAAATCTTTGACAAAACCATCGAGCAGCAGGGGAGAAGCATCACCGACGAGGCGCACCGTTACATCGAGCTTATCATGGAGCACAAGTACAACACACGCACGGAGGATTTCGGCAACGCAGGCGAGGTCAAGAAGCTGGTCATCGACATGAAGAAGCTGCTGCTCCGACGCACTTCTTCCTTGGAAGGAGCCGACAAATACACTTACACTGCCGAGGATATTCCTTCCGCCGAGATGGAAACCATCAAGGATCAGATCAATCCCAGAACTTTCGAGGACATCATGAAAGACCTGAACGAACAGATCGGTCTTTCCGACCTCAAGGACGTGATTGTCCGCAAGCAGGAGGAGATTCTCTACGCCAAAAAAAGCGGAGGCTCTCTCTACAATATCAACCCCGGTTATTATTTCTTTGTGGGCAATCCCGGCACAGGCAAGTCCACCAGTGCCAAGCTCTTCGCGGAATGTCTGTATGAACTGGGCATTGTCAAGAGCAACCGTTTCCTGTCCTGCACGGCAAAGGACTTAATCGGTCAGTACGTCGGAGAAACCGACAAGAAGACCTACGCACTTCTGCAAAAATCCGTCAACGGAGTGCTGTTTATCGACGAAGCCTACAGCCTTTCCTACGCGGGAGGAAGCGGAGCGGAGGTCGGCTATAAGAAGGAAGCGCTGGAGCAGATCATCGCCTTCATGGACGTGCCGGAACACCGACGGAAGTGCTGCCTCATCTTTGCGGGGTACGAAAAGGACATGCAGGGACTCTACAAATCCAACAGCGGCATGCGTTCCCGCATTGAGGAAGTGCATTTCAACGATTTTTCCGCCGAGGAAATGTTCGACATTTTCGCTTTGTTCTGCCGCAAAGGGGGATTTGCGCTGGCGGAAGGAATCCGGGAATACTATGTTCCGATTTTTGAAAAGATGACCCGGATGGAATACTATTCCAACGGACGAACGGCACGCACCGTCTACGAAAAGACACTCGCCAACTTCCGGCGGAGAATCATTCATTCGGAAAACCTGACCGAAGAGGATAGCAAGCGGATCATTCCCTCCGACCTTCTTACCGAGGAAGAATGTCTGGACATTGTCGACAGGTAGGAGGTAGCAGGTAGGAGGTAAACAGGAATTACTGCTTTTCTATATTCTGATTCTTTACTCTGAGCCGCTGTTTTTCTTTTTTTGTTGTGATAAATGCACAACGGATTCCGCTTTTTGCAGGGCTGTATTTGAACAAAAAAGAGAAAAATATTAAACATCTTGTAAATTACAATATTATGTGCTATTATTGTATACAAGATTATGGTAGAAAGGATAAAAGAGTGGGGCGACCCACTCTTTTGTTTGTATTCAGGGAGGCGTATGCGTTTGGCTGGAAAAAAACATGGCGGTAATACTGTGGCTGCCGTAACCTCTATAGCAAAGCCGATTGCGGAAAAACTAGGTCTGATTTTGTGGGACGTGAGATTTGTCAAGGAGGGCGCGTCGTGGTATCTGCGCATATTCATTGACAAACCGGGCGGAGTGACGCTGAACGACTGCGAGGCGATGAGCCGTGCCGTCAGCGATCCTCTTGATGAAGCCGATCCCATAAGTCAGGCTTATTTTCTTGAGGTTTCCTCTCCCGGCATAGAACGCGAGCTGACACGTCCGGAGCATTTTGAGGCGATGAAGGGCAGAGATGTGTCGGTCAACCTCTTCCGTCCCACCGAGGACGGACAGAAGGAAATTATCGCCGAGCTTGTAGGGCTGGACGGTGACCGCATTCTGCTGGCTGATATGGACGGAGTGGAGTTTGAGATCAATAAAAAGGACGCTGTTTCAGTCAGGCTGTATGATGTGTATGATATGAATGATATGAATGATATGAATGATATGAATGATATGAATGATATGAATGATATGTATGATATGAATGACAGCGGGGATTATTCCGCTGATGATCTCGATTCCGACCAACCCGAAAACTGATTTGGAGGTAAATGAAATGGCAAAAGGCAAAGCAAAAAAAGAGGAAGAGAGCATCTTTGACGCTCTTGCCCTTCTTGAAAAAGAAATGAATATTCCCAGCGATTACATGATAGAAAAAATATCCAACGCCATCAGAATCGCACTTAAAAAAAGCAATAACGGCAATGACGACATTCAGATACGCATTGAGCCGGATAAGAAAATATTCTCGGTCTTCATTCGCAAGACGGTCGTGGAGGAAGTCAAGGACAGCGGCAGGGAAGTGCTGCTCGACGTCGCCCTCCAGTACGATCCATTTGCGGAAATCGGCTCGGTGGTCGCCATCAAGCAGGATCCCAAGCAGTTCGGCAGAATCGCGGCCCAGACCGCCAAGCATATTATTCACCAGGGCATCCGGGACGTTGAGAAGGGGCAGGTTGCGGAGGAATTCCAGAGCCGTCATCAGGAACTGGTGACCGGCACGGTGGACAGAATCGTTCCCGATACGGGCGATGTCGTCATCAAAATCGGAGATCACGATGTGGTTCTGACCAAGAATGAGCAGGTCGGCAACGAGCATTTCAGAGTCGGCGATCTGATCAAGGTTTACGTGGTGGATGTCAAGGTCGGGGACAGAGCGCTGCGCACCACCGTTTCCAGAACACACCCCGGCATGGTCAAACGCCTGTTTGAAATGGAAGTGCCGGAGATATTCGACGGTACGGTCGTCGTTAAGTCGGTTTCCAGAGAAGCCGGCAGCCGCACCAAGATAGCCGTATGGAGCAATGACGAGAATGTTGATCCGGTCGGCGCCTGCATCGGCCCGAGAGGTTCCAGAGTCACCAAGATTGTCGATGAGCTGGGCGGCGAGAAAATCGACATCATCAAATACAGCGACGATCTTTCGGAGTACATTGCCAAGGCGCTTTCGCCCGCCGATGTTTCCAGCGTGGAGATCATCGATGAAGCCACCAGATCCTGCCGTGTGACCGTCCCCGCCAGTCAGCTTTCTCTCGCGATCGGCAACAAGGGGCAGAATGCCCGCCTTGCCGCCCGCCTGACCGGCTGGAAAATCGACATCCGTTCCGAGGAGGAAATGCTTGCGGAATCAGCCGAACAGGAGGACGAAGATGAAATTCTCTTTGACGACGAGACAGAGCAGGAGGATGATCTTCAGGCGGAAGAAACCGAAGCAGGGGACGAAGAATCGACAGAGGAAGATACCGAGGAATAATCCCGTAATGATAGATTGATTGGAAAGGAGTACTACAGTCGTGCAGCAAAAAACAAAGAAAATCCCTATGAGAACCTGTATAGGCTGCGGCACAGAAAAGCCGAAGAAAGAGCTTGTACGCGTTGTCCGTGACCCTGACGGTCATCTGAGCGTCGATCTGACCGGCAAGAAGAACGGCCGCGGCGCGTATATATGTCACAGTGTCGAATGCCTTAAGAAAGCCAGAAAGGGCAGGCGGCTGGAAAAATCCTTTTCCATGCAGATTCCTGACGAAGTATATGATGAATTGATGAGGGGGATTGCCGCAGATGAATAACAAGCTGCTTTCACTGCTTGGTCTTATGCGCAGGGCAGGAAAGCTATCGCTGGGGTTTGACGCTGCGGCGGAGAGTGCGGTTTCTGGCGAGAGCAGCCTGATCCTCACCACCGCGGATATTTCACCCAAGACCTTAAATGAGCTGAATTACAGAGTCAACAACAAAACCGACGTGCTTGCCCTGCGTTGCAATCAGGATGATATGCAGCGTGCGATAGGCAAGGCAGTCAAAATCATCTCGATCAATGATCAAGGATTCGCTCAAAAGGCTAGACTTTTGATGGAAACAGATAACGGGGAGGAATAATATTTGGAAAAAATTAAGTTTAAAGTGAGCCAGTTGGCAAAAGATATGGGTATGACGGGCAAGGTGCTCGTGGATCTTCTCAAAAAGTACGGCGTGCCGGATAAAAAATACACCACTACCACTTCTCTCGAGGGTGAAGAACTTGATCTGGCCTATGAGCTGATCACCAAGGAAAAATCCGTAGACAGCTTTGACGGGTTTCTTTCTCAGGCAAAGCGCATGGAGGTATCCGAGGTAACCGAAGCCCAGATTGAGGAGAGCAAGCACGCCAAGGCGGAAGCCAAAAAGGAAGAAATCAAGGAAAGGGCAGCAAAGGCGGAGGGAAAGAAACCAGGTGAAGAAAAGCCCGCCAAAACAGCCAAGCCGGCAGTCAGGGAGAAGGAAAAGGAAAAAGCTGAAAAGCCCGCCGCCGAGAAAAAGCCTGTCAAGGCAAAGGCAGAAAAGCCCGAAAAAACTGAGAAAAAGCCGGAAGCGGTGAAAGCGGAAGCCAGACAGGAGCAGAAACCCAAGAAGGAAAAAGTTGAAGTCAAGCCGGAAGTCAAGGCTGCCGTCAAGTCCGAACCCGCAAAGGAACCGGTGAAGGAGCCTGTCAAAGAACCTGTCAAAGAGCCCGTCAGGGAAGTCAAGCCTGAGAAGCCTGCCGTTCAGGTCAAGACCCCGGTGTCTACCGCAGGCCAGCGGGCAGCGGTTATCGGTCAGATTCAGATCAAGCCGCAGCAGAGAAACGAAAAGAAAAAGGAATCCAAGGATTCCTTCAAGGACAGCCGCAAGCCATCGGCGAATCAGGATGGACAGAGACGCGACAAGACCCAGCAGACCAAGCAGCCCCTTTCCCAGCCCGGAGCGAAATCCGCTCCCGCAAAGGTGCAGCCCGCACCGGTCAAGCCGGTCAAAGTTCCCGTGAAAGCGGCGACCAACAAGCCCATTGATCCGACCTTCCGCCAGCCGCAGAAGCAGAAGAACCCCGCTCAGCAGCCGAGAAGAGTCGAACCGCCCACCACCCGCATTGTCGATACCCGCACCACCGACCTCAACGCGGATAAATACAACACCCGCTATGACGACATGGCGATGGAAAAGGAATTCGGAAGACGCAACGAGAGCGCTTCCAACAAGCAGAAGCTGCATCAGAAGTCACAGGACTACCGCAAGAAGAAGGGTGGAGCCAAGAAGGAAACCGAAGCCGAGCGCATGCGCCGAATCGAAAAGGAGCGCAAGAGCAAATCTCTTACCATTACCGTTCCCGATGAAATTACGGTCGGCGAGTTTGCCCTCCGTCTGAAGGTCACCGCTTCGGAAGTCATCAAAAAGCTAATGCTCATGGGCATGATGGTCACCATCAACGACGTAATTGATTTTGATACTGCCTATCTCGTTGCCGAGGAATTCCACGCCAAGGTCGAGAAAGAAGTGGTTGTCACCATCGAGGAAAGAATTATCGACGACAGTGTGGATACGGAGGAAAATCTCGTTGCCAGAAGTCCGGTTGTGGTTGTCATGGGTCACGTTGACCACGGCAAGACCTCCCTTCTCGACGCGATCCGCACGACACACGTTACCGCCACGGAAGCCGGCGGCATTACCCAGCACATCGGCGCTTACCGTGTGAATATAGGCGACCGCGAGATTACATTCCTCGATACGCCCGGTCACGAGGCATTCACCACCATGCGTGCCAGAGGTGCGCAGGTCACCGATATTGCCATTCTGGTGGTCGCGGCCGACGACGGCATCATGCCGCAGACGGTGGAAGCCATCAATCACGCCAAAGCAGCCAACGTCCAGATCATTGTCGCCATCAACAAGATCGACAAGGTGGGCGCGAATCCCGACCAGATCAAGCAGCAGCTTACCGAATACAACCTCGTTCCGGAAGAATGGGGCGGCGACGTCATGTGCGTTCCCGTTTCCGCCAAGACCCACGAAGGTCTTGACGACCTGCTGGAAGGAATTTTGCTGGTAGCCGACGTGATGGAACTCAAAGCCAATCCCGACCGTTCCGCCAAGGGAACCGTCATCGAGGCGCGGCTCGACAAGGGCAGAGGCCCTGTCGCCACCGTGCTTGTCCAGAACGGCACGCTGCACACCGGCGACATCATCGTTGCAGGTACTTCCGTCGGCCGTGTCAGAGCCATGCTCAACGATAAGGGCGAAAAGGTCGAGTCGGCAGGGCCTTCCATTCCGGTGGAGATCACCGGACTCGACGAGGCTCCCACCGGCGGCGACACCTTCGACGCGGTCAGCGACGAACGCCTTGCCCGCGAGCTGGTCGAGCAGCGCAAGCAGAAGGCAAAGGACGAAATCTTCAAGCAGCGCACTCAGGTCACCCTCGACAATCTCTTCAGCCAGATGCAGGACGGCGAGATGAAGGAACTTAAGATCATCATCAAAGCCGATGTGCAAGGCTCCGTGGAAGCCGTCAGACAGTCGCTTGTCAAGCTCTCCAACGAGGAAGTGCGAGTAAACGTGATTCACGGCGCGGTGGGCGCCATCAGCGAATCCGACGTCATGCTTGCCGACGCTTCTCAGGCGATCATCGTCGGTTTCAATGTCCGTCCCGATCCGGTCGCGGAGGAATACGCCAAGCGTCAGGGCGTCGATCTGAGACTCTACCGCATTATCTACGACTGCATTGAGGAAATTCAGGATGCCATGAAGGGCATGCTTGCTCCCAAGACCCGTGTGGTGGAACTGGGCAAGGCGGAAATCCGCATGGTCTACAAGATCACCAATGTCGGCATTGTCGCGGGCAGCTACGTCACCCACGGCAAGATACAGCGCAATGCCCAGATCAGAGTGGTGCGCGACGGCATTGTGCTGGCGGAGGATAAGATCGCCTCGCTCAAACGCTTCAAGGACGACCAGAAGGAAGTCGCCGAGGGCTACGAGTGCGGTATCACCCTCGAACGCTACAATGACATCAAGGAAGGCGACATTCTCGAGGCCTTCGTTGTGGAAGAATACAGAGATTAAGCACCATCAGCGGGAGGTTATTGATACATGTCAGGACACAGAATCGACCGCATAAGCGAGGACATAAAGCGTGAGCTTTCGGCGATATTCAGAACGCTCAAAGACCCCAGAATCAGCGGCATGATCACCGTGCTCAGGGTCGATGTGACAAACGATCTCTCCTACGCCGATATCCACGTCAGCACCATCGAGGGCGAGGAAAAGACAAAGGAATCGGTCAAGGGTCTGAAATCTGCGCAGGGCTATATCCGCCGCGAGCTGGGTTCCGCCCTGAAGCTGCGCCATGTGCCGGAGCTGAGATTTGTGGCGGATAATTCCATCGCCTACAGCGCGGAGATAAACAGAATTCTCAAAGGACTGCATATTTCTCACGACGATGAAACGCAGGGGGAAGAGCCGTTCGACGGGGAAGAATAAACCGGAAATCATAAATAATTTCAATCATTGGACTTTTCGGACTTGTACCGGAAAGTCCAATGTGCTATAATGTAGTTATCCAACCAAAACAGGAGAGTGAATGATCATGGCGTCAATCAAAAAAAGAACCGAGAACGCGTTAAAGCTCTGCGGAGGAGCCGACAAGGACTACACAAAGCAGGTTGTCAAAACCGCCAAAGCGCTGCTGAAAATGGACAATGTGCTGATTCTTTCCCACCGTTCGCCCGACGGAGACACCCTCGGATGCGCCTTCGCGCTGTGCAGGGGCATGCGTTCCCTTTGCAAAAAAGTGACTGTCAGGTGTGCCGACGAAATTCCCGGGAAGTATGCCTTTATGAGCGAAGGCATGGAGGATCAGTCCTTCGAACCGGAGCATTTTGTGACAGTGGACATTGCCGGCCCCCACCTGCTAGGTTCCCTCGCGGAAGAATACGAAAAGAAGATCGAGGTTTGTATCGACCATCATCTCAGAAACAACGTCGAGGCGCCTGTCAAATTCGTGGACACCAAAGCCGCCGCGACCGCCGAAATCATCTGGCTGCTTCTCTGTGCTATGGGGGTGGAAATGGACAAGGGTATCGCTTCCTGCCTTTTCGCGGCGATTTCCACCGACACCGGCTGCTTCAAATACGGCAGCGTCACGCCGCGTACCCATCTGATCGCGGTGGAACTGATGAAGTACGGCGTCGATTGCGCGGGCATCAATTTCAAGCTGCTTGACGAGGTCAGTCAGGCGCAGCTCGAACTGAAAAAGCAGGCCCTCGACACGCTGGAATACTGCTGTGATAATCAGTGCGCCATTGTGACGGTCACAACCGAAATGATAGAACAGACCAACGCGTCCCCCGAAGATCTCGACGGCATTTCCAACATTCCCAGAAGCATTGCCGGTGTGGAATGCGGTATCACCATGCGCCAGATTTCCGATGGCTGGAAGATTTCAATCCGTTCAAGCGACAAGCTGAACGCCAGCGACCTCTGCGGGAAATTCGGAGGCGGCGGACACAAGGCGGCTGCCGGATGCAAATTCACCGAGAGCTATGAGGACGCCAAAAAGCAGCTTGTAACCGCGGTGAGCGAGATGTTAAAGTAATTTGGCGTGTAAAGTGAATAACTATACATGCCAATAAACTGAAAAGCTAACTAACTTTACATATATTCGGAGTGAAAAAGACAAATGGGTTGGCAAAACAACGCCCTAAACGGAATATTACTGCTTGACAAGCCTTCCGGCTTTACATCTATGGACGTCTGCGCGGTGGTCAGAGGTATGCTGCACACCAAGAAGGTGGGACATTCCGGCACGCTGGATCCTATGGCAACCGGTGTGCTGCCAATATTGATCGGTTCTGCGACGCGTGCGCTGGATCTGATTCCGTCTCATGACAAGACCTATGTCGCCTGCTTCAGGCTGGGAATGACCACCGATACCCTCGACATTACCGGCAGCGTCCTCACGGAATGCAAGCCCGTTGTTCCGGAATCAGCCTTGCGGGAGGCATTGGAAGCCTTCCGGGGGGAGATCATGCAGGTGCCTCCAATGTATTCTGCCGTGTCGGTCGGAGGCAAGAAGCTGTACGATCTGGCGCGGGAAGGAGTGGAAGTGGAGCGCGAGGCGCGTTTGGTAACGGTCTACCGACTGACGCTGGACAGCTACGACCCGGAAAGCGCCTCGGGCGTTCTGACCGTTTCCTGCTCCAAAGGAACCTATATCCGCACCCTGATCGACGATATCGGCAAAGCGCTTGGCTGCGGCGCCGTACTGACATCCCTCCGGCGCACCGAGGCTTCGGGCATTTCCATCGAGCGATGTATGACCCTTGCGCAAGCGCAGAAATACAAGGACAATGGGGGGTTGGAAGACCATTTGATTCCCGTCGATCGGATTTTCGAACCGTATCCGGCACTCTACATTTCAGGTAATCAGGCGGTGCGATTCTGCAATGGAGCGACGCTGGCGCTGGAACGGCTGCAACCGCCCGTTATCGGCGGCGTCCGTCAGCAGGAACGGCTGAATGATGAAAAATACCCGCAGGATTCCCTTTACCGCGTTTATTCCAGCGAGGATAATGCCTTCCTCGGACTGGGAGTCAAAAAGACCGACGAGCTGAGAGTGTGCAAAAGATTCTGACGGATTCGGGGGCAACAATCAATGAATATTTACAACCGAATACCGGAATTAAAATCCACTGCCATTGCTCTCGGCTGCTTCGACGGCATACACATCGGACATCAGGCGGTCATCAAAGCGCTGCGGCAGCCCGACTGTGAAACGCTGGATCAAGCGGTTTTCTCCTTTTCTGACGCTCCGGCTTTCAAGAAAGGCGCGGAATTGATTGCGTCCTATGAGGACAAATGCGACATTCTTTCTGAGATGGGGATTGAAGCGCTGATTCTTCCTGCCTTTGACAGCGTCAGGGATTATTCTCCTGAAGCCTTTTTCCGCAAAATTCTGATCGGAAAGCTGGACGCGCGGCTGCTGGCCTGCGGAGAGAATTACCGGTTCGGGAAATACGCGGCAGGCGACAGCGGCATGCTGCGCAGGCTTTGCGAGGAGCAGGGAATAGGCTGCGTTGTCGTGCCGTCGGTTCTATACGGCGACGAACCGGTTTCTTCCTCCCGTATCCGCGCGGCTCTCGGCGCTGGCGACGTGCAGACCGCGGCGAAAATGCTGGGACGGCTGTTCAGCTACCGGTTGGAAGTGGTGAACGGGCGCAAGCTGGGCAGGCGGCTGGGAACGCCCACCATCAATCAGGTTTTTCCGGCGGACTTTCTGATTCCCGCCTACGGAGTCTACGCCTCGGTGACGGAAGTGGAAGGCGTCAGATATCCTTCGGTTACCAATATCGGGGTAAAGCCGACCGTCGGCGCGGAAGCGCCGCTCAGTGAAACATGGATCATAGGCTATAACGGCGATCTTTACGGTCGGTTTGTCAGGGTAAGTCTGGTGAGCTTCATGCGGAGGGAATGCAAGTTCCCTTCCATCGATGCGTTAAAGCAGGCCATTCACAGCGACAGCATAAAGTCTGTCGGCTTGACACGAGATTATCTGAAATAAGAGGTGACAAATTGGAAATTGATTTGGAAACAAACACGGCCTCCTGTGTTGTCACAGAGGAAATGCTGGAAAGCAGCATGGGCTGCGGTGACACCGAAACCTATGCCATCGGCATGATGGTTGCCCTGATGGAACGGGCTGCCAAGCGGCTCTGCGACCGGCACATTCCGGAAGGCTTCACCACTGTAGGTGTGCTGCTCAATACCACCCACGTTGCTCCCACTGTGCGCGGCAAGGAAGTCACCGCGACGGCTACTCTCCTGGAACATTCAGAAGGGCAGTTTTATTTCGAGATCACCGCCAGCGACGACAGGGGCATGATCGGAGAAGCGACGCACCAGCGGATCACCGTGCCGCTGGAAAAATTCAATCAAAAGGCAAAGAAAAGGGGAGGAATTCGTCAATGAACAACGGCTGTGTGATGTTTGATCTGGACGGTACCCTGTTTGATTCCTCCGAGGGAATCAAAATGAGCTACCGCAAGGGGCTGGAGCATTTCGGCATCGAAGTCGAGAACGACAGCGAGCTTGACAAAGTGATCGGCCCTTCGCTCTATGACAGCTACCACCGGTTCTTCGGACTGGAAGGGGAGGATTTGCTGACGGCGGTGAAGATATACCGCGACCTCTACGGCAGCGAAGGCATTTACCGATTAAAGATGTATGACGGTGTGGAAAACATGCTTGACACTGTAAAGCAAAATGGATTTATAGTATGTCTGGCAAGCGCAAAGCCCTATGTCATGGCTCACAAAATCCTTGATTTTACGGGGATTTTGCCCTATTTTGACGTTATCTGCGGTTCCAATCTGGACGGGAGTATGAGCGATAAGGTGGAATTAATCGAAGAATGCTTAAAGCAATCCCGCTTTACAGATAAATCCCGTGCCTATATGGTGGGGGACAGGAGCTATGATATGATAGGCGCAGCGAAAACCGGCGTGCATTCCATCGGTGTGACATACGGTTTCGGAACCCGCATGGAGCTGATGGAAGCCGGCGCGGAGTTTATTGCCTACGATACCGGCAATGTTTCCAGAATTCTGATTGATCGTTACTTTGATTTTTCGTGAATGATGATTTTTTCAATTTCGTATTGACAAGCCGCATATTGCTGTGTAAAATAAGACTATTGTTAATAGTTTGTCAATTACTTGGTTTTACCGAAAGGGGGATATGCGTATGCTTCTGGCTGTTGATATAGGCAACACCAACATTACCGTCGGCGTGTATGACGGCGAATCTCTGCTTTTTACGGCAAGAACGTCAACCGACGCCGACCGCACGGGCGACCAGTACGCTGTAGAACTGATGGGATTTTTTGCACTGAATCAATGCGACGTCAGCCTGATTGACGGGTCTATCGTTTCCTCTGTCGCACCTGCCGTGACGAATGCGATCTGCACCGCCATTACTAAGGTGGTGGGAATTGCTCCTCTTGTGGTGGGTCCCGGCATCCGTACAGGGCTGAATATCGCTATCAACGACCCAGCGGAACTGGGCGCCGATCTGCTTTGCGCTTCTGTTGCGGCTCTGCATAAATATCCGCTGCCCAATGCCGTCTGTGATCTCGGTACGGCCAGCACCATCTTTGTGCTGGACAAGGACGGAAAGATGATCGGCGGCATTATTTACCCCGGCATCCGCACCTCCCTCATGGCGTTGGTCAATAACGCGGCGCTGCTCCCTCAGATCAGTTATGATAAGCCCAAGCAGGTGATAGGGCGCAATACCATCGACTGTATGCGTTCGGGACTGATTCTCGGCGCGGCTTCTCTGTTGGACGGCATGCTCGACAGGATAGAGCAGGAGCTTGGTATGCCGGTCACCGCTATCGCTACCGGCGGTTTTTCACCCGACATTGTCCGCAATTGCAGACGTGAATTTATTTTGGACGAGAATCTTGTGCTGGAAGGTCTCCGGCTTCTCTACAAAAAGAACGAAAAGCCGCGGAAGCTGAAATATTAATTTTTCAATTGAGAAAAATTACATAAAAAATCATTTCTTCGATATTGCGGGCGGCAACGCCTTCGATATAAATAATTTGCGCTGTATCTTGCTTTTTGTAGCGGAACGGCAGCAGGAGGTAATTATTATGAACAAAGGTTCAAAGAAGAAGACTGACATCGTCAAGCTCGTCGGTGTCGCGCTGCTCACGGCCATTGTCGTTGTGTTGCAGTATCTGGGCAGCTTCATCAAGTTCGGCCCCTTTTCCATCTCGCTTGTACTCGTGCCGATTGTCATCGGGGCAGCGCTATACGGGAGATCCGCAGGCGCATGGCTCGGTTTCGTTTTCAGCATCGTGGTACTTCTCCAGGCTGATACGGCTCTCTTCTATCAGGCGAATTTCATAGGCACCATTATTGTCGTGCTGCTCAAAGGCACACTGGCGGGTTTCCTCGCCGGAGTGGTCTATAAGGCGCTGGAAAAGAAAAACGTCACTTTCGCCGTTGTTGCCGCCGCGTTCACCTGCCCGGTGGTCAATACGGGCATTTTCCTGCTCGGCTCGGTCGTCTTCTTTATGGATACGATCAAGACATGGGCAGCGGGAACCAATGTGTTTGTCTTTATGATCGTGGGGCTTGTGGGATTCAATTTCCTTTTCGAGCTTGTGACCAATATGCTTCTCAGCCCGGTGATCGTCCGTTTGATTCAGCTGGGAACGAAGGCCAAAATCAAATCTGTGTGATTTTTTCATTTCATTAAACTGCATGCAAAAAAACGCCCCGGCATTCATTCAGAATGTCAGGGCGTTTTTATATACACTTGTTAAGATGTCAGGCTGGATTATTTTCCAAGAACCGCAAGCAGCACGCCGGCAGCGACAGCCGAGCCGATAACGCCCGCGACATTCGGGCCTAAAGCGTGCATGAGCAGGTAGTTGGAGGGATTTTCCTCCTGACCGACTTTTTGAGAGACTCTGGCTGCCATCGGAACGGCGGATACGCCGGCCGAACCGATCAGGGGATTGACCTTCCCGCCTGTGAATATGTACATCAGCTTACCGAAGATGACGCCAAATGCGGTGCCGAGACAGAAGGCGGCAAGTCCCAGCCCAACGATCATGAGCGTTTCAGCCGTGAGGAATACTTCCGCCCGGGCGGTTGCTCCCACCGTGGTGCCAAGGAATATCGTGACAATATTCATCAGCTCGTTCTGAGCCGCGTCGGAAATTCTCTTGACCACGCCGCTTTCCCTCATAAGGTTACCCAGCATGAGCATACCGACCAGCGGTGCGGCAGAGGGAAGGAGAAGGGCTACCACGATGGTAACGATAATGGGGAACATGATTTTTTCGGTCTTGGAAACGGTGCGAAGCTGGGTCATGACCACAGCGCGTTCCTTCTTGGTGGTGAGCAGCCGCATGATTGGCGGCTGAATGATGGGAACCAGAGCCATATAGCTGTAGGCGGCCACCGCGATGGGACCGAGGTAGTTGGCCGCGAGCTTGGACGTGACATAAATGGCCGTAGGACCGTCTGCGCCGCCGATAATCGCGATGGACCCGGCAACATTGGACGGGAATCCCAGCAGAATGGCGCCACAGAATGTGAAGAATATTCCTATCTGTGCGGCCGCGCCGAGAATGAAGCTTTTGGGATTGGCGATCAGGGGGCCGAAATCGGACATTGCGCCAATGCCGAGGAAGATCAGCGGGGGATAGATACCCAGCTTTACGCCGAGATAGAGGTAATAGAGCAGACCGCCGGAATGGGTTACTTCAACATAGGTCTGACCGTCGGGCAGAACCACCTGACCGTATTTTGCGATCTCGGTGGCCGACGCCTTCGCGAGCGGAATAAATTCCGAAGTCGGAACGTCCATCACACCTGAAAGCGGAAGATTGACCAGCAGCATGCCAAAAGCGATAGGCAGCAGCAGCAGCGGCTCGAACTGCCTGCCGATGGCGAGATAGAGCAGGAAACAGGCGACGCCTATCATTATGGCGTTTTTCCAGCCGTCGCCCTCAAAAAGACCTAGCAGCCCTGAATCGTTGAGAATACTCAGGATCGAAGCCCATATGGAATTAAGAATTTCCATGAATTAACCACCTTTCGGAAAAAAGAAGATCAGAACGGACGGGTATTTTCGTAAATGCCGGAGGAAGCCCACGCGGTGCGCGTACCGCTTTGGCGCTGGGCGCGGGAAATCTTCTTGACGGCGTATTTTTTCTCACCGCTCACGGCAGCTACTGCGGCGGCTATGACAGCGATGATTTCGGTAGGAATACTTCCGTCGTCGGGCTGTTGCGGAGCGGGCGCGGCAGCGGGAGCAGCCGAAGCCTGCTTGGCTTTCTCAGCGGCGGCCGCCTTTTTTTCTCCGGAGGCAGTGAATGCCCTGATGATTCCGCCGTAAGCATAAAAAATGAAGATCAGCAGGAGCAAAATGACAAATACAATGAGAATGCCCGAGCATGTGATGACCGCCATAAGCATACCCTTGCTGTCGGATAATTCCGTTGCGAAGCAAGGAAGAATGCCGGTCGGCAGATAGGATGTCAACATAGGAAAAATCTCTCCCAACAATTGATTGATTTTGCGATTGAGAGGAAAAAAGCCGCTTCTTCCCAATATGCAATAATTATACAATATTATAGCTCACACATTTTGTTATTTCAACATTGAGTCATCAATTATTCGCGGTAATTTTGCATTTTTTCTGTTTTTAATATAATTGATTCCACATTTTTGTAAACTTATCTCAATGAATGCATGTATGTATGTTCCCACTCCGATCAGGTATTTCTCAGATTGATTATGGAATGAAAAATAAAAATGAAAATGTTGCAAATGCAAATTGATTATAGTATAATATTATCCGTCAATTGTTTAGTGGAGGACGGTATGTATCGATGTCAAAAAAATCAAGTAGCAACTCATCTCACAAATCGAAGGTGAAAAACGGGAAAAACTCCAACGTGTTACTCAATACATTCATTGTCATGCTTGTGATCGGATTGGGCGTCGTTGCCGGTTATAAGCTGGGTCTTTTCAGCCTGCTCGGTGATTTTTTCTACAGCCGGAATACGGAGTATGCTGTTGTGGGAGATATTAAGGCTTTTGTGAATACCGCGAGGCAGTCGGCAGAGGAAGAAATTATAAACCGGCCTCCTGTCTACATCATTGATGTTGCAAATTACGTTTCCCCTCCGCCCGATCCCGCCAAATATGACAGTGAGTTCGACAACTACAGCGATAAGACCATTGAAGTTCATTACTATAATGAAAGAATGTATGATTCATGGTTCCATTTCGTCGAAATCAGAATCAAGCATCCGTCACAGCTCCGTATGGCGATTGCCGATGACAGTTACGGAGAAATCCGCAAGTTGCCTTCCCAGATTGCTTCCGAAGTGAATGCCGTCGTGGCGGTCAACGGGTGCTTCTACAACAGGCGCCCGAGGGGATTTCTTCTTTACAGGAGAGAGATCCTCAGATGCAAGCCCTTTGGCATCGATGTTCTTCTGATAGATTCCGAAGGGAATTTCCATATTGTCGCCGACAAAGATGTTAAAACCTGCGGTGTACTGGAGGAATATGACATCATCAGCGGAATCGGATTCGGCCCTGAATTGGTGCGGGACGGTCAGGCGCTGCGTATGACCAAGCCCAACTGGGAGCCTGACACCAATGAACCGCGAACCGCTATCTGCCAGTTTGAGGACAGTCTGCACTATCTTATCTGCCTTGCCGAGGGAAGAAACCGCAGAAGCGTGGGGGTTACCATGCAGAAATTTGCCGATGAGATCGCAAAAAAAGGCGTCCGGAACGCCTACAATCTCGACGGCGGGCAGTCGGGAACACTCGTGATCGGAAACACTCTGAAAAACAAGGTGGGCTGGGGACCCGAAAAGGCGCAGGGAGATATCCTGTATTTTGCCACCGCTCTCGAAGAAAACGAACGTGAATAAACTAATGAATCAACTAACACAGGCGACTGCCGCCGTTTGCGGTAACCGCCTGTTTTTTACATCAGGCGTGACTTTCCCGCAGTCGGAATTGTTTGATATATGAACGGGTTTAATGAATGTTGAATTTGTACAATTATGATATAATCAAATCAAAAAAATATGCAATATTCCGAATTCACTCAAAAACCGAATTTTTTTATTTTCAGCGATACTTTTTGCCCTTCTGAAACGTGTTATTAATGTAAGGCAGAACAAAGAAAAAAGAGGAGCAATGAAGTATGTTTATTCATAAGAATGATAAGAATCAAACGACCAGATCACGCAACATAATCATTAACAGATGCGGCTTTGAACATACCGTGCCCGACGAAAGCGTCATGAGATTGGCAGCCTATTATACCAAGGCATTTTCGTGTACGGTCGAACATATGCATATGACCGACGATGAAAAGAAGGAAGCCATCGCGGCCGTTGCAAGGGAATATGATGAAATGCTTTCAGCCCGCGGTGTGTACAGTATGGTATCCTGATATGGCTATGTCTGTCTGCTTTCCATCGGAGAGTAGTATGAATCGCAATTCGCTGTGCAATTGCCGCGCAAAGCTCCGCCCACCCGAAGAATTCGCGGAGCTTTGCTTTTTTTGTATCATGGAAAGAAAAAAATAAAAAAACACTTGACTATCGTGTGAAAGTGTGATATAGTAATACTACCTCGCATTGGGCGTGTTTTTTTTATGCGCCTGTTAATTAATGTACCCGCGCCGTATGGCAGGGTATTGAGGGAGGCTGAAATGCCGCGGAAGCGCTTTGTTTTTGCAGAAGCAGGGTGAACCTGCGGTAAATTATTCCGTTACAGGAGGTGCCGAAATGAGAGTTAAAATTACATTGGCATGCACAGAATGCAAGCAGAGAAACTACTACACTGTCAAGAACAAGAAGAATGACCCCGACAGACTTGAGATGAAGAAGTATTGCAGATTCTGCAAGAAGCATACTTCGCACAAGGAAAGCAAGTAAGGGAGGACGGATTATCTATGAGCGACAAGTCAACCAAGATGGAAGACAAGAAGATCGCCAAGGACACAGGCAAGAAAGTCTTTTCCAAGAAGGATTCGTCCAAGAAGAAGGCAAGTCCGGTTAAATCTGTAGGAAAGTTCATCCGTGAGTACAGGAGCGAGATCAAAAAGATTTCGTGGCCCAGTGTGAAGGACACCACCAGAAACGCAGCCATCACCCTTGCGGCAATTGCTGTTGTGGGCGTGTTCATCTGGGTGCTGGACTTCGGTCTGAGCGAGATCAGAGATCTCGCGCTGGAAAATATTCCGAAATGGGCGGCCGCTGCAAAGGCTGACGACGTCACTTCGCCTTCGGATATGGAAGTGTCACTTAGCGATATCGCCGAATAATGACGCATTTTCGGCACAAACGATCATACAGGCAAAGCCGCATGGCTGCCGCACGATGGGAGTGAAAGCAGAATGGCAGATACAACAGGCGTTTCGGGTTCCGCTCATTGGTATGTGATTCATACCTACGCAGGCTATGAAAACAAGGTCGCCTCCGACCTGATGACAATAGTGGAAAACCGCAAGCTCCAGGACATGATCATGGACGTAAAGATTCCCACCGAAACCGTCACTGAGACCGTCACGGTCAAAAAGGACGGCGTAGAGCAGCAGGTGGAGCGCGAGGTGGAGCATAAGCTCTTCCCGGGCTATGTGCTTGTAAAAATGGTAATGACCAACCAGACATGGTTTATCGTCCGCAATACACGCGGATGCACCGGATTTGTCGGACACGATTCCAAGCTTGTCCCCGATTCCAAGCCGGTTCCTCTTACAGATGAAGAGGCGGCTAAGTGGGGCGTAGAGATGAAATCCGAAAGATTTGCCTTTGAAGTGGGCGAGGAAGTCAAGGTGGTACGCGGTTCAATGTCGGGTCATACGGGTATTGTCAATTCCATTGACCATGAGGCGAAGACCGCCAACATCAATCTCGACATGTTTGGCCGCAAGGTCGAAGCGGAGGTCGATCTTTCCAGCGTCGTTCCGCTTAACTAGCTTCGGCGCGGGAGATACCGGTATCGCCGGTTTTCCGGCGGCGGCAGGCAAGACCGCACAATGCTTGCATTAGGGGCAGTTCGGTTCTCGGTTTGTCCCTGTGGGAGAGGCAGTAAATCTTTTCCAAAATAATGCTGTCTCGGTATTACCACCTATTTGGAGGTGCTTTTTCATGGCTCAGAAAGTTACAGGTTACATTAAACTTCAGATTCCGGCAGGCAAGGCAACGCCCGCTCCCCCTGTCGGTCCCGCCCTTGGTCAGCACGGCGTGAACATCATGCAGTTCACCAAGGACTTCAATGAACGCACAAAGAACGATGTAGGTCTTATTATTCCTGTTGTTATCACGGTTTACGCGGACCGTTCCTTCACATTCGTGACCAAGACTCCCCCCGCGGCGGTTCTTATCAAGAAGGCATGCGGCATCGAGAGCGGTTCCGGCACACCTAACAAGACCAAGGTTGCCAAGATCACCAAGGAACAGGTCAGAAAGATAGCAGAAACAAAAATGCCCGACCTCAACGCAGGCTCCATCGAGGCCGCTATGAGCATGGTCGCCGGCACAGCCCGCAGCATGGGCATTACAGTAGAGGACTGATTCCCGCACGATGGAATACAGTGCTCTATGTGGGAGGAAAATCTCCGATATTACCACATTACAGGAGGATATTGACTAAATGAAACACGGAAAGAAATATGTCGACGCCGCAAAGGCTGTCGACCGCATGAAGTTATATGATTCCAGCGAGGCTCTTGAGCTGGTTCAGAAGACAGCTACCGCGAAGTTTGACGAGACGGTGGAAGTCCATGTCAAGCTGGGTGTTGACGGACGTCACGCTGATCAGCAGGTCAGAGGCGCTATTGTTCTGCCCAACGGAACAGGCAAGAGCGTCAGAGTGCTCGCAGTCTGCAAGGGTGACGCTCTCAAGGCTGCCGAAGCTGCTGGTGCCGACTATGTAGGCAACGATGAGTACATTCACAAGATTCAGTCCGAAGGCTGGATGGAATTTGACGTTTTGATCACCACCCCCGACATGATGGGTATGGTCGGACGTCTGGGTAAGATTCTCGGTCCCCGCGGTTTGATGCCGAACCCCAAGGCAGGCACCGTTACACCCGACATTGCCAGAGCTATCAAGGAAGCCAAGGCAGGTAAGATCGAGTACCGTCTTGACAAGACCAACATCATTCACTGCCCCATCGGCAAGGTTTCCTTCGGCACCGACAAGCTGCTGGAGAACTTCAACGCACTGCTCGGCGCCATCAATAAGGCGAAGCCGGCTGCCGCAAAGGGCCAGTATATCCGCTCCTGCGTTGTCAGCTCAACCATGGGCGTGGGTGTCAAGATCAACCCCAGCAAGGTTGTCATGTAATTGATTCATTAACGGTCAGCTAATTCTTACGGGCTGTTAATACAAAACAGTGATTAATGCCGTAATTGGCTTTGCAATGGCTGATTGCGGCATTATATCTTATATTATTACATCGAAAAGAGGAAGAATTATGGATTACACATGCAAAAACTGCGGAAATATCTTCGGGGATCATCTGACAGTATGCCCGAACTGCGGAGCGGCTGTGGAAGCTGCTCCTGTGGAAACAAAGGCAGTGGACGCTGAGCCTGAAGTGCAGGCAGCTCAGCCTGAAGTGCAGGCAGCTCAGCCGGAGGTTCAGCAGCAGGCGTACCAGCAGCAGGCATACCAGCAGCAGCCCTATCAGCAGCAGGCATACCAGCAGCAGCCCTATCAGCAGCAGGCATACCAGCAGCAGCCCTATCAGCAGCAGCCCTATCAGCAGCAGGCGTACCAGCAGCAGCCCTATCAGCAGCAGCCCTATCAGCAGCAGCCCTATCAGCAGCAGTACTATAATCCCAATATGGCTATGAGCCAGCCTAAATCCAAGATGGCGGCAGGCCTTCTCGGACTCTTCCTTGGAGCGTGGGGGGTACATAACTTCTATCTTGGATTCACCAGCAAGGCTGTCATCCAGATTGTCGTTACCATCTGCACCTGCGGACTGGGCGGCTTATGGGGCTTTATCGAGGGAATTATGATTCTCGCCGGCTCGATCAATACCGACGCCAACGGAAGACCGCTCACAGAATGATCTTCAACTAAAGCAAACTGAATTTTCCGAAAGCATCTGTCGCCGCAAGACGGCAGGTGTTTTCTTTGCATTATTCCTGTTTATTCCGGATGAAGGGGGAAAAAGATGAACAGACTCGCCCTAAAAAAACACCTCGGCAATCGGGCGTTTATGAAAGAATTCCTGATCATCGCTATGCCGATCGCCGTCCAGAACGGTATAACCAATTTTGTCAGTATGCTGGATAACCTCATGGTGGGTCAGCTGGGAACACACCAGATGAACGGCGTTTCCATCGTCAACCAGATCAATCTGATTCCCTACCTTGCCCTTTTCGGAGCAATGGCGGGAGCGGGAATATTCACTGCCCAATTCTACGGTAGCGGCAACAGCGAGGGAATCAAATATACGTTCCGGTTCAAATTGTGTGTCTTCGCGCTGATTGTGACGGCTGTAATTGCAGTTCTTACAGGATTTGGAAGCAATCTGATCACGCTTTTTCTGCACAGCGAGAATGCGGGCGATGTGGAACTGACCATGCAATACGGGCTTGATTACATTAGCGTTGTGATGTGGAGTCTGATCCCTTTCGGACTGTGTCAGGTCTACGTCAGCACTCTTCGTGAAGTAGGACAGACTGTGGTTCCCATGAAGGCCGGACTGATCGCGGTAGTGGTGAACGTCGTTATGAATTGGGTGCTGATTTTCGGGAAATTCGGTCTTCCCGCCATGGGAGTGAAAGGGGCTGCTCTTGCGACAATCTGCGCCCGGGTGGTGGAACTGATCATTGTCGCGGTCTGGCTGCATACCCATTCGGAGAGGTATGCCTTCGTCAAAGGGCTGCTCAGCTCGCTTTACATTCCGGGCAGACTGCTGGGAAACATCATCATCAAGTGCATTCCGCTCATTGTCAATGAAACTTCATGGGCTTTCGGAATGACATTCCTTAACCAGAGCTATTCCACACGCGGGCTTGAAGCGGTGGCCGGCGTGAATATATGCAGTACGCTTTCCAATGTCTTTTGCGTCTTCTTTATTGCCGCGGGAGACGCCATCGCCATCATGATCGGGCAGCTTCTCGGCGCGGGGAAGAAGGAGGAAGCGCGTTCTTCCGACCGTATTCTCTGCAATTATTCTGTTCTCGGCAGCCTTGCTCTTGGGGTCATCATGCTGCTCTGCGCCCCGTTCTTCCCTCTGTTGTATAATACCACACAGGAAGTGCGCGGCATTGCAACCACAATGCTTGTAGTATCATCTCTTATGCTTCCTGTGATCGCATATACCAACGCGGCCTATTTCACGCTGCGATCGGGCGGAAATACCTTTGTTACCTTTATATTCGACGGTTTCTTCATGCTTTGTGTGGTGGTGCCGTTTTCATACCTTCTTACCCGTTTTACCGACCTGCCTATTATCCCGGTCTACATGCTCTGCCAGATTACCGAAGTGGTTAAAGCTTCCATAGGCTTTGTCATGGTCAGAAAAGGGGTATGGGTGAATAACATTGTGGAAAACATGACCTGAATTTTTGTATCAAACAGAGAAAGTGCGAAAAGCGTAAATTTCTTCCAAAAAAGCCGGAATTTCGCTTGCATTTTCCATTGAAAGATGGTATAGTGTTCATTGTCATGATACAGTCGTACACAGGTGGTGGATTTTCCGATGTCTGACGAATATTATATTGTGAGCAGCAGCGCGTTGCCTGAGGTGTATGCCAAGGTTGTACAGGCGAAAAGGCTTCTGGGCAGCGGCGCGGCACATTCCGCCTCGGAAGCTGCAAGACTGGTGGGAATTTCCCGCAGCGCCTTCTATAAGTACAAGGATTCGGTCATGCCCTACAGGGAAGGCGGACAGGAAAGGGTGCTCACCATTCAGTCTATGCTGGAGGATAAGCCGGGTGTGCTTTCCTCGCTGATTACGTCGTTCTTTGACGCGGGAGCGAATATCCTGACCGTCAATCAGAATATCCCGTCCAACGGCGCTGCCTATGTGACCGTGTCAGTCAGCACAGCCAATATGCAGATGACCGTGCCGGAGCTTTTTGAAAGGCTTAAGTCGCTCGACGGAGTGATTTCGGTTTCGGGCGTATAAATTTAAAGAAAGCAGTGATTATCTATGGTTAAAATTGCAGTAATGGGGCACGGCGTTGTCGGCTCGGGCGTCGTCGAGGTGCTCATGAAGAACCACGAAGGCATCGAGCGCAGAGCCAAAGAAGCCATCCAGGTCAAGTACATTCTCGATCTGCGTGATTTCCCCGATCTGCCTTATGCCGATAAATTTGTCAAGGACGTCAATATCATTCTCAACGATCCGGAGATCGAGATTGTGGTGGAATGCATGGGCGGCGTGAATCCCGCCTTTGACTTCTGTATGAACAGCCTGAAAGCAGGCAAGAGCGTCGTTACTTCGAACAAGGAACTGGTGGCAGCAAGGGGACAGGAGCTTCTGGAAGTCGCCAAGGCGAAGAATCTCAACTTCCTCTTTGAAGCGTCGGTCGGCGGCGGCATTCCGATCATCAGACCGCTGGCACAGTGTATGGCAGCCAACGAGATCGACGCGGTTGCCGGTATTCTCAACGGCACGACAAATTTCATTCTCACCAAGATGATCACCGAAAACATGCCTTTTGACGAAGCGTTGCAGTTGGCACAGAATCTCGGTTACGCCGAGAAGAACCCAACCGCCGATGTGGACGGACACGATGCCTGCCGCAAGATCTGCATACTGGCCTCACTTGTTCTGGGCAAGCATGTCTATCCGAATGACGTCTATGTCGAGGGTATCCGCAACATCACGCTGGAAGACGTTCATTACGCCGATAAATTCGACGCGGCCATCAAGCTGATCGGCCTCTTCAAGGTCATGCCGGACGGCAAGCTGCTAATCAACGTCGCACCGAGATTTGTATCGAAGTCCTCTCCGCTGGCCGGCGTCAGCGACGTATTCAACGCGATCTGCGTGATCGGGGACGCCACCGACGAAGTCATGTTCTACGGCAAGGGGGCGGGCAAGCTGCCCACCGCAAGCGCGGTCGTCGCCGACGTCATCGACTGCGTCAAGCACCGTGTCGCCCGCAAGTATCTCTACTGGGCGCCTGCCGAGGAAGGCACGATCGCGGATTACCACGACGAACCCTGTTCCATGTACCTGCGTCTGTGCGGCAAAAGCTCCGACGAGCTGAAGCGCATTGCCAATGAGCTTTGCAGGGAATGCATTTTCACGGAGGGAATCAACCCCGATGAGATTGCCATCATCACCGATGTGGCCACCTACGCCGAGCAGGAGAACATCGCCAAGAAATTCCTCGCCAGAGGGGTCAACGTCATCAGCGCCATGAGAACCCTCAGCCGATGACCGAAGGGCGATGAATGACAGATGAAATTCAGGATACCCGCGACCAGCGCGAATATCGGTTCCGGCTTTGACTCGCTGGGAATTGCGCTGTCGATGTACAACGAGGTGGAGATCGAGGAGAGCGACCGGCTTGCGATCACTTCGCTCGACGGTGTGGAAGTGCCGACCGGCGAGGACAATCTGATTTATATTTCCGCTTGTCGACTCTATGAGGAATGCGGAAAGCCGGTTCCGAAAGGTTTCAGAATCGCCCAGAGCAACGTCATTCCCATGACACGAGGGCTTGGCTCCAGTTCCGCCTGCGTGGCGGCGGGACTGCTGGGCGCGAATTACCTTCTCGGCAAGCCGCTGAGCAGGGAAGAACTGGTCAATATCGCCTGCACCATTGAAGGACACCCTGACAACACTACTCCCGCGCTGCTGGGAGGGCTTACCTCGGCGGCGGTGGAGAACGGAAGGGTCTATGCCGTCACACTGCACGTGGCCGATAAATTCCGCTTCGCGGCCTTCATTCCCGACTTTGAGCTGAAAACGTCAGTGGCGAGAGGCATACTTCCCAAGACGGTTCCCCGGGAGGACGCGGTCTACAATCTATCCCGTTCCGCGCTGATGGCAGGCTCGCTTGCCACCGGCAATGTGGAGAATTTGCGGATTGCGGTGCAGGACAGGCTTCACCAGCCCTACCGGCTGCCGCTTATTCCCGGAGCGGAGAAGATTTTCGCCCTGTCCTATGAATTCGGTTCCTATGCCACCTACATCAGCGGCGCGGGGCCGACGGTGATGTCCATCATCAGCCGCCGGCATGAGGAGGAATTTGAGAGCGAAATGACCCGGGAGCTGGAAAGCAGAGGTCTTGGAAACTGGCGCGTGGCGATTCTCGACGTGGATTCCAGAGGAGCGCAGAGAATCAAACAGCCCTAACGCGCTTTGGCCGGCATTTCGCAAAAGCGGTTTCATAAACATATTATGCATCAGACGAATGAGGCTTTTCTTTCATTCGCCTTGCATTATTCTAATAAAAATTCGGAGGTATTGAACACATGGGTTTAATAGTTCAGAAATTCGGCGGCACTTCTGTTGCCGACGCCGAAAGGGTGATGAACGTCGCCCGCATCGTTACCGACACCTATAAGCAGGGCAATAAGGTCATTGTGGTTGTATCGGCGCAGGGCGATACGACGGATGATCTGATTGAAAAGGCGAAGGAAATCAATCCCAACGGTTCCAAGCGCGAGCTTGACATGCTGATGACCGCCGGCGAGCAGATATCCATTTCGCTGCTTGCCATGGCGATTCAGAAGCTGGGCTATCCGGTCATTTCTCTGCTGGGCTGGCAGGCGGGATTTGTAACAAGTTCGGTCTACGGCAGCGCGAGAATCAGACGGATTGAGACCGACAGGCTTCAGAGCGAGCTTGACCAGAACAAGATCATCGTTGTGGCGGGATTCCAAGGGCTTAACAAGTACGACGACATGACCACCCTCGGCAGAGGCGGCAGCGACACCAGCGCGGTTGCCATTGCGGCGGCGCTTCATGCCGACAGATGCCAGATCTTCACCGACGTGGAAGGCGTTTACACCGCCGACCCGCGCAAGGTGGAGAACGCGGTGAAGCTCAGCGAGATCACCTATGACGAAATGCTCGAGCTTGCCACGCTCGGCGCACAGGTGCTCAACAACCGTTCTGTGGAAATGGCAAAGAAGTATAACGTAAAGCTGGAAGTGCTTTCATCGCTTGTCAGAAAGCCCGGCACTATAGTGAAGGAGAAGGTAAAAATGGAAAAAATGCTTATCAGCGGCGTAGCCAAGGACACTCATGTTGCCAGAATTTCGCTTCTGGGTCTTCCGGATGAACCGGGCGTTGCCTTTCAGGCGTTCAGCCGGCTCGCAGCGAAGAATATCAATGTCGATATCATTCTCCAATCCATCGGCAGAGACGGCACAAAGGATATCAGCTTTACAGTGGCTGAGGACTGCTCTGCGGAGGCCGCTCAGGTCATGGAGGAATTTGTTGCCAGTGTCGACGGTAAAGGCGTTGGGCTTGACAACGGTGTCGCGAAAGTGTCTATCGTCGGCGCGGGAATGGAGACTCACGCGGGCGTCGCTTCAAAGATGTTTGAAGCCCTCTACGGCGCTCATATCAACATCAGAATGATCTCCACCAGCGAGATCAAAATTTCGGTTCTGATCAATGAGGAAGACGCTGACAAGGCGGTTTCCGCTATTCACGCCATGTTTATCGGATAATTGCTCTGATCGTGTTCTGCACAAATAATTCCTAAAAAATTGCAGGCAATCATTCAGATTTGGCTAAAATGGCGAATTATTCTGAAAAAATGCAGGAAATTAAAAATTCACTTGCAAAATCAGCCGGCTTGTAGTATAGTAGTATAGTTGCTATGAGTGTGTGTTTGATATGTGTTTTTTCAGATTCACCCATCACTGACCACTGAATTCAAAGGGAGAGTGTATTCCAATGGCATTGTATAAGGAAATGAGCAGGGAAGAGCTTCTGGAGGAAAAGGATAAACTCCAGAAGGAGTATGACGGCTACAAGGCGGAACACCTCAGCCTGAATATGGCAAGAGGTATCCCCAGCAAGGCGCAGCTTGAACTTTCCATGGGTTTGCTTGACTCGGTCAACAGTTCTACCGACCTCACCGGTATCAACGGCGCTGACTACCGCAATTACGGTATTCTCGACGGTATTCCGGAGGCAAAGCAGCTTTTTGCCGATCTATTTGACGTCACCACCGACCAGATTATCGTCGGCGGCAATTCCAGCCTGACGCTGATGTTCGACACCATTTCCTCCGCCATGGCGCACGGGCTTCTCGGCAGCACCCCTTGGGCAAGTCTGCCGGAAGTGAAATTCCTTTGTCCCGTTCCCGGCTATGACCGCCATTTCGGTATCACCGAATACTTCGGTATCAAGATGATTCCCGTTCCGATGAATGAGGACGGCCCCGACATGGATTTTATCGAACAGGTCGTGGAAAGCGATCCCTACGTCAAGGGAGTCTGGTGCGTGCCGAAGTACTCCAATCCCACCGGTATCACCTATTCCGATGAAGTGGTGCGCCGTTTTGCCAATCTCAGACCCGCCGCGGGCGATTTCAGAATTTTCTGGGACAATGCCTACTGCATTCACCATCTCTTCAACGACGACGTGAAGCTGCTCGATATTCTTAAGGAATGTGAGAAGGCGGGCAATCCCAACATGGTCTATATGTACTTCTCCACATCAAAGATCACCTTCCCCGGCGCGGGGCTGGCGGGAATGGCGTCCTCCAAGGAGAACATCACCGCCATCAAGAAGCGCATGACCGTGCAGTCCATCGGACCCGACAAGATCAATCAGCTTCGCCATATGAAGTTTTTTGTCAATCTTGACGGTCTTCTTGAACAGATGAAGAAGCACGCCGAAATCATCCGTCCCAAATTCGAGGCGGTGGATAAGACCCTTACCGAACGGTTTGGCGACAGCGGCATCGCCACATGGAGCAAGCCGAACGGCGGCTATTTCGTCAGTCTGAATGTGATGGACGGCTGTGCCAAGAAAACAGTGAAGCTCTGCAAGGAAGCGGGCGTTACGCTTACCAAAGCCGGCGCGACTTATCCCTATGGCAACGACCCCAAGGACAGCAATATCCGCATTGCGCCGACCTCTCCCACCGTGGAGGAACTGACCGAGGCGATGAAGGTTCTCGCATGCAGCGCCAAGCTCACCGCCGTGAAGAAGCTGCTGGCACAATTGTAAATAAATTGCAATTATTTAAAAAAATATCGTAAAATTATTGACATCTCGGCTGAATGATTTTATAATATAGTTCGTTACGTCCGTTATCATCGGTGTGATAACGGACTCTTTGCTTGTATGCGCGGTTCGCTTACGGCATACCGGCAAATTAGAAAATCAAGGAGGAAATCAAATGAAGCGTGTAGGCAAGCCGTGGTTTTTCGTGGTTGTTCTGCTGATTTTCGCTCTGGCGTTCACGTCGTTCTTTGGCGTGTATGAGCAGAACGGCGATTTACAGGAAACAATAATCCGCGGCGCAAAGGATATCAGATGGGGCACCGATATTCAGGGCGGCGTCAACGTCATATTCGGACCCGAGGAGAATATCGACGCGACCGACGCCCAGATCGACAGCGCCAAGTCCATTCTGGAAATCCGTCTGGTTTCGTCCGGCGTTACGGACTATGAGCTGTATGCTGACAAGGACAACGACCGTCTTCTGGTCAGCTTCCCGTGGAAGGACAACGATTCCCAGAACGTGTCCGGCACCATCAAGAGCCTTTCACAGAGCGCGGAGCTGCTCTTTATCGGAGGCGCTCCGTCAGCCATTCACATTGAGTACAATGAGGACGGCACCAAGACCGTTACCGATGGCAACGGAGAACCCGTCGATATCGTTATCGAGGGCAAGGACGTTGAAAAGGCGGAATACGGCACGACAGGCGACAAGAACGAAATAGTGGTCAGTCTGGAACTGACCCAGACTGTCGCGGAGGGCGATTCCCAGACCGGTGCCGAGAAATTCGCCGCCGGCACCGAAAAGTACCTCAACCAGCAGATCTCCATCTGGATGGATGAGGAATGCATTTCCGCGCCCAACGTCAACAGCGTGATCGCCGAGGGTAAGGCACAGATTTCCGGCAACTTCGACGCGGCCTCCGCAAAGGATCTCGCCGACAAGATCAACGCCGGCGCCCTTCCCTTCAAGCTGGTCACCATCGACTATTCTTCGGTTGATCCGACGCTGGGTTCCGACGCGCTGACCGCAATGCTTATCGCGGGTATTATCGCGTTCAGCCTGATCTGTGTTTTCATGATCGCTTACTACAGACTGCCCGGTTTTGTCGCCTGCATCTGCCTGCTGGGTCAGGTGGCGGGCACCATCGCGGCTGTTTCGGGTTATTTCGCTGCCTTCGACAGCTTTACCCTGACGCTGCCCGGTATCGCCGGTATCATTCTCTCGGTCGGTATGGGCGTGGATGCCAATATCATCACGGCCGAGCGTATCCGTGAGGAACTGCGCAAGGGCAAGACCCTTGACGGCGCCATCAAGGCCGGTTCTGCCAACAGCTTCTCGGCTATCTTCGACAGTAACATCACCAATATCATCGTGTCTGTCATTCTCATGGGCGTATTCGGGCCTCCCGATACGATCTGGAGCACCCTGCTCTATCCCTTCCTCTGGATGTTCGGCCCCTCCACCACAGGCGCGATCTATTCCTTCGGCTACACCCTGCTGGTCGGCGTCGTGCTGAACTTCATCATGGGCGTGGCGGCCTCCAGAATCATGATCAGATCGCTTTCCGGCTTTAAATTCCTGCGCAACAGAACCCTTTACGGCGACTACAGCGAAAAGAAAAAGCTCGAGCTTGAAGCGGCAAAAGCAAAGGAGGCGGCACTGAACTAATGGTTAAAAGCTATGTAGACAGAAAGGAATTCAAATTCCTTGAAAACCGTAAGAAATATCTGATTGTTGCCCTCTGCGTGATCTGCCTTGGGGTAATCTTCAATCTCTTCCGCGGCGTGAAGCTGGATATCAAATTCACCGGCGGCGCCATGCTGAAATATTCCTATGCGCTGGATAAGACGGTTTCCGAATCCGACGTGTCGGCAAGCGACTACATGAAGCTGGATAAGGCGAAGGTGGCGCAGGTTGTCAAGGAAGTCACCGGCAAGGATTCCACCATTACCATCGCGCAGAGCGCTTCCTCCGAAGGCGGCACGAAAAACACCGTCACCGTTTCCATGAGCGGCAAGAATACCATTGCCGAGGACGCGGGCGAGATGGTCGCCGAAAAGCTGACCGAGCAGTATCCCAAGGTGGACTTCTCCCTGCTGGAATCCAATTCCGTTGACGCGACCACCGGCGGCGAATTCTTCGGCAAGTGTCTGGTTGCAGTCATTCTCGCGGCGGTATTCATGATTATCTATGTCGCCCTCCGTTTCAAGAAGATCGGCGGCATGTCTGCCGGTGTCACGGCCATTATCGCCATCATTCATGACTGTCTGATTGTTTACTTCACCTTTGTCATCTTAGGTTTCTCCATCGATGACAATTTCATCGCGGTGCTGCTGACGATCATAGGTTATTCCATCAACTCCACCATCATTATCTACGACAGAATCCGTGAAAACCGCACGGTGATGGGCGCGAAGGCTTCCTACGCCGAGCTTGCCAACCGCAGTCTGAATGAGACGCTTGGCAGAACCATCAACACCAACCTCACCCTTCTGGCAGCGGTGCTGACTATCGTGATCGTTGCTTACATCTACGATATCCGTTCCATCATCACCTTTGCTGTTCCCATGATGGCAGGCGTCATCGCCGGCGCCTATTCCTCCATGTTCATTTCCAATTCCCTGTGGGTCACATGGCGTGAATACCGCGACAGGAAGCTCTCCGAGCAGAAGGCGGCTTCCTTCAGCAAACCGGGCAAGTCAAAGAAGTAATTTCATTCAGCATTATGTTCATCGGAAACCGGAGCCGTTTCACACGCAGAGAGCGTTGTGGCGGCTCCTTTTTCTCGGCGGGTTGGTGTCTGCGAAAAAAGTAAACTATTTGTTTTTTTTTAAATAAATACTTTACAAATATAGTTTCAGGAGATATAATTATAGACAGAGGTTTTTTCATTTCAAAAAATAGGAAAGGATGATTCTCATGAAAAAACTGTTTGCTCTGCTTCTCACCGCCATGCTCTGCCTTCCTTTGGCGGCATGTGGCGACGCAACCGACACTTCTTCCGACAAATCACAGAATATTGTGGGCGGCTGGACGACTCCCGAGTCTCCCGTTGTCAGCAAGGAAGTCAAGGACGTGCTGGCGAAAGCCACTGAGAAGCTGACCGGCGCCACCTATGAACCCGTCGCTTATCTCGGCAGTCAGGTTGTGGCCGGCACCAATCACCTCATTCTCTGCAAGATGACGCCTACCACCAAGGATGCGGAATCCACCTACGCCATTGTCACGGTTTATGAAGATCTGGAAGGCAACGCGGAGATCACCGGGATTCTCAATTCCAAAGCCAAGGTCATGGTGACCGACGTGGACATCGACGGCGGCTGGATCGCTCCCGAAACTCCCGAAGTGACCCACGAAGCCGGCGAAGCTCTTCTGGCAGCCAGCGAGAAGTCTACCAAAGGCTCCTTTGAGCCTGTTGTTCTGCTTGGAACGCAAGTCGTGGCAGGGACCAACTACAGCATGCTCTGCGAAATCACTCCCCTTGAAGAGAATGCCGAAACGTATTATGCCGTCGTGACGGTCTATCAGGGCGCGGACGGCACGACCAGCGTTTTGGAAACGATTGAATTCACCGCTGCCGAATAATTCTTCAGCAATCCTTTATTTTGATTTGCATAAACCGGAGCACCGCCTTTTGCACAGCGGTACTCCGGTTTATTTTTGTAAATTCCGCTCAATTGTAAAATAATTGATAAAAATGCATGCTCAGCCTTTACATTTTATAGTATTTTGTGTAAAATAAATTGAAGAAATTTATATCCGCATATTATTATACGGAAGAATTATGTTAGAAAGGCATGATCATTATGCAGGCGAAATATTCCCGCGTGCTGCTCAAACTGAGCGGCGAAGCTCTGGCAGGAGATAAGCATTTCGGTCTGAATGACGAAGTGATTCGTCAGATCTGCACTTCGGTCAAGAAATGCGCCGATATGGGCGTGCAGATCGGCATTGTTGTCGGCGGAGGCAATTTCTGGCGCGGCAGAAGCTCTGCGGGCATGGACAGAACCCGCGCGGATCACATAGGCATGTTGGCCACTCAGATGAACGCTCTTGCGGTGGGGGACATGCTGGAACAGCTCGGCTGTGAAGTCAGAGTGCAGTCAGCCATTCCGATGAATACGATTGCCGAACCCTACATCCGCAACCGCGCCGTCCGTCATCTTGAACGAGGCAGAATCGTAATCTTCGGATGCGGTACGGGCAATCCCTTCTGTTCCACTGACCTTGCGGCAGCGCTGAGAGCCGCGGAGATCGACGCGGAGGTCATCTTCAAGGCAACCATGGTGGATGGCGTTTACGACAGCGACCCCAAGAAGAATCCCGACGCCGTCAAGTTTGACACCATTACTTTTGAAGAAGTGCTGATCAAAAATCTTCAGGTAATGGACAGCACGGCCGCCGCCATGTGCCGTGAAAACAAAATCCCGATTCAGGTCTACAATCTCGGCAATCCCGACGACATGGTCCGTGCCATGATGGGCGAAAACGTAGGCACACTTGTCACTCCGTAAATTAATTGTAAAGAAGGAATGTTTTATGCAGAACGTAATCAATGATATGAAAGACAGGATGGAAAAGACCCTTGACGTGCTTGCGGGCGAATTCAAGACCCTCAGAGCCGGCAGAGCCAATCCGGCCATCATCGACAAGGTGAATGTGGATTACTACGGTGTTCCCACACCTATCAACCAGCTTGCCGTTGTGAATGTCCCCGAAGCCAGAACCCTTACGATTCAGCCGTGGGATTCACACACCCTCAAATCCATCGAGAGAGCCATCAATGAAGCTGACATCGGCATCAATCCCCAGAACGACGGCAAGATTATCCGTCTTGTCTTTCCTCCGCTCACCGAGGAGCGCCGCAAGGAACTTTCCAAGGATGTTCAGAAAATGGGGGAGGAAAGCAAGGTCGCGATCCGTTCCATCCGCCGCGATGCCAATGAAAAGCTCAAGTCCATGAAGAAAGCCTCCGATATCACCGAGGACGACCAGAAACAGGGCGAAAAGAAGATACAGGATATTACCGACAAGTACTGCAAGCAGATCGATTCCATGTGCGCCGACAAGAAGAAGGAAATCATGGAAATCTGACCTTCAAGCGGACTGTAAATAACGGTGTGCTTCCATAATACTGAAAGCTCCCTTGCAGCTTAAGAAGCTATTGCAGCCAATGCGTAAAGGGGGCTTTTTGAGTAATTACACTGCTCATGAAGTGACATTCTGACATGAGTAAATTATATTGAAAAAGAGAGAATCGCCGTGATATTTAAAAAGAAAAAAGAAGAACAAATCATAGACCGTTCCAAGAGAATCCTTCCGGAGCATGTCGGTATCATTATGGACGGCAACGGAAGATGGGCGAAAAAAAGAGGACTTCCCCGGCAGGCGGGTCACAAGGTCGGCGCGGCCACCTTCAAAAAAATCACCCGGTACGCCAACAGTATCGGCATTAAAAACCTGACCGTCTACGCCTTTTCGACCGAAAACTGGAAACGCCCGAAGGAAGAAATCGACGCGCTCATGGATCTTTTCTATGATTACCTGATTGAAGCCCTTCGCGATTTCAGCGAGGAGAATATCCGCACCATCTTCATAGGCGACGTAACGGCTTTCAGTCCCAAGCTCCAGCAGCTGATTCACGAAACCGAGGAAATCTCATCCGACAAAACCGGTATGCGGCTCAACATCGCCATGAATTACGGCGGCAGGGACGAGATTATCCGCGCTGTGCGTGAAATTTCGTCGGAAGTTGCCGAGGGAAAACTGAAACCGGAGGACATTGATTCGGCAATGATTTCGGAGCACATGTATACTTTCGGTCAGCCTGACCCTGATCTGATTATCCGTCCGAGCGGCGAGTACCGCACTTCCAATTTCCTGCTCTGGCAGTCGGCGTATTCCGAATATGTATTTATGGACGAGATTCTCTGGCCGGATTTCACAACCGAGGATCTGGAACTGGCGCTTGACGAGTATTCCAGAAGAAACAGACGCTTCGGGGGGGTATAAGAGATGAAAACCAGAATACTGACCGCTGCTGTCGGAATACCTGCGACGGCGGCAATCATGTGGGCTTCTGTGTACTGTCCTTATGTTCTTTGCGGGGTGCTGCTTGCGCTTTCGCTGGTGGGAATCTATGAGGTTCTTAAAACCGCCGGCGCGGAAAAGGTCAAAGTGCTGTTTGTGCCCTGTTTTGCCTACGGAATTGCGGTAATGCTGGCTCCTTTTCTGGGAGATACACTTAAGATGTACGGCGCTGTCATGGCGGCTTCCATGATTTATCTCTTTGTGATGTTTGCCATTTTGCTGAGAAAGCATTCGGTGCTGAGAATTGAAACGCTGTGTACTTCAATGATACTCACAATGTTCGTTGCGCTGCCGTTTATGGTGACGGAACTTATCTTCCTTTCCGTCATGAAGAATGCCGACGGCACGCCTTCTTATTCCGGGGGAATCGCGCTGGTGTCCTATTGCCTGCTGGTTGCGTGGGTAGCGGACGGTGCGGCCTACTTTGTGGGAAGAGCCTTCGGAAGACACAAACTTGCGCCGGTGCTCAGCCCAAAAAAAACCATAGAAGGCTCGGTGGGCGGTTTTGTGTTCTCCATGATTTTTTCCATTGGTGCCGCATATCTATATTCCGATGTGTTCGGATGCACCGCCAACGGAATCAATTATGTCAATTTTCTCATTATCACGGCAACGAGTATTCTGATGTCGATGTTCGGGGATATTTCTTTCTCAACAGTCAAGCGTCAGTATGGCATTAAGGACTTCGGCAACCTCTTTCCGGGTCACGGCGGAGTGCTGGACAGATTTGACAGCGTGCTGTTTGTGTGTCCCACCTTCTACCTGCTCAATTTTGTATTGCCAATCTTAAAATAGGTAGGTATTATCGTAATGACTGACATGAATCATTTCAAAAAACGGCGGAATATCGCCATTCTCGGTTCGACAGGCTCCATCGGCACACAGGCGCTCGACGTTGCGCGGGGAATGGGGCTGCATGTGACGGCGCTCTGCGCCAATCGCAGCATCGATCTTCTGGAAGCGCAAGCTCGTGAATTCAAGCCGCAGGTCGTTGCCGTCATGGACCAAGCCGCCGCCGCCGAGTTAAAGATTAAATTAGCCGACACCTCTGTCCGGGTGCTGCAAGGGATGGAAGGTTTCATTGAAGCCGCTACGCTCGACAGCAACGACGTTGTGCTCAATTCCGTAGTGGGAATGGTGGGACTGGTTCCGACGCTCGCCATTATTGAAGCGGGCAAGGACTTGGCGCTTGCCAACAAGGAAACGCTTGTCGCGGGCGGTCAGCTGGTGATGAACGCGGCAAGGGAAAAAGGCGTTCCGATTCTGCCGGTAGACAGCGAACATTCGGCAATCTTCCAGTGTCTGCAAGGTTCGCCGGGAGCACACGCCTTCCGCCGGATTATTCTTACCGCGTCGGGAGGCCCCTTTTTCGGCAGGAAGCGGGAGGAATTGCTTGACGTTACGCCCGAACAGGCTTTGAAGCACCCGAACTGGAGTATGGGCGCGAAGATTACCATCGATTCCGCCACTCTGATGAACAAGGGGCTGGAAGTGATCGAAGCGGCTTGGCTCTTCAATAAGGGCGTTGAAGATATCGAAGTGGTTGTTCAGCGGGAGAGCATTATTCACTCTGCTGTGGAATACTGCGACAATTCCGTCATTGCGCAGCTGGGAACGCCGGATATGCGCATTCCGATTCAGTATGCCATCAGCTATCCTGACAGGGTTCCTTCGCCGGCAAAGCCTCTGGATTTGTTTGAAGTCGGAAAGCTGACCTTCTACCGCCCGGATACCGAAACCTTCGTATGTCTGGCGGCTTGCAAGGAAGCCATGCGGCGCGGAGGACTGGCGCCGGCGGCAGCCAACGGCGCAAACGAAAAGGCGGTGGAGCTGTTCCTGAAGAAGAAGATCGGATTCCTCGATATCGGGAAATACGTCTGGGAAGCCATGGAACGGCAGCCCAAGGTGGAAAATTTTACCGTTGAGGATGTGCTGGAATGCGATAAGGCGGCGCGTGAATATGTAATGCAGGCGTCGGGCAATCTATAATTGAATAGGAGTGGTCAATATTTCAACTTTCTATATTGTACTGACGGTGATCATCGCCGTGATTCTGTTTGCCATGATTATCGGCATACACGAATTCGGGCATTTCATCACTGCCAAGAAATTCGGGGTCAAGGTGAATGAATTTGCCCTCGGCATGGGGCCGAAGCTGCTCTCCAAGCAGGGCAAGGAAACGCTCTATTCCCTCAGACTGATTCCCATCGGCGGCTACTGCGCAATGGAAGGGGAGGACGAGGACAGTGACGACGAGCGTGCCCTCAACAACAAAAAATGGTGGCAGCGCGGCATTATTCTCGCCGCCGGCGCATGTATGAATATCATTCTGGGTATTGTGTTCATGTTCATCATTCAGGTGCAGCAGCCCTACTATGCTTCCACCAAAATCGCCTATCTGGTCAGCGATTCCACGAGCATGAGCGCGGGCATTCAGCTGGGGGACGACATTTATTCCATCAACGGCTACCGCACACACTGTGCCACCGACATCAGTTTTGCCCTTTCCACAGCGAAGGACGGGGTCGTTGACATTGCCGTCAAGCGCGATGGGAAGAAGCTGGAATTCAACGACCTTCACATGGAAGTGGAGGAGTTCAGCGGCGCCAAGATAACGAGAATCGACTTCAAGGTCAAGCGTGTGGATAAGAATGTCTGGACGGTGATCTCCAATACTTTTTCCGAAACATATGCTTATGTGCGCATGATCTATTCCAGCATCATCATGATGGTGACGGGACGGGTGGGCTTCAATGAAGTGTCAGGCCCCGTCGGAATGGCCTCCGCGATCGGGCAGGTCGCCGAAGCGGGCTTCAAATACAGCTTCATGGACGGACTGAACAACATCATCAATTTCATGGCGCTGATCACGGTCAACCTCGGCATCTTTAACCTGCTGCCGCTGCCGGCGCTGGACGGCGGAAGGCTGCTGTTCGTTATTATTGAAGGCATCCGCCGCAAGCCGATTGACCCTGAGAAGGAAGGTATTGTGCACTTTGTCGGCTTTGCTCTGCTGATACTCCTGATGATCATCGTTACTATCAAGGACGTATGGTCGCTTTTCTGATTTTTTGAAACAAAAAGGCACTCCGCTTTGTTTACAAGCGGAATGCCTTTTTGATAGTTTGGAGTTATTATAGTGTGAAGTTCAAAATAAGGTAGGGAAAGGGATTTTTAATGCTAATTTCCAATGAAAAAATCGACAACGGAAAGTCCTTTGACTGGGGGAGAACGTCGGAGGATTACGCGAAATTCCGCGATATCTATCCGGAGGAATTCTACCGCAGAGTCATCGACTGCGGGCTTTGCGTAAAAGGGCAGAGCGTGCTGGATATCGGCACCGGAACGGGGGTGCTGCCGCGCAATCTGTACCGTTTCGGCGCGAAGTGGACAGGCACGGATATTTCACCCGAACAGATCGCCGCTGCCAAGCGTCTTTCCGAAGAGGCAGGAATGGAGATTGACTATTTCGCCAAACCCACCGAAGAGCTTGCATTCCCGGAGGGTTCCTTCGATGTGGTTACAGCCTGCCAGTGCTTCTGGTACTTCGATCATCAGAAGGTTATGCCCATGCTGCACCGGTTCTTAAAACCGGGGGGAAGGCTGGTCATTCTCTACATGGCGTGGCTCCCCTATGAGGACGAAATCGCCGGAGCCAGTGAGGAAATCGTACTCAAATACAGCCCGCAATGGTCGGGTGCGGGGGAGACCCGCAAGCCGATTGGCATTCCGGCAGTGGCTTTCGACTATTTCGATATGGAATTTCACGAGGAATACGACCTGTCAGTTCCTTTTACCCGCGAGAGCTGGCACGGAAGGATGAAAGCATGCCGGGGGGTTGGCGCGTCGCTATCCGGCGGGGAATTGGCAGCTTGGGAGAAGGAACACCGGGTAATGCTGAATGAACGTGCGCCGGAATCTTTCGATATTCTTCATTACGCCGCTATCGCTGTCATGAAAAGAAAATGATTCAGAACAGACTCGTCTGCTCAAAGCATTCTTCCGGAAATTCATTCAGGTAGGCGAAAATTTCATCCGGTCTGTGCATGATGCCATGCTCCCGGCAGAAGGAATGGAATATGCGAAACAGCTTCGCTGCATTCGGGGAGTCGATCACATAGGCGTTGCCGTAGAGGGAGATATATTTCTCTTTCAGTCCCGGAAAATGTCGGTCGAGCGCATCGTAATAATATTCCCGGTCGCCTTCGCGCAGCGTCATTCCCATGCCGAAGCAGAGAATTCCCTTCACACCTGCTGCAAGGCAGTCATGCAGAATGCCCAGCAGGTTTTCGGGCGTGTCGTTGAGGACGGGGAGTATCGGGCAGAGCCAAACGACGGTGGGGATTTTTTTGCGGCGCATGATTCTGAGAACTTCCACCCGCTCCGAAGTAGTCGATACATTCGGCTCGACTAAGCGGCAGAGCGATTCATCATGGGTGGTGAGCGTCATCTGAACGACGCATTTTGCCTTTTCGTTGATGCTTTTGAGCAGGTCAAGGTCGCGCAGAATCCTTGCCGACTTGGTTTGAATGGACAGCCCGAAGCCGTACCGGTCAATGATTTCCAGACAGCGCCGGGTGAGAAGCAGTTTTTCTTCAATATGTAAATATGGGTCACACATGGCGCCGGTGCCGATCATGCAGCGCTGCTTCTTCCTGCGAAGCGCCTGCTCAAGAAGCTCCGGCGCGTTGATTTTTACCTCGATATCCTCGAATGCGTGGGTCATGCCGTAGCATTTGCTTCTGGAATCGCAGTAAATGCAGCCGTGCGAGCAGCCGCGGTAGATGTTCATGCCGTTTTTGGGCGATAAAATCCCCTTTGCGTAAATCTCATGCAATTTTCTCCTTCACCTCCGGACTCTGATAAAACCATTATACATGAATTCCCGCCGGAAGTACATACCATTGTGCGAAATTTCACGGGGATTTTTTTCTTTTTTTCGTCAGTCTTTTCTTATATTTCCTTGCCAATATGATAAATATGTGCTATAATGATCGTAATCAATTATACTTGGGTTAATGTACGTTTTTTTCAATTTTTCAATTTATAACCAACACCGTCGAAAGGATTGATGAATGAATGGAAAGAAGAAGCAGCAGAAAGGTCAAGGTAGGAAATATTTACATAGGCGGAGATTCTCCGGTTACCATTCAGTCCATGCTCAACAGGCCTTCCACCGATATCGAAGGCAGCGTCGCGCAGGCAAAGGCGTTGGAAGCAGCGGGGTGTGAAATTATTCGCGCAGCCGTGCCGGATATGCCCGCCGTCAAGCTGATTGCCTCGCTGAAAGAAGCCGTTTCGGTGCCGATTGTCGCGGATATCCATTTTGATTATAGACTTGCCATAGAATCGGCAGCAGCCGGAGTGGACAAAATCCGCATCAATCCCGGCAATATCGGCGATGAGAGCCGTGTCAAAGCGGTTGTGGACGTCTGCCGTCAGCGGAATATTCCCATCCGCGTGGGCGTGAATTCCGGTTCCGTAGAGAAATCCATTCTCGCGAAGTACGGCTCCCCGACAGCCGAAGCGCTGGTGGAAAGCGCACTCTATCACGTTTCACTGCTGGAGAAATTCGATTTTTACGACACGGTGATTTCCATGAAGTCTTCCACGGTGCAGACCATGGTGGAATCCTACCGTATTGCAGCCGAGCGCTGCGATTATCCGCTTCACCTCGGCGTGACCGAAGCGGGTACCGAGCGCATGGGACTCATCAAATCCTCTGCGGGTCTCGGCTCGCTGCTGATGGACGGCATAGGGGATACGGTGCGTGTTTCTCTCACAGCCGATCCGGTACGGGAAGTCTACGCGGCAAAGGACATTTTGCGGGCTTTGGATATACGCAAGGGCGGCATTCAGTTTGTTTCCTGCCCGACATGCGGCAGGACGCGCATTGATCTCATCAAGCTGGCGGAAGATGTGCAGGAGGCTTTAAAGGACGTGAACAAGGACATTAAGGTTGCCGTCATGGGCTGTGTGGTCAACGGCCCCGGCGAAGCCCGCGAAGCCGACATAGGCATTGCCGGCGGTGTGGGCTGCGGACTCATCTTCAAGAAAGGCGAAGTTCTCCGCAAAGTCCCCGAAGAAGATCTTCTCACCGAGCTTCTCAAAGAAATCGAAAAACTGTAATGCAGTGCTAAGGGGCTAGGTAGGTTGATGAAGGAATTGCGAGCGAAAGCGAACTCTATATTTCAGCACCGCTTGCGGTGCTTCTGAACTCTCAATTCCAAACTCTTTTTTTGGGGGTTCGTTATGGCGGAAAAGGTTTATATAAAAAATTACAGAATTCAGCGGGGAATGCTGAAAGGCGTCGGATTAAAGGGAAGACACAGGCGTCTTTTGAAGCGTGAATTCAAAAAGACACTTCGTTCCTATGTCGGAAGACCCGCGGTCATGGCTGTCGGTGCGGCAAAGGCTCTGGTGCAAAAGAAGATAAAAGCATTGCCGGGGAGGAAAAACACATGAAACTGGTGCGGATAGTGACAGTTCAGGCGATTTCTGATGTGAAAAACATTAAACTATCTCGAAAAAGCAAACGCAAGATTAAGAAGGCGGCAAATCACTCTGTCGATGCGGCGGTCAGTGTAGCTGCCGACGTACTAAAAAGTCTGAGAAAGCAAAAATAAAGGAGTAATACTGATATGGCCAAAAAGAAACTGTCTACCGAGGAGAAAATTACGAGATACAAGAGGAAAAGGCGCATAGGTTTTTTCTTAAGGATTCTGATTCCTTTAGTTGCGGTTCTGGCCATCATGCAGGCATCGTATTACGGGTTTTATTATGTTGTCTTTACCGTAATGCCCCAGAGCGCTTATGATCCTGATAAGAGTGTCGGATCCGGTTACAGCAAACCGCTTCATATGATGGCGCAGTATGAAAACAAGTACACATACGTTCTCGCATATTATTACGGCGGCTGCTGGAATGTGGTGGATGACACCGAGAAGCTCAAGGCCAACCGTGACAATTTCATGATCTATAAAGAGGATGATAAATGGCATGAAGGAACGCACCTGCAACTGATGATCTATGAAAACAGCTATCTGCTCAACAACGTCCCTCTTGCGGAATTCACACTGATTGACGACAGGTGCTTCAAGGATTGCCTTAAACAGATGACGATGGAGGAATTCATAGAGTATTGTGAGCAAAAGGGCTTTAAAAATTACATCCAGTGATGTTCCGTTTATTGAGAGAAGGAGATCCAATCAAGAATGACAAGCAAGATAACTGATATTTTTGCAGAAGCGGCGCAAGGGTACAACGTCCGACAGATCAGCGACGGCGACGTGATCCGCATACGCTTTTCAGATAAATGCAGGGCGATGACGGTCTGGGCACAGTTCAGCGAATATATTGACAGGGAGCTGCTCTTTAAGGCGGAACATGATATCCGCGAGAAATACGGCTTTTCTTCGGTCATGATAAGACCGCATTTCCCTGAGAAATGCTTCGGCAGGTCGGTTCTTGACGATATGGTGATGGAACTGAAACGCCGCATTTCCACCGTCAACGGTTCCTTCGCCAACTGCCGCTGGACGTGGGACAACGCAAACAGCATCGTCCGCTGCGAACTGGCCCACAACGCCCTTGCCCTTCTCGCCGAGAAGCATTTCAGCGAGGAATTCGTAAATCTGATCAAGGAGGAATTCGGCAGGAATGTGGAGATCAGCCTGAGCTTCGACGAAACAGCCGAACGCAGAATCCCGCTGCCCGCCGAGCTACCTGAACCGAAATCCGCGCCATTGCCCGAAAAGCCGGCAGGCGACCCGCCGCCGTGGGAAGCGCCGCCTCCCATGCCCGACCGTCCGGAATTCACCGGCGAAGTCCGGGCCAAGAAGGTGAAGGTCAAGGAAGGCGCTGCCAGCCTGACCTTTGAGGGAATTCCCGAAAGATTCCACGACCCGGAAATCATTTACGGCACGCCCAAGAACATTCCCGCCGTGCAGATGGCGGAATTGAACCCGAATTACAAGAAGGTCACGGTCTACGGCGATATCTTCAGCTTTTCCACCAAGGACACCAAAGCGGGGGATAAACAAATTGTCTCCTTTGCCCTCACTGACAAGACATCTTCTGTCCAGATCAAGATGATTGTCAAGAACGAGGACAAGGACTTTCTAGGCTCGCTGGGGGACGGGAAGTGCGCTGCCGTGCAGGGTGAATATAAATTCGACGACTTTGACCATGAATTTGCTCTTCGCCCCCAGTGTATCGCGCTGATGAAGGAAACAAAACGCGCCGATGATTCCGAGGTGAAGCGTGTCGAGCTTCACCTGCACACCAATATGTCAGCAATGGACGCGATGACCCCCACCAAGAAACTGGTGAAGCGTGCTGCCGATTGGGGTATGCCGGCCATTGCCATCACCGACCATGGCGTCGCGCAGGCATTCCCCGACGCGATGAATGCGGCCAAGGCCTGCAAGAAGGACGGCAAGCCCATCAAGATACTCTACGGCATTGAAGCCTACTACATCGACGATATGGTGGATATTGTCAAAGGGGAGGACAACCGCCCGATTGACGGGGAATTCATTGTTTTTGACCTCGAAACCACCGGTCTCAGCGCCGCCATGGAACGGATTACCGAGATCGGCGCCGTCAGGTACAGAGGCGGAGAAATCCTGGATAAATTCAACAGCTTCGTCAATCCCGGAATGCCGATTCCTCCGAAAATCGTGGAGCTGACCGGCATTACCGACGAGATGGTGAAGGATGCTCCCGGCGAGGAGCAGGCGGTCAGGGCGTTTCTTGACTACTGCGGAGAGAATCCCGTCTTTATTGCCCATAACGCCAATTTCGATATCGGCTTCATGAAAGCCGCCTGTGAACGCTGCGGGATTGAATTTGCACCGGTCTACATTGACACCGTTCCGCTTGCCCGTGCCCTTCATCCGTCGCTCAAAAACCACAAGCTCGACACGGTGGGAGAGTATCTTGAAATTCCGCCCTTCGAGCACCACAGGGCTTGCGACGACGCGCTGGCGCTGGCGCAGATCGTCCAGAAGGAATTTGAGCTGCTGGTTAAGGAGTACAATGTTGCCAGTGTCAAGGACATCAATACCAACGCCAAATCCACCGATACCACCAAACTCCGCCCGAATCACATGATCATTATTGCGCAGAATCTTGTGGGACTCAAAAATCTCTACAAGCTGATTTCCGCTTCCAACCTGAAATACTTCCACCGCAAGCCGCGAATTCCCCGCAGCGAAATCATCCGGCGGCGGGAAGGGCTGATCATCGGCAGCGCCTGCGAACAGGGCGAGCTGTATCAGGCGATTTTGCTGGGGCGCAGCGAAGGGGATATTGAAAAAATCGCCTCCTTCTATGATTATCTGGAGGTACAGCCGCTGGGCAACAATGAATTTATGCTCCGTGAAGGCACTGTCAGGGACAGGCAGGGGCTTATCGACATCAACAAAAAGATCATCGCGCTGGGCGATAAACTGGGGAAGCCGGTGGTTGCCACCTGTGACGTGCATTTCATGGATCCGGAGGATTCGGAATTCCGCAAGGTGCTGATGGTGCAGCAGGGCTTCACCGACGCCGACAAACAGGCACCGCTTTACTTCCGCACGACGGAGGAAATGCTCAGGGAATTCGACTATCTGGCGCCGGAGAAGGCCTATGAAATTGTCGTCACCAATACCAACAAAATTGCGGATATGGTGGAGGAAATCAAGCCCATTCCCGACGGTGTTTTCCCTCCTTCCATTGAAGGAGCGGAGCAGCAGCTGCGCGATATCTCCACAGCGCGGGCGCACGCCATTTACGGCGATCCTCTCCCGGAATACGTTCAGGCGCGGCTGGACAAGGAGCTGAATTCCATTATCGGCAACGGCTTCGCGGTCATGTATATGACGGCGCAGAAGCTGATTGCCTATTCCGAGGAAAACGGCTATCTCGTCGGTTCCAGAGGCTCCGTCGGTTCATCCTTTGTCGCCACCATGTCGGGCATATCGGAAGTTAATCCCCTTGCCCCGCATTATGTCTGTCCGAAGTGCAAGTGGAGCCAATTCTTCGAAAAAAGTCTGGAATACGGCTCCGGTTTCGACCTTCCGCCCAAAAAATGTCCCGAATGCGGCGCGGAACTCAACCGTGACGGGCACGAAATCCCCTTTGAAACCTTCCTCGGCTTCAACGGCGACAAGCAGCCGGATATCGACCTGAATTTTTCCGGCGAAGTGCAGTCCAAGGTGCATAAGTACACCGAGGAGCTTTTCGGCAAGGACAACGTCTTCAAAGCCGGCACCATTTCCACAGTTGCCGAAAAGACCGCCTACGGCTATGTTAAGGGTTATGAGGAAAAGCTGGGGCTTCACCTTCCTCCCGCCGAAATTGAGCGGCTGAAACAGGGCTGTATGGGCGTGAAATCCACCACGGGGCAGCACCCGGGCGGCATGGTGGTCGTGCCGCGGGACAAGGAGATCGAGGATTTCTGTCCCGTGCAGCACCCCGCCGACAAGAAGGATTCCGACACCGTTACCACCCATTTCGACTTCCATTCCATTCACGATACCATTCTCAAACTCGACGAACTCGGACACGATGTGCCGACTATATACAAATATCTTGAGGAATATACCGGAGTGCCGATTTCCGGCATTACCATGAGCGACCCGCAGGTTATGAGCCTATTCACCTCCACCGAGGCACTGGGCATTACGGAAGAACAGTGCATGAGCAAGACCGGCACCTTCTCCCTGCCGGAGGTGGGAACCAACTTCGTACGTCAGATGCTGATTGACACTCAGCCCAAGACCTTCTCCGACCTTCTTCAGATCGCGGGTCTGTCCCACGGCACCGACGTTTATCTCGGCAACGCGCAGGATCTCATCAAGGATGGAATCTGCTCTATCTCCGAAGTTATCGGAACACGCGACAGCATTATGACTTATCTAATTGCGAAAGGCGTTCCCAATCAGATGTCATTCAAGATCATGGAAATTGTGCGAAAGGGCAACGCCAAAAAGCTGCTGACCGATGAACATGTGCAGACCATGCGGGACAACGGCGTTCCGGAATGGTACATTGATTCCTGCTTCAAGATCAAATACATGTTCCCCAAAGCGCACGCCGCCGCCTATATGATTGCCACTCTGCGTCTTGGGTGGTATAAGGTGCATACCCCGGAGGAATACTACGCCGCTTATTTCACCGTCCGCGCCGACGAATTTGATGCGGAGCTTGCGATTTCGGATATTTCCAATATCAAAGCGCTCATCCGTGAAATCGACGCAAAAGGAAAGGGCGCAACCGCCAAGGAGCAGAACAAGCTGGCTACCTTGCAGATACTGAATGAAGCCCGCGAGCGCGGGGTTGTCTTCCTTCCGGTGAATCTCTACCGAAGCGACTCGAAAAAATTCCTTATGGAAGGCAAGCAGATACGCCTTCCCTTCACAACATTGAAGGGATTGGGAGAAGCTGCCGCCGTGAGTCTTGTGGAATCCCGCGCGGACGGATATCAATTCATGTCCAAGAGTGATGTGCAGATGCGTTCCGGCGTTTCCAAGAGCGTGATGGAAATACTGGAAAATGCCGGCGTTCTCAGCGGAATGGCGGAAAGCAATCAGGTCAGCCTTTTTGATTTTTAAATTTTTCCCCAAATTATCTGTCAATAAGGCGTGTTTTTATGGATTAAGTCAAAAAAATTGCCTGCGATTGACTTTTACGCGATAGCGTGATATCATATTAGCATGCTAAAGCAAAATGCAAATAATGAATCGGAGTTGAGATATTTGAGAAAAAACTACAAAATCACCCCTGAGGGAACGGGCGATCTGCTTTTTTCGGAATGTGTCGACCGCCGCGCAGTGGAATCAAAGATCTGCAAGATGTTTGCCCGCGGCGGTTACAATGAAGTCCGCACACCGTTTCTGGAGTTTTACGATGTGTTCAACCTTGGCGACAGCTTTCTTCCGATGGACAGCATGTATAAGCTCAGTGACAACAAGGGCAGACTGATGGTGCTTCGTCCCGACAATACCCTGCCGATTGCGCGTATGACGGCTACCAAGCTGAGCAACGCCCAGCTTCCGATCCGGGTGTATTATTCCCAGACCAGTTTTGCCATAGGACAGAGCCTTCGCGGAGAGAGCGACCAGAACAAGCAGACCGGCATTGAACTGATCGGCGCGGGCGGGAAAAAGGCGGATCTTGAGGTCATCGTTATGGCGATCAATTCACTCAGGTCGAACCTCGACGATTTCCGCTTTGAAATCGGACATTCGGGCATCTTCAAAGCGCTGGCGGACAATCTCAATGTCAATGATGAAACAAAGGAAGAACTCAGGGATTGCATTGAGTCAAAGAACTACGGCGCGTTGGCGGAAATATTGGAGAAGATGCCGGAAAGCAGCTCGGTGCGTGCGCTCCGCCAGCTTCCCAGAATCTTCGGAGGCGGCGAGGTGCTGCGACAGGCGTATGAGGTGTTCGAGGGCTGCGGTGTGACCGACTATCTCGATTATCTCGGTGACATCTACACCAGCCTTTCACAGCTGGGACTGGGCGACAAGCTGATTTTCGATTTCGGCATCGTACACCGCAAGGACTATTACACAGGCATTGTATTCGCGGCTTATGCTCACGGTTCGGGCTATAAGGTGCTTTCCGGCGGACGTTACGACCGGCTTCTGGAGAAATTCGGATTTCCCACGCCCGCCTGCGGTTTTGCGGTGGACATAGACGCGCTGACGCAGGCATGTTCCCATTCCAAGCGGGTGACGGCAAAGATTCCACAGATTCTGGTGTATTCTGACGAGGGCTATGAGATCAAGGCGCTGCAATACGCCTACAAGCTGGCAGGAGAAAAGCACATCTATGAATATTCCGTGTGCGACACCCTGCCGGAAGCAATAGAATACGCCCGCGCCAAAGGAATCTCCCGCGTTGACCACATCGGCGAGGAAATCGAGATTATCGAGCTATAAATTCACCCAACTGGAGGTCTTTCATTGAAACCATTGAGAATCGCGCTTACCAAGGGCAGGCTGGAAAAGGACACCGTCGCCCTCTTTGAAAAAATCGGCTATGACTGTTCTGCCGTCCGTGAAAAGGGAAGAAAGCTCATTCTGCCGGTAGGTGACAGTATTGAAGTAGTGCTTGCCAAAGCGCCTGACGTCATCACCTATGTCGAAAACGGCGTATGTGACCTCGGCGTTGTCGGCAAGGACACCATCATCGAAAACGGCTCGTGTTTCTATGAGATACTGGATCTGGGCTTCGGACGGTGCAAATTCGCCGTGGCGGGGAAGAAGGGAGTGGACTGCCTGTCGGGATTCAGCACCAAAACCATTGCCACCAAATATCCCAACGTCACCCGCAGGTATTTTGAATCCAAGGGAATGGACGTCCGTGTCATCAAGATAGAAGGATCGGTGGAGCTTGCCCCGCTGCTGGGACTTGCCGACGCCATTGTGGATATCGTGGAAACCGGTTCCACCCTGAAAGAAAACGGACTGGAAGTCAAGGAGGACGTGTGTCCGATTTCCGCACGTCTGATCTGCAATACCGCCAGCCTGAAACTTCGCAAGGCTGAGATCGAGGAGCTTGCGCAGAAGATGGAAGACGCCATTGCGCTATGATAACAGTACGCGATTGCTATGTGAAACAAAAAAAGATCGGAAGGATGATTTGTTTTGAAAAGGATAGTTCCCGAAATGATCGAAGAACTGACCGCGCTCTTTGTCGATACATTCAACGCACCGCCGTGGAATGACACATGGACAGAGAAGTCGGCGCGTACCAGACTGCGCGATATTATCCGCATGCCGAATTTCTTCGGAGGTGCGGAGTACCGCGACGACAGGCTTGTGGGACTGATCATGGGCCACGGAGAAATGTCCTATGACGGCATTCACTTCCAGATACTTGAATTCTGCGTCGCAAACGATATGAAGGGACAGGGCATCGGCAAAAAAATGCTTGAGGAATTCCTGGAGTATCTCGACCGCAAGGAAGTCACTTCCGTTTATCTTCTCACCATGAGAGGAGAGGCCAGTGAGGGGTTCTACACTGCGCAAGGGTTTGGCAGGGTAAATGATATGTGCATCATGAGCCGGCATAAAAAGTAATTTTCACAGGAGGGAAACATAATGAAAATGGAAAGTATTATGAAAAAAATCTCATTGAGGAAAAAGGCCGCGCTGCTGCTTGCGGCGGCCATGCTGCTCCCTATGTTTGCGGTAGGCTGTGAATCGGCGCAGGAGATCATCCAGAAGCGTGAACGTGCCGAGGAAGTCGGCAAGATGGCGGAGAGCTATATGCAGGAGAAGTACAACCGCGGCTTTAAGGTGAGAAAGTGCGAAGCCGCCGAAGGCGAGGAGTATAAGGACGACTACTTTATTTCGTTCAATAACGGCGTCCACGCCTTCTATGATTCCAGTGAGGATCTGTTTTACGACGATCGTCAGGCGGAAGCCATCAACGAATCCCTGTTGAGGGACATCTGGATGCCGTTGTTCGATAAGCTCGGCGTTCTGACCGACAATCTGAACGACTGGTCGCAGACATTCAATATGGTGTATCATTACCAGCGCGGCGGCAAAGACAATAAATTCAGCATGTATAATAAGTACTTATCAACCTCTGTGGATTACTATGCCACTCACAGCGATTTATTTGTTTGTTCGGATAATATCATTCTGATCGTAGAGAACAGGAACGAATGCAGTAAAATATTTAAAACGATCAGAAGTACCATACAGCTCTTTTTCAGAGGTCAGGCAAAAGGTGATCTCAATATCTATGCCGTTGACAGCGAAACGCATGATAAACCTGATTTTGACGCAAGCCAGATCGATGAAACCGTCCCCGGATGTATGTCTCATATTTATTTTGGTGAGACTGACTATTATTCATTCAATAAATTTGTAAAGGTTACGGATAATCTTTACGGCGGCGTCTGCCATATTGACAGTCTTGGAATGGGCGACGGCGGAATTACATTGGTTCCTGTTGAGAATTTTGAGTCTACTAAGCAGAGTATTATCGAAAATATGGACAGCAAAGAAGTCGGTCTGATTGATAAATATACCGGAAAGAAACGCGATATTGATTTTGAAGGAGCCATTTATAAAGTCGAGATTTCAAAACAGTTAAATCAAACGTATTGGAAAGATGTAACACTGGCCTTTATGATGAAGGAAAGCGACGACCCTATCGCCGAATACGCTGATATGAATGAAAAGGAGCGCAGCTTCTTCGGTTACAATATGAACGGCACGGAATTCAATGCAACATGCCTTTGCTCCATGAATAGCCGTTCCGTCATGTTTGACTATAAGGTCGGCGATGAAGTATACTTCTGGTTCGGCACACAGAAATGATGATAACTTTTGAGGAGGAAAATGATAAATGATAAAAATCGTCAGGGCTGACGGAAAGGCAGAAAAGGAATTTCTCGCCCAGCTCAGCCGAAGGAACGGAGAGACGGACAAAAAAGTGACCGGTATCGTTTCCGCCATGCTGGAGGATATCAGAACACGAGGGGACGAGGCGGTGAAGGAATACACCGCGAAACTCGATAACGCAAATCCCGAATTCTATGAGGTTCCAAGGGAATTCATCGATAACGCCGAGAAGGAATGCGACGGTGAGCTGATTGCCGCCATGAAGCGAGCGGCGGAGAATATCAAAGACTTCCACAACCGTCAGGTGCAGCAGAGCTGGCTGACAGCCAAGGAAAACGGTGTGATTCTCGGGCAGAGAATTCGCGGCCTGCACAGAGTCGGCGTTTACGTCCCCGGAGGAACGGCGGCACTCTTTTCCTCGGTGCTCATGAACGTCATTCCTGCCAAGATTGCCGGAGTGAAGGAAATTATCATGACCACACCTCCCTGCAAGGACGGCTCCGCCAACCGCGACATTCTTGCCGCCGCAGCGATTGCTGGGGTGGACAGAGTATTCCTCTGCGGCGGCGCACAGGCAATCGGCGCGCTTGCCTACGGCACGGCTTCCATTCCCAAGGTGGATAAGATCGTCGGCCCGGGCAATATCTTTGTTGCCACAGCTAAGCGTCTTGTTTACGGAAATGTCGATATCGACATGATCGCCGGTCCCAGCGAAATCCTGATTGTCGCGGACGAAACAGCCAATCCGAAATTCCTTGCCGCCGACCTCATGAGTCAGGCAGAGCATGACAGACTCGCTTCGGCCATTCTCGTAACCACCAGTTCCGAGCTTGCCGAAAAGACCGATGCGGAACTTGTCCGACAGTGCGCGGCAATGTCCCGCAGGGAGATCATTGAGGAATCCATAGCGAATTATGGGGGGATTATCGTCTGCGACTCGCTGGACGACGCGGTCGATATGGCAAATGGCCTTGCGCCGGAACACCTTGAAGTCTGTGTGGAGAATCCGATGGAATACATCGGGCGATTCGACAACGCCGGTTCGGTATTCTTGGGTAATTACGCGCCCGAACCGCTGGGCGATTACTTTGCGGGGCCGAATCACGTACTTCCCACCAGCGGCACGGCGAGATTCTTTTCACCGCTGTCGGTGGACGCGTTTATCAAGAAATCCAGCTTCATCTACTATAATGAACCTGCCCTGAGAGAAGTGAAGGACGACGTCGTGATCATGGCGGAGAACGAAAGCCTGACCGCGCACGCGAACGCGATTAAGGTAAGGTTTGAAAACTAGTGTGAAAGCAGGGAAATATTGATGTCCTATATATTAAACGAAAAAGTGCGGAATTTAGTTCCCTATGAACCTATCAGCGGGAACTACAGGATACGACTCGACGCGAACGAGTCCTTTCTGGAGATTTCTCCCGAAATGAAAGCAGACATTCTGGAGCGAATTGCCGCGCTGCAACTCAATCGCTATCCCGACCCTCTGTCCACTGAAGTATGCGAGGGCTTCGGCCGTTATTATGGCGTAAGCCCTGCGCTTGTCACTGTTGGTAACGGCTCTGATGAGCTGCTGACGCTTTTGACGCAGGTCATTATGTCCAAGGGCGAAAGGCTGGTTTACACCTCACCCGATTTCTCAATGTATAAGTGTTACGGCTATCTTGCCGAGATTGAATGTATCGAATACAGCAAGAATACACAGCTCAACATTGACGTCGACGAACTCATCGGTTTCATCAATCGCGAAAAGGCGCGAATGGTGATTTTTTCAAATCCCTGTAATCCGACGGGTGACGGCCTGTACCGTCCCGATGTGCTTCAGCTTGTCGAGGGGGTACCGGATTGTCTGGTGGTGGTCGATGAGGCCTATATGGATTTCTGGGATCAGTCGGTGCTGGATTGCGTGGAACAATACGATAATCTTCTCGTCCTGAGAACCTGTTCCAAGGCTTTGCGTATGGCTGGCATCAGGTGCGGATTTGCTGTGGCGAATCCTGTCATTACCAACGCGCTCAGAGCTGCGAAGTCCCCTTACAATGTCAATTCTATGACGCAGGCGGCCGCTGCGGCGCTGTTTTCCCGTCCGGAGGAGTTGAATCGCGCAACGCAAGCGGTGAAGAAATCACGGGATGAGCTTTTTTCACTTATGCGCGAAATGCCCTACGACATTTTTCAGATGTATTTTCATAAACCCAAAGCCAACTTTATCTTCCTTCGTCTTCCAGAGGGGAAAGCAAAGAGCGTATTCGAAGGCATGAAGGCGGAAGGCGTCGTGGTGCGCTTAATGGGTGATTCTCTGAGAATCACCTGCGGCACCGAGGAAGAAAACAAAGAAGTCGTGCGGCTGCTGGAGGAATTATTATCATGAGTGACAGAATAGGCGTCGTAATCAGAAAAACCAAGGAAACCGACATTCGATTATCCATTCATCTTGACGGCGGTGAGGTTGCGATTGACAGCGGTATCGGCTTTCTCGACCACATGCTGACTGCCTTCGGCGTGCATTCCGGATTCGGTCTGAATGTCAGCTGCAAGGGCGATCTGGAAGTGGACGGACACCACACCGCCGAGGATATCGGCATTGCTCTCGGTCAGGCCTTCGCGCAGGCGATAGGGGACAAGAAGGGAATTGCCCGTTACGGCAGCTTTTATATTCCGATGGACGAGGCGCTTGCCTTCTGCTCGCTGGATATCAGCGGCAGAGCGTTCCTCGTATTCGACGCGGAATTCCCCCAGTGGAGGTGCGGTGAATTCGACTGCTGCCTGACGGAGGAATTTTTCCGCGCCTTCGCCATGAATGCCGGTGTGACGCTGCATATTAAATCTCTTTACGGCAATAATTCCCATCACATCATTGAAGCCATCTTCAAGGCGGTTGCCCACGCGCTGAAAGCAGCGATCAAAGTTGAATACGAGGGTACGCTTTCCACCAAGGGCGTTTTGTAAAACAGGTAGTAGGTAGGTTGATATCATGGAAGATCATCTGAAGTTCATATGTACGATAATTCCGTCACGTCTTTCAGAATATTCAAAAAGCGCAAAAATGAGTATTTTTTCTGGGAGAATGAATTCTGGTGTGAAGCACAGATTCACGCTCTGGTCAATATAGATAATTAAGGAGCTGACAATCAAAGCATGATCATATTTCCCGCAATAGACATCAAGGACGGCAACTGCGTCCGGCTGGTGAAGGGCGAATATTCCACTGCCCACAAGGTCGCGGAGGATCCTCTGGAAACGGCGCGTTCGTTTGAAGCCGCCGGCGCCGAGTGGATTCACATGGTCGATCTCGACGGAGCAAAGGACGCCGCGCTGGTCAACAAGGATATTTTCATCAGGGTAGCGAAGGAAACAGGCTTGAAGGTCGAGGTAGGCGGCGGCATCCGCAGTATGGAAGCGGTGGATTATTATCTCCAGAGCGGCATTTCCCGGGTCATTCTTGGATCTGCGGCTGTAAAGAATCCCGCCTTTGCACAGGAGGCTGTTGCGAAGTACGGAGAAAAAATCGCCATCGGCATTGACGCGCGGAACGGAATGGTGGCAGCCGAGGGCTGGCTTGACACCTCTGACGTGTATTTTACAGACCTGGCGGTAGAAATGGAGAAAATCGGTGTAAAGACAATCATCTTCACAGATATTTCCCGCGACGGTACGCTCTCCGGCCCTAACCTTTCACAGCTCATCGAACTAAGCGGGGCCGTATCCTGCGATATTGTTGCAAGCGGCGGCGTTTCGGGCATTGAGGACATCATCGCTCTGCGCGACGCGGGGCTTTACGGGGCCATTGCCGGCAAGGCAATCTATACCGGGGCGCTGGATGTTGCGGAAGCCATCGCTGAAGGTGACAAGCCGAGAGACTTGTCACGCTATTTTGCCAAATCGGAGTTGATTCCGGCGATTGTGCAGGAAGCCTCGACGGGCGAAGTGCTGATGCTGGCCTACATGAACGAGCAGTCGCTTCGTCTGACACTGGAAACAGGGCGCACATGGTTCTGGAGCCGTTCCAGAAACGCCTTATGGAACAAGGGTGAAACGTCGGGTCACTATCAGAAGATTATTTCCATCAGCGGAGACTGCGACGATGATACGATTCTGATTCGGGTGGAGCAGACAGGAGCTGCCTGCCACACAGGCAATCACAGCTGCTTCTTTCAGCCGATAGGGTTTAAGAAGTTTAAATGAGAAATTACTAAAAGGTAGTAGGAAGGAGGTAGTAGGTAGAAGGTTTTTTGTAAGAATCGTGTAAAATCTGTGTGTCATTTTGTGTGAATATTTGATGGACAAATGAAATCGATCGCACTTTACATTTTTATACCATCTACATCCTAATCTAACTTCCCATTTTTATTAAAAAAAGGAGTACATTTTAACTATGCCAAACGAAAATGAAAACATTGACATATTGCAGGCGCTTTATGATACCGTTATCGAACGGCGCGACAACCCACAGGAGAAGTCCTATACCTGCTATCTGCTGGACACCGGACTTGACAAGATTCTCAAAAAGGTGGGCGAGGAATGTTCCGAGACTATCATTGCTGCCAAAAACGACTGCGACAGCGACCTTGTCGGTGAAATCAGCGACCTTCTCTATCACCTGATGGTGCTGATGGTCAAGCGCGGTATCCCGCTGGAAGACGTTTACGCCGAGCTTGCCAAGCGCAGTCTGAAAAGCGGTAACCTAAAGACCTTCAAACAGGTCGATAAGAACAGCTGAATGAATGCTGTGATCAGAGAGAGTACACCTTCCGACCTTCTCGGTTTGCTGGAGCTGTATACCCATCTGCATGAAACGGGTCTGCCGGAGGACAGCCTGCATTTGCGGCAAACATGGGCGGCTATCTGCGAAAATCCCGATTACCATATCATCGTCTGTGAGTGGGACGGAAAGATCGTTTCCTCCTGCGTCTGCAATATCATTCCCAATCTCACGCGGAACGTGCGTCCCTACGCGCTGATTGAGAATGTCGTGACACACGCGGATTACCGCGGGAACGGCTTTGCTTCCGCCTGTCTGCAATGTGCAAAGGAAATCGCTGAGAAATCCGGCTGCTACAAGATGATGCTGATTACCGGCTCCAGAAGCGAAAGCACCTTGCGTTTTTACCGGAACGCGGGCTATTTCAGCGAAGGCAAGACCGCGTTTTATCTGCTGCTGGACGAAAGCCTGATGAATTGAAATAGTAATGAAAAATCTGATGATTGCGGAGGAATCAACTTGGTCAGAAGCGATATAGAAAAATTCCTGCTGAGCGTGGAAAAGCCGGGACGTTACGTCGGCGGCGAACCCAACAGCGTCGTCAAGGACAAATCGGAGGTCAACATCCGCTTTGCCTTCTGCTTTCCGGATGTCTACGAAATCGGCATGTCCCATCTTGGCATGAAAATCCTCTACGGCCTTTACAATTCCATACCCGACGTGTGGTGCGAGAGGGTCTTCGCGCCGTGGCCTGACATGGAAGCCAAAATGAGGGAATATTCCGTTCCGCTCTACGGTCTGGAAAGCGGCGACTCGCTCAGGAATTTCGATTTCGTGGGCTTCACGCTGCAATATGAACTCAGCTATTCCAATATTTTTACAATGCTTGATTTGTCTGGTATACCGTTTCTTTCAGCTGACAGGGCAAATAATGACCCCATTGTTGTGCTGGGCGGCCCCTGCGTCTGCAATCCCGAACCGCTTGCCGACCTTGCCGATATTGTTTCTCTTGGCGAAGGGGAAGAGGTGAGCGTGGAAATGTTTGATCTTTACCGCCGGCACAAGCTGAGCGGTCACTTCGACAGGAAGAAATTCCTGCGTGAGGCGGCGGAGATTCCGGGGCTTTACATTCCGTCGCTCTATGACGTGCGCTATCACGGGGACGGCACAATTGCTGCCTTCACCCCGAAGGACGGCGTGCAGGAGAGGATTCAGAAGCGGGTCATTCAGGACATGAGCAAGGTCTATTATCCCGATAATTTCGTTGTGCCGATCATTGAGATCGTGCACGACCGCGCGGTGACGGAGATTTTCCGGGGCTGCATCCGCGGCTGCCGCTTCTGTCAGGCGGGCTACATCTACCGTCCCAACCGGGAAAAGGATTACACCACCGTCAATGCTCAGAGCCGCAGCCTGTGCGACACCACCGGCTACGACGAAGTGTCCCTTTCCTCTCTCAGTTCGAGCGATTACACCGAATTGCCGGAACTGCTGGACAATATGCTGAACTGGACGGAACCGGGCAAGGTGAGCATTTCGCTGCCCTCCCTGCGCATTGACGGATTCAGTGATGAACTGACCGAAAAGCTCAAAAAGGTGCGCCGAGGCGGTCTGACCTTCGCACCCGAAGCAGGCACCCAGCGGCTTCGCGACGCCATCAACAAGAACGTCACCGAGGAAGAAGTGCTGAGCACCTGCCGCACTGCTTTCAACGGCGGTTGGACGAATGTCAAGCTTTACTTCATGATAGGGCTGCCCACCGAAACGCTGGATGACGTGGCGGGCATCGGCGAGCTGTCGCAGAAGGTGGTGGACGAATTCTACCGCAATCCAAACAAGCCCAAGGGCAAGGGCGTGAATGTCACTTCCAGCGCGTCTACCTTCGTCCCCAAGCCCTTCACCCCCTTCCAGTGGGAGCCGCAGGACGACATTGATACCATCCACAGGAAGCAGCAGCACCTGCGCGAAAGTGTCCGCAGCCGCAAGATCACGCTGAACTGGCACGACGCGGACACCAGCTTTCTGGAGGCGGTCTTTGCCCGCGGCGACCGCAAGCTGATCAGGGTATTGATACGCGCCTTTGAAAAGGGCTGCCGCTTTGATGGCTGGGACGAATATTTTAAATTGCCGGTCTGGATGGAGGTCTTTGAGGAATGCGGTATAGATCCCGCCTTCTACGCCAACCGCCGCCGGAGCTACGATGAAATTCTCCCGTGGGATCATCTCGACTACGGCATTACCAAGGATTTCCTCATCCGGGAGCACAAAAAGGCGCTGGCCGCCCAGACGACGCCGCATTGCCGCCTGCAATGCGCGAATTGCGGCGCGGCCAAACTGACAGGAGGTGTGTGCAGTGTCCTTAAACATCGGAATGAAAAACGTGGTTGACATTCAGGGCACGCTTTGCCTGCCTATCAGGGTCTTCTTTATCAAAGAAGGACCCTCGAAATACATGTCTCATCTCGACCTCATGCGCTGTATGACCCGGACGATACGCCGTGCCGGCGTGCCGATCTGGTACACCGAAGGTTTTAATCCCCACCCCTTCATGACCTTTGCCCTGCCGCTCTCGCTCGGTACTTCGGGACTGTGCGAGACAATGGATGTGCGCATGACAACCGACATGCCGTTTGAGGAAGTGAAACAGCGTCTGAATGCCGCTCTCTGCGAAGGAATCCGTGTCACGAAGGTAGACTATCAGGGACAGAAGGCAACCGCCATTCAATCCGCCGTCTATCAGATTACCCTCACAGCAGAAGGTTTTTCGGGCAGTCAGTTGCGCGACGAATTGCGGAAATACCTTTCGCAGGATGCCATTATAGTGCAGAAGAAAAATAAGAAAAAGCAGTTGGTCGATATGGACGTCAAGCCTCATATTCTGTCCTATGAAGTTTCTTCCGAAGGCGAGTGCGCGGTTCTGAGGATAAAACTTCCCGCCGGAAACGACGTGAATATCAATCCCGGCATTATTATAAAGGGCTTAGAATATGCTATCGGCGTGGAATTTGGCAAATGCGACGTTATCCGCGAGCGGATTCTCACTGCAAGCGGGGAAGATTTTTACTCAAACTTCCCACACGCAAAAGAGGCATGAAGCCCCAAAAATAAGGCAAAAACGGAATAAAAAAATAGCATAGTACCTCGAAATGTGGTATAATTGAAATGACGAAATCACAACCAACCACAGGAGGACTATGCCATGT
>JAFRXY010000037.1 GCA_017441385.1 Clostridia bacterium | reverse complement strand
CGATTAAGATGATAGATGGAGAGCCGGATACGCTGAGAGGTGTACGTCCGGTTCGGGGGAGAGTTATCCCGAAACCTGCTTTGGTAACTTAGCAAGGCGCGGGAAGGCTTATCCCATTACGACTCCGCTGAAGGTCTTCTCACCGCCACAATCCTGCTTGTAGCGGAGTTTTGTGAGCCGAGCAAACGGCATATCGTGTCGGTGTTCAAGATTATCCAAGAGCTTCTCGCGCCTGCCGGAAAGAAGGGCAAGAACCAGTTTCAGCAGCTCATGCAGCTTCTTCCCGATGACCACAAGGCGAAATGGTTCGCAGGTGCCGCGCTCAATACAGCCGAGCAGTCGATGGCTTCCGTCATGTCCACTGCCCTGTCAAGGCTGAATGCCTTTCTGGACACCGAACTGGAACAGCTTCTGTGCTTCGATACGGAGATCGACGCGGAAACCTTCTGCAATGAAAAGTCAGCCATCTTCCTGATCATGCCGGAGGAATCGCCGCACACCTTCTTCATGGTATCCCTGATTATTCAGCAGTTGTACCGTGAAATTCTGTCGGTTGCGGACGAAACAGGCGGTAAATTAAAGAATAGATGTGTCTTCTTATGCGACGAGTTTGGGACGCTGCCTAAAATTGAATCCGCCGAAATGATGTTCTCGGCGGCGCGTTCAAGGCGTTTGCAGATCGTCCCCGTCATCCAGTCATTCGCTCAGTTGGAACGGAATTACGGAAAAGAGAGCGCGGACATTATCATAGATAATGTGCAATTAACTCTGTTCGGCGGCTTCGCTCCCAATTCTTCATCAGCCGAAATTCTATCAAAATCACTCGGAAACCGCACCGTCCTGACCGGTTCTGTCAGCCGCGGAAGGAATGATCCGTCGCAGTCATTGCAGATGACAGAGCGTCCGCTGATGACTCCCGATGAGTTAAAAGCTCTTCCGAAAGATAGCTTTCCATAAGGATACCAACCAAACACCCACCCACACAACCGATTGAGAGAATAAAGACTTCATATTGAAAAAAACAAAAAGGGCAGAAGGTCGCTTTGCAATAATAGCAAAACCTTCTGCCCTTATTTTGTATTCACTTCAATCCCTTTGCAAGACTGATCAGATTACACTGCCCATGTAAAACCGTACTTCACCAAGATCTTCAATACAAACCGTAAATCTTACGAAATAAATGTCATAACAAAACCGTGTGAGCGGTAAACCAAAAAGGATAGTTATCCTTCTGCGTGCCGATCCGGAATCGTCATCGTGACAGTCGTTCCGCCCCCGTTCCTTAGGGTCACTTCCAGTTTTCCGCCGCACATCATTTCCAGCCGCTGCCGGATATTGGTCAGCGCAATGTGCGGTTCGGAATCCTCCGCGGGGTCAAATCCGGGACCGTTGTCCTCCACGGTGATAACGCTGCCCGCGTCCGTGTGGCGTGTCCGAATTAAGATGTGAAGCGGTCCTGCATACGGGTCCATGCCGTGCTTGACGGCGTTTTCCACAAGAGGCTGCAAGGTCAGCGGCGGCAGACGGAAACGGGTAAAGGGCGTATCGTACTCCACGATAAGCAGCTCCTCATACTGCACCTGCTCCACGGACAGGTATGCGCGGGTATGCTCCAGTTCAGCAGTAAAGGGAATGGCGCTGTCGCTGGCAACAGCGTTGAAGTTTTTTCGCAGGTAGTTGGTGAAATCCATCGTGACCTGCCGTGCCTTCTGCGGGTCTTGATTACAGAGACAGTAAATGCTCATCAGGGTATTGTAGATAAAGTGCGGTCGCATTTGCAGCACCATGACGCTGGCGCGCTGATTGGCAATTTCCCGCTGCTGAAGCATATATTGTTCCACGTTATCCATAAGGATGAGACTGAACATCGTCAGCGCACAGAGACCCATCCAGAAAGCAACGAACATATCGACAGCAACGAACATATATGTGATTATCATGACCGCAGTTGGCAGCAGATAGATAAGAAGAGCGATAAAGACTCTTTTTGAGAGCTTTTTGCGCCTTCTTATCAAGCTCTGTATGTTGAGGATCATGATCACGACCAGCGGAGCTATCAGCAGCGGGAACCACGTTCCGCGAATGTACTGATTATCCGGTTCGACGTAGTAGAAAGCGTCCGTAAACTGAGCGGCAAACAATATTAAGCAGAATATGACCCACAGCATCATTACAGCGCGTAACGGCACACTGCTTTTTTCGCTTTCTCCGCAGCAATGCAGCAGGAAGGGCATTGGCATAGGCATCATCACAGAAAAAAACATATATTCAAAAATAAAGACTGCTTTTTGCACTGCTGCCATTTCGGGATGGTTGTAGATGATCACATCGATAAAAATAACAACTACATACAGCATAAGCAGTGAAAACAACGTGATGAAATAGCACCTGCTCCATCGGTCAAGCGCAGGCATAAAAGCAGAGAACGCGATATCGATCGCCATCATCACCAACATCGCGCCGCATAGCGAATAACTGACGACTTCGAGCCAGTTTATCATTTGCCATCACTTCCTCCCATTATCGGGTACCGCAGCTTTTCAAGCTGCCTGCGGACTCCCTCCGGGGTCAGCGGCTTGACCATGAAGCCGCAGGCGTCGGTGTCCCACGCGTCGAGGGAATATTCGGGGTAGGCGGTCAGATAGACCACATTGGTGCGGGAATTGATTTCTAGCAGCGTGCGGCAAAGGTCAAGACCGCTGGCTGTTCCAAGCTCAATATCCAGAATGGCAAGGGCGACCCGCTTCACCTTAGCGTAGTCGATCGCCTCCTGCGGCCAGATAAAGCCGGTGATCGTGGCGTTCGGCAGGACCTCCTCTAGTACGGCAAGACCGTCGGAGAGGATCACCTTGCTGTCGTCCACCATAATGACGTTTGGCGATTCGTCGCTCACGACAGCGGCGGAGAGCAATGTACCCACGTCCACCTCCAGCACATTGGCGAGGCGTGTTATCATAGCCGCGTCCGGCAGACGGCTGCCGTTTTCCCACCTTGCTACCGCAGAACGGGTAACAAATATCCGCTCCGCCAGCTCCCGCTGTGAAAGTCCCTTTTCCGTTCGCAGCTTTTTCATGGTATCGGCAAAAAGAGTGTTCATGATATTGAATCCTCCTATGAACAATGTTTTCCTTAATCATAACCCATCGCCCCGACAGAAGCAAGTGTACGGAGATAAATTAGGGGGGTGACATTTTGGAACCCCCCCTTGAAAACCGCTTGAAAAAATAGGAAAATAGTACTGATAGTTGTTTAGGAAAATAGTACTGATAATTGTTATATTTGTTTGGCAAAATAAGCCAAAGCCCTGTATTTTCTAAAAAAATTCGAGATCAGTGGGCAGACACAAATATACAACTTAAAGCACAGAAAGGGGAACTCTTTTTACATGAAAAACAAACAGACCGTCCATGCAAAGGGCGGTAAAAAAATCAACGTTACCGCCGTCATTTTCTATCTGCTGATATTCCTCATCTTCTTGGCGGCGGAGAGCATGGTGGCGCTTTACTGCTATATCAATTAGCGATAAAAAACAAAGGAGGTGCGCATGATGTGACACAGACAAGAGATACCGCCATAATACAAAGCGACGGCAATGACAAACCAAACTTTTGAAGGAGGTTTTCTACTATGAAAATCAAAAACTTATTGAGGGAATACCTTGTCCCCCCTGTTGCAGAAAATTTAATCGCAGAAACAAGCGTCTCGCGGGCATCCTCTGCGCGATGGTGGCGGTGGCGGTCATGGTCGCCACGGTGCCGATGTTCACGTCCTATGCGGGGACAATCAATGTGCCATTGGGAGGGTCAACGGATAAAAGTGGCGTCACCTACTCGCTCGATAACGACGGCAATCTGACCATCACCGGGACGGGTGAGATAGAGAATAACGCGTTCGCTGGCAATAGCACTATTACCTCTGTGGAGATAGGGAGCGGTATCACGGCGATTGGCAACGCTGCGTTTGTGAACTGCTCCTGCCTGACCTCTGTCACCATTCCGGGCAGCGTGACGTCGATTGGCGATGCTGCGTTTTCCGTATGCTCCCTCCTGAACTCTGTCACGATAGGGAACGGCGTGACATCGATTGGACAGGCTGCGTTTAACAACTGCTACGCTCTGACCTCTGTCACCATTCCGAGCAGCGTGACAACGATTGACAATGCTGCGTTTCAAGGCTGCACCAGCCTGGGAACCCTGACCTTTAAAGGAACGTCGCTCACCAATAGTGCCACCAATACCAAATTTAGCTATCTGTCAAACAGCACGACAGTGAAGATTCCCAACAGGTTCACCTTCAACGGCGAGGAAATAACCACAGGAGATACAGGAAATTCAACAACCTATTTCGGTCAAGCAACCGTGGAGTTCTATGAACCCACGCCCACCACCACCACGACGACCACCACCAAGCCTACGACCACGACCGCTACGACCGCCAAGCCCACGACCAGGACTACGACCCGTCGCACGACGACGACCGCCCGTCCCACGACAACGATGACGACGACGACCGCCAAGCCCACGACGACCACAGCAGCCGCCATTGTCACAACCACCACGACAACCGCCCCCTTGGAGACACTGGATATCGAGGGTGAACCGCGCAACGGCAGTAATCTCCTCGGGATAATTATAGTATCAATCGGGGGTGCCGTGGTGAGCGTTCTGCTCATCTTCCTTGTGGCAACCGGCAAAATGAAGGGTATTCTCACAGTCATCAAAACATCAATAAATCCAAGCCGTTCCAAGCAGTGACGAATATTTTCCGCAAATTTCCCCAAAAAAAGTAAGCCTTTTCCACCGTCCGAATCCCGCCTCCGCTGTGCATATTTACGCGGTGAGAAGCGGGGGGTATGCGGGTTCGGGGGAATACTGTCCAAAAAAGCCGGAAACCACTTGAAATCGGAAGGGGAACTTTTTTACATGAAAACCAAACAGACCGTCCATGCGAAGGGCGGTAAAGAAATCAACGTTACCGCCGTCGTTCTCTATCTGCTGATATTCCTCATCTTCCTGGCGGCGGAGGGCATTTCTGCCGCCGCCCCTCGCGGAACTGTCCCCTTGTTTTCCTGATTATCCCAAAAACGGCGTGTTTTTTTCTTGACAATACTAACTATATAAATTATATATAATATAGTACTGTCAAGATTTAGTATTTTTCTTATTAGGAGGAGTATTTATGAAAAAAATCGCGAGAGTGTTCAGCGCCGCGTTAGCCCTGACGCTGGTCCTTGTATTGCTGCCGTGCTTCGGCATGACCGCGTACGCCAAAGCTAAGGAAATAACACAGGATACACCAGTTGATACCGTTGTGAATGCAGGAGACTATATTTTGCACGATACTAGTGTCTCCGATTATAGAGTGATCCATCTTTATTATTATGGTGATTATGATGATACTGATAGATCCCATTATTATGATCGGATAACCATTACTAATGGTGGGTGGACTACTCGATGGGAAGCGGATCGACAGTATGTTTTAAAGGATGTGTACATTATGTCTCCATCCAGAAATATTCTATATTTTTTGGAGGAGCTTCCTGTACCAGTTACAGGCGTAACCCTTAACAAGACCTCCGCGAACCTCGCCGTTGGCGATACACTATCGCTGACAGCTACTGTCGCCCCGACCAACGCTACGAATAAAACTGTGACATGGTCGAGCAGTAACCCCCTTGTCGCCACAGTGAGCGATGACGGCGTTGTGACAGCTGTTGGCGCAGGCGAAGCAATCATCACTGCCACAGCCACCAACGGGACTACAGATACAGGTGACGATCAGACCGCGACCTGTACTGTGACGGTAAACAAGAAAAACCAGACCGTAACCGCTCCCGCCGCCAATACCGGACTTGTTTACACGGGTTCGCCCCAGACGCTCGTTACCGCCGCGACCGTCACAGCGGGCAACACCGCAAGCGGCAGCATATCCTATTCGCTTGACAATGCAAGCTGGAGCACTTCTCTCCCGCAGGGCACTAACGCGGGAAATTACACCGTGTATTACAAGGTCGCGGGCAATGATAACTATAACGAGTTTGTATGCTCCGCGCCTGTCAGCGTAACCATCGCCAAAGCCGACCCCGAGACACCGACAGGTCTGGCCGCAACCTTCGGGCAGACGCTCGCCGACGTAACCCTTCCCGAAGGTTGGACTTGGGCTGACAGTTCCCAGAGCGTCGGCACAGCCGGGGAAAATACATTCAAGGCAAACTTCGCAGGTAACGATAACTATAACAGCGCAAGTAACGTTGACGTTACCGTTACAGTCGCCAAAGCCGACCCCGAGACACCGACAGGTCTGACGGTGATCGTTGGTCAGACGCTTGCCGACGTAACTCTCCCTGAAGGCTGGACTTGGGCTGACAGTTCCCAGAGCGTCGGCGCAGCCGGAGAAAATACATTCAAGGCAAACTTCGCAGGTAACGATAACTATAACAGTGCAAGTAACGTTGACGTTACGGTCACTGTTTCCACGATAGCCGTCACAGGCGTCACGCTTGACAAGACTTCCCTTACCCTTAATGAGGGCGACGATCCCGTTACCCTTACCGCTACCGTCACTTCCTCTAACGCCACCAACAAAGGCGTTACCTGGTCTGTCGCTCCCGAGGGCGTTGTCACCGTCGCTGACGGCGTGGTAACAGCCGTCGCTCCCGGCACGGCCACCGTCACCGTCACCGTCACCACCGACGACGGCGGCAAGACCGCAACCTGCGCGGTAACGGTGAACCCCGTGATCAATGTTAACGCCGGCGGAGGCAAAACTCACAGAATTAAGAAGGACGGCGCTCTGTACTTTACATTCGTATATGTCGGTCATGACGCCGACACATATCAGGCTTTTGTGGACGCCGATAAAGTTGTAACCGTCAGCGGAGAGAACTATACGAAGCAGCTTAAGGAAGGCACCGAGTTTAAAGCAAAATCCGGTTCGCTCAAACTGACGCTCACAAGGAACTATCTTGACTCCCTCAAGCCGGGCGACTACACCGTTACCGCAAAGTTCAGAATAAACGGTTCAGTGTACGAAAGCTCATCCACTTTCAAAATGGCCTCCTCCGACGGCAACAATCCCGGAACCGGCGAAGACATGATGCTCATCGGTGCAGCGATGATACTGTTCATCCTGTCGCTGTCCGTCTTAGCGTATATGGCGTATACCGACAAGCTCTTCCGCGCCAAGCTCCTGGCTGTCCCCGCGGGCATCACATCATTCTTCACCCGTAGCGACGCGGACCTCAACGAGAAAAAAGACGGCTCTGAGGATAATGAAGCATAGTCAACCGAAAGCAAAAAGTGATATGAAAATGTGCCTCGCTCACAATAGTTTTCACTCGTAATGATTATTCTTACGAATAATCATTTCACCACCTCCGTAGGAACGTCGCTCCGGCGTTTCTGCGAAGGTGGTTTTTTCTTCCGGCAGAAAAAAGAAGAATGTCTCTGTCGCGCAATCGCCCCTGTTCCTTTGCGTCTGCAAGAATGTCGTCGAAGCGGAGTACCCACTCGCCCCTTGTCATGGGCGAGAAAATCGGCGTCTGGAATTGCAGCATCTTGTTTCTCCAAGCATCATCGAAACCCCGCGACAGCTTTTTCGGGTTTCCCATGTAACTGATGTATCTCGTTCATTGTAATATACGCAATCAAGCAGCTTTTCCGATATGACCAGCGCCTTGCTGTCCTCCACGGCAAGCACACGCCATTCGAGCGCCTGTATTTCACCACTTGCACCCTGCGGGTAGTTGCCGAAAGTAAACATATAAAAAAGACAATTACAAATACATCAAGTATATCAAATATCCTAATGCGCCTAAATACGCTGAATGGTATATGATGGATTACGATTATAGACCGTTTGATGACGGTGATTATGTCATCTATTCGATTCTTGGCAACAATATGTGTCTTTCACTTAGCCAGAATGTTCTTAACCAGGGTACAAATGTAATTATTTACCATAAGTATGATGGCGTCTATCAGGACTTTTATCTGAAGTATGTAGGCTCTGGATATTACAAGATTATCAGCAGAAATTCCGGTAACGTGCTGGATGCTGCCGGAAACGGTGGCAGCCAGAGCAATGTGACCATCTGGGGCGACCAAAATGGTTCCAAGCAGTTGTGGCGTTTTGTACCGACTGATGATGGATATTATCATATCGTAAATAAAAACGGCTGCTTTCTGGATGTAACCGGAGCAAACAAAGCGGACGGCGCCAACGTGCAGGTTTACACGCCCAACTTCGGCAGTGCCCAGAAATGGCGGATCGACCGCGTATCCACTCCCAAAGTGCTTCCCGAAAACGGCGCTATTTACGAGATTGAAACCGCTCTCGACGCCAATATGCGTCTTGATGTCAGCGGCAATGGCAAAAATGACGGCGACAACATTACCGTCTATGCCCGCAACAATTCCAACGCGCAGAAATTTCAGATGGTCAGTGTTGGCGGCGGCTACTATAAAATTGTTCATATGGGATCTGGAAAGATTGTGGACGCGAACGGAAACGGCTACAGCGAGAGTAATGTAACAATCTGGGGCGATCATGTTGGTTCAAACAACGTTGGTTCAAATCAATTATGGCGCTTTGAGGATGCCAAAAACGGATATTACTACATTATTAACAAAAATGGCTGTAGCCTGGATGTCTGCGGAGCAAACACAGCAAACGGCAACGTATGGGTTTACACGCCAAACTGGGGTAGAGCGCAGCAATGGAAGCTGCATCGCACATCGGCTGTTCCCGAAGCGTGAGCATCTTAGCCAAGCCTTTGTAGAAGAACAAGAACGTTCACGTATGTGTCGTATAGCTCATGGGTTCAAGCGATACATGGCAAGTTCAATAGAGTTAGAGGTAATAGTAAGTCGTATGTCATCTGCGAAAGCGGATGATGTTGGTTACCTTCTCAAATCAAAGTAGGACAAATAATTTAGACAGCACCGTATGAAGTTATCGAGTATTCTTTGTGCGGTGTTGTTTTAAATTAGCATCCTTTCCGAAGAGCTTTTTGTCAATCAGCTTGGCGTATTCTTTGGAGATCAAGCCTTCCCCGTCAAAGCGGCTTGAGAAGATTCCTTCCTTTCTCTCTACCCGCTGGTAGCATTTGAAACCTCGTCTTGTTCCGTTTTCTTCCACTGTAATGACACGGGCATGTGTCAGAGTACTCGGATTGTCAACCACAATCACGCGGTGCGGTCTGGTGATTTCAATGCCGTCAATGCGGGTTCCGCCCGACAGCATCAGCCCGTTGTAGGCATAAAGCTGGGAGAGTTTGCAGTGAGTGACCGTCATATCCATCATGATTCTGCGCCGGACTTGGTCATATAAATCGGCTCTGATGAAGGAGAGCTTCGCCTGTCGGCTCATGCTTCCGGAGCGTTCAAAGGCGCGGTAGTGCTGTTCTCCGCTGCCGAAGTCAAGCGTAATTCCCTCCGGACGGAACATAGCTTCCGCTTTCTTCTGCCGTTCCAGATACTTGTTTGAACCACTTCTGTCAAAGATTCCTCCGAAGTCCACATAGAATATCACGTCCGCAAGGTCGGGAATGACCTGTTGTTTCCTCGGTGTGATGAAGCCGTCTCCACGAAGGACGCACATGATCTGATAGAATAACGCATTGTCATCCTGCTCATGCGCGGCTCCGTAGACCTTGCATTTCTCCGTTGCCTTGCGGCTCAGTCGAAAAATATACCGGTCATCCTCCGACCGTGCATAGCTCAGAATCGCCCTTGCCGACAGAGAATAGATACGATATCGGGTCTGCATACCCTCACCTACCCCTGTGAT
>JAFRXY010000036.1 GCA_017441385.1 Clostridia bacterium | reverse complement strand
TTCCTCTCCGGGTCGGTCGACAAAACCGTCCGGGTGTGGGACAGCGCCACCGGGCAGTGCCTCCGCGTCTGCGAGGGGCATAGCGAGTTGGTCTACTCCGTTGCCTTTGCGCCGGATGGTAAGAAATTCCTCTCTGGGTCGAAGGATAACACCGTTAGGATATGGGACAGCGCCACCGGGCAGTGCCTCCGCGTCTGCGAGGGGCATCGCGGACGGGTCACCTCCGTCGCCTTTGCGCCGGACGGCAAGACCTTCCTCTCCGGGTCGGTCGACAAAACCGTCCGGGTGTGGGACAGCGCCACCGGGCAGTGCCTCCGCGTCTGCGAGGGGCATAGCATGCCGGTCGACTCCGTCGCCTTTGCGCCGGACGGCAAGACCTTCCTCTCCGGGTCGGGAGACAACACCGTCCGGGTGTGGGACAGCGCCACCGGGCAGTGCCTCCGCGTCTGCGAGGGGCATAGCGGGTCGGTCAACTCCGTCGCCTTTGCGCCGGACGGCAAGACCTTCCTCTCCGGGTCTGTTGACGGCACGATTCGCGTCTGGTCAGCCGAAACGGGCGAGTGCCTGCGGGTGATTCAAAATTATCCCGGACTGATTGTGTTCGGCTGTGATATGCGGGGGCTGCACGAGGGCAGCGAGATCGACAAGGACGTGTTGCGGCATTACGGCGCGATTGTGGATTGATTTTTCACCTCACCAATCATCATCTGATGAACAGTAAAACCACCTCCGTAGGAACATCACTCAGGCGTTTCTGCGAAGGTGGTTTGTTTCTTCCGGCAGAGGAAGGAAGAATAATATCCTGAAAATGGCTTCAATCGGGCGATTTGAGCCGTTTTGGAATCTTATCCATAGTGATTACAGTCAAGTACCCACACATACGACCGATTGAGAGAAAAAAGACTTCATATTGAAAAAACAAAGGGGCAGAAGGTCGCTTGAAATATAGCGAAACTTTCTGCCCTATATTTTTATTCACTTCAATCCCTTTGCAAGGCTGATGAGGTTGCGGAGCTGGTCGCTGCTCAGTCCCTTGACCGCTTCGGTTAATTCGGAAATCATCATCGGATTGACCGTTTCGGTATCAAAGAATTCTTTGGGCGTAATTTCGAGGTATTCACAGATATAGAAGAACGCCTGCATGGAAGGAAGGTTGATGCCGTTCTCAATGTTATTGATATATCCTGCGCTCTGACCAATGGATAAGCTCATATCTCTTGCCGAAACGCCCTTGTTGATCCGCAGGGCGGCAAGCCGCCGGGAAAACTCCTGCTTGTTCAAGTCAATCACCACCTTGTGTATAATTTTACTATACACAGGGTAGTATTCTATCCGGCTCATCTATCAATTCTCATTGACATATCTATTTATAGTAGCTATAATGAAATTATACATGCACTATAAATAGATGCGAGATGATGAAAATGACGGAGTGTTGCGGTTTCGGGCATAGGGATGTATTGGAGAAAATAGACGATGCTGTATATGCGGCGGTGTTGAAGGCAGCAGAACAGGGCTGCGATATCTTCTACACAGGTGCGATGGGCGAATTTGACAGCCTGTTTTCTTCCGCCGTCCGCAAGGTCAAAAAGACCTATCCGAAGATAAAGCTGATCTGTGTCAAGCCTTACTTCACAATTGACCTCAATATAAACGGTGAGTATTATTCCGCCCTATACGATGACGTCATCATTCCCGATGAATTAGCCGATATTCACCCCAAAGCTGCCATCAAATACCGCAACCGCTGGATGATCGACCACAGCAACATCATCCTGATCTTCACCAAGCGCAGTTACGGCGGTGCTTATGAAGCGAGACGATATGCGGAGAGAATTGGGAAGAAGATTGTATATATCTGAGCAAAGTGACACACATTGAAAATACCGTCCGTGAGATGCGATTATCAACATCTCATGGACGGCTTTTTTTCGTGTATCTCCGCAGAACCTGTCGTCTTGAATTGTATTGCTGTTGTCATTACAAACGCGACCTATATCCGCTTACAGTAGGCATACACCCCAACAGAAATACACGCAGAATAAAAAATCCTGAAAAAAAGCGGACCACTTTGCCTTTTTTTCTCCAGTAGAAAGTGAGGGGGACAATTTTTTTATCTCACCGAATGGAGGAACAGACATGACAAATCAGCAAAAAGAAAAAATAGCCAATCTTCGTCTGAAGGGTCTGAGTTATACGGAGATAGCTGACAGACTGAATGTTTCCAGAGCGGCGGTGGTATCCTTCTGCCGCAGGAACGACTTGCAGGCGTCTCAACCGGATACGGACGTATGCCGTGAATGTGGCAGCGCCTTGGTGCAGACGCCGGGAATGAAGCGCAGGGTATTCTGCTCGGCGGGATGCAGGGTCAGATGGTGGAAAGCGCATCCCGAGCGGCTCAGCGGAAAGGCGACCTATCATTTTGTCTGCAAAAAATGCGGCAAGCCCTTCTCCGCCTACGGAAACGCCAAAAGGAAATACTGCTGTCACGAATGTTATATTGAAGACCGATTCGGAGGCGGCAAAGATGAATAAAAGCAATTTTATGGCGGAGAAAAGGTACCTGCTGTGCATTGGCATGCTCAGAAAAATGCTGGAATTGGAAATCATCACCGAGGACGAATACGACGAAATTGATACAATATTGCTTAATAAATACAAACCATCTTTGTCGGCTTTATTGTCCGGAAAAGACTTGATATAATTCGGATTGAGAGCGAATATATGGTCGGAAGGAGGCGTGTTTATGCCTAAGATTACAATGATAAAACCGAAAATCAAGGAGCTTCCGGTGAAAAAAAGAGTAGCCGCTTACGCGCGTGTTTCGATGGACACCGAGAGGCTCATGCACTCCATTTCGGCGCAGATCAGCTATTACAGCGAGCTGATCCAGAAAAATCCCGAATGGGAATATGTCGGGGTGTATGCGGATTTTGGAATTTCCGGCACCCGCATTGAAAAGCGCACGGAATTCTCCCGTATGCTCAGGGACTGCGAGGACGGCAAAATCGACATTATCCTGTGTAAATCCATATCCAGATTTGCGAGGAACACGGTTGATCTGCTCAACACGGTCAGGCGGCTGAAAGCAATAGGCATCGAGGTGCGCTTTGAAAAAGAGCAGATCAATTCCATGAGCGGCGAAGGAGAACTGATGCTTTCCATCCTTGCGTCCTTCGCGCAGGAGGAAAGCCGCAGCATTTCGGAAAACTGCAAATGGGGCATTCGCAAACGATTCAAATCGGGCGAGATCGGCGCGGCGAACAAGCATCTGCTC
>JAFRXY010000035.1 GCA_017441385.1 Clostridia bacterium | reverse complement strand
GAGCAGATGCTTGTTCGCCGCGCCGATCTCGCCCGATTTGAATCGTTTGCGAATGCCCCATTTGCAGTTTTCCGAAATGCTGCGGCTTTCCTCCTGCGCGAAGGACGCAAGGATGGAAAGCATCAGTTCTCCTTCGCCGCTTAGCGAGTGAATCTGCTCCTTCTCAAAACGCACCTCGATGCCGAGGCTTTTCAGCCGCCTGACCGTGTTGAGCAGGTCCACCGTGTTGCGGGCAAACCGCTGTATGGATTTGGTGAGAATGATGTCAATATTGCCCTTTTCGCATTCCCAGAGCATCCGGTTGAATTCCGTCCTTGCTTTTGTCCCGGTGCCGGAGATGCCGTAATCCGCGAATACGCCGGCATATTCCCACTCGGGATTGCTTTGGATGAGTGAACTGTAATAGCTCACCTGCGCCGAGAGCGAATGCCGCATACGCTCCGATTCTACGGAGACTCTCGCGTAAGCGGCGACCAGCTTTTTCTTTGGCAAGACAGGGCGGTTATCGCTGATTTTTTCTACTGTTTTCAAAATATTGCCTCCCTTCGGTATGTCTATATATCCCTCAGAAGGGCAGAAAAATCAAGCGTTTTCGGAAAATAACATACCCAAATACGGGCGGTATTTTTGCAGCAGTATTGTATCAATTTCAGCGTATTCCTGTTCGGTAATCAGGCGGTTCGCAAGCATTTCGACGGCAATTGAAAGGGCGGCGTGATAGAGCATATCGTTCCGTAATTCCTCGCTGCTCATCTGCCGTCACCGCCCCTGAATCTGTCAGAAATATAGCAATCGTGACAGCAGTATTTTCGACGGCTGTTGCCGTAAGCGGTGAAAGGCTTGCCGCAATGACGGCAGGTGAAGGAATAGATCGCTCTTCGCCTGACCTCCTGCGGATGTGAATTCCACCATGCCTGTCTGCATTCCGGGCAGCAGAATTTCTTCTCCCTTTTTCCCGGCGTATGCACAAGCTCTTTTCTACAATGCAGACAGAGTTGTGCCGGAGAATTGTCCGCAGAATTATCTGTATTTTTCCCAAGATGATGGGAGCGGCAGTACGCCTTGACGCTGTCCTTTGACAGTCCGACGGCGTTGGCAATAGCGGTGTAGCCCAGCCCCTGTCCTCTGAGTTCGGTTATCTTTTCCCTTTGCTGATTTGTCATGTCTGTTCCTCCATTCTGTGAGATAAAAAATGTCCCCTCACTTTCTACTGGAGAAAAAAAGGCAAAGTGGTCCGCTTTTTTTCAAAAAGTTTTTATCGCGTGTATTTCTGTTGGAGTGTATACCTACTGTGAGCGGATATCGGTTGCGTTTGTAATGACAACAGCAATACAATTCAAGACGACAAGCTCTGCGGAGATACACGAAAAAAGCCGTCCGTGAGATGCATGAATTTGCATTACACGGACGGTTAATTTTCGCTATGTGTGTCTTTGATTGGTATGTGTTTACTCTGAGTTTTATTGGATGTATTGAATGAATTATCATACACTCGCCCACAGGACGAAATCAATCTTCTTTGTAGGACTCATATCGGTGAATTCAGGGAATTCCCGGTCGAATCTTTGAAGAATACCCCGGGCGGTTTCCGTTTGCAAAAAGTCCTGATACCACCGGCGGATTTTATCGTAAAGAGCCACAGCGTTGGATAGCTTTAATTCCGGCGTAGTCCCGGTCAATTTCAGATGAAGCACCCTCAAAAAATTGCTGTCCCATATCGGCATATCTGCGTTGAGGGTCGCCAGCATTTTACTGGCAAACGACGGCTCGATCTGCCCTGTCCGCTGGTGAAGGCGCAGCAGGACTTCTCCGAAGTATGGGTCGTCTTTTTTCCTGAAATCCTCCATGAGCTGATAGAATTCTGACCTCCATGCTTCATCCCGTCTTACCCGGTAAAAGGCGTTAAACTTTTTCCGAAATTCGGGATTTTCCGGCGTTTCCGCCATCCGCATGACTTCAAAATAGCGGCGGATATCCTTCTCCAGCGTTTTCAGCTTTGCCATCGCCTCATCAAGATCAATGCACGGAATAAAGCAATCCTCATGGTTTTCCAGATACCGGACAGGCTTTCCGGCTGCCTTTGCGTATTCAATTTCGGATTGGGTGGAAGAACCGATATAACCGTCAACATTGATAACAAGTATCTCGTCGGCCATATCAATCTTGCGCTTGTGCATATCGTCCAGCATTTCCTTTGCGCTGTCTCCGACTTCACCGAAAAAGCCGACGCTGAGAACAATATTACCCTCCAAAGTGAGCCGCTTTTCCGCCGCTATGAATTCATCCTTGAACCTCGTGCTGCCGCACAGAGTGACAACCTTATATTTGTCAACCATATGTAATCCCTCCAACGCCAGGCTACTATTATTCATACCATACTTTTATGAATGTTTCAAGTTTTTTTATTATCACTTTGCGCTGATATATACGACCTCCTTCCCAATTCTTTCCGCATATTTTCTCGCCTCATACGCACCGCCGTAGGTGCGTTTGGTATAAATCAGGACAATATCGCTGTGGTCGATCATCCAGCGGTTGCGGTATTTGATGGCTACTTTTGGGTGAACATCGGCTAATTTATCGGGTATGATGACGTCATCGTATAGGAAGGCATAATATTCTCCGTTCGCATTGAGGTTATTGGTGAAGTACGGTTTCACACAGATCAGCTTTACCCCCGGATAGGTCTTTTTGACCTTGCGGACGGCAGAGGAAAACAGGCTGTCAAATTCACCCATCGCTCCTGTGTAGAAGATATCGCAGCCCTGCTCCGCTGCCTTCAACACCGCCGCATATACAGCATCGTCTATTTTCTCCAATACATCCCTATGCCCGAAACCGCAACACGCCGTCATTTTCATCATCCCGCATCTATTTATAGTGTATCTATAAAGATATTATAACTACTATAAATAGATATGTCAACGAGAATTGATAGATGAGCCGGACGGAATACTACCCTGTGTATAGTAAAATTATACACAAGGTGGTGATTGACTTGAACAAGCAGGAGTTTTCCCGGCGGCTTGCCGCCCTGCGGATTAACAAGGGCGTTTCGGCAAGAGATATGAGCTTATCCATCGGTCAGAGCGCGGGTTATATCAACAACATTGAGAACGGCATCAACCTCCCTTCCATGCAGGCGTTCTTCTATATCTGTGAATACCTCGAAATTACGCCGAAGGAATTCTTTGACACCGACACGGTCAATCCGATGATGATCTCCGAATTAACCGAAGCAGTCAAAGGACTCAGCAGCGACCAGCTCCGCAACCTCATCAGCCTTGCAAAGGGATTGAAGTGAATATTATAAAACTATCAGCCGTCGGTGGGATGAAGTGTAATCTTCATCCCACCGGCGGCTGATCTTACAAGTTTGATTTAATTCTGGTAGTAAAAGCTATCATCAATATAATTATAATTAATGACAGCACATTACAAAACAACGGCGTGATTAATTGCATTATTGATTTTTCCCTTAATGCAAACAATTGAAGTCCTTTAATAATAAGCTGGAGTGATATACAGATTATGAATGCAATAGCTAAGGATGACATCGGTTTATCTGGAGTAAAATAATCATCCAAATAGTGAAAATAGAAAAACAGTGAAAATGCAAAAAATACAATAATATCAAGAACATATCCCGGCATTCTCTTTGAATATAATATATATTCAGACAAAAACATCATTAATAACGTAACCATCGCAACAAAGAAAAAAGCATGATACCACCCGGCTATATTAAAATGGTGCTGTTTCGGTAAAGACCAATTCAACGGAGTATGGTCATTTATCAACCATGACGCCTGAATTATGCAAGAGGATAAAAATGATACAACAGCAATTACAATACTTATTTTCCCAATAACTATTGGATGTGAGTTCTTTTCAAAAAAACTATAAACCAGCGCTCCTAACAATAAGGGAAGACAAATTGAATCTCCATAAGCAGAAGCAGTATAATCAAATAGGCCATTTAGCTCAGAATTTGGATTGTGAATATTCCATGATTGATAGAGAAGGAACATAACTCCAAAACCCAAAATAAAAACCGCCCCAGCTGAAATAAAACCCAGTAAAAACGCATTATTCTTCATCTTCAATCAGCTCATTTAAATAGAATTTCTGACTACCCGAAGCGTTTGCCGGAAATAGCCAAAACAATAAATTGTTCACATTATAATTTCCATTTGAAATATCAAGACAGCAAAAACTATACGGGAAAGGTGCTGCTGACCGTATGATAATATAGGGGTCATTTTCTGAATCGCTATACTCGATTTTCCATATCGTTCTATCTGTTTTTTTCGAATTAGGCGTTAGGTTAACTAATTCAAGATACGATCTTCTAAATAATCCGTTTGCTCGCAAATATTTATTATTCATCTTTATTCTACAGTAAACGCCATTGCTACATTCCTTATTAATAAATTCAAATTCAATCGTGACAAATTCTTTGGACAGGAAGCCGTCATCAATTTTCGTGCTTAACAGATCCCGTTCTTCTCCGCGATAGTCTTCTTCTGTATCGAGCATATGATCTGTCGTGTAAAACCCGATATATAGATTATTATTGATAGAGCTGCTAATTAAATATTTTTTCCCTTCACATATTCTACTGGTTCTTTTTAATTTAAAAGGCAAATTCCCTTTTAAGGACAACAGGACAACATCTGTATTTAGGATGGAATAGAATATCAGATATGATATCGCTTTATTATAGTACTTTCTATCAACCAAATCAAAATAATCAAACCAGAATTCATATAAGTCAAGGAACAACTCTAATTTTTTCTTTTCTCTGGATGCAGAAAATTTATCGTTTCCCTCTTGATACCATTTATAATTCTTCTTCGATCGACTAATTAGTTTTGACAGCTCACTTTGAAATGATTTAATAATTCGGTCAAAACTATCGAAAAAGCGATCTAATTCATATTGGTTGGAGTCGACAATACTTCTCTGGACTTTATCATATACCGACATTATATTGGCTGTTGATGCCCCGAAATATGTTGAGAAAAAGCTCAAGATGTCTTTCAAATTGTCCCATGCACCAACTTTAATTTCATTTGAACTATTTTTCCTTGCTCTATATGGATGTGAAATCAGATTAATTTTGTTTACTTCGTCATCGATAACCGTTTGCGCAAGAGGTGTATTAAGTGCATCCCTAAAAAGAGTATCAAATAATAATTGTGCATTTGCTTCAGATCTTTTTTGACTTCGTGAGTCGTACCCAAGCTCACCATTCAAAAGAGAAACGATTTTCAGAAACGTAATATCAAATTTGGAATAATCTACGTCTGCTGATTCTTCGTTATAAAATAAAATATCGAGTAACATTATTTCCTCCCACTTTCAAATTAATTTCCATACTTATTATACATCTTTTTATATATAGTTTGTCAAGCACAGAGACTATATTTTTTTCCGCACTGTGCAGAAAATTGCATAGTGCAAAAAGATGCACAGTGCAGCATTACGATAAACTATGTATTATTCTGTTGACAAGAAAGATATAAACTTGTATAATAATGGTGAGCTTGAAACAAAAAAGTTGCCAGAGCTTTATCTCTATCAGAGAAAAATCTTACTCATCTAAAGGAGGAGAGTCCAATGTCAAAAACGGATTAGTGGTATTGTCATTAATAATAAAAATGACAATACATACAAAAACCCCTGTAAGCTTCACAGATAATACAACGGACAATCGAAAGAGAGGAAAGCCACTATGAAAAAGAAAATCACAGCACTCGCGCTTGCACTGGCATTTGCATTTGCCATGTTCTGCCCTGCGGATCTCGGTGGAATGACTGCTTATGCGGCGGACACATGGGATATGCCCCTCAGAAGCGGAACGATCACAAGCGGTTTCGGCTACAGAAATCTGAATATTGCAGGTGCTTCCAAATTCCATGAAGGAATTGATATCTCCAGCTATTACGGTGATGAAGTTCTTGCGTCAAGAAGCGGTTACCTGGTTGTCAAATACACAGGATGTTCTCATTATGCTATGGGCAGTGGAGACCCTTGTGGAGAACATCACAAAGAAGGTAACTGGGTCGTCATCGATCATCAGGATGGTACATATTCCGCTTACAAACATCTGAAATCAGTGATTCGTCAGAACGGATGGATCAGCAAGGGTGAAGTAATAGGCTATGAAGGAGCAACCGGACTCTCTACGGGGCCACACCTTCACTTTGAAATCCGTGTAGGAGCAAGAGATTCCGCGGGGAACTATTACTCGCTGAAAGCTGTAAACCCTGTTGAATACTTTAGTTTTGACTGGGATATCAATAATCCCAGTACTTACCCCGCATATCCCAATGACTGGTTTGCAATCAATCACAATAATACCTATGCGTATTATGTGATGTTCATTCAGTCAGGTCTGAAAGAGCTTGGTTACACTATTGACGTCGACGGAAGCTTCGGTCCCGGCACTCAGTTTGTTGTGAAAAAATTTCAAAGCGATAATGGACTTGAAGCAGATGGCAGCATGGGTCCTGCCTCATATAACAAGCTTTTGGAACTTCTTAAGAACAAGTTCAACACGTCATATACTAACATTTCTTCAGACGATCCTTCAAACTACAAGGTACCGTTCAGCAGAGCGCTTTATGTGAGAGATAACTGGTCAATCAATCAACGTATGCATGGCAATGATGTCTTGTATGTGCAGAAAATGCTGCAGTTTATGGGCTATACGATCGAAACCGACTCCTGGTACGGTCCCGCAACAGCCTCTGTTGTGAAAAGATTCCAGTCGGATTATGGTGTTTCTCCCGTAGACGGAGACGCAGGTCCCATTACTTGGGCCGCCCTTGAGAGTGCAGTTGCTAAGAAGAAGCAGGCATCTCAGAATACCTCCACAACAACTACCACAACTGTAACAACCAACACACTGAAGATTGTTACACATCCAATGAATAAGTCTGCAAAGAACGGTGATACAGTTAAGTTATCGCTGAAAGCGGAAGGCAAAGGTCTTTCCTACCAGTGGTACTACAAGAAAAAAGGCGCGCTCCTGTGGTCAAAATGGAGCGGCAAAACCAAGTCGAGCGTGTCCTTCAAAATGAGTGACGCTTGGAACAACGCTCAGTTCAAATGCACCGTAAAGAACAGTTCCGGCAAAAGCATTACTTCCAAAGCGGTCAAAGTCACTATGTTCCAGATTGTCACTCAGCCGAAAAAACAGTCCGTAAAGAAAAACAAAACCGCAAAGTTCACAATTACGGCATCGGGAATCAACGTCAAATACCAGTGGTATTATAAAAAGAGCAGTGCAAGTTCCTGGACTAAGTGGACAGGAAAAACAAGCTCCAGCGTTTCACTGAAAGCTACCAACACATGGAATGGCGCAAAGTTCTACTGCCTTGTCACAGATGACTCCGGAAGCTCCATCAAGTCGAGTTCTGCAAAACTGACGGTCAAAAAGTAAACTAGGATGACCCTGGTCAGTAACAAATAAGTAATCCTATCATCGCTTGGCACTTCTCAAAAGGCAACACCGAGACAGTGCCAAGCGATGAGTTTTTTAGTTACGATGAATACTTTTCCCCTTAGAGCCTGTTCAGAATCTCTCCGCACGCGTCTTGCTTGCAAATTTTCCGCCATATTTTGCCATAATACTCGTTAATACACAAAGTATTGCCTGCGTTTTTGGCTTCATCTGGCAAAAAATCTGACGGCGCAATCCGCATACGCGGAGAATCTGAACAGGCTCTTAGCTTTCAAAATCGGAATGCCCAAAACTTTCGTCTTATTAAACAAAGAAAAGGGCTTTGCTTCATTTAGGAATAGAGTGACGATGTGGACGATCAGGACGATGATTTGACCCCACCACCAATCGTCCCAGTAGAAGCCTGTGAGCCGATTTGTGAGATTCTATCCAAGTTGTCAGAAAGAGCCATTATCGTGTTGCCAACCCCTCAGATCATCGATTTGAGGCACTTGTAGAAATATCATTACACCTCGTTTAGCTTCCGCGCATACTCTTCCAGATCAACGTCCTCGATGCGCTTTTTAAGGGCTTTGTCGCGCAGCTTCTCCGCTTCTAACACCCAATTTGAGAAATCGTTGCCTTTCATCGTGCCATTGGTCAGGCGGGCATAGTACTTCTTGTAGGTGCGCTGATAGACCGACCAGATGGGGTTGTTCTTGATTTTCGACTGAAAATTGACGATTGCGCCGATGTCGCGGCAGGTTTTCTCGGTCTCGCCCGGTGCGATAATGGTGCAATATTCAAAGGTCATCCCCGGTTCTGGGAGGAAGAATCATCCACAGAGCTTGTAGGACTTGGGCGAGTATTGGTTCATGATCGCCTTGAACAAGTCCACATACCAGAAGTCAATGATACGTTTGAATAGCATCTTCTCATAGATATGCGGCTTTCCGTCCGCCTTCGACTCATGTCCTACGACTGAATCGAGATTTCTGCAGAGGCAACCATTATTGATAAAATCATTGAGCATTAGCTTCAGTGTTTTTGTTTTCGTGAGTCGCACCCAAACTCACCATACAAAAGAGAAACAGTTTTCAAAACTGTAATATCGAATTTGAAATAATCTACGTCTACAGATTCTTCCCAACAGATTCTTCGTTACAGAAGAAAATATCGAGTATCATTTGTCAAGCGCAGAGCCTTAATTTTTCTCTGCACTATGCAGAGAATTGCACAGTGCAAAAAGTCGCATAGTGCATCGTTATAATAATCTTTGCGTTATTCTATTGACAAAGAAAAAATAACCTTGTATAATAGTGGCGAGCTTGAAACAAATGAGTTGCCAGAGCTTTATCTCAATCAGAGAGGAAATCTTACTCATCTTAAGGAGGAGAGTCCAATGGAGAAAAACTAATATAGTTTTGCCGATGCCCTGTACGTAGGGAGGGAATAAAACAAACAATCATTAGTTCAAGCTTTTTGACACGAGGAGGAAAATGTATGAAAAACATTAAAAAGTATGTAGCCTTGTTCCTTGCAGTAATTCTGACGGTCTTCGCCTTGACAGCTCCCTCTGTTCAGGTATTTGCTGCATCAGGTGGTATTTGCTATCAGAGATCGCTTTATCCGGTTCGTACAAGTGGTGTAATCTATGCAAAGGATACTTTCTCCTTTAGCGTAGACAGGAACGGTAGAATTCAGTCTGAAACAGTGAGAGTTACGCAGTCAACATCCGTATTAGGGTATCCCAAAGAAGGATGGAGAATTATCGATAAAGGCAGTTCTTATGTAAGAGTGGCCACTTATTGGGGAAGTAATCCCGCAATCTGGAAATTCTGGACTTTTGAAACGATTACATGTTACTATACGATCAAAAGTAATGGAACAGTAACTTTAGACTATAAGGACTAATGAAAAGCATTCAGCTAATGACACAAAAGGCGGTAAACAGGTAAAGAAGTTAATCACAACAACCTGAGATTTCAAAGCTTACCGTAAGCAATATCAAAAAAAGCCCGCAGACCATCCCTCGTCAATCGAGAGACAGCCTGCGGGCTTCGGTGTATCATAATGCTTTCTTCAATGCGGCGCGTGTCTTGCTGCCGACGATGGCGTCGGCGGCGAGGCGGTGCTTGCGCTGGAAGGACAGGACGGCCGCCTTGGTAAGCATACCGAAGTGTCCGTCGATGTTGAGCTTCTCTCCTGCCGCTTTGTTCAGATGCCACTGCACCCATTTCACACCGTTGCCCCTTGCGCCGTAGCGGACAGCGGATTTCGGCTCGGCATAGGGACATTTTGCGGTCGGCTTGGGAGTCGGCGCAACGGGTTCGTTAAGAGCGGCGGTGACCTTCTGTGCGAGGTCGCCCATGCGCGCATAGAGCCAGTCGCCCGGACAGGATTTGTTGGCAAACCAGCGGTGGACAGTCAGCACCATTTCGTCCGGCTTCGGATTGTAGGTGAGCGACTTGGTTTTGTCCCCGAACCAGAGCAGCTTCTTCTTGCCGTTGCGCTTGCAGATGTCGATACAGAGCTTCACAAGTGTCTCGTAGACAACCGGCTTGAAGGCGTAGGGCGGCTTCGGGTCGGACGCACACTCGATGGTGATCGCTCTCTGGTCGTTGGCGTTGCTGGACGAACACCACGAGCGGTTCTTCTCCTCCACATACAGGCCGACCGTGCCGTCAAGGGCAATTCCGTAGTTGGACGATACTGCCCTTGTGCCGGAGAAGATGTCGCCCAGCCTTGCCGCCGTCACCTGTCCCACCACACAGTGCGGCGTAATGCGGTCGATGGTGTGCGTCCTTTCGCCGGAATGTTTGTCCACCAGCCGGGTGTAGCCGACCAGCGGACTGTTGGTGTAATTTGTTGCCATAATAGAATATCCCCCTTCATTCTTTGATTCCCGTCAGCGCGGATATGCGTTGCCACAGCTCGTCTGCGGTAATGCCGTAGTCCTTCAGCGCACCGGGAATTTTGTTCATCGGCTTGGTGCAGAGCATTCTGATCAGATCGACGTCCACCGTCACGCTGAAATGCGCCACAGTCTGCACCCAGCCGGAAATGGAATGGCTCTTTGCCCAGCTTGCCACCTTTTTGTGCCGGGCGAGAACATCGTTGCCGTCCACGGTCAGGTAAATGTGCCTTTCGCTGAGCGCGTCGATGCACGCCTGCATACAATTCTTTCCGAAATCAGGGACCGTATCGCCCCACGTCGTCAGGCAGATGCTGAGATCGCCCGGAAAGCAGACAATGCTCCCGCCGAGGTGTCCCGCCTGCCACACGGGAATACCGAGATTCCGGGCGGTTTCGCAGTCGCTTGAATGAAGCACCCCGGTCTGCAAAAACATCGACTGATTGAAAAACAGGTCGAGCGCATCCTTGCCGTGAAGCCCTTTCAGACTTTCCTGCGCGAATTGCATCGCCTGTTCCGCGTCGCTTGTTCTGAAAATTTCCAATATAAAATTCCTCCTTACCACGGGCGGGTTTTCTTTCCCCATACCACTGTGAGAAATTTGTCCGTGCCTTCGTACACATTCCAATGTTCGCTCCAGCCGGACGGCTTTTCGTCCGCTTCGCAATAAATCACCAGCGACGGCAAGCATCCGTAGAACGGTCCGGTGTAAGCGCTGACCGTGTTGTTGCTCTTTTCGGACGATTCTTCCAGCGTTTCCACGCTGCTCCGCAGCCATACCTTTTCAAGCCCCGTGCAGCCCCGGAAGGCGCAGGCGGCTATCCGCTGGAATGGCATCTCCAATGCCGGCGAGAGCGCCGCGCACCGGGCGAAGGCGTAGGCTTCGATGGAAGTGACGCTTAGCGGAAATGTCACCTGTCGCAGCGCCACGCAGTCCTGAAAGGTGGAGGTCGGCAAGGTTGTTTCACCCTCCGGCAGCGCAATTTCGGTCAGGGAAATACATCCCGCAAAGGCATAGCCGGAAGATTTGCCGGAGCGGTACAACGCCGCGCCGTCACCGAATTTCACAGCTGTGAGCTGCGGACTGCTCTGGGACTTGCTGCCGTCATTGCTGAACGACAGCATGGAAATGCCCAGCAAAGACGCCATATAGGTTCCGGGAATCCAGAGTCCGCCCTTTTCCATTTTCACGCTGACAACATACTCACCCGCCTGCGGATAGGTGTGCTGAAAACTTCCCGTTGTGGAGCCGGAAAATGGCGTGACTTCCGAACCGTCGCCCCAGTCGATTTCACCGCTGCCGGAATAAATGAAAGAAAGCTGTTGTTTCAGCGTGGAGGTCAGCGTGAGATGTATTTTCGTGGGAATGATCTCCATGACCTTCTCCCAGACCGTCACGCCGTCCAATTCTATTTTTAATACGTCTTTTCCGTCAATGGTAATTTCATCCGCGTTATCGAAAATACTCATCTCGCCGCCATCACCTCGATGCTTGCCGTACTTCCGTCAGAATAGGTAATCGTCATGGTGTGCGTGGTGTAAATGTCATTGGTGAGGTCACTCAGCTTCTCCGGGGTAGCAACTGTCCGGTCAACTAAAAGCAGAATATACTGGCTGCCGTTGTAGATGAAGGTGGCGATGTCCCCGGCTTTGATCACGCCCTCCGCAATTGCCGCGCCGCGATAGTAGATCGCCTTTGCGCCCTTGCTGTTGATGTTGAGCGTCGCTCCGGCTGGAACGGCATTGGCAAAGCGCACCGCGACGATTCCCTGTGCAACAAGTGCGTAGGACGAAAGCGTTGCGGTGCAGGCTTTTGCGTTACTGGTGCTGACGGCGTACCCCTGTCCCTGCGACACATTGTTGGTGTAGCCGGCGTTGTAGCCGTAGTACATATCCCAGCAGCCGCCGGAAACGCGGGTGGAATTGTAAACGAAAAGCATCGTGTAATTGACGTTGAAGGTCGTGGTAATGCGCGTGGTCGCTCCCATCGTGCTGTAGACCGGCTTTGCGCCGAGTCCGTTGATGTTCAGCGTCCAGCCCGAAGCGGACGTGACGACGCCGTTTTTCAGCATGACGCAGATTCCGTCCCTCAGCTCCGTAATGCCCTCAATTTCGGCGGTAAACGCCGTACTCACCGAATCAGCGGCAACCTGCCCGAAGGGAATGGAAACCGCCTTGTCGGCAGGTCCGGCGACGGTCTGGGAAGATGCGTAATTCACAGGCTCCGAACCGCTCCCGCTGCCGACGCTGCGCTCGCCCGACGCGCTGTAGAATACCTTGCCCGCCTTCACGTCATCCGTCTGTGCAGTCGTGTCGGTCAGGTCAACCAGCGTGCTGCCGTTGTAGACCACCTTGTTCACCGCCATGCCGTCACCCCGCAATAGTGACGGTCAGACCGCCGGCGCTGTTCTCCGACTCGGCATAGGGAATTGCCTCGACCGTCACCTGTGAGAGGTAGTTGTAGTCGGTTTCCGGCGTGATCGTCTGCGCCGATGCGGAAGGCGTCACCGTCCGGCTCTGGGCGTGTACATCCTCCTGACCCGACATCGCGCCGGTCACACCGAGAATGGTGACGCCCTCGCGGATGTTCTGCGCGACGATCTTGCTCTGTTCCGTCGCGTCAATGCCGACGCTGCCGCTGCCGTCGTGATAGCCCTGCGGCACGGTGTATCTTCCATCAGTTGTCGAGATCACGCCCGTCACCGCACCGCGATTCGGCATGGTGCCGGTGAGCTGCGTGCCTCTTGCGTGCGCCGTCCTTCCGCTGAGAATCTCCGCGACGGCGGCTGTGTCGTCCCCTGTGTCGCTGTCGAATGTGCAGCCGCCTTCGATGACCGCACCGCTCTTGTCATGGGCGGTGAAGCCTGTGAGCAGCTTGTCGGCGGTGACCGTATCGCCCGTCAGGTCGATGAGCGTCCTGCCGCCGTAGATAACCTTGTTGACTGCCATATTTTTTATTCATCCTCCGTGTTTTCCGCAATATACACCGTCGTGCCGCAGTCGTTTCCGGTTTCGTAATATGGCACGGCTGCAACGGTGATATTCCGCGTCAGTCTTGTGTTCTTGGTGGGAAGCTCCTGCCCCTCTGTCTTCGGAATGACATGGTACTGACCGGTGTAGACCGGAATGGAGCTGTCGCTGATGGCGGTGAAAACGCCCGCCTGTCCGTTCAGCGTAATCACTTCCAGTCCGCCCGCGCTGAGCGTCGTCATCAGACTACACCTTCCTTCAGAATATCCGAAGCGGCAAGACAGAAGATATCGCTTGCCCCGGCGGTGCCGTCATCCAGACGGTAGCGGCACTGAATTTCCACATCATAGCCGGGTCTGAGCAGAAGCGTTTCCTCCTGCGTCAGCGTCCAGAGAAGCCGCCCCTCCGTCACCGTCGCTTGGTACAGTTCCTTCTCCGCAACGACCTGCCCTCTCTGCCGCATGGTCATGTAGGCGGCGGTCATGCGCGAGGTGTCCACATCGGTGTAGGTAAAGCAGATGGTCGGCGTGGTGCCGCGCGTCACTTTGTCCGTCATGCCTTTCACCTTCCGTTATGAATTCTTCTTCTGATGCTCTTTGTCGTGCAGCTGCGACAGAACTTCCTTGATTTTTTCGGGTACGGGCAGACCGAGATGAGCGGTGTTTTCGATGAGCGAAACGCCCTCATTGGAAAGATAGAAAAAGATCACCGCCGTGCGGAGAACCGAACCCGCCCCGATGACCTGTGCATCGAGAACGTGTCCGATACCCACCAGCGCGAAGATCAGCACCTTGCGGCAGATGCCCTTGAAGCCGACCTGCGAGGACAGCTTCTTGTCGGCGACGGCGCACATCACGCCGGTGATGTAGTCCACCGCGACAAAGGCGATCAGCGTGTAAAGCAGCCCGTCGCTTTCTCCGAGAAACCAGCCCAGCCAGCCGCCGATTCCCGCGATAATGACCTGAATGATGTTCCAGAATTCCTTCATTGTTTCAAACCCTCATTTCTCAAATAGGTGTAAATACACCTTAATCCGGAATAGGAACATTCCCGGAATAGGGTGTGTTGTAATGAATGATCGCGTTCGTCGCTCCCCACGGCGCATTGGCGATAACGCCCTCCGCTACCGGGAGATTGATGACCATGCCGTCCGGCGTGTTTTCAAAGGCGGTCGCCGAGATGGTTTTGATATTCGGCCCGATATTGAGGGTCATCAGCGAAGAACAGTTTTTGAACGCTTCGTTGGAGATCGATGTGACGGACGGCAGGTCGAGCTGTTCGAGCGATGTGCAGGAGATGAACATATAGGACGGCACGGATTTCAGCTTCGGCAGATTGACCTCCGCCAGCGCATAGCAGCAGTAGAACGCCCCGGAGCCGGTCGTCGTCATGTTCGGAAAGGACACGGACGTAAGGACGCGGCTCCCTTCCAGAAAGAACTCCCCTGACGAGGTGACAAGCGGCGCGTCCACTTCCTCCAGCACGGGATTGCCCCGCAGACTGTTGGAGCCGAGCGTCTTGCACGCCGGAAGGGATATTCTTTTCAGCGCGGGATTTTCCGATATGCCGTAGGTTCTCACATCCGTCACGTTCGGAAAGCGCACCGACTCCAGCCGGTCAATGCCGGTGATGGCGCGAACCCGTAATTTTTTGACCGCTTCATCGTAAAAATCCACCGGCATTCCCTCCGGAATGGTTCTGCTGATGAGAATATCGCAGAACGCCTCGTCCCCGATGATGTCGATTGTTTTTTCCACAACAGCCAATTTTATCAGACCTCCCTGTTATTCGCCGGACGGAAGGAGCGTGTCCTTCCAGCCCTCGCCCAGATAATGAATGGTCGCGTTTTCCGCGCCCCACGGCGCACCGCTCACCTCGTTGTAGTTCCATGAAACGTAGATATCCTCAATGCCGGCGCATTGATTGAAAGCGTTGCTGTAAATCGCCGGCTTGCCCATGAAATAGACCGTTTTCAGGCTGTCGCAATGCTGGAAGGCGTAGGAGCCGATTTCCGTCACCGCCGCAGGAACGGTTATTTCGGAGAGCATCTTGCAGTAGTAGAAGGCGTTTGTCTTGATCGCCGTTGCGCCGGAAATATCGGCGGACGCAAGCACGCTGCATCCGCTGAATGAATAATCGGAGATGACGCTGACCTTCGGTATGCGGATGGAGGTGAGCGCGGAACAGCCGTAAAAGGCGCGTTGTCCCAGCGTTTCGAGGTTGCCGATCTCGATGGTTTTCAGCGAACGCACAGTGTAAAAGGCGTAATCGGCGGCGGTTCTGAGGTTGGGTAGCGAGATGGAAGTCAGCTTGTAACCCGAGTAGGAATCCGAGCCGAACGCCATTCTTCCGGTATAGGTGGCGTTGGGAAGCGACACGGACGTGAGCGAATCGAGACTGTAGAAACCGTAATCCCCCACGGAGGTGACGCGGTCGTTGACATAATCGCCGGAAATCGTGCCGTCCAGAAAATGCTTGTAGCTCAGACCGATGTAATTGAACTGCGCCTTGCAGGTGACGTTGCCTTGAATGTTCTCGGCGAGTCTGTCCCAGCCGGAAAATTCATAATCGTCCGGGTCGTCTGCGACTGTGTTCCGGGGTACTTCGCCGTCATAGTAGACGCTGCCGCCGTAGGGCACGTTGGTTTTGGTCTGCAAAACGGTGCTGCCGACACAGAATTTGACGGTGTAGGTTCTCACCGACGCTGTGAATACGGCGTACAGGTTGCGATCTTCCACTACCTTGCTCTGCGCCGTGGGGTCGCACTCGCCGTCGATTTCCCTCGCCCAGCCTTTGAAGGTGAAATTCTCGGCGGCGGTGGACGGCTTCGTGGGCGTGCTGCCGGAAAAATTGACGTTGCCGTTTTCCGACGCGGTCGCCGTGTAGAGCAGCACGGTTCCGTCATAATTGTAGTAATAGCACTTGCTCGTGATGTGCTGATAGATGATCTTCACATCGGGGTAGCTGTCTTTAAAATCTTTCAGCGTCGCGCCGGAAATGCTGTCAATGTGAATCGTGCCGTCAAGCCGGGCGGAATCCTCATTCCCTCCGCTTTCACTCAGACCGCGCATACCGTCAAGGGTGGCTTTCAGCGCGGACAGTTCCGCGTCGCTTGACAGCGTCCATTCAAAGCCGATCAGCCTGACGCGGCAGCCGGACGGAATGGAATTGACCAGTCCCAGAGAATCAATGCCGCCGGTGTTTTCCAAGCGCAAGGTGGTGAGATTGGATGTTCCGGCAAGCGAAAAATCGGTGATGCCGGGGTGTCCGATAACCGACAGGCTTGTCACCGTTTCAGGAAGATGCAGCGTTTTGATCACGCCGCCCTCCGGCAGCTCCAGACCCGTGACGGAGGTTCCGTCAAACCAGATGTGTTCCAGATTGCCGCAGCCGGAAAGATCGACTGCCTGCGTCAGCGCGGGACAGTGGCGGATATCGATTGTGCGTAGCAATTCATTGTTGCCGAGATACAGCTCGGTGAGGTTGCCGTTGGTATACTCCGCCGATGAATCACCCAATTTCAGCCGCTGCAGCTTTGCCGCTTTGGAGAAATCCGCGTATCCCACCTTCAGCCCCGAAAGGTCGCCCACATCGGCGAGCTGGGACGCGGAATAGATGTAGATTTCCGTGTCGTT
>JAFRXY010000034.1 GCA_017441385.1 Clostridia bacterium | reverse complement strand
TGTTTCCATGCGCTGTCCAGCTTTTTCTTACCTGCGGCGAGTTTTTTTTCATTGGACGCAATCAATTTGGCACTGTCGTCAAGCTGTTTCCGTCCGTCATCGAGCTTTTGCTTTGCCTCATCAAGTTGCTCCTGTCCTTCTTGAATGCTCTGGGCGTATCTTTCTCTTACTTCCGCGTCTCGGATAGACGCGCGTTCCTCCGCCAGTTGGTTCAGACGGGGAAATACTTCGGCGGATAGCGCGTCGTATTCCCTTCCGATCATACGCATGGTGTCCGGCTTGTCATATCTGACCAACGCCTTTGTAAAGCAGCCATCGAGTGCTTCGGCATCGAAGGCGTCCTCTGTGACAATAATATAACGGCTGCCGCTGGCAAAGGATTCCTTTGCGTAGTGATCTGCATGGACAAAGCTTCCGGAGATCCGGAAGGTGGTGTGGCGGAGATAAGGTGCGGGCTTGCCGCCCACCGAGCCAATCTCAACGGTATCTCCTACACTCAACCCCATTTTTTCCATAATTTCCAATTCGAGCGCACAGTCGGAGGCGCTGACCGGCATACAACCCTGACGTATCTCCGGCAAACTGATTCTCTGTGGTGCGGAAATCACATAGACCGAAAGATTGCTTGTTTTTCCGAGCAGCTTGGTGGAAGTCTGATAAACGCCTTCGGCTTCGCTGATCCCTTCCATATTCCGGATCGCCTCAATGTCATTCTCCGTCACAAGCATGGTGGAGGTGATTTCGGCGTCCCTGAAGGAAAGCCGGTTCATATAATCCGATGCGTTACCGATGAGCGCATCGGCTGAGTAATTGATGCCCAGAAAGGCTGTGACTGCCAGCATACTGATGACAATGATCGAAAAATAAGAAACGAACTGCTTGCAAATATTTCTGAAAGCGTCCTTGCGCTGTGTTTTCTTCATCGTGCATCACCACTCGATCTCTGTCGCCGGCAGCGGGTGAAGATTGCGCTTAACGCTGGCAATTTTGCCGGAACGCAGCTTGATCACGCGGTCCGCCATTTTGGCAATCTCCGCGTTGTGGGTAATCATTACGACCGTCGTGCCGCGCTCCTTGACGATCTTTTCCATGACGACCAGCACTTCCTGACCTGTCTGAAAGTCCAGTGCCGCCGTGGGTTCGTCCGCGAGAATCAGGCGGGGATTTTTGACCAGCGCTCTGGCGATGGAAACGCGCTGTTGCTGTCCGCCGGACATCTGCGCGGGGAAATTCATGCCCTTCTCGCCGAGTCCCACCATGTTCAGCGCTTCCTGCGGATCGGCGGGATCTTTGGCAATTTCCGCGATGAACTGGATATTCTCCAGTGCCGTCAGATTCGGCATGAGATTATACGCCTGAAAGATGAAGCCGACGTATTCCCGACGGTATCTGGTCAGTTCCTCGTCCGAAGGATGGGAGAAATCCTTTCCGTCAATGATGAGTTCGCCGTCGGTCGCATAATCCATGCCGCCGACAATGTTCATCATCGTGGACTTGCCGCAGCCCGATTCACCGAGTACCACGACAAATTCATTCTCATAGATGTCCAGATTGATGCCTTTCAGCACCCGCAGCACACCGTCGCCGGACGGATATTCCTTGATGATGTTGCGAAGGGAAATCAGAACCTTTCGTTCCTCCTCCGCAGACACAATCAGCCCTTTTTCGTCGATGGTGATAGCGGCAAGAGCCGCCATACGCTCGCACAGTTCCAGTTCTTCCTCATCGTAAAGACTTCCGTCTTTTTTGTTGATGATCTGCACACAGCCGACCGTCTTCTTGGTATCATTGAGGGGAACGCAGAGCATGGTTTTGGTCACGAAGCCGTTTTCGTCAAAGACCGTGCCTTCAAATCGTTCGTCCTTGGAGGCGTCCTCGATTCTGACGGATTTTCCCGTCTTGGTCACAAGTCCCTCAATGCTCATGTCGTTGTCAACGGTTACGCCGGAGATGTCCGACGGTCCGATATGATAGATCGGCACGAGCCGTTCGGTCTTCTCGTCAAGAAACCAGATAATGCCCGCCTGACTGTTGAGCACCTTGACGATGATTTCCAGACTGCCCGAAAGAGCTTCTTCCAGACTGTCCACTTCGAGAAGCTGCTCCATGATCTGCCATGTTGCCTGCGCAAATCGTTTATTCTGTTTTGTGTTGCTCACATGATCACTCCCATAGATACAAATGATTTATCTATTTAGCTTATCATGCCTTGTCCAATAAATGTCCAATATAAGGTTTGTTTTACTTCACAAATTTTTGTTTGGATTTTTGTGTGTTTTGACCAATCCTTGCTTTTGAGATAATATTTACAATTCATTTACAGAATGTTTGTATTTTGAGGGCGTTTTACCGAATTTATATTGGACATTTATTGGACAGCGGTTGATAGAATCTCCTTGAAAAATAGACAGAAAAAGGAGTCGTCCAAAATATGAAGAACATTATAAAAAGATCACTTGTGCTATTGTTTACACTTTCGCTGCTGTTTTCGGCGAACGCCCAATTGAGCGGCTGTTCTGACCTTTCTCTGCGTCAGCGAGCGACGCAGACTTCGGAAACAGGACAGAATGAAACGGAATATTCACTGATCAATATCCCGATCAGTCGGAACGGCGTCGAGCTTCACCTTGACTGCATGACGGTGAAGGATTCCTCGCCGCAAAAGAATATCCTGCTTACCCACGGCGTTACCTATTCCTCTCACGAATTTGATGTGGATTATAAGGATTACAGCCTTGCAAGAAGGCTTGCCCGCGAGGGCTACGCTGTGTGGCGGCTGGATATTGCCGGTTTCGGTCAGTCGGGAGCCGTCAGCGACGGCTTTCTACCCGATTCCGATTATGCCGCGGAGGATATTCACGCCGCTGTGCAGAAGATTGTGGAGGAAAGCGGTCAGGACAAGATTGATCTGCTGGGCTGGAGCTGGGGAACGGTGACGGCTTCGCGCTTTGTTATAAAGTATCCTGAGCATATCGGCAGGTTTGTCATGTATGCGCCGATTCTCAGTGGACTAGGCGAATATGAAGTCGCCGATGATTTCCATCACAACACATGGGAACACGCCGCCGATGATTTTCAGCGTGACGCGGACGGCAGCTTTAATCACGTGATCACCGAGCCGGAAATGATAGAAATGTACTGTTCAAGCTGCTGGCATTACGACGGAGAGTACAGTCCCAACGGCGGAAGGAAAGACATCTGTGTGGCAAAATCCGAAAAGCTGATTGAACTAACCCGCATTTCGGTTCCGACACTGGTGATATGCGGAAGCAATGATCCGTATCTGAACTTCGATCTGGTCAATTCTTCTCTCGATTCCCTTCCCGAAGGCTCCACGCTGGAAGTCATCGAAGGCGGTGCGCACGTCATTATGTACGAAAAACCGTATTATCAGGAATTTCAGAAAAAACTGATCGCTTTTTTGAAAGCGTGACAGGATTCATTTCTTCCCGCCCTGTTCGCGGTTCATCTTTGCGATGGACGCGAGCGTCGGAATCTTCATCGGGCATACGTCGACGCAGGACAGGGCTTTGGAACAGCCCTTGGCGAAATGCGCACCGTATGCCTCCCTGACAGATGCTTCCATGGATCCGCTGCGGGACGCGATCAGATAACAGTCGTTGGCAAACGCTGCGCCAAAAAATGTCCTTCCGCCGTCATAGTTGGGGCAGACTTCGAGACACAGCCCGCATTTCAGGCATTTCCCCGCCGCGTACATGTGCTCATATTCTTTCGGGTCGGCTTCCCTGTACTCTCCGATGTAGGCGCTGACTTTTTTCAGATTTTCCTGAATGATTCCTCTGTCCACCACAAGGTCGCAGACTGTCGGAAATTTTCTGAGCGGCTCAAGCGTTACCGTTCCGTCGCCCGAATCTCTGAGAAAGGTTTCGCAGGCGAGCGCCGGTCTGTTGTTGATCACCATAGCGCACGCGCCGCACATTCCTTGGAGGCAGGAGCATTCCCACTGGATTCTTCTGGCAGGATGGCCGCTTATGTCCGTAAGGTCGTCCTTGTAGTTGAGTTCTTCCAGCATACCGGCAACGGTCTGGTTCTCTTTCCGTTCGTAGCGGAATTCCTGCCAATAGGGTTGTGAATCCGGCATTGCCTGCCGCAGAATTTTAATTTTCATACTTGCCCTCCGTTTCAAGGTAGGTCTGATAGGAGCCGTTGCCATATGTGATGATGGTAGCGGCTTTTTTCTCGTCTTTGGCTGTGGGATAATCGCTCCTGAAATGCGCTCCCCGGCTTTCCTCACGGCTTTGGGCGCAAATGAGCGTCGCCTTGGCAAGCGTCAGGATTGCCGAAAGGCTGTATCCGAAATACGCCAGCTCGGAGCGGTCATAATGTATCTTATCCGCAACGGAAAGATAAAACGACACGTCGTCGATGCCCCTTTGCAGCTTTTCGGCGGAGCGGACG
>JAFRXY010000033.1 GCA_017441385.1 Clostridia bacterium | reverse complement strand
TAACTGCACTTCGTATTCCTTGTATTTCATGCCGTCCATGCCGCCGATGACGAAGCCGTGCTTGTCCCTCAGCAGCTCGAATTGTCCGTCCGGCATACAAATGACGGGGTATTCATGCCCCGCGTTGGCGGCGGTCAGTTTCCCTGTGGAAATTTCCAGAATGCCAAGCCACACCGTTACAAACATTTCTTCGTGATTGCTTGCACAGATCGTCGCGTTGGTATCCTCCAGAATCCGCGTCGGAGATTTGCCCATCTTGGCGTTATTGGCAAGAATGATTTTGGACGCCATCATAAAGAGCGCGGCGGGAACGCCCTTGCCGGAGACGTCCGCTATCACCATGCAGAGATGGTCGCTGTCCACCAGAAAGAAATCGTAGAAGTCGCCGCCGACTTCCTTGGCAGGGGTCATCGTGGCGAATATGTCAAATTCCGTACGGTCGGGAAACGCCGGAAAGGTATTCGGCAGCATACTTGCCTGAATTTTCGTAGCCAGCGACAGCTCCGTTCCGATGCGTTCCTTTTCCGCCGTCGCCTTGGTGAGGTTTTCGATATACGCCTGAATTTCTTCTTCCATCCGGTCAATAGAACCGGCAAGCGCGCCGATTTCATCCTCATTGCGTATCGACTGACGAAGTTTGGTTTCCGACACGGTGTTTTCGGTCGAAAAGCGCGTCGCTTCGTCTGAAATCAGCTTCAGCGGGCGCAGCAGCGTGCGGTGGAGGAAGAAGCTTTGTCCGAGCAGTACCAGCAGAATCAACCCGACAAGCGCCAGAAGCGCCCTGTTGATGAATTTCTTGCGCATATTGGTGAGAACGTCCATCTGTCGCTGGACGCACATCAGGGCTTTGACATTTCCCTCGCTGTCTTTGAGCGGCACAAGAAGGGTGATATGGGAATCCGTCTCTATGTATCCCTTGTCGCGCACTACGATTTCGCGTTCGGAATCCTTTTCAAACAGCGCACGGTATTTCTGTTTGTATTCGTCGTTGGTGGTTTCCCGCAGATAGCCGAAATCGTATTTTGTGTATTTGGTAGTGTGGTCAATAGTCGAGAAAATAAATTGTATATGGGCATAATCGGTCGTATCGGGAATGATGACATAAATGAAGGTAGAGCCGGAGGAATTGCACAGCCTGTCAAGGTTGTCCCACACCTGCTCATATTCATCACCCTCGCCGCCGCTTTGCAGGTAATTATCCATCTCGTCGGCGTTGACATACGTTGATGCGGTCTTGGCGGTAAGATACGCGCCTTCCGCGTATTGCTCAAGCAGTGCGTCCGTAAAAATATTGAAGCCTATGGTTAATACAATGGCAGAAAACAAAACAAGCAATAAAACGATGCCTGCTATGCTTTTTACCGTGGCGTGCTGCCGGAATAATTTTATCATGACCAGTCCTCCGCCTTTCTCAAGTTTATTTTATCATTATATCCTACGATGTCCAATAAATGTCCAATATAAACGGCGGTTTTATGCAAAAATCAGTTACAAATTTTTGCCTCTTGATTTGTTTAATTTGACGATTAATGACATCGAAGGCACTTCGCTGAACATTCCAACAAAAAATCGCCACAGCGCGTCGCCAAGGTGTGTTTTCGATCATTTCCGCGGGGTGGAGTCCAGAACATAACAGATTCGGGCGAGGTAATTTCTTGTGATGCGGTTGCCATGTACGCACCGTGTCCGATATATTCATTACGGTAGGCACTCATTTGCAGCTTGTTTTTCATTTCATTGACTTTTCCGATGACGTCAGACAAAGCAGGGGGGAGAAGGGCGGAATAGTCCTTTTTTATGCTCGTCAGTTTATCTTCCCAGTTGCCGATGGAGGGCGGTTTGGTCAGAAAATCCGACAGCAGAGCAAAGGCTGTTCCTGCCGATTCTCCTTTGAAGGCTGCCTGTTGGCTGACGGTTGAAAAATGCCAACGCCCCCTGTGTATCGTGCAATCCATTGGCCAGCAAAATGCCTTTGTTGAGCAGTGGCGTTGCCATGTCATTAATATCATAGAGCTTTCCTGCTTCGTGCAGCGATTCCCTGATGGCGATGCATTTCCCGTAATCCTTCAATGCTTCCTCGTATTTTCCTGTCACACTATAAATAATCGCTCGGCTCATGTATACATTTGAAAGTTTATTGAGATCATAGAGTTTGCCTTCGATTAATAGCTTGTCTAATATTGTAATTCCTTTACTATAACTTGATAAAGCATTCTCGTACATTTCTGAATGAAAATATGTATTTCCACATGCAATATATGTATTCGCTAACTCATTTTCGTTGATATTTCCCGTTCCTTTTTCAAAAGATTCCCATAGTAATACTTCAGCTCTATCAAAATCCGATAGCGCTTTTTGTTGCATTCCAAGCTGGCCATACACCTGTCCACGAACATTATATTCACGGGCAAGGTCGTTTTCATCATAGAGCTTGCCTGCCTCGTGTAGCGATTCCAGAATCGCGATACATTTGCTGTAATTAGATATACACTCATCTAAACATCCGACTGATTGAAGAAGATTAGCTTTATTATGATAAATAGTAGCTAATACCCTTTTATTTTCAGGAATAGTCGAAATAACACTTTCCAATATTGCAAGACTTATATCATAATCCTTTTTTGCTTTATCAAGCATTCCGATGTTTGTATAGACAGTTCCCCTGGAATTGTGGAGATTTGAGATTATCGTTATATCAAACATTGGATTAATTTCAATATAAAAATGAGCAATAACAATAGAATGAGAATAAGCATTTATACTCTTATCACAATGTCCAATTTGAGCATAGGTATCCCCTTGAAAAATTCCCATTTTTATTCTTCGTTCAATTAAATAAAAAGAATTATCCTCTCCCGTAGCCATAATAATGTTGATTTTTTCTAATATATCCGTAATATTATCCGGCAAATAATTGGAATCCCAATATTCTCCGATATGCGCGGCAATATAAGTGATCTCATCGGGGACGTGATACATGCCCTTTTCATCCTTGCTTGTCTCACAATCAAAATCCAGCAGCATCTGCGTGTAACGGTTCACCGTGTCGTCGTACACTTCACGCTTCTGTTCCGTGATGTACGCCGCGTAGCCCGCGTTGGCGGAGGCGTAGGTATTTGCGCCGCGATTCTGACCATGTTCTTCCCCCGCGTGGATACACTTCATGAACGGCGCGAGGTCTTTCATATAAGCCAGCAGCATGAGATCGGGGTCTCCCCTGCCTGACAGCGCCGCAATTTCCTGCACGGTCAGCGGCTCCTGCGCGGTCAGCACTACGGCCAGCACCTTGAGCGCATCGTTAAACAATTTATCTCCGTAGATATCGTGCAGTCTGTCCATGTAGAATTGCAGCAGCTCGGCGTTGGGCATTTTCGCCAGTCGGTCGGTCGCGAGGCCCGATTTGACCAATTGCAGATACATGGTCAGGTTGAGGAAGGTGTCGTCCGCCAACGCAATCAATTGGTCGGCCTGCGCGGAATCCACGTCGATACGGAATTCCTTATCGGCATTCTTGGTCATATTGGAAAATATATTGGCGCAGCACGGCGCGGTTCTCCTCCGAGCCACGCACCACCGACAGGCGGCTGTCGGGCTGCACTTGCCCGATTCGCTGGGCAACGGCGGGTGCAAGCTGCTCGGTCTGCGGGTTGCGGGAGGTCAGCAGCAGGTAGCAGTCCTCCGCGAGCATACCCCCATCGGGTATGAAGTCGAAAATTTCCGCGCAGTCCTGTGGAATCTCGTCCAGTCCGTCCAGCACCAGCAGCAGACGGCGGCCGTTTTGCAGTTCGTCCGCATGAATATGACGGAATTCATTCAGGAATTTTGCCATGTGACGGGCATTGGTCGTGCTTGCCGCGTTCTTTTCATACACCAGCACAGGGAAGTCCTTGCCGTTGTGCGCCTCGGCGCCGCGCCGCAGTTCGTTGCGGATACCGTCGGCGAATTCCTGCACCGAACGGAGTTGTATGCGGCTGCAATAAAAGACGCGCACCACGGTGTTGCTCAGGTCGATGTGACCGTCGCCGCCGTACTGCGTATCCAGCGCATAGGCATAGGACGTCTTTCCCATGCCGCGTTCCATCATCAGATGCAGTACGCCCTTGCCGAGGCATTTCTCATTGATTCTGCCGCCTGTCTGGTCATAGAGACAGCCTGTCAGCCAGTCGGTGATATACTGCGGCTTGACGAAATGATACGCCTCGTTGAGGCGGTTGAATTCGTGTTCGAGCTGTTCTTTGGTGAAGTCGGCGGTGAGGTCGCTGTGTGCCGCGTCCTCGGAAATTTCGTGCTTCATACGCTCGTAAATCCCGCTGAGATATGGAGCGTGATAGCCACATTTGTTCGCGTTGATGTAATTGAGGGCGAAGGCATGATTCTTATAATCGTCAAAGAAATAAATACCGTCGTTTTTCCGCAACATAAAGGGGTCGATTGCAATCACCTTGCCGCCGACCGAAACCGCCAGAGCGCCTTCCCCGATCGTGCGGTGATTCTGCACTGCCTTGTAACTCATGGGCTGACCGTCCAGCAGAATCGCGATGGTTTTGTATTGTTCACGGCATTGGGCAAAATGCTTTGCCAGACCCTCCGCCATTTTGGGAAGAGATGTTTTGTATTTCTCGCCCGCCGAGAAACCCAGCGCACCGTGTCCGAGGAATTCGTTGCGCCATGTGGAAAAGTGCCGTCCGCTGCCGAAGATACCCGCGTTGTCAATGAGCGTTTTAAAACTGCTCATGACCGTCCGGAGGAATTCGGACACGCCCTCATAAACATAGGCGCGGTTCTTCACCTTGCAAAGATCGCCGAGAATCTGCTCCCATGTGCCGACCGAGAGATTGCCGCGCACCAGCTGCGCCGTGAGCGTGGGCTGTCTGACCTCGGCGGCGGCGCAGAGCACGGCGAATTTCATCGTGACCTCGTACACGTCCTTCATCTGCATGATGGTCGCGTAGACCTTGCCGCGCTCCAGCATCCATTTGAGACGGAAATATTCATGCCCGATGACGGCGGGCAGATCGTCAAACAGCGAATTGTCCCACTTCACCGAGGCATTGTATTCCTTCAGCCAAAGGGAATCCTCCGTATCAAAAATTCCCACAGTATAGCCGCATTTGCTGCAGCGGAGTTCGTTGCTAATTTGCACCAGACCAGTCTGCCCGCACTTGGGGCAGATATCGTTTACATAAATTGCCATATTGTTTCATTTTCCTCCCGTCACTTCTTTCTCGGCTTGAAGAGGAGGTACACGCCGCAGATGCCGAGGGCGGCGAGAGCGATGCAGAGGGCGTACATGCCGTAGCGGGCTATCTGCTTCATGGATTCGGGAACGACCTCCTGAATGACGTTGATGCCGTCGGAGAGAATCGAGAAGATGCTGCCGACCGAGAAGATCAGGCCGATCGCGCCTAGCAGCTTTTCCATAACGAAATTGCCGGAAGGTTCTTTGGCAAGAAAGGCTTCAAGCGGGGCGGTTTCGGCGGGATTGAGGCGTCTGAATTCGTTATAGACCTGCTGCTTGACCGAAGCGTCGGAGACGTTCTCCGGGAAGAAGGTGTTCTGGAAGGCGGCGATTTCTTCTTTCAAAGCATTCTCATCATCCGGATCGCCGTTGATGATTTCGTTATAGCGGAATGCCGCCGCTTTCTGGTGCAGCGCGAGGACAATCAAGGGAAGATAATGCAGCGTAACGTTTGCCTGTAACTGGGTGAAGGCAATGCGGCATTCGGGATTGGTCACCATGGCGACGCAGCGGGAGGAAATGCCCCACGCCACGCCGGGGAAGGGTTTCAGGCGCTTGGCGACGGTTTCTCCGGCATTGGCAAAAATGCCGTCGATCACCGCGTCGCTGTCGGTTTCGCCGTCGTTGTAGGCATAGACCAGCATCGCCGCCTGCGCGTAGCTGGAAGGATTGGGGGAAGTGAAGAAAGGCTGATTATCGGTGAAATTCAGCAGTCTTTCAATTACCGTCATCATGGGCAGTTCCTCAAAGGAATCCCTGCCGGTCTTTTTGAAGTGCTTTATGTTCTTGGAAACCACCGTGTGCAGACGGCGGAGAGCGGAGGGTTCCCTGACCGACAGTCCGGTGCAGAGGAAGCCCACGCCGGTGGCAAAGACAAACAGTGTCAGCCGGTCATAGGCGTAGTCGTACTGCTCCTGTCCCGCCGCGACGCGGAACTGACGGCTGCCGAAAAGCCGGTTGACCGTGTCCTTGTCGGCGGTGTACATCGCCGCGCTGCCGGACGTGTTGTACAGATCGGCAATGCTTCTCACGGCGTTCTGATCGCTGTATGCGGCGCGCTGCCAGAGGCCCTGCTGCTGAATCAGCGTGTCTGTGTTTTCTATCCCGCTCCCGCAGTAGTCATAGCGGAAAGGGATGATGAGGGTGGGGATGTAGGTCATTGCGGTTGTGCCTCCTTATTATTTTCCCGTCAGTATGTTGCGAACTTCGCGCAGTTTTTCCAGCGTGTCATTGGCATTATACGACAATTTCCCCTCCGCCTCCAGCACACGGATTGCGTGATTGATGATTTCCAGCGCGCCGTCGGTGTCATTCAGACCGGTTGCCAGCAGAATGCCTTTGTTGAACCATGCTGAGCCGAGATCATACTGCCAGTCATAGAGCCCGCCCTTGGCTTGCAGGTCTTCCCTGATGCGGATGCATTCTCCGTAATCGCGCAGCGCTTCGTCGTATTTGCCTGTTGCTCTGTACGTCACGCCGCGGTTCATGTAGGCTGTGGCAAGATCATTGGGATCATAGAGCCTTCCCTTGGCTTGCAGGTCTTCCATGATGCGGATACATTCTCCGTAATCGCGCAGCGCTTCTCCGTATTGGTCTGTGCTCCAATATGCATTTCCTCGATTCAGGTAGGCTATAGCAAGGTCATTGGGGTCATAGAGCCTGCCCTTGGCTTGCAGGTCTTCCCTGATGCGGATGCATTCTCCGTAATCGCGCAGCGCGTCGTCGTAGTTGCCGATGTCGTTATACGTCACGCCGCGGTTCATGTAGGCTGAGGCAAGGTCATTGGGATCATAGAGCCTGCCCTTGGCTTGCAGGTCTTCCATGATGCGGATGCCTTCTCCGTAATCGCGCAGCGCGTCGTCGTAGTTGCCTGTGCTCCAATAAGTTCCGCCGCGGTTCATGTAGGCTTTGGCAAGGTCATTGGGATCATAAAGCCTGCCCTTGGCTTGCAGGTCTTCCCTGATGCGGATGCCTTCTCCGTAATCGCGCAGCGCGTCGTCGTATTTGCCTGTACTGGAATACGTCACGCCGCGGTTCATGTAGGCTCCGGCAAGGTCATTGGGATTATAGAGCCTGCCCTTGGCTTGCAGTTCTTCCATGATGCGGATGCCTTCTCCGTAATCGCGCAGCGCTTCGTCGTATTTACCTGTGCTTAGCAATGCATTGCCGCGGTTTTGGTAGGCTTTGGCAAGGTCATTAGGGGCATAGAGCCTGCCCTTGGCTTGCAGGTCTTCCATGATGCGGATGCATTCTCTGTAATCGCGCAGCGCTTCGTCGTATTTACCGATAGTTTGATACGTCACGCCGCGGTTTATGTAGGCTGTGGCAAGGCGGTTTTCATCGTCGAGTTTGCCTTCCGAAAGGAACTGCTTGCAAAGTGCGACCTGCTTATTTTTCCATTCCAGAGCCTGATCATGTTCGCACAGAGTGGAATAGCTGTTACCCGTAATGTTGAGGAAGCCGATCTGCTGACTGTACCATCCCGCCTTGCAGCAGCAGTCCTGCCAGACTTTGCCCATTTTGGCACGGCGGAGGAGAATGTGCGGCTCCTTGCGGTTCATAACACATCTATCAATATCCTTATACACCCTGTCCCGCAGTTCTTCCGATATTTCATCAGTCACGGTCGGGAGATATGCCGCCATGTAGAACAGTCCGTCGGGAAGTGCGTAATTGCCGTTTGCGTCCTTGTACTGTTCCGGATCGGTGTGCATGAGCTTGTCGGTGAAGATCGCGGCAAGCTCGGCTTTCTTTTCGGGGAACATGGCTTCCACGTACTCGCGGTAGCGTTCGCTGGCGGGGGAAAGGAGTGAGCCGCGTCCGGTTTCGCGGGTGGTTTTGAGCAGCGCGCCGAAGTCGCGCAGGAAGGAGAGCAGTTTCGGGGTGACAAATTCGTCGCCCGACAGCCACGCGGCTTCCCGCAGGGTCAGCGCTTCCTCCGCCGTCACGATGGCATAGAGTACCGTCATGGCTTCGTCAAACAGCTTGTCGCCGTAGTACTTTTTGATTTCATTCAGGTATCGCTCAAACAGCGGCTGGCTGTCAAGCGCGGGAAGGTCTTTGACCGGGATGCCCGATTCCGCGAGCTTGGCGTAGAGCTTGAGGTGGAGGAAGGTGCCGCCGCAGCGTGTCAGCATTTCGTCGGCTTCCTTTTTGGTCAGACCACGCATTTTGCCGCCGTCCAGCACCTTCACCTTGGTGGTGGCGTAGGTTTTCAGCACTTCGTGATTCTCCTTGCCGTTTTCGCCTTTCATGCTGGCGGAAACGCGCAGGGTGTCGGACACCTCCACGGCCTCCAATGCACGGGTGATGTGAGGCGAGAGCTTTTCCGACTGGGGGTTGCGGGTGGTGATGAGGATATACACGTTGTCGGGCAGTTCGTCGGGATTGGGGAGGTACTCAAACAGCCCCGCCGATTCCTGCGGCAGTTCGTCCACGCCGTCGAGGATGAGCAGGAGCTTCGGCTTGCCGTGCTTCTCCGCGTGCTTGTCGCGGAAATACCGGAGGGAGGCAAGCAGACTGGCGGGCTTGTCCTCCGCGTTTCTCTCCAGCAGCACGAATTTGTCCGGACCCTCCTGCACCTGCACAAGGTCGGTGGCAAGGGCGGTGTTGATGCCGGAGATGAAGTCGCTTCTCATGCCGGTCTGTCCGGCGTAGTAAGCACAGGCGAACACGCCGTCGTATTTCACCGTACCCGACGCGACCGCGTAGCTGAACGCGGTCTTGCCCATGCCGCGCTCCATCATGAGAAGCTGCACGGAGCCTTTGTCGTCTTTCAGCTTCCCGCCCAGCCAGTTGATGATATATTCCGGACGCACAAAATTGTCGGCTTCGTTGAGTTCGGACAGCACCTTCTCGATTTCGGGGGTGCTGACGCTGTCTTCCGTTGTCATGTCCATGCCGCTTGCCCCTTTCTGGATCGCGTCGCCGAACTGCCGCCCGTACACCTCGCAGTAGTAGGGCGCGACGAAGGTCTTGCGCCCGCCGCCGCGGACGTAATTCAAGCCGTTGGCAAGCTGGTTGTTCTGGGTCGCCTTGTAATAATCGAAGAAGAGAATCCCGTGCTTCTCGCTGTTTGCCATGTAGGGATAGAGAGGGATTTCCCTGCCGTCAATGTGGAGAATCGGCTCGGCTTGGGTCGGGAATCCCTTGGGCACGCGCCAGCCGGTGAATTCCGTGCCGTCCACTGTGACTTTCAGCTTGGCGTAATCGGGAAGGACTTTGGCAAGATAGGACGAAATCGCGTTGATGAGCTTCTCGCCGAAATCGCGGTAGCCCTGGTTGTCCTCAAAGCCCATCGCGCCGTGACCGAGATAATCGTTGCGGTAGTTGGCGATGTTGGTGTCGCAGTAGACCTTGTGAATGCCGGTGAGGATATTCCGCAGACAGTCCGGCAGTTCAAAGCGGGGCTTGCCGCCGTATTCGCTGATGATGAATTGACAGATCCGCTCCCAGTCGCCGATGGAGAGCGCTTTTTCCACGAGCTTGCCGCTCACTTCGTCATTGTTGAGATAAGCCGCCGCGCAGAGCACGGGAAATTTCATCAGCACTTCGCCCACGTCCTTGAGCTGGTAGACCATGCAAAAGACATTCGGGCGGCGGGTCATGAGCCACAGGCGGCGGTATTCATGCGCGATGAAGGTGGGGAGCTTGTCAAAATACTCCCTGCGCCAGTAATTCTTATCGTTTTCCGCGATTTTCAGCAGCCACTTCTGCGCCCTGATAGGCTTGATGTCCTCCACAAAGCCGCAGTTCTC
>JAFRXY010000032.1 GCA_017441385.1 Clostridia bacterium | reverse complement strand
TGTTTGCCAGCTCATGGAAGGATTCCGCCAATATCTCTTTCGCTGTTTTTCGTTTCATATCTTCACCCAAAATATCAGTTATGTCATTTATCTATCTTCTCATAGGTAAGCCGGACATGATATCCCAGTGACTCCAACATGGCGAGGAACGTCTTGTTTACGATCTGTTCCTTACTGTTCACGATTCTGCTGATATATCCGGGTGATGTCCCCAATTCTTCAGCAATCCGCGCCTGTGTCTTCGATTCTTCTATGCATTTCGTTTTCACATCAAGCTCTATATTATTCAGCAGCATTGTCTTTTCCTTCTCGGCAATAGATTAAGCGATATGTAAACTTATTGTAGCATAGCTTTCCTTAAAAATCCATCCTGAGATTCGCCATAAGGATCATTCCGGGCGAAGATTCCGCGGTCTGCGTGCAGTTCACCCGTCGTCCGCAAAGCGCCGATACTGATTGGGAGTCTGCCCGGTTTCCTGCTTGAAAACCCGGTGAAAATGGCTGGCATTGCTGAATGTGAGAACCTCAGCGATTTCTGCGACTTTCTGATCCGAATACCGCAGCATGGTTTTTGCCGCCTCAATACGGCGTTTCAGAATGTAACTGCGCAGGGTCAGACCGGTTTCCCTGTGAAACAGGTCTGAGAGATAAGCCGGGGCCAGGCCGGCGTATTCGGCGATTTCCTCCAGCGGCTGTTTTTCATGCAGATGTGCCTCGACATAGTCCATGGCGCGGATCACAGACAGAGGGAGACGCAGCCGGCGGTGAACCTCGCGCATGGCATCGGAATAAAATGTCATCATATCTTCGCGAAGGGCCCAAATCTCGTTCATGTCGTTCAGAACATCCATTTTTCGGATGTACAGGTCGCTGGCGTTGAAGGCGTCCGTCGGGTCCATGCCGCCCTGGATGCAGAAACGGCAGGCCCGTGTGACTGTTGCAACGAACAGGTATCGGACATTCTGAAGCGGGTTTTCAGAGAGCTTGCCGGTCCCTTCCGGTTTCCACAGGCTGTGCATCGCCTCGAGCATGCGTTCGGTCTCCCCGTTCACCATCAGAAAGAACGGGGCGGATTCATCCTCGTGGCTGGTATGGAAAAAGCCTCTTTCACGATTTTGAAAGGCGGTGTGCACCATCATTGCCGGCGTGATCGTATGCATTGCCTTCCGATTTGACATGGAAAGTCCTCCCTGCGCCGTTTTCTAAAAATTATACATGATTGCTAAAATAAATGCAATTCAAATTCTTCCTGTCGTGATACACTCTGCTCAACAAATGAAAAACAGGAGGATTTGACAATGAATACCATGATGATGACGAGAATGATGGCGGAAGACTGCGGCGTCCCCGAGCTGCGCGGATACAGCAGCAACGACAGCGAAAGAAGCGGTCTAATCGGCTGGTTCCGCAAACTCCTCGGGAAGTAATTTCATATAAAAAATCATGGGGATAGTCGGAAATATAGGACCTCCCTCCCAATTGTGAGCGGCCGCAGTACCTGCGTCAGGGGCAGGTTCTTCCCTTTCCGCTTTGCGGTACCCGGAGAATCGTTCGGGCTTACGCTGTTCCTCCGATTCTCCGACCGCTGCAGAAATCCCGCAATGCCTTCCTCTGCCA
>JAFRXY010000031.1 GCA_017441385.1 Clostridia bacterium | reverse complement strand
CGGCTTTTTCTTTCAAGAAATTACCGTGTTGTTCGTTTTCTTTTGAGTACTTGCTTCTCAGCAAATCACTCAAGGAATTACAGGTTTCTTTGTCGTTTCGTTGTTTAATTTTCAAGGTTCTGCGCCGCATTCTATGCAGCTTTGCTCATCACGCTCTCCGTGCGAGCTTTTCTATTCTATCACATCCGCAAGCGTTTGTCAAGACCTTTTTTTAAATTTCTTTAGATTTTCTTTAGAAATTTTTCGGCCCCCGACCGCCCGCCTCCGCGACAGCTTTTCTATTCTATCACAGCCTTTTTCTTTTGTCAAGGGCTTTTTTCTTTTTCTTACGAAATTTTTTTCAGCCCGACTTCGCTCCGCTCGCCTTCCCGCGCCAGCTCTTTTCCCTCTCCTGGGCGGCTTTCTGCGCTCCTCCGGCTTGCGGCTCTCTGTGACAGTGGTGCTATTCTAACACTTGAAATGCCGGTTGTCAAGCACTTTTTTCCGTTTTTCCTGACAATTTCGCAAGATTGACGCTTTGCACAGATTCATTTGTCAATTAGTCACCAAAATCACAAACGTATTTGACGCTTCTCCACAATTTTCAACCCTTTTCCACGGACTTTTCAACCATTTTCAGACAATACTTGTTTTCTAAAGCAATTGTTATGAATGAATCGTTCTTTTCATATGCATATATCATATGCATATATATTGTAAATATAGCGGGGGAAACACTTCGTTTTTTCAAAAAACAATTGACATTACCATATTATAATGATAAAATTGTCTTGACAATTATTGGATTTACAAACCTCTTACAGATTAATATTTTTAGAAAGGATAGATTGATAAAATGGATTGCTTATTCTGCAAGATTGTCGCTGGAGAAATTCCCTCCACCAAGGTGTACGAGGATGAATTTGTTCTGGCCTTCAAGGACATCAACCCCATGGCGCCGGTGCATATTCTGGTGATTCCCAAGCAGCACATCGCCGATTCCGCCGCCGACATCACGCCGGAAAACAGCGCGGCGATTGCCCACATCTTCGAGATCATCGCGAAGATCGCCAAGGAACAGGGGCTGGACAACGGCTTCCGCGTCGTCACCAACAGCGGTGAAGACGCCTTACAGACCGTCAGCCACATTCATTTTCATATCTTAGGCGGTAAAAAAATGCAAGAAAAGCTGGCGTAAAAATATGTTCGGATTATTTAAACACCGTTTGGAAAAAACTTCAACCGAAAAGGAAATGGACAAAATGAACGATACCTATGAAATCACCATTGCGGGCTGCAAGCGTCAGCTCAAGAAATTCGCCGTGAATGACAAGCTGGAAATCGCCGCCTTCATTCTCTTCGGCGATGTGGAAGTCACCGTCAAATCCGCCGAGGCGCTTCTTGCCAAGCTCCCCGACTTCGACCTGATTCTCACACCCGAAGCCAAGAGCATTCCGCTCGCTTACGAAATGTCCCGCCAGTGCGGCAAGAAGTACATTGTCGCCCGCAAGGGACTGAAGGTCTACATGGGCAACGCTCTGAGCGTGGACGACAAGTCCATCACCACCCAAGGCCTCCAGAAGCTCTATCTCGGCGAGGACGACGCCGCTGAACTGAAAGGCAAGAGAGTGGTTGTGCTGGACGACGTCATCAGCACCGGCGGTTCGCTGAATGCCGCGGTCGCGCTGGCGGAACAGGCCGGGGCGGATATCGTGGCAAAGTGCGCCGTGCTTTCCGAAGGCGACGCGAACAACAGAGACGACATCATCGTGCTGGGCAATCTGCCGCTTTTCTTCAAGTAAAGCTGATTCAATATACTATACTTATATATAATACTATACTTATATATAAGGGAAAGGGAGCGGGCATCATGAAGCGTCCTCTTGCTGCCATCGGACTCAGCTATCTGGCAACCTCCGCCGCCGCTGTCTGCTTCTTTCCCGAAGTCAATTTCATTCTGTGCGTTATGGCTGCGATCACCGCGATCGCGGCCATTTTTCTTTACCGTGAAAAATTGCGGGATATCCTGCTCATTCTCTGCCCGGTGTGCGCGGCGTTCCTTGTGATCGGCTGCTGTCAACTGAGCGCCAATGCCCTTTCGGACAAACTGAGCGATCAATCCTGCGTCATTTCGGGCGAAATCTGCGAGATTCCGCGCAGGCAGTCCGGACGCTGGCGGTACGTCATCGAAACCGGCCGCATTGACATTCCGGGCGCGAAGCAAAATCTCCGCATTCTCATGACCAGCCGCACCGCTTTGGAAGAAGCCAAGGAAGGGGACACCGTCACCTGCGAAGTGCAATTCCTCCAAAACGGCCGCGAAACCGGCTACAACAGTACCACTTCCCTCCGCGCCGAGGGAATGAAAGCGCGCTGCTGGTGCAAGACTTATTCGGACTACAGTGTCACAAAGGGCAGTTTCCGCCTGAGGTATATCCCCCAGACGGTCAAACGCGCCGTCCTATCCGCCATCCGCAAGGCTCTGCCGAAACGGGCTGCCGCCATGCTTTGCGGCATGCTTCTGGGCGACACGGAATATCTGGGCGATAAGACGGTGGAAAATTTCCGCTCGACCGGCATCGCACACCTTCTCGCCGTATCCGGTCTTCATCTGACACTGCTCACGACGGCATTGAGAAAATGTCTGCTGAAACTGAAAGTCCATCCTACGCTTTCCCTGACGGTTCAGATTGCCTTCAATCTGATGTTCATGGCGGTAACAGGCTTTTCTCCGTCGGTTGTGCGCGCCGGGGTCATGATGATTACGGTACTGATCAGCAAAATCATTTTCCGCGATCCCGACAGCCTGACGTCCTTGTCGGCGGCGGCACTGATCATTTGCCTTCCGAATCCATGGGCCGCCGCGGATATCGGCTTGCAGCTTTCGGTCTGCGCCACGCTTGGTCTATTACTTGCGTATGAGAGAATCAAAAATTCCCTGCTTCACTCCGCAAGGCACATTCTGAACCGGCTCGGCATGATGCCGGAAAGACTGAGGGTCAGAATATGGGGCAAAAGAATACTGTACTCTTTCGCGGTTTCGCTTACGGCCAACCTTTCTATTCTGCCGCTGACCGCGATCCATTTCGGCAGCGTGCCGCTGATTGCTCCTCTGACAAATCTCCTTTGCGTTTACATAGCCTCGGAATTTCTTCTTTTAGGCATTATCGCTTCCGCCATTTACTGCATTCCGTTTATCGGATGGCCGCTCTCGCTGCCGCTGAGATTTGCCGCCGCCGTTCTTTGCGTCTATCTTGAAGCCGTTACGGATGCGCTCGCAAAGCTGCCCTTCTCCACCCTCAACACAGGTTATTCCTATACGCCTTACCTGTTTCTGATGATACTGCTGCTGCTGGCATCGGCATTCATCATGAAGCGTTTCTCACAAAGCGAGACATTCGGAAGAAGGCTGCGGCGTTTTGTTCTCTGCGAAATAGCGGTGCTGCTCTTTGCCACCATGCTTTCCCATCAGTTCTTTTGCGAGGGCGGGGAGATCATCGTATTCGACACGGGGAACGGATGCATGTGCGTTTGCGCCAAAAACCGCACGCACGCATTCTTCGCGGATGCCGGAGGGGACGCCTACGCGATGTCGGTGATAGGTGAAACCCTTCGGGCGGAGGGTGTTATGAAGGTGGACGCCGTCGCGGTATCGGAGGATTCCACAGAGCGGAGCGGGAATATTTACCGTATCATTGAGCAGTATTCTCCTGACCGGCTGCTCACCGATATGGATCTGCACAGGAAAGACACAAGAAGCCCCTCAAAGGAAATGGAAACCGAACCGTTCGGCGTATGCCTGAAAATCCACTCGCCGGCGCTGCAATTGGAAACCTTTACCGACAGCGAGGGCGGTCGGTGGGAAAGACTTACCTGCTCAGATGCGACCGCTCTCATCTGCCCCGAAAGCGCCAACTGCCTTCTCATCCCGGAAGAATGGCGAAGCTGCGACGCGGCGGTCGTCGGGAAGGAAATCAGCGGGGCTGCCCTGCTGCGTGTCGGCGCGGTCATCACCACCGCGAAAGACAAAAACGCAGACCGCCTTTGCAACCGGCTGCAAGGGATGGGATTCCGGCATGTTTACAGCACATCACGATGCGGGAACATCACCATCTCCGTCAAAGACGGAAAAATGAGAATCCGCACCGGGGAATCATAATACATATAAGAGCCTGTTCAGAATCTCTCCACGCACGTCTGGCTGGCATCTTTTCCGCCATATTTTGCCAGAAATCCCAGCGAAACATTCGTTTCGCTAGTTAATACACAAAGTATTGCCTGCGGTATTGGCGTCATCTGGCGAAAATATCTGCTAGCTGAACTTTGTTCAGCTACGCCATCCGCACACGCGGAGATTCTGAACAGGCTCTAACAATCCCGACAAATTTTTACCGTGTATTTTTCCTCGAAAATATTGCATTTGCGGCTTACAGATGTTATAATAATCAGATATAAAAGATTGACACAATCTTTTCCAAAGAAAGGAATGGAATAAAATGGCATTAATCGCAAAATCCATCAAAGGAACGCAGGACATGCTTCCTGCCGACAGCTATAAATGGCAGTACGTCGAAAAGACCTGCCTTGAAACCGCCCGTCTGCACGGCTACAGCGAGATCCGCACACCGGTCTTTGAACACACCGAATTATTCACCCGCGGCGTGGGCGACACCACCGACGTGGTGCAGAAGGAAATGTACACCTTCACCGACCGCGGCGACCGTTCGCTTTCGCTCCGCCCCGAAATGACCGCTTCCGCCGTCCGGTGCGCCATCGAGCACGGGCTCATCAACGACGCGCTGCCCGTCAAGGCCTGCTATACTTCCGCCTGTTACCGCGCGGAAAAACCGCAGGCGGGACGTATGCGCGAATTCCACCAGTTCGGCGTGGAATTATTCGGCGCTCCCTCTCCGGCGGCCGACGCGGAGATCATTTCTCTCGCTGATTCAACTCTTCGCGAGCTGGGCATCAGCGGCTATACGCTGGAAATCAATTCCATCGGCTGCCCCACCTGCCGCGCCGAATATCACAAGGCCCTCAAGGAATATTTCGAGAGCCGGAAAGAGCAGCTCTGCGAGACCTGCCTTGACCGTCTCGACAGAAATCCCATGCGCATTATCGACTGCAAGGTTCCTTCCTGTCAGGAAGTCGCCAAGGACGCGCCAAGAATGATCGATTATCTCTGCGACGACTGCCGCGCCCACTTCGACAGCGTGAAGAAGTACCTTGACGCGATGGGCATCGAATATAAAATCAATCCTTCCATCGTGCGGGGACTCGACTATTACACCCGCACGGTCTTTGAATTCATTTCCTCCGACCTCGGCGCACAGTCCACCATCTGCGGCGGCGGCCGTTACGACGGACTATTCAAGCAGCTTGGCGGCCCCGATACCCCTTCCCTCGGTTTCGGCATGGGGCTGGAAAGGGTCATGCTGGTCATGGACGCGCAGGGCGTGGAATATCCCGCGCCGGAAAAAACCATGATTTATCTCGCGCCGATGGGCGAAGCCGCTGTGGTGAAGTGCATGGAGCTTTGTGCCAGTCTCCGCGCCGAAGGCTTTTCCGCCGAAACCGACCTCAACAACCGTTCCGTCAAGGCACAGATGAAGTACGCCAACAAGCTGGGGGCGAAATACACCGTCGTCATCGGCGACAGCGAACTGGAATCGGGCATTGTCAAGCTCAAAAACATGGAGTCGGGGCAGCAGACCGAAGTCACCATGGAGACCGGCATCATCGAATCGCTCTACGACATGGGCATCAACGACACCATGGCCCGTCTGAATGAAACCGTCGCGGCCTTTGAAGGCCTTGCGGGGCTTGACAAGCTGCTGGGAGAAGGCGCGGAGGAAATCTGAACATCATGGGCATTTTGAGAAGAATATTCCCCGGCAAGGAACAGCCACCGTCGGAACCGAGCGCCGTCAGCCGCGCCATTGCCGCTTATCTTGACTGCCCGTATGAATACATTCCGCAAGGCACCGCATACGGCGAGACAGTCAGGCGATTCAATAACGCCGTCGCGGAGGGGAATGAACAGGGGTATGTTCCCGTGCTGATCGCGACGAATGAAGTCAACCTTGCGGAAATGCTGTATGACAACGCGGGTTTGTCGGACTTTCTGAACCGCAGTTCCGGATATCAGGATCGCCAATTCGCGCTGAAGGAAGGGTTTGCGCTCACCGACGGGGAAAAAAGCAGGCTGCACGCTTACCGTGACAGCATGATCGCGGGGCTTCGTGACACGGACGCGGAGGATTTCTTGCGGACGCGCATGGCGGAGAGCGCCGAGGACGAGGAATTTGATCTGGAAGAAGAATGGGGAGGCGAGGAAATCTATTTTGAATTTTCACGCGACAGCTTTTCCGCGCCCTTTGATGACGACACCCAAAAATCCCATGAGCTGCTGCTCGCAAAAATACCCGCCGCCGAGCCGTGGCAGGTTGCGGCGTGGCTGCCGATGGGCGGCTGGAACGAATGTCCCGCGCCGGAAGAGCTGCTGGCGATGGCAAAGCGCTGGTATGACAAATACCGCGCGGTGATCTGCTGCGTGACTTCCGACGAGCTGGAATTCCGGGTGTCTGATCTGCCGACCGACATGGAAGAAGCCTACGCGCTGGCGAAAGAGCAATACTATTTCTGTCAGGATCGCGTGGAACAGTACGCCGACGAATACAACCTCCGAACCCTCGCGGACAATCTGACAAAATCCCCCTTCTGGTACTTCTGGTGGGACTGAAGCGCGGCGCGGTTGCGCCGCTAAGATAATAGATAATAGATTATAGATAATAGTGTCAAAGCGCTTCGCGCTGGAATGAAAAAAATGAGTGATAAGAATAAGAGAATTTCCGCTTTGTTCGGATTTATTTTGCTGCTGGCGGTTGAAATCATCATCGGGAAATTCGCGCACGGGTTTCTTCGGGCGTATGGCGGGGATGTGCTGGTGATTCCGCTGATCTACTGCTTGGTGCGGATGTTTTATGTGCGTCATGCCGTATGGCTGCCGGCCGCTGTCGGCGGGCTGGGCATTCTGGCGGAAGTGTTGCAGTATTTCAATCTGTGCGGGCTGCTGGGCATTTCCAAGGGCAGTCTGCTGGGAATTCTTCTAGGCTCCTCGGCGGATTTCGCGGACATTCTCTGCTACGCAGCCGGAACCCTGCTGATTTACGCGGCGGAATGGATTATTTTGAAAATATGGGGACGTTGTGATGAATGAAAATAAAAAAACGCTGCCGGTCCGGATGGCTGTGACGGTGATTTACGTGATCGGCATTTTGATGACGGCTTATCTCGGCGTTAAATGCTTCCTGCCTCCGACATCCGAACCCGACCCGATGGCGATGATTCCCTTCACCGAGAATGAACGCGCCTTTATCCTGATGGCGTTCGGCTTTCCCTTCATGCTCGCGTCCTGCCTGTCGGTCATCTGGGCTTACGGGCTGAGAAAATCCGCAAAGCCCCGGCGCAATACCTTCCTTGCGCTGATTCCGGCGGTTATCGACGGAATTCCATTTCTCGTGGTTGCGGGAATCATATTGATCATGCTGGTGGAAGGCTATCTGGAGGCATTGGGTATTCTGCCGTAAGGGAAAACATCTGCCCTTACTATATAGAATTATTGTATTGACATTGCTATTTTTTTGGAGGAATGAAATATGTCTGAAACACTGACAGGCCTCAGGCGCAGCCATTACTGCGGCGTGCTGCGGGCCGGAAACATCGGAGAAACCGTCACCGTCTGCGGCTGGGTGCAGAAGCAGCGCGACAAGGGCGGGCTGATCTTCATCGACCTGCGCGACCGCACGGGAATTCTGCAATTGACCTTTGACGACACCACCGACAGAGCCGTCTTTGAAAAGGCGAAGTCCTGCCGCAGCGAGTACGTCCTCGCCGCCGTCGGAACCGTCCGCGAGCGTTCGTCCAAGAATCCCGAAATTCCAACCGGCGACATTGAAATCGCTGTCACCGAGCTTCGCATTCTCAACAAGGCCGTCACGCCCGCCTTTGAAATCACCGACAACTGCAAGACCGGCGAGGATATCCGTTTAAAGAACCGCTACCTCGACCTTCGCCGTCCGGTGCTGATGAAGAATATCCTCTTCAAGCATCAGGTCATGCAGGCCACAAGAAGATTTTTCTCCGACAACGGATTTATCGAAATCGAAACCCCCATGATGATCAAGTCCACTCCCGAAGGAGCAAGAGACTACATCATTCCCAGCCGTGTCCACAACGGCAGCTTCTACGCCCTCCCTCAGTCGCCGCAGCTCTACAAGCAGCTTCTGATGGTGTCGGGCTTCGACAAATACTTCCAGCTCGCCCGCTGCTTCCGCGACGAGGATTTGAGAGCCGACCGCCAGCCGGAATTCACCCAGATCGACGTGGAAATGAGCTTTGTCGACAAGGTGGAGGATGTGCTTCCGTGGGAGGAAGGTTTTATAAAGTTCCTGATGAAGGAAACGATGGGCATTGACATTCCCCTGCCGCTGCCGAGAATCACCTACAACGAAGCCATGTCCCGCTACGGTTCCGACAAGCCGGATACCCGTTACGGCATGGAAATCACCGATATCTCCGACATCGCGGGGCAGACCGGCTTCGGCGTGTTCACTTCCGCTATTGAAAACGGCGGCAGCGTGCGCGGCATCTGCCTGAAGGACGGCGCGAAGATCTACACCCGCAAGGAAATCGACAAGCTGGTGGAATACGTCAAGGGCATCGGCGCGAAGGGGCTCGCGTGGATTCGCTGGGCGGACGAAACGCCCACCTGCACCTTTGCCAAATTCCTCGGCGAAGGGCAGCTCGACGCGATTCTTTCCAGAATGGGCGCGGAGAAGGGCGACGTGGTGCTTTTTGTCGCCGACAGGAATAAGGTGACCCTGCCGGTGCTCGGCGCTCTGCGTCAGGAAACGGCCAAGCGGCTGGGCATTATTCCCGACACCTTTAACTTCCTCTTTGTCGTGGAATTCCCCTTCTTTGAGTACAACGACGAGACACAGAGCTGGGACGCGATGCATCATCCCTTCACCGCTCCGCTGGACGAATGCATCCAGTACCTCGACAACGCGCCGGAGAAGGTCTACGCGAAGGCTTACGACCTTGTGCTGAACGGTATTGAGCTGTCATCCGGTTCCATCAGAATCACCGACCCCGAATTGCAGGAGAAGATGTTTGAGGCACTGGGCTTCACACCGGAGCAGGCGCAGGAGAAGTTCGGATTCCTGACCGACGCGTTCCAATACGGTGCGCCGCCGCACGGCGGCTTCGGCATAGGTCTGGACAGACTGGTCATGCTGATGTGCAAGGCGGAATCGCTGCGCGACGTAGTGGCATTCCCGAAGGTGAAGGACGCGAGCGAGCCGATGACCAACGCGCCGCAGCCGGTTGACGAGAAGCAGCTGGCGGAGTTGGGAATAGCGGTAATAAAGAAATAAAAGAAGAAAGTGCGCAGCGCCAATAATGGGGTGCATGGGTCTGGATCCCTGCCGGGTCTTTTTCCCAAAGCAGAGCCCTTGCGGGAGGTCGAGGGCTCTGCCCTCGAGAGGGAGCGTAGCGACCGAGCAAGACCAGCCCGGACACGCAATAAGGTCAGGCGAATACCGATTGTTTCAGTCCAGTGAATAAAGAATGTAGAACAGTGAATAATGAAAGGAGCGAGAATCATGTGGAAGAGCGGCAGACTGACGGGCGACAGGATTTATCTCAGGGCATACAGAGCCAGCGACGCGCAGGCGCTTTCCGACATGACTTCACGCGACGAGATATACCGCACGACCTACAACATTCAGCGGGAATTCGATGTGGATCACGCCCGCTGGTGGATCAAATTCAATGCCAATTGCCGACGGACCGGCACCTCCTATGAATTCGGAATTTTTGAAAAAGAAACCGACCGGCTGATCGGCAACATCGGCATTGTGAATGTGAACAGCCGGTGCCGTCACGCGACGCTCGCCTACTACATTCACCCCGACATGTGGAACAGGGGCATTGCCACCGAAGCGGGCAGGATCATACTGGATTACGCGTTCGGAAGGCTCGACCTTAACCGCGTAGGCGCGGTGTGCATGACGGACAATGAAGCCTCCCGCCGGGTGCTGGACAAGCTGGGATTTGAATTTGAGGGCGTCGCAAGGCAGGAGATAATGAAGGACGGCGTGTTTTACGACGTGGCGCATTACGGGCTGCTGAGCGAGGATTATGATAAGAAGGAGATTGTCAGATGAAGCTGTTTAAGTACATCAATCAGGCAGGCGGCTTTTTCGCCGTTCTGTTTTTCCTGATCATGGTAGGTCTTGTGAGAAGGGGCATTATCGGCAAGCCGTATTACGTTGTGGGTACGCTGTTTCTGATTTTTGCCGCCATGTTTCTGGTGACGGCCTGTGCGCTGATGTTCCGCAGCGTGAGGTGGCACTTCCGCAACAAGAAGCTGGGTTCCATGGTGAGGCATTATATTTACGCGTATTTCGGTTTTTACGTGCTGCTGATTATCGTTGACCATATCACGATGGGCAGTATCAGCTGGGGGCATAATCTGCTTTATTCTTTTATAGGCGCTATGCTGGAACTGTACGCCCACGGCTACAAGCTGGAGTTTATCAAGAAAAACGCCGCGCCGGAGCCGGAAGCGGAGGAAGCCTGACCGCCTTTCCTCTTTGAAACCGCCTGTTTGACGGTCAATTTTAATCAAAATTGAATTATAAATTGCGTGTCGTATTGTATTTTTTTGTCGATGGCTACAAATATGAAATTTTATTTTGTATAAGTTTGACATTTGGGAAAAATAGGTGTATAATATGCAAGTCAATTGATCAAGCCTTGTGCTTGTCAATCAACTTATTTACGAAAAACTGAAAGGGGTAAAAAATTATGGCACCCAGAAAGAAGGCAGCTGCCGCAGCGGCAGAGGTTAAGGAAGTTAAGGAAGAAGTAAAGGCAGAGGCCGCGGCAGTGGAAGATGCTGTTGAAGTTCCCGCTAAGAAGCCCGCAAAGAAGACTCCCGCAAAGAAGGCTGCCCCCAAGGCAGAAAAAGCCGAAGTGAAAGAGGAAGTCAAGGCAGAAGCCAAGGCTGAGGTCAAGCCTGAAGTCAAGACAGAAGTCTTCATCGAGTTCGGCGGCGTACAGGTTGCTGTGGATGAGATCGTCAAGAACGCAAAGCTCACCGTCGGCGAGGACAAGGATATCAAGATCTATGTCAAGCCCGAAGAGAGCAAGGCCTATATCGTGGCCGGCGAAGAAGCCGTCGCGATGGACGTTTACTTCTGCTAATTCCCTTATGGATTATTTTCGCGCATACCTTTTGCTTCAAAGATAATGACAGCGGCATGCCGGTTTCCGTAACCGACATGCCGCTGTTTTTTATTCCGAAATTGCGTCCTTCATGCTTTTCACGTATTCGCCGACATAGGAAGGCGCGTCCTTGCCGTGCTGCTCCAGCAGCCTGATAATCGCCGAGCCGACAATCGCGCCGTCGGAAATGACCGCCATCTTCCGCGCCTGTTCGGGAGTGGAAATGCCGAAGCCAATCGCACAGGGAATGGTTGTGTTTTCCCTGATAACTGCCACTATGGAGGCCAGATCGGTCTTGATCTCGCTTCTCATTCCTGTCACGCCGAGGCTGGACACAAGGTATATAAAGCCCTCGGCTTCACGGGCGATCATGGCAATGCGGTTCTCCGAGGTCGGGGCAATGAGCGAAATGAGATCGACGCCGTACTCATGGCAGAGCGGCAGGAATTCCTCCTTTTCCTCAAAGGGCAGATCGGGCAGAATCAACCCGTCAATGCCGATTTCACCGCAGGCCGAGATGAATTTCTCCGCGCCATAGGAAAAGACCACATTGGCGTAGGTCATGAATACCATCGGCACCGACACGTCCCTCCGCAGATCCTTCACCAATTCGAATACCCTGTCGGTGGTCGCGCCGCCTTCCAGTGCGCGGAGATTCGCCCCCTGAATGACGGGGCCTTCGGCGGTGGGGTCGGAGAAGGGAATGCCCAGCTCAATCAGATCCGCGCCGTTCGCAACTGCCGCACGCACGACGGCGGCGGTGGTTTCCATATCGGGGTCGCCGCAGGTGATGAAGGGAATGAAGGCCTTCCCCCCGGCGAACGCGTTTGCAATCTTACTCATGAATATCCTCCCCTCTGTAACGGGCGATGGCGGCGCAGTCCTTGTCGCCCCGCCCGGAGACGGTAATGACGATGATTCTGTCCTTCGCCAGCGTCGGCGCCAGCTTCATGGCATAGGCGACGGCGTGCGCCGATTCAATGGCGGGAATAATGCCCTCCGTGCGGGCAAGGTATTCAAACGCCTGCACCGCTTCCTCGTCGGTAATCGCGACATATTCCGCCCGTCCGATGTCGTGCAGGTAGGCGTGCTCCGGCCCTACACCGGGGTAGTCCAGACCCGCTGAAATGGAATAGACCGGTGCGATCTGCCCGAATTTGTCCTGACAGAAATAGGATTTCATACCGTGGAAAATACCGACGCGACCGGTGGAAATGGTGGCGGCCGTTTCAAAGGTGTCAATGCCGCGCCCCGCCGCTTCACAGCCGATAAGCCGGACGTCTTTGTCCCCGATGAAGTGATAGAAGCTGCCGATGGCGTTGGAGCCGCCGCCGACACAGGCGATCACCGCGTCGGGCAGCCGTCCTTCCTTCCGCAGCATCTGTTCCTTGATCTCCTTGGAGATAACCGCCTGAAAGTCCCGCACAATGGTGGGGAAAGGGTGCGGCCCCATGACCGAGCCGAGGCAGTAATGGGTGTCGGCTATGCGGGAAGTCCATTCGCGCATGGCCTCCGAAACCGCGTCTTTCAGCGTCGCCGTTCCGGTCTTGACGGGAATCACCTCCGCGCCCAGCAGCTTCATGCGGTAGACGTTGAGCGCCTGACGCTTGGTGTCCTGCTCGCCCATGAAGACCACGCACTCCATGCCCATCAGGGCGGCGGCCGTGGCGGTCGCCACACCGTGCTGTCCCGCGCCGGTTTCGGCGATCAGGCGGGTCTTGCCCATCTTCTTGGCGAGCAGGGCCTGCCCCAGCACGTTGTTGATCTTGTGTGCGCCGGTGTGATTGAGATCTTCGCGCTTGAGATAAATCTTCGCGCCGCCGAGGTCTTCCGTCATTTTGGCGGCGTGATACAGGCGGGAAGGCCTTCCCGCGTACTCGTTGAAAAGCTCGCTCAGCTCCGCGTTGAATTGCGGGTCGTTCTTGTAGAAGTTGTAGGCTTCTTCCAGTTCAATCACGGCGTTCATCAGCGTTTCGGGGATATACTGACCGCCGTGAATTCCGAACCGTCCCTTGGGATTGGTCATTACGCCTCTTCCTTTCTGACTGCGGCCACGAATGCCGCCATTTTTTGATAATCCTTGACTCCGTCGCTCTCTATGCCGGAGCTTACGTCCACGCCAAAGGGATGAATATTCTTTATTGCGTCGGCGACGTTTTCCGGGGAAAGTCCTCCCGCGAGAAAGAAGTCCCGCTTTACCCCCGCCACCGCCGACCAGTCGAAGGTCACGCCGCTGCCCATGCCGGAATCCAGCAGCAGGTATTCCGAGGGGAAATTCTCAGCAGCGAGGCAGTCCTCCGGCTTTTCCACACGGAAAGCCTTTATGATGGGCTTGCCGGTCAGCTCGCGCAGACGGTTAAAGTAAGAAATATCCTCCTGCCCGTGAAGCTGTGCGACGTCAATCACCCCTTCTTCCAGCAGAAGGGCGATTTTCTCCGGCGCTTCGTCGACGAATACGCCCACCGCCTGAATGCCCGGATCAAGCGCTTCTTTCAGCTTCGCCGCCTGTTTCGGGGAAAGATTGCGCCTGCTCTTTGCAAAAAAGACAAAGCCGACATAATCGGGTCGCAGCCCGTTGGCGGCCTGAATGTCCATTGTCCGCGTCAGTCCGCATAGCTTGATTCTGGTCATTTTAAATTCCTTTCAGCTCCCGCAGCTTGGCCGCCTTGTCGGTCGCACGCATGAGCGTTTCGCCGATCAGCACCGCGTCCGCGCCGATTTTCCTTAGATCGGCCACATCCTCCGCGCTTTTCACGCCGCTTTCGGATACGAACAGCACGCCGGAAGGCAGCAGCGAACGCAGTCTTTGGCTGTTGGAGGTGTCCACCGTGAAATCCTTTAAATTCCGGTTGTTCACGCCCACCACTCTCGCGCCCGCGTTCAGGGCGGCCTGAATTTCGGCTTCATCGTGCGCTTCCACCAATGCCGACAGTCCCAGTTCGTCACAGAGAGACATATACTCGCTCAGCTGTGAAGGGCTGAGAATCGAGCAGATGAGCAGCACCGCCGACGCGCCGAGCACTCTTGCTTCATAAATCATATATTCATCGACGGTAAAATCCTTGCGCAGGCAGGGAATTGACACCTTCGACGCGATTTCTCTGAGATAGTCATCGCGGCCGAGAAACCATTTCGGTTCGGTCAGCACGGAAATCGCGTCGGCTCCCGCGGCTTCATATTCCTCCGCTATCTGAAGGTAGGGGAATTCCGGCGCGATCAGACCCTTGGAAGGAGAAGCCTTTTTGCATTCGCAGATGAAGGCAATATCCGGCGTTTTCAGGGCATTCTCAAAGGCGAAGGTGCCTTTGGGCAGCGCGAAGGCGCTTTCCCGCAGGGCGTTCAGGGGATTTTCCGCCTTCGCCCTCTGCACGCGTTCCCTTGCGTGCTCCGCGAGCTGATCTAAAATGTTCATTCCTCAACCTCCGGGCGGTTGCTGACCTCGATGAATTGGTCAAGCGTTTTCAGCGCCGCGCCGGAGTCGATGATGTCCGCCGCCATCACGACGCCCTTTTCCATGGAATCCGCCTTGCCGCCGATGTAGAGCGACGCGCCGGCATTCAGCAGCACCGCGTTGCGCTTGTGTCCCTGCTGTCCGCCGAGAATGGCGCAGGTGGTGGCGGCGTTCTCTGCGGGCGTGCCGCCTCTGAGGTCGGCCTTGCTGCAACGCTCAAAGCCGAATTCCTCCGGGGTAATCACGGAGGAACGGAACCAGCCGTCCTTGATTTCGCAGATTTTGGTGGGCGCACTGAGGGAAATTTCGTCCAGCTTATCCATGCCGTAAACCACCATGCCGCGCTTCACGCCGAGGCTGACCAGCACCTGCGCCAGCGGCTCCACGAGATATTCGTCATACACGCCCAGCAGCTGCATTTTTGGCGAACCGGGATTGGTGAGGGGGCCGAGAATGTTGAACACCGTGCGGAATCCCAGTTCGCGGCGGATGGCGCCGACGTATTTCATGGAGGTGTGGTACTTCTGGGCGAAGAAGAAGCACATTCCCACTTCATTCAGCAATTCCACGCAGCGGGCGGGACTCTGATGGATGTTCACGCCCAGCGCCTCCAGACAGTCCGCCGTTCCGCTGAGGGAGGAAGCGGCGCGGTTGCCGTGCTTGGCGACCTTCATGCCGCCCGCCGCCGCCACCAGCGCGGAAGTGGTGGAAATGTTGAAGCTCTGCGCGTTGTCGCCGCCGGTGCCGACAATCTCAAAGATGTCCATGCCGGTATCGACCTTGGTCGCGTGGTCGCGCATGGCCGCCGCGCAGCCGGCGATTTCGTCGGTGGTTTCGGCTCTCGCGCTCTTGGTGGAAAGCGCGGAAAGGAACGCCGCGTTCTGCGTGGCGGTGGTTTCGCCGCTCATGATTTCGTTCATGACCGCGTAGGCTTCGTCATAGGTGAGGTCGCCCTTGCTTACGATTTTGATGATGGCTTCTTTGATCATTTTTCATTAGCTCCCTTTCAATTTTTTTATCCGAGAATAAAATTTTCCAGCATGGTCTTGCCGTCCGGCGTCATGATGGACTCCGGGTGGAATTGTACCCCGTAGATCGGGAATTCCCTGTGCTGCACCGCCATGATCTCCCCTTCGTCTGTGCGTGCCGTGACCTTCAGGCACGCGGGCAGTTTTTCGGGGTTGGCCGCCAGCGAGTGATACCGCGCGACCGGTGCTTTGGAAGGACACCCCCGGAAAAGCGGACATCCCGCGTCGAATGTCACCGTGGACTGCTTGCCGTGCATCAGGCGGGAGGCGTAGGTGATTTCGCCCCCGAACGCCAGACAGATGGCCTGATGTCCGAGGCACACGCCGAGAGTGGGAATTTCACGACCCAATTCCGCGGCTGCCTGCACGATAATTCCCGCTTTCTCCGGCCGGCCGGGGCCGGGGGAAAGAATGATCCGGTCGGGGCGAAGGGCTTTGATTTCCTCCACCGTCATTTCGTCGTTGCGTATCACCCGGATGTCGGGGTCAATGCAGCCAATCAGTTGGTAAAGATTATAGGAAAAGCTGTCATAATTGTCTATCAGCAGAATCATTCCTCCACCTCCTGCGCCTGTTCCAAGGCGCTCAGGCAGGAACGCGCCTTGTTCATGCATTCCTCAAATTCCTTCTCCGGCACCGAGTCGGCGACAATGCCTGCGCCGCTACGGACGAACACCCTGCCGTTCTTCCTGTAGGCAATGCGGATGGCGATGCAGGTGTCCATATTGCCGGTGAAGTCGATGTAGCCTATCGCGCCGCCGTAAATGCCGCGCTTGTTGTTCTCCAGTTCGCCGATCAGCTGACAGGCCCGGATTTTCGGCGCGCCGGAGAGCGTTCCCGCCGGAAGCACCGCTTCGATCGCGTCCAGCGCGTCCTTGTCCTCCCGTATCACACCCCTGACGGTGGAGCCGATATGCATGACGTGGGAATACCGCACCACATCGTGCAGCTTTTCCACCTCGACGGTGCCGAACCGGCTGATCCGCCCCAGATCGTTGCGTCCCAGATCCACCAGCATGTTGTGTTCCGCCAGCTCCTTCTCATCCGCGAGCAGCTCGGTTTCCAGCGCCTTGTCTTCCTCTTCGGTCTTGCCCCTCGGCCGGGTGCCGGCCAGCGGGAAGGTGTGCAGTATGCCGTCCTCCAGCTTGACCAGCGTTTCGGGAGAAGCGCCCGCCACTTCCACGTCGGTGCCGGAGAAATAGAACATATAGGGGGAGGGATTGATGGTGCGCAGCAGGCGGTAGGTGTTGAACAGACTGCCTTCAAAGGGGGCGGACAGACGGTTGGAAAGCACGATCTGGAAGATGTCTCCTTCCTTGATGTACCGCTTGGCGCTCCTGACCATCGAGCAGAAGCGTTCTTTGTCAAAGAGCGGCTTCACTTCGCCCAGAAGCCTTCCCGGCTTTTCCTGTATTTTGTCGCCGTTCCGGAGAAGTTCGGCCATCTGTCTGAGTTCCAGCGCCGCCTTGTTGTACCCGGTTTCACCGTCCGCCAGCCGCATGTTGACGATGAGAATGATCTTCTGCTTCATGTGGTCGAAGGCGATGACCTTGTCAAAGAGCATGAGATCCATGTCCTTGAAGCCTTCGGAATCCTCCGTGTCGCGGCGGGCGGTGGGTTCGCTGTAGAAAAGGTAGTCATAGGAGAAATAGCCCACCAGACCGCCGGTAAAGGAAGGCAGGTAGTCCAGCCGCGGACTTCTGTAATCGGCGAGAATGCTGCGCAGCACCGAGGAAGGGTCTTTGGTGGCGATCTTCATATGGCTGGCGGAAAGCTGGCCGTCCACGCAGGTGATCTCCATCTTGGGGTCGTAGCCGAGGAAGGTGTAGCGTCCCCATTTTTCCCCCTGCTGCGCCGATTCCAGCAGGTAGCAGTGCGCCGACACGTTTTTGAGGATCCGCATGGCCTCGATCGGCGTGATGAAATCGGAGAGCAATTCGCAGCTGACCGGCATGACGCTGTACAGGCCGCTGGCGGCTTCCTTCCGCACGGTTTCAAGCTCCGGTCTGATTATCATACAATCATCTCCCAATGTCTGTCAGGCAACAAAAAAGTCCCTGACAGAAGTACAAAAATAAACTTCTGTCAAGGACGAATATCGTGCAAAAAATATCCGCGGTGCCACCTTGATTCACAGTCCTTGCGGGCTGTGCGCTTTGACGGGATACCTTCATATCCCCGGCAACTGACGTATGCCTGCACGTCGCAGAATACTTTGAATCCACCATGAGCAAATTCATTTGACTGCGCCCTCCGCGGTCCATTTGACGGGTTGTTTCTTGCCTGACTCTCAGCGCCGCAGGCTCTCTGTAAAGGCATCACCGCCGTTATCTCCGCTTCATCGGTTTGAATGTATGTTGTTTTATTGCTTTATTGCTTTATTGAATTGCATTATAAACCGCTCTTTCTGTATTGTCAAGTAAAATCTGAATCCTTCACACAATTTTCACATTTTATCTATTTTTTATAGAGAATATCTGTCATATAATTCAATGAATTCATCTTGAAAATACGGTTTTGCTATGCTATAATTTATTTTCAAAGGTCGAATCAATCATTTGGAAAGGGGACTTTTTTATGAAATCGGTTTTAAGAAGTGCGTTACTTACCGCACTGCTCTGTTTGGCTCTTTGCTTGGGAATGGCTTCATGCGACAAAAAAAACAACAGTGTGTCAGCGTCTGACCTGAACATTATTTCCTCCCATGTCGAGGAAAAAGAGCTTACCGAGCTGGAAGCGCTGGTGCAGGAGGATCAGTTCCAGGAACAGGTAAAGGCGCTCTCTCAGACCTACGAGGCAAAGGGACTCCGGCTGGAAGTGGCGGCGGAGGGCAATTCCATCGTTTACAAATGCATTTACACCGTTTCCATAGACGAATCCAAAAGCAAAGAGGAGCTTTCCGAACATCTGGAAAGCAAGGCGTTTGAAACGTCGATTGACAGCGTGCTTCGTTCCTTCAAAGCACAGGTGCCGCAGACAAGTTCGGTCATCGTCAGATATTACGATATGAACGGAAATATCATTGCTTCAAAGGAATACAAATAGTCGCATAAAAAGCGGAGAATGCGTCACGCGGCACCATGCCGGGAGAACGCTTCTCCGCTTCTGTTTTTTCTGTTACCGGTCGATGCTCACCTTGCCGACGATATTTTCAACGGCGATGGTGTAATCGGCCTTTTTGTCGCCCTTCAATGGCGTCACTATACCGACGACATCCTTTTTGGTGAGCATGAATTTACTTCCCTTCGGGAGAGTAATGTCAACCGTGCCCATAATCTTGACGATATCGCAGTCGCCGGTCAGAGGAGCATCCGATTCCAGATTGATTCTGCCCATGATATTGTTAATCCGGAAACTGCCGATCGTACCGCTGACGTTGGCTTTGCCGGCCGAGTCGGTGACGGTTACCTTGCTGAATGTTCCTTCCGAAAGCTCCACCTCTCCGGCGATTTCCTTCAGAGCCAATGTGTCTGCGCTGACGCCGGAAGCGGACACCTTTCCGGCGGCGTCCTCGATTTTCAATGACGCGAGATCCAGCGGGGTGGCAATATTCATCTTTCCGGCAATGTTCTTCAGCCTGATATTTCCCTTGTAGCCGGCGGGAAGTTCCACACGCAGAGTGATATCCTTGCCCCGCAGCTTGCGTATTTTGATGATGGCTTCGTCGGTGCTGCGGTTGCATTCAAACTGAATGTCGGGGATATTGGTTCCGGTGAGATTTTTGGCCGATTTTACGGTGCTGGATTCCCTGATCTTTCCGTCCACCGTGATATGGATATATTCATCAGGCGAGGAGGTAACGGTGAGTTCCTCCGCGATATTCTCGAAGATAATGATGCCGTTATCGGTTGGGCAGCCGATCTTCCCTTCCGCGTGGCTTCCCACAAATTCGGTATGGTCGCTGAAGGAAAAGAGATTGCTGATGGGTTTGTCGTTGATCTTTGCGACGTCGCTCATGGAAACGTACCGTGAAACAATATCCCACGAAAAATCCCCTGCGCCGAGTATGATCAGTCCCACTCCGGCGGCGAAGGTGAGGACGAAAATTCCGAAAAACGTGATAGCCAGTATGATCTTTTTAATCAAAACGAGCCCTCCTTTATCATTTTCTTGCACTCTTTGTAGACATATCGGAACAGTTTGACGGCGAGCTTGGTAATTTCAATGATCGCCATGACAAGCAGTCCGGTCAGAGCAAGGAAGGAAATGCCGATGCAGATCAGGCCTAAGCAAATCCACAGGCTGTCGGCGCTCAGTGAGCCGCCTGCCGCAATCAGGGCGATGCCTGTACCGGGGAAAGCCCTGATCAGCTCATAAAGACCGCGCACCAGATAGTACACAGCGAACCCCAGCGTCGGTACCAGAAACACGCCGATCACCGCGACGACAATAATGCCGGTGGTGCTGTACTGGCTTTCATGCTTTTTCTTTTCCGGCAAAGGTTCTTCCTCCGCTGCGCGGTCATAATCGACATAGGCCTGACTGCTCTGCTGCTGAGAAGGATATGCAGGCGCGGAATAACCCTGCTGCTCGGAAGGATAGGACGGCGCGGAATAACCCTGCTGCTGGGAAGGATAGGACGGCGCGGCATAACCCTGCTGCTGGGAAGGATAGGACGGCGCGGCATAACCCTGCTGCTGGGAAGGATAGGACGGCGCGGCATAGCTCTGCTGCTGGGAAGGATACGACGGCGCGGCATAACTTGGCTGCTGGGAAGGATACGACGGCGCGGAATAACTTGGCTGCTGGGAAGGATACGACGGCGCGGAATAACTTGGCTGCTGAGGGGTATGGGTATGCGCCGGTTCGGAGAAAATCTGCTGCTGTGCGGGCCGGGATGGCGCGGCAGTTGCGGTGCGGGGCTGATAGGTTCCGCTGCGCTGAGCGCCGTTCTGCGAGGTCTGGGAAGTCTGGGAGGTTTGCGGACGGGGCTTCGGCGGGTAGGTGGGAACCGGCGGCCGGCGGCCGGCAAGCAGTTCGTTGGCCACGTCATAAGGGGAACCGAGGGAAGCCGAAACCTGCGCCTCGGTCTTGCCCGCCTCGAATCCTCTGCGGTAATGCTCGTCATATTCTTTCAGAATGGCGGTTTTTTCCGACTCGCTCATGGTCACAAGGTACTGATTGAGCGCGGTCAGATACTCTCTTCTGGTCATAGTATCGTCCTCCGTTTGGTGTATAGTGTCGGCTGGGATTGGATTATTTTTACTATATCATTTTTTTCAGGTATTGTCAATATTTGACAGCTTTTTCGTTCGGATAATTATAACAATTATTATATTTTTATATTCTTCTGTTACTGTAGTATTACCGGCTGTCTGGAAAAATATGCAATAAACCGGCACATTCCGCGGAATACGGATTGCGCCGGTTTGAAGAAAAGTCATTCATTACACTGCTTTTTGCGCTCCGGCCCGCACAGCGGCGCCGGTCAGTCCCAGAAGCACCCACATAAGCGGGGAATTGATGGGCAGAGAATAGCCGAAGAAGGCGTGCACGGAATAGCCGATCACGGCGGCGCCGCAGCAGACCAGAAGGGGATTGCCGGTCGCGCGGCGGTATGCTTTTGCCACAAGGCTGCCGATGAAGGCGAGGAACGCCCCCAGTCCGGTAACGCCCGAACAGATGAGCAATTGCAGATATTCGTTGTGCGCCTTGTCGAGATTGCGGCCGCCGAAGAATTCCTTGGATTCCTCGCCGTAGACCTCGTTGAATACCGTGCAGAAGGTGTCCGGACCGCTGCCGAAAACCGGCTTCCTGCCCGCGAGCCGGACGGTCCGCTTCCATGTGAACATGCGGTTGTGACCGAATTTATCACTGAAATTGCCGTGGAAGAGAATCTGACCGAATTCATACAGCACGCCGCTGTTCCGGCTGTTGGCGGCAAAGAAGGAAGCGGCGAATACGCCCAGTACAGCCAGCACGTCAACGGAAACCGACGCGATAAGCAGTCTGCGGCGGGTAAGGGCGGCATCCAGCTTTTGCCTGAAATTTTTTATCGCAGCGGAACGAAACTCGAAGCCAATGAACACGGATACCGCTCCCGCCAGCATCGACGCAAGAAGCAGAAGCCAGCCGGTTTTGCCGAAATTCTCTTCCAGAATCCAGTCCCTGACGACCAGCCGGTTGAAGGCAATCACGCCGGAGGCCGCGGAAATCACCGCGAGATATCTTCCCAGCCGTGCAAGGGAAATCAGCATGAGCGGCATGGCGGCGAGCAGCACCGCCCCCAGCGCGACAATGCCCGCGTCGGTATTGAGATTGAGTTCCGCCCACAGCATCAGCGCAAAGCAGCTCAGAATGACCGCGCCGCGCCGATCGAATTTCAGCGTCTGTTCCGTGATGAAAAGGCCGGCGGCAAGAACAAGCGCAACGGTTACAAAATAGGAAGTCAGGTTGATATTGCCCATCGGCCCCATAAAGAGCAGCCCGCTCTCCCAGTTCGGCTTGGAGAAGCCCGTGCTGAGCACGTCGATTCCGAAAAAATGCAGCATTACCAGTCCCGCCACAGCCGTTGCGCCGAAGCAGTAGACATTCAGGTCGAATTTTTGCAGCTTGATCAGATGCGAGATCAGAAAATACACCGCCACGTAAAAACTCTGAATGATAAGACCGTCATTGCGCACGCCCTGTCCGTTGAAAGCGATTTCCTTGTAGGGCGAGAGCATGGCGGAAATAAACAGGAATCCCCAGTACAGCAGCACGGCCATATCCGGCAGATTGAAGGCGGGCAATTCCACGCTGAATCTGTCGGACGGGGTGGAAAGCACCTTGATGATCATGGCCACAATCACGGAGCAAAGCCCCAGCGCTGCCAGAACGTAAAACACGGAATTTTTGTAGTGCGTGATATTTCCGTACTTTTCCGGCCCCATCGCAAGCGGGAATACAAACACCATGGACAGCAGAAAGACACGCGCGAAGAGTTCCATCAGGCTGTTCCTGTCGAATAACGGAGAAGAAGGCGCGGGTTTCTTCCGGGTAGTAGCGTTCTCCTTTGGATCAGGCTTTCTGTCTGTCACGGTCGGAGAAGTTTTTGGCGTTGTTTTCATCTGACTTGAAATATATTTCTTTTTCTTTTTGCCTGACATCAGGAGGAAATGCTCCTTTCATTGAAAGAAATCAGTGGCAGCCTCCGCAGGAGCAGCAGTCGCCGGTGCAGGCCGCGTCGGGATCATAGGTGTCGGGATCCTCGCCGTTGACCGCCGCGGTGAGAATGGCGGTGACGTGGTTCATCAGGTGATCCACAACGTCCTTTGCCTTGTTGAAGGCAACCATGTTCTCGCTCTCCATGACGGCGGTGTAAATGCTCATGAGCTGCTCGTTCAGCTCGTTGACCTTGTCCTGATCGGGCTCCGGCTTGGAGGATTCAATCTCCATCTTCATGCGGACGAGGTTGAATTCGCCTATCTGCTTCTGAAGTTCCTCGTCTTTGTCGCTGGCTTCTCTTGCCTCCATCAGTGCCTTGTACTCGTCGGATTCCTGAATGAGCTTGCCCATTTCTCTTGCTTTGTCGATGATTGTCATGTTGTTTGTCTCCTTTGGTTTTTTATTTTTTACAAAAACTTCCCTTGCAGCACCCAGTTCTTCGCGTCGGTGATCTCGCACTCCGCAAAGTGGCCCACTGTGTCCGGGCTGCCCATGCACTTGACCACAATGTTGGTTCCCGTCCGGCAGAACAGCGAACCGTCGCGGCTGTCCACCCCTTCCACCAGCACCCGCTGGCGGCTGCCCATCATGGAAGCACATCGCTCGGCGGCAATCGCCTCCTGCGTTTCCAGCAGCTCCTTCATCCATTTCGCCTTCTCGGCATGCGGCACAGGATCGTCCATCTTCGCCGCCGGCGTGCCTTCCCGCGCGGAATAAATGAAGGTGAAGAGCGACGTGTATTTCACTTCCCGCACGAGAGAAAGCGTTTCTTGGAATTCCTCATAGGTTTCCCCCGGAAAGCCCACGATGATGTCGCTCGTCAGGGAGATATCGGGCATTTTTTCTCTCGCCATGCGTACAAGGGATAGGTACTTCTCGCGGGTATAGCGCCGGTTCATGGCTTTCAGCACCCTGTCGGATCCGCATTGCACCGGCAGGTGAAGGTGGTGCGCCGTGTGGGTTCCCTGCGCCATCGCGTCCAGCAGCTCCGGTGTGCAGTCCTTGGGGTGGCTGGTCATGAAACGCAGCACATAATCCCCCTCCATGCTGTCGATTTCCCGCAGCAGCTTGGGGAAGTTCCAGTCCTCGCCGTCGGAACTGACCGCGTTCTTCACAGCATAGCTGTTGACGTTCTGCCCCAGAAGATTGATCTCCTTATAGCCGGCGGCTATGATGTCTTTTGCCTCCGCAAGAACCTTTGCGGCGTCCCTGCTGCGTTCCCTGCCGCGGACATGCGGCACAATGCAGTAGGTGCAGAAGTTGTCACACCCGTACATGATCGGCAGCCATGCCCGGATATTGCTGTCCCGCCGCACAGGCAGTTCTTCACAGATGGAATTGTCCTCCTGCGACAGTTCAAAGACCCGTTTTCCGCCTGTCAGCGTGCGGTAAAGCAGCTCCGGAAACCGGCTGATGACGTGGGTGCCGAACACCAGATTGACGTGCGGATAGCTGGCTCTGATCTTGTCGGCGACGGATGGCTGCTGCACCATGCAGCCGCAGAGGGCGATAATGAGATTCGGATGGCGGTTCCTGACGTGCTTCAAAGCGCCGACGTTGCCGAACACCCTGTCCTCGGCGTGTTCCCTGACGGCGCAGGTATTGTAGAGAATAAAGTCCGCCCTGTCCGGATCATCGGTAAAGCCGAAGCCCATTTCCGCAAGCATTCCGTTGATTCTCTCGCCGTCGGACACATTGCCCTGACAGCCGTAGGTGTGGGTAAAGGCAAGCGGCGTCCTGCCTTCCAGACGGGCTTCCATCACCGAACGCACAAGCTGACAGTATTCTATGATCGAATCGCCTTGAATGACTTCACTTGTGTTCTCCGTTATAATAATCCATCACGCTCCTTTTTTTAAATATTTATAAATAATTGCAAATGCAAGTTGATTCAAAACCCGCATTTGCAATGTATTATGTGATGTATGTGATGTATGCGATATATGCGATATATGCGATGACAATCATAATGATAATGATAATTATTTGTTCCTGTTCTTCTTAGCCGCTTCGACAAAACTCTTGAAAAGAGGGTGCGGGCGGTTGGGACGTGACTTGAATTCCGGGTGGAACTGGCAGGCGACGTACCACAGATGCTCCGGCAGCTCGATCATTTCCACGACGTGACCGTCGGGAGCCTGTCCGGAAAGCACCATGCCGTGCTTCTCATATTCCGTACGGTAGGTGTTGTTGACCTCGTAGCGGTGGCGGTGGCGTTCTTCGATCAGCTCGGAACCGTAGCATTTGCTGACTCTGGAACCGGGCGTAAGTGCGCAGGGATATTTGCCCAGACGCATGGAAGCGCCCATATTCTCCACTTCACGCTGTTCCGGCATGAGGTCGATGACCGGATAGTTGGTATCGGGATTGAATTCCGAACTGTTGGCGTCCTTGAAGCCCAGCACGCTGCGGGCATATTCGATCATGGCAATCTGCATACCGAGGCAGATGCCGAGATAAGGGACATTGTGGGTGCGGGCGTACTTTGCCGCGACGATCATGCCCTCGATACCTCTGTCGCCGAAGCCGCCGGGAACGAGAATGCCGTCCACATCGCCCAGCTGTTCGTCGGCGTTGCCGTCGGTGAGCTTCTCGGAATCAACCCATTTGATGTCGACGTCGACCTTGTTGCCGATGCCGCCGTGCTTAAGAGCTTCCACAACGCTGATGTAGGAATCGTGAAGGGCGGTGTACTTGCCGACCATCGCGATTCTGACCGATTCGGTGAGATTCTTGGCGGTTTCCACCATCTCGATCCAGTCGGAAAGATCCTGCGGCCCGTTCACGTCGATGCCGAAATACTCGCAGACAATCTCGTCCAGCCCTTCGTTTTTGAGGAAGAGCGGCGCCTCATAAAGCAGCGGCACATCGAGATTGGCAATGACATTCTTCTCCGGAATATTGCAGAAGAGGGCGATCTTCTGCTTGATCTTCGGGTCGAAGGGCAGTTCGGAACGAAGCACGATGATATCCGGCTGAATGCCCACGCTCAGAAGCTCCTTGACGGAATGCTGGGTGGGCTTGGTCTTGTGTTCCTTGCTGGCCGCGAGATAGGGCAGCAGAGTGACATGGAGGTACAGGCAGTTTTGCCTTCCGACGATGTTGGCAAACTGCCGGATGGCCTCGAGGAAGGGCTGGCTCTCGATATCGCCCACCGTGCCGCCGATTTCCACAAGAGCGACGTCAACGTCCTGCTTGTTCATGGCGATGATGTCGATGATCTCGCGGGTGACATGGGGAATGACCTGCACGGTACCCCCCTTGTAATCGCCGTGGCGTTCGCGGGCGATGACGCTGTTGTATATTTTGCCGGAAGTGGCGTTGCTGCTGCGGTTCAGGCTTTCGTCGATAAAACGCTCGTAATGTCCGAGGTCAAGGTCGGTTTCGGCTCCGTCGTCAGTGACGAACACCTCGCCGTGCTGCGTCGGATTCATCGTACCCGGGTCAACATTGAGATAAGGGTCGAGCTTCTGCATGGTGACGCGCAGCCCTCTTGCTTTGAGCAGTCTGCCCAGAGACGCCGCCGTAATGCCTTTTCCCAATCCCGAAACAACGCCGCCTGTCACAAATATGTACTTGGTAGACATTCTGAATAACCTCTTCTCATGTAAAGTGATCTGAAATCATTAAAAACAACTTAATTATTCTATCACGCTTTTGGATTCTTTGCAATAGACAAAATCCAAAAAAACACGCCTGAACCCCTAAAAACAGAAATTTGGCTATTTGCCTACTAAGCTGTGGGAAGAACGTGTTATTTTAAATAAAATAACAATGCGGCAGGGCCTTTGTTTTTCTGTCATTGAACTGTGTTTTGCCACTCCGCTTCTCTGAAACCAACCAGAACAAAGCCTTCCCCGACAAGAACAGGACGTTTGACCAGCATTCCGTCGGAAGCCAGCAGGCGAAGCTGTTCTTCCTCCGGCATGTCCGGCAGCCTGTCCTTCAGGGACAGCGATTTGTAGAGCGTTCCGCTGGTGTTGAAAAATCTTCGCAGCGGCAGTCCGCTCGCTCTGTGCCAGCTCACAAGCTCGTCATAGGTGGGACGATGCTGTTTGATGTCGCGAAGCTCATATTGTACGCCCCTTTGGTCAAGCCATGCCTTGGCTTTCTGGCAGGTGGTGCATTTCGGGTAACAGACAAATAACATGATGAGGCCTCCTTTTTGATTCAAATAATCACACCGTTGCAGTGGTCGATTTCGTGCTGAATAATCTGGGCGACATTTCCCGTGAATGTCTGGGTCTTTGTCTGAAAAGAACGGGTCTTCCATTCCACCTTGATGTTTCTGTATCGGGTGACGCTTCTCGCGCCGCAGAGCGAGAGGCAGCCTTCCACCGCCTCATAGGCAACGGATTTGCTGATAATGCGGGGGTTGAACATCTCCAGCGCCATTCCTCCCAGATCCACCGCAATGATGCACTTCTTCACGCCGATCATATTGGCCGCCATGCCGACGCATTCGGCGGAATGCGCTCTTAAGGTATCCAGCAGGTCGTCCGCCACGGATACATCGTCGGGGGTTGCGGGAGCGGATTTCTGTGCCAGAAATAGAACGTCCTTCATAATGGGTCTTATCATAATTAACCACCTCGGCCTCATTATACCACAAAAAACCGCCCGATACAATCATTAAACCGCCGCGGAATCATTTTTTTCTATGAAGAATTTGAGGGGTGTGTGATGCAGGTATGTATTACAAACGGTAAACAGGCGTTTTTCCCGTATTATCCACACTTTCCACAGACTTTTCCACTGTAGCTTGCGAAAAGGGGGTACACAGTAGCGGGATTTGAGGGCGGATGAACCGTGTTTTCCACCGACTGTTGAAAACATTCCGTTCAAAGAGGTTGATTTTTCCTGTTTCGGCAAAATATTACAGTCGGTTCACGCAAGATGTATTTTTCATGAAGATACTGTTGTTCTTAAGATAATTATGTGCAAAATGACTATGAAAAAAATGGCGTTTGTTGGTTGCAATTGATAGAGAAATGTGATAATATATTAAATAGCAAATATCCCACAACTAATCCATCAAAATCACATTCTTTTGAGCTTGATATTACAAAAAGGAGCGTCATTAACAATGGCAGACACAATGATTACAGGTATCATCGGGGCAATGGACGTTGAGGTGGAAAGTATTGCCGCCAATATGCAGAATGTCGGACACAAGGTAGTCAGCGGCATTCCGTTTTCCACAGGCACACTGAGCGGCAGACAGGTCGTACTGGCACGCTGCGGCATAGGCAAGGTCAACGCCGCCATTTGCGCGCAGATCATGCTCAGTACATTCGGCGTCAGTGAAATCATCAATACCGGCGTGGCAGGAGCCATTGCCAAGGGACTCCGGCAGAATGACATCGTCATCGCCGAGAAGTTCGTGCAGCATGATGTGGACACTTCCGCCATCGGCGATCCGGTGGGCTTTGTTTCCACCGTCAACAAGGTCTATTTCGAGACGAATCAGTCCATCGCGTCCCGTCTGAAAGCGGCGATCGGCAACAAGGCCCGCACCCATTTAGGCACCATAGCCACCGGCGACCAGTTCATCGCTGACAAAAAGACCGGCAAGAAGATTCACGAGCAATTCAACGCCTGCGCCTGCGACATGGAAGGCGGCGCGATTGCGCAGGTATGTACCCTGGCGGGCATTCCTTTCGGCGCGGTGCGCTGCATTTCCGACTCCGCCGACGAGAAGGCGCATATGGACTATCCGGAATTCGCAGCGAAGGCCGCCGCCACCTGCGCTTCCATGGTGATGGAATACTTCAGATATTTCGAGAAGTAATGCCTTTTCCGGCATGTCGGCAAAGTGTCTGATTTTTTAGCGAAAAAACGGCCGTGCAAGAGCTGCCATCTCCTGCACGGCCGTTTTCATTGACTCTAAATGACCGTAACATGACAGGATCCGCGGTGACCGCTGGAAGTGATCGCGGTAATATCCGCCTGTCCCTGTCTGAGCGCTTTTATGTGACCGGTTGCGTCCACGGTAACAATCGAGGTATCAGAGCTTTCCCATCTCACAAAATCCGTAGAATCCACAGGATTCATTTCGGCTGTGAGAAAAGCGTCTTTTCCCTCATAGATCTGAAAGGTTTTATGAGTGATTTTCACCGACTTTGACGGGAGATCTTTATGTGTTTTGCTGTATATCGGTGTGAAATAATAGCAATTGTCGGGATAGCGGTCAAGGGTTTCCAGAAGATACCCGCTGTCTTTCAGGTAGGGTATGATCTTTCTGAGCGTATCCGCACTGAACCATCTGTCATGCATCAGAATGATTTCCTCGTCTTCGGTGCAGGATTTCTTTACGTTTTTTAACGAATATGCCGCGCTGCCGTAGTCGGAAGTATCGGCTGTGGTGGCGGTCCAGTCGAATACCCTGTAGCCCATATCAGCCGCGCCGTTCAGATTGCGGCGCATCCACAGAGGCTCACACCTCGACGTATTGGTTCCGCCGGGGAAACGGAGCAGCTTACAGCGCTTGCCCGTATATTTCATCACCTTGTCGGACAGAATCTCTATCCCGCGGAAATAGGAATAATTGGTAGCGTAGCATTGCTTGAAGATATGGCTGTCGGAATGAAGTCCGACAACACAGCCCTGTTCCTCCATATCCTTGGTAAGGTTCAGATAATAGGAGCCAACCACAAAAAACGTGACCTTCGCGTCATATTCCTTCAGCACCGCAAGTATTTCATCCGTGTACTTTGTGGGGCCGTCATCTATCGTAATATAGACCACTTTTTTGACCGTCACGCGGCACTCGGCGGTGCTTCCGTTCTCATTTTCAGCGGTGACGGTACAGTTACCGATTGCGTTGCCCTTTATCAGACCGTTTTCATCAACGGTAGCAACCGATTCATCGGAGGAACGGAATACGATCTGTTTTCCTCCGCTCACAGATAGCTGATAGGTGAGTCTCTTTCCCACCTCAACCGATGAATCGCTCAGCACTATCTCCTTCGGCTCGGAAATATGATCCGAATGGGACACTTCATCCTTTACGGCGTTTTTCTGTGCTGATGTCAGAAACAGTACGCCGACAATTCCAAGGATAACGATTAATGACGATCCTGACAGTACCAGTATTTTAAACAGTCTGTCGAATCCGGTATTTTCCATCTCCAGAACAACTCCAATTTTCACTCTGTGCAATAGTAAATCTAAAAAAGGGATCGCCGCTGTCATGCGCCGATCCCTTTTTGCGTTTGAACAATCTCAACAATCCGCGGGAATCACTTGCGGACATAATTGCGGTAATCAAAATCACCGCGCTCCAGACCGTGAATGAGTATCTCGGCTGTCGCCATGTTGGTGGCGACGGGAATCACATGCATGTCGCACATGCGCAGAATGTCATTGTCTCTCGGCTCATTCGGCTTGGGTGTAAGAGGATCACGGAAGAATATCAGCAGGTCAATCTCATTGTAGCCGATACGAGCCGCTATCTGTTCACCGCCCCCTGCCGCACCCGGCATAAAGCAGTTCACGTTAAGACCCGTTGCCTCCTTGACGATCTTGCCGGTCGTACCGGTAGCACAGAGGTTGTGGCGGCTGAGAATTCCGCAGTAAGCTATACAGAACTGTATCATCAATTCCTTCTTGTCATCATGTGCTATCAAAGCGATATTCATTAATGTCCATCTCCCTACTTTGTTTTTGAATTGATATTTATATTATTAACGGCTTTCACCGGTTTTATAAAATGGCTCCTCTATTACATCTTACATCAGCCGGAACGACCGCCCCGCATCAAGCGGCACACGGCCTCCGAACAGCCTTTCCGCTGTATCGCCCGCATAGCGGACAATCCCGCACCTTTCGTCGGGCGGCTTTCCCGACAGGGCGGATTCCTGTGCGCGGCTGTCATGCGGCATTACCCCCACAAGCCTTGCGCCCACCGTATCAATGCACGCGTCTATGTCCTGCACACCGCACAGCTTCATGCTTTCGGGTGAAAAATCCGTCAGCAGCAGGCGGATTTCACAGGAGCCAGCCGTCTGCGCCGAGGCCTTGCGTATCAGGCGGCAAAGCATGGAGGCATATTGCAGGCTCATTGCGTCGGCACGCGAACAGATGACGAAAGTGTCTAAGCAGCCCGCCATGCCGCAATCCGGCACCGTGCCGGAAGGAATATCCACAAATACATCGTATTCTCTGCCAAGGCTTTCTATGACACGGCGGACTTCCACCGAGAGCGGAGAAAAATTCCGCTCCGAAAAACCGCCCGCCGGGAGCAGCTTTATATTTTCGCCGCAGTCGAGGAAGGCTTCCTCCGGCTGGCATTCGCCCGAAGCCACGTCATTGAGATTCATGACCGCGTCCTCACCGACGCCCGTTATGTAGGACAGCGTGCCGCCGAAGCCGCAGGCATCGACCAGCACGGCGGAACGCCCCGAAGAAGCGGCCGCCCGCGCAACGCAGGCGACGGAAAGCGACGTTCCCTGCCCGCCAAGTGCCGAAAGAAATGCGATTTTCTTGCCCAAAAACCTCACCGCCAGTCATCTGCCTGTTGTCAAACGACGTCTATTAAAACGACCCGGCAGTTTTACAGAAATATCCAGTTATTTGTATGATAGCACAAAATAGCAGTGATGTCAAAGAGAATTTGCAAATTTTCGGCAAACTTACGCAAAAATCTCTGACGAAAATATGAGCTGATATTTGGTTGTTTTCCATATCGGAAAATCAGGAGAATCCATCTTCCGGTCAGCCGGTCATGGTGTCTCCTGTATCTTCCCACGTCACGATTCCGCTGTCGGTAATGACAGCGTAGCCGGCCGTCTTTGCCGAGAAGAAGTATTCGTCGAATACGTCCCTCGCCACCTGCGCCATGACCTTGCCGTGTCCGCATTTCTCGCCGATGACCGCCACGGCGATCTCCGGGTCGTCGTAAGGGGCGAACGCGATGAAGACGGCGTTCGGGGACTCGGTCTTCTCCTCTCCGCGTGAAGATTTGTTGGTATCGGCGGTACCTGTCTTGCCTCCGATTTTCAGCTGGTAATTCTCGAAGGTGTCCGACGCGGTACCGTCCTCGGTAACCGACTTCATGCCCTGCTTCACGATATCCATCATGGTTTCGGACGCTTCCATTTTGGTGATGACCGTCTTGTTGATTTCCGCGTCCTCCCGCACGGTCTGATTCATATCATAGGACTTGATGGTCTTGATCAGAGTGGCGGAATAGCGGGTGCCGCCGTTGGCCAGAGTGGACATGTAGGCGCATATCTGCATGGGTGTGAATCGGTTGTCGCTCTGTCCGATGGCGGCCTGTAACGTATCGCCTTCGAACCAGTTCATGTTGCGGCTGGAGCGTTCCTCACGTCCGGCCAGAATGCCCACCGATTCGCCGAGACCCACCCCTGTCTTGGAGCCGAGTCCCAGCTGCTTGCAGTAGTAGTTCATCCGCTCGATGCCCACACGCATGGAAACGGTGTAGAAGAATATATTGCAGGAAACCGAAATCGCCTGCGTGACGTTGACACTGTGGTGTATGCCGTCACAGATGAACATCTTGTTGCCGGCGTCCTCCAGAATCATATATCCGATGCAGGTGATTTTCTCGTTGCGGTCAATGCCGTGTTTGCTCGGTTCATCCTTGCCGCTCGCCTTGTAGTTCTCGTACTCCTGGAGCGCGGCCAGCGCCATGGCCGGCTTGAAGGTGGAACCGGGCGCGTAGCCGCCGTTCAGAGCGCGGTTGAAAAGGGGATTGTCGGGGTTTTTGCTCAGGTCGTCGTAATCCTGTAGATAGGTGCTGAGATTGAAGGAAGGATAGGTCGCGGCGGCCAGCACTTCGAAGGTCTTGACCTTCATCACCACCGCGGCGGAAGCGTTCGCGTCGGCGCCGCTGCCTTCAATGCCGGCGGCTCTCTGGGCGAGAACGATATTCTCAATGGACTGCTGGGTCGCCTTCTGGAGATCGGCATCCAGCGTCAGCACCACGGTGTTGCCGGCCTTCGGTTCACGGGTGTACTCGGTATAAATGACGTTGCCCTTGCTGTCGTGACGCACCTTCTTGATGCCGTTCTGCCCGCGCAGGGTGTCCTCGTATTCCTTTTCAATGCCGAATTTACCCACCACGTCATTGTATCCATAGCCCTTCTTGCGCAGGGTTTCATATTCCTCGGCGTAGATCTTGCCGGTGATGCCTATGAGATGCGGCGCGACGGTGCCGTCGGTGTATTCGCGGATCGGCACGATTTCCACGTTCACGCCACGGAAGAAATTGGAGTTTTCCGTGATGATCTGCATGGTGTCCTGCGAGATGTCGCCCGCAAAGGTGAAGGGGTTGGAGGAGTTGAATCCCATCAGTTCCATTTCCAGACGCACGCCCATGATGATTCGCGCGACGTAGGGGGCAAGCCCTTCGGTTTCGTAGCGGTCGGCCATTTCGTCAAAGCAGTTCTGCGCGGTGGCGTAGGTCTGCAATTCCAGCATGGTCTCCATCTTGCGTATGGCGGAAGCGCTGTTCTCAGCAAACGCCACATTGCCCATCTGATCCACGATGAGGGGGCAGGTGTCCTCCCATTTCTGGGAACCGTCCTCATTCCTGCCCTCGTTTTTGTCAATGATTTTGGTGAGGCGGTAAATGATTTCGTTGCGCTGGGGGTTTTCCAGCTTGTTGAATTCCGACGCCTGAATGATAATCGCGTAGCCCATGCGGTTGTAGGCAATCGTCCGGCCGTAGCGGTCAAGAATTTCCCCCCGCGCCGCCGTCACCTTGATGCTCGAAGCGGTGTAGGACAGCGCGGAATCGGCATATGTCCGGTAATTGATAATCTGAAAATCCGCCAGCTTCAATATGTAGGCGCCGAGTATCGCCAGCACGATCACGACCAGCGCCACACAGCGTTTATAGATAATTCTTACGTCCAAAATGAGATACTCCTTTCTTTAACAGTTTGGAGTGTGAGCCTGAATTTCACTTTACAATCTTACCCCGTATGCTTCCAGCAGGTGCTCCACATCGCTGTCGGTCAGATGCAGTATGACGTGCCCCGCGTCGTAATCGTGGCCGACATTTTTATCATTCCCCTTTTCCCGTTCAAAACATCAATCGTCGTACAGCCGTGTGGTGATAGCTCTGTTGAAATAATAGAACGCCGGCACGGTCACGGTGGAATACACCGTCCGGGGCAGCAGGATATTGGGAATAAAATACAGAATATCCCGGCTGCCGGAAAGGAAAAACCATTGCACCACCGATACCAGCAGAACCGCTGCAAAGCCTAGAATGACCGATGTGACGATGTTGTTTCTCATGAGATACATCACCAGCAGCCCCACGCCGTAGCAGAGCGCCAGATTGACCAGCGCGTAAAAGCCGAAGGGCGCTGTACTGCCCAGATCCAGCAGCAGTCCGGCCGCCATGCCGAACCACATTCCTATGATATCTCCCTCAAAAACGGCTATGCTGACGGCACATACCGTCAGCAGCATGGGACTTTCCCCGAAAAGGCGGGGCAGCAGCGAGGGGGTGAACTGGATAATATACACCAGAAACAGCTCCACGCCGTACACGATATATTTCTGCGTTCTTCCGCTGAGTCTGAGCAAGATTCACACCCTCTGTCTTATTTGCTTACTTGCTTATTTGCTTATTTGCCTGTGGCGGGTTCCTCGGTGGTCTGATAGCCTTCGATGGAATCCTTGCGCACGCTGCGCTGCCCCTCGAATTCCGTGATGATGAAGACCTCGGTGCACCCCCTTACGTCCGCCGCCGGAACCACTTCGGCATAAAGCGAAATATTTTCCGATTCGGCGCGGATATCCTTCACCTCGCCGATAATCAGGTTGGCGGGGAATACCGAACCGAAGCCGGACGTCACCACGATGTCGCCCACCGTCACGTCACATTCACGGGAAAGGTAATTCAGGCGGGTATTGCCCTTCTTCGCGGTGGAAATCTCGCCGAAAAGGGTGCCGCCGTCGCGGGTGTCCTTATCCACAGCGCCCACTTCCAGCCCCGGGCTGAGAATGGTGGTGACCTTTGAGGAAGTGATGCCCAGTCCGGAAATATATCCCACCAGACCGTCGGCGGTGATGACCGGGTCGTACAGTTCCACGCCGTCATTAGAGCCTTTGTCCAGTGTGAAGCCGGCGTAATAATCGCCGCTGTCACGCGAGATGACGGTGGAGGCGAGGAACTGATACATGTCGTTTTCCTCTTTCAGCTCCAGCAGCTTGCGGTACTGCTCGTTCTGCGCCTTGAGGTCGTTGTAATCCACCGTCTTGCGGTTCATTTCGCGTACTTTCTTCTTGAGAAGCTCATTCTCGGCGCGTATCTGCTCTATGTCCTCAAAATTGCCCGAAAAAGAGCCGAAGCCGGCCGAAATCATCGCGCTGACTCTCTGCACAGGCTCGGTAATGATGCCGGCTAAGGAAGAAACAAAATCGCTTCTTCCTCCCGTGCCGATGGAATAGATCATGACGCAGGTCATGACCAGCACGGCCGTGAGAAATATCCGCAGGTTGGAATCCCTGAAATTGAATCGGTTGCGCAATGTCCTACCCCCCTATTCTTTATTCCAAGAGCAAAGCCCTTCCGAAATTATTCATTATTCACTTAGCGAGCGCCTTAGCTTCTTACGCGCCAGTAGGAATTCTCGCTGATGTCGAGCATGCGGCCGGTGCCTTCCGCCACGCAGTCGAGGGGATGCTCGGCGACGTTGACCGGCATGCCGGTTTCCTGCGAGAGCAGCTTGTCCAGACCGCGCAGCTGCGCCCCGCCGCCTGTGAGCATGATGCCGTGGTCGAGAATGTCAGCCGCAAGCTCCGGCGGCGTTTCGCCGAGGGTTTCCTTGACCGCTTCCACAATGTCGGCCAGCGGCTCGGCAAGGGCTTCGCGCACTTCCGCGCCGGAAATGACCACATTCTTCGGCAGACCGTCCACAAGGTTCCGGCCCTTGATGGCGACCGGCTTCTCCCCGTGATAGGGATAAGCCGAACCCGCGCTGATTTTGAGATCCTCGGCGGAACGCTCGCCGATCAGCAGGTTGTATTTGCGCTTGACATAGGAGAGAATCGCCGCGTCGAAGGCGTCGCCCGCCTTGCGCACCGACCGGGAAATCACGATATCGCCCAGCGAAATCACCGCGATGTCGGTAGTGCCGCCGCCGATATCCACGATCATGCTGCCGGTCGCCTCCGCCACGGGCAATCCCGCGCCGAGAGCCGCCGCCATGGGTTCCTCAATCAGATCGACCACGCCGCCGCCCGCCTGTCGCGCGGCATTCTCCACGGCGCGGCGTTCCACTTCGGTGACGCCGGAGGGAATGCAGATAATGACGCGGGGACGGGAGAAAAGATTGGACTGGACGGCATTGCGGATAAAGTGCTTGAGCATTTCCGCCGTTATGCTGAAATCCGCTATCACTCCGTCGGTCAGAGGACGCAGCGCCACGATGGAACCGGGTGTCCGACCGATCATTTCGCGGGCGAGATTGCCCACAGCAAGCACCTCGTCATTCCTTATGTCCACAGCCACAACCGAAGGTTCGCGTATCACGATTCCCTTGCCCTTGACATAGACAAGGGTGTTGACTGTGCCGAGGTCTATTCCTATATCCTTGGAAAAAAAAGCCATATACTAAAACGCTTCCTTTTTGCCTTTCTGAAGTAAAAAATCAGGCGTAATTCAGCCGGACGGCGTAGAGATTGTTCCAGATATTGTCCTCGCCCGACGACATGCGCACAAGACTGCAATTCTTGATCTTGGGCGCACTGCCGGATTTATTGGAAGCCGACATGCTGCGTCCGAGGGCCGAATACTGGGTGCCGCTGTTCTTTGACATCCACCCCTCCGCCGACTCGCTGTCTATCGAATCGTCAAATATGACATAGAACAGTTCTTTGCGTTCCTGTGCCGAAGCAATAAATTTTCCGGTCAGGGCTTGCGCCGCGTCATCGTTGAGCACGCTCAGGTGAAGGGCATTCATCTCATAGTAATTGCACTTGGTAGCGGTGCATTCTTCCAGGTCAAAGTTGTACCACTCTGTCGTGACATACACCTCGTCTTCGGTGTATTCGCACTTCATCTCGCTGTAATTTTCGCCTGTCCTGTGATTCACGGCCAGCCGCTCATCGGTGATGTTGAAGTAATTATAACGGCCGTACTGAATATCGCTTTCGGTGACGGAATCATCCCATGTTACATCGAGATTGTACCAGTCGCCGTCGATCTTCACCTGATTCCACATGTGACCCGAATTTTTGGACATGCCGACGGCCGTGCGGCATTCTATGCCCACCAGATTCATGAGCATCTTCACCGAAACCGCGTAGCCGGAACACACCGCCTTTTTCCTGACGAGAGCGCCGTAGATATTGAAGGCTTCGTGGGAGGAATCCTCCGCTTCGGCGGCTTCAAAGTCGTATGTCACACTGTCGACAAGAGCGTCGTGTATGACGGTTTCCCTCGTCAGCTCGCTCGCTCCGTCCGGAATAGCCGAAAGTATCGGGACAACCGCCTTGTTGATTTCGTCGAACATGTCGTTGATTTCGCCGGCGGAATATTTGGAATAAAGCACGAGATAATTGCCGTCGTGGAAATTGTTCTGAACGGTGTAGTTTCCGATCACCCAGAAAACCTCCGGGTGGTCGGCCAGAACCGCCTCTTTCACTATGTAGACCTGATCGAATTGCAGAGAGGATTTCAGCCTGACATATTTCAGCTCAAAGCAGCCGTTATCGGCGCGGTGGGGCGATATCTGAAAGATGGCGTTTTCTATGTCCCTGTAGGCGTCTTTCATGGTTTCGTCTTTCAGCGAAGCATAGGCCGACTTGCTGGCGACAGGCTTGAAGCCTTCGCGCACCGGCAAAGAAAGCGACAGCGTCGTGCAGCCCTGATCGTCCGAGCCGAAGAGGTCGCATTTCAGCGCGTTCATAATCTCGCCGAAGCCCCTGCCCGCCGCAATCGCCTCGGAGGTTGCGCAGCCGGTCAACGCAAGCAATGCCGACAGACAGACGGCAACGGCAAATATTTTAATCATTTTATATTTTCCGTTCATAATTAAACCCCCGAATATTGATTTATTCTTCAATGAGAACCGGCTCGGAATCTTTTTCATGGATTTCATGGATTTTCCTGAACGCTTCCCATTCATTCACCAAACCGTTTTCCTCGACATAAAAATGACAGGCCCTGACGATCTCGCTGTCCGGCATTTCGGAAATTTTCTTCATACGGTAGCGATATACCTTCTTTTCTTTCAGAAACAACCGCGAACAGTCCGCCAACGGCTGATAAACTTCATGCTTCAAAAAACTCACCTTATTTATGTAAGGGCGAAAGCCCTTCCTTCATTATTCACTATTCTCTTAGCGAGCGAATGCAAGCGCTTATTGCACTCCTTTGAGGTAGAGGCCGGAGGTGATGCCGGATTCTTTGAGGGGAGTGCCTTGGGTATAAGCCGAAATAATCGCGGCGCATTCCTCCCGGCTCTCGGTGGTGAAGGAAAGCGTCACCCAGTCGAGCGAAAGCTCGTCGCGGGTCTTTCCGGCGACATTCCCGACGACGCTCATCATCACCGGGTTGAAGATTTCCGAGCAGCCCGTTCTGCACAGGACGGGCAGTTCCCTGCCCGTGCGGTCGGTGAGGGAGCAGTATTTTTCGTTCTCTGTCTGTTTCGATAAGCCGGCGCAGCCCTTGGGCGAAAGCGCGGCGGGGCAGTTGCGGGTAATCATCATGGGAATTCTCCCCCGGATGATCATGCCCCTCGGCTGCCGGGAAGTCAGCACGGCAATCTGTGCCAGCGTCAGTTCAAGGCTGAGTTCGCTGTCGGAAATGCCCAATTCCGCATATTCGTCGAGCGACCGGCTGTTGAAGACATTCAGCCCGAACCCGCCGTGTATGGTCATGCCGATCTTCTTCATGACAGGAATCAGTCCGGCGTTGTGTATCATGATATCTTCCATGCCGTGCAGCCCGGCCTGCATGGCGCATGCTTCGATCTGCTTCTCCGCCCCGAAAAGCCCTCTGGGCGCTTCCACGGCGGGAATGATTTTCTGTGCGCGCAGTTTTTGCGCGATACGGGCAAGCGTTTCCCCTTCTGTTTCCAGCGGTAGATAAACCATGCTCACGCCCCGCAATTCCTCCGGCACCTGTTCCGCCCTGCGGAAGATCACCCGGAGCGCGGGCTTTTCATTTCCGAAGCACCGGCGCTTGGACGGCTTTCCGTTGGCCGCGTCCGGGTCAAACGCAATCGGCTTGGCCGCACGTCGGAGCGAATCCAGCCGTTCCAGCGCTTCCCGCTTCATGGAGGAAAGCGCGGAGGAAGGAAGGGTCAGCCCCTCCCCCACCTCGGCCTGCACGGAATCAAGGTAAAAGGGCGTGCCGCCGGTCTTGCCGAGAATCCTTCCGGCGTATTCCTCACTGAAAGTGGCATTCCGCGCCGGCTGCGGCTTTTCGCCCGTCACCGCAACGGAATGTCCATCGCGGTCGCAGACTTCCAGCGACGCGGGAAGGGCTTCATCCGCCGCGGTGAGCTTCATTTGCAGCGGGACGCGTTGAAATTCGTTTTTGTAGAGGGGGTGGAGCGAACCCAGCAGCGCGGACGACGCGGAAACCACGTCCTCCTTCGTGCGGGTGCCGAACATGCCCCTTCCCCGTTTGCCGGTGAAATAGCCGTCGGTAAAGCCGGAACGGGAAAACACCGCCATGAGCTTCTCTGACAGATCGGCGGGAACTTCCCCCTCGTCCCGCATCAACCGGCAGGCGGTGACGGCGGCGGCGACATATTCGGGTCGCTTCATGCGCCCTTCGATCTTGACAGAGGCAACGCCCATTTCTTCCAGCGCCGGAATGTACTCTATGTGGGACATATCCTTAAGGCTCATGCAGCCGTCGAAACCGCTTCTGTCCCCCGTCACCCGGAAGGGCAGGCGGCAGGGCTGGGCGCAGAGACCGCGGTTGCCGCTTCTTCCCCCCAGAACGGCGCTGAAAAGGCACTGTCCCGAAAGACACATGCAGAGTGCGCCGTGAATGAAGACTTCGGTTTCAATGGGAGAAACCGCCACGATGTCGGCAATCTCCTTCCCGCTCAGTTCGCGGGAAAGCACCGCCCTTTTAAATCCCATTCCGGCGGCGGCCATTGCCCCTCCCGGCGTGTGCAGCGACATCTGGGTGGAAGCGTGCATGACCAGCTCCGGCGCGGCGGTTCGTATGGTTCGCGCCAGACCGGCGTCCTGCACGATCACCGCGTCCGCCCCGAGGGCGCATGCCTGTCCGATCAGCTGTTCCGCCTGATCCCATTCATCGTCGCGCACAAGGATATTGGAAGTGAGATGCACCTGCACGCCCGAAGCGTGGCAGTATTCCACCGCCTCCCGCAGCTGGGGGAAAGTGGAGAAATTCTCCGCGTTGCGGCGGGCATTGAGTCCCCCCGCGCCGAGATACACCGCGTCGGCCCCCGAACGCACGGCGGCGACAAGCTGCTCCCGTGAACCGGCGGGGGCCAGTATTTCGATTTTATTCCTGCTTTCCGGAGACGAAAAGCTCATCTGTCATCCAGCTCGGAAAGGCGCAGGCGAACCCCCTGCAACTCGCGGCGAAGACGCTCGATTTCCCGCTTGGCCTCTTCGGCTTCCAGACGGGAGCGTTCGCTTTCTTCAATATAGGCTTTGATCTGCACGCGAAGGCTGTCGGCTGTGGCGTTGGCCTTCTTGCATTCGTCGGCGTAACTGAGGGCGCACAGCACGGCTGCCATGGTGGTGGAAACCCTGTCGCTTCCCGCCATCATTTTATTCATGCGGGCGTCCACGTCGTCGCCAATCGCTCTGATATAGCTCTCGTCATCCTCGGAGGCAATGTAATAATCGGTTCCGCAGACATTCAGACGTACCTTGTTCTTCATAGTTTCAAATTCAGACTCCTTTTTGTTTTGCAATCCTGCATAGTTATACCTATTTATTATAATACATAAATTCATGAGTTGGAAGTCTATTTTTGCAGATTTACAAAAACTTTTAATTTTTGTAAAATGCTACTGAAAAGCAGCCGCAGAGACAGACAAAAGCTGTTTCTGCGGCTGCCGCTGGATTGGAGAACGGTACTGTCAGAACTGCACTTCCACATAATCGCCGAGGGCGTGATTCACTTCGAGAATCAGCACGGGATCGCCGTTCACGTCAAAGTAGGAATTACAGCCGGTCTTGCCCTTCACCGTGTATTTGCCGCCGGTATTCTTTACTGTGATCATGTCGTCTATGGTCATTTTATCCCTGACAGTGTCCTCGTCAAACTGATTGAAATACTTAATGACATCATCTCTCGTCACGCCCGCCACTGCTCTGGTAAGCGTCCATGATTTCTCCTTGATGGCTTCGGTCGCCTTATCGATATCCACCGACTCCGACGGCACAACGGTATTGCCTGTGGCAAGGTCAATGGTAATGGCATAGGCGCAGGAATAACCGTGCGCGGCGCCGCTGTAGGTATAGCTCTCACGGAAAATGATGCTGAGTGTGTCCTTCGTCTTGTACTTGACTTCAAACACGCCGCTGAAGTTGCTGAGTCCGGTGTCAGAAGCGACGGAAACGCTGTTGTTTTTAAAATAGCTGTTGTAGAAGCTCTGCATGGCTTCATCATAAAGCCCTGTTATCTGCGGGTACTTGTAGGTACACTTGCCGTTGTCAGAGGAAAAGGTCTTGTAACCCACTTTGTACTTATTGCTGAGCTGCGGCGCGGGTTGCGTTGCGGCCGTGGTGACGGCGGCCTTTGTTGTTGTGGTGGTTGTTGTTGTTTTTTTGGTGGTGGTAGAGGCGGTGGTGGTGGTCTTTTTGGTTTTGGAAGGAGCCGTCGTAGTGGTGGTGGTAAAAACTTCATCTTCGCTGGAATTCGTCTTTTTGCCGCCGTCGTCTTCTTCCTCGCTGTCGTCGAATTCTATGATATTGGGATTATCCGCCGCGCGTGTCGCACGGGACACGCTCCCCGTGTTTTTTTTGGAAGAGCTGTTAGTTTTGTCATCGCTGCCGCATGAAGCAAATGAAGCCAGCAGCGCCGTTGCAGCCAGCAGCGCCAGTGTTCTTTTGACAAATATACTGTTGCTAAACATAAATATGATTCCTCCTGTCTGATCAGCCAAATGTCTGTTGTTCGGTTATATGTTCGCTTTTTGCCAGATTCCACCTGTCGACTTCGGCGCATTCATCGATCAATCCGACATAATACGCGTCAAGATCGGTAAATTCGTTGCCGATATCCTTGGAATCGTACACCGTATACATAATGTCATTGGAATCGGTTTTGTCGAGATAATCGACGTATTGCTGCGGAATGAATTCATTGGCGTAATAGAGATCATGCGCACCGAAGCAGTGCATGATCTCATGAGCGTAGGACGGCGGCTTGGTAATATACACATCGTCAAACCGCACGTAAATATTGCAGAATTCGACATAGTATTCCGGGGAACAGGAATACCCGAGGTACCACGGGTTGACCTGATTGGAAAACGGCGTGTTGAAAAAGAAAAGGTAGATCACATTGTCGGCGCGGTACTTGCTCCTGAGCGTGTCAATGTCGATATTCTGCTCTATCCAGTTTTTCTGCACTTCGTAATAATCCCCGAACTCGGTGACAAGCGATTCGGAAAACGTCGCTTCATAGTACAGATCGGTATTCTTCACCCAGTCACATATAAACCGGGCGTCGCATCCGTAACGCGCCGCCTGCTTTGTGAGATAGTCCGTGCTGATTCGCAGATTGTCAAGCGTGTCGAACATCATTTCAGCATCATCAGATGAATGATCGTCCCACGAGGTACCGGCATCGTCAGTGTAAATGGATATCATCAGCGTGCGTCCGTTCATAGAACCGGCGGAACCCTGCGCACCGTCGTATGCGGAATGAAAATTCCCTTCCGTTTCAGACGCACTATCATCGAATGGAAAATCATCGGAACGCCGGCTATACGGCAGCCAACCGCAGCCGCTCATGCAGGCAAGAACAGCCAGACAAAGTGCGGCGGAGAGAATGGTCAAAACCCGTCTTTTGATAGCAATCACACTCCTATGGAATACAATTCCAACGGAATAATATTCATCTTCGATATTATTTTATAACAAAAACTCCCTAAAGTAAAGAGTAATGAAAGTATTGTAATCCCGCAACCGTAATTTGTAAACATTTTTTAAATATTCAGTTAATTTTATAAAAATAAAGCCGGAAGCTTATTCGCTGAAATAGTCATAAAATCCGTCATAGGTCATGTAATCGTTGATCACGCCCAGCAGCGCCTTGGCGGTCATTTTCTCCGGAAGTCCGAGAAAACGCAGCAGTCCGGCACGTCTGGCGGCGCTGTTCTCCCCTCCGGAAAGCCCGCAGCGGTAGAAATCCTTTTGCGTGATAAGCCTTTTTTCCTCCGCCTCATTTGGGGAGGACGCGCATTCGTCACAGGTGACCCCCGCGCGTTGCAGCGCCAGAAGCAGCGCCTCGGTGGACATGCCTTCCACCCCCAGCTTGCCCTCCTTCGACGGGGAAGTCTTGCGGCGCTCCTTGCCGAACACATCCGGAATGTAGGCGTGCCTGATCCGTTCCGGCGGAATGCAGGAGCGCAGGTGGTTGCGTATGACGAAGCCGGCCGCGTCGCTGTCGGTGATCACCAGCAGCCCGCGCGTTTCCGCGAGGTGGCGCAGCAAGTCCATCTTTTCCTTGTCCTTGAAAATGCCGAATCCGTCGGTGGTGATGATCAGCCCTTCGATCAGGGAGGATAGCCTGATTTTGTCGTACTTTCCTTCCACGATCACCGCTTCTTTAATCCTGATCATCTCGCCGCCTCCGCTGCCGTGAACATCTCGGCCAGCAGCTTTTCCATGAGAATTTTTCCATCGACGCGGCTGCTTTTGAGCGCGGCGTCGGTGTCGCAGAGCATGCCGCACCACCTGCGGAGAAGAGTCGGGGAATACCGGCGGCAGTCGCGGAAGGAAAAGCTCAGCCGCTTCTCCTTGCCCTTGTATTCCTCGCCGAACAGCGCCGGCATATCATCGGCGTTTTTGCGCTGTTCCGAAGCGAGTTTTGCCCGGTATAGGTCGATAAACGCGCCTGACATAATCGCCAGCACCGCCACTGGCTCGGTCTTTTCCTCAAACAGTTCCTCCATAATGCGGTAGGCGTCGCCCCGCCTGCCCGAAATGACGTTGGACGCGAGCATATAGGCCTTCACATCGACGCTCTGGGTGGTATTGGCGTCAATCGCCGCGCGGGTGATCTTTCCGCCGCAAAGGGAATGCAGCTTTGCAAGCTCACTGAGCAGGTTGGTGATGTCGCTGCCGCAGCGTTCCACCATGTAAGCCGCGTCGGAACGGCTGAGCTGCGTGCCGTTCTTTGCCGCTTCGGAAAGCAGAATGCCGGTGATTTCGGCGGGGGAAGGGGTCTTGCAGTTGATGACCGTGCCGTTCTTCTTGATGAGGGCACGCATGGCGCCCTGTTTATCTCCGCTCTTTGCCGAAGCCTTCACCGACACATTGAAGAATATCAGCACACAGCCGTCGTTGTTTCCAATGGAGCCGAGAAAGGACTCCAGTTTGCGGTACTGATCGGCGCTGATGGCGGCGGCGTCCATGTCCTTCACCACCACCAAGCGCCGTTCCGCCATCATGGGAAGCGTTTCGGCGGCGGCGGCAATCTCGTCCACCGTGCATTCCGAACCGTCGAATTCCGTATAATTGAATTCCGGCAGCACGTCGGGCTTGTATTTTTCCTTAAGCATTTCCAGCGCACTTCTACGGAGAAAACCGTCGTCCCCGCAGATGAGATAGACCTGCGATGGCTTTCCCGAAGCGATATGTCCCTCCAGCGCGGAGTAATTGATTTCAGCCATTGTCTTTTGATTCAGACCTTTCCTGCTTTGCTGCTTTGCTGTCTTACGTTTATAGTATAAATTCCTGCCCCGCGGTTGTCAAGCAGGGAATAAAAATCGCCCGCCGGAGCAAAGTTGTTTTTTCGGAAAAAACGACCTGCCCCGGCGGGGGGTATGAGATAGGAGAAATATTATTCGTCCTTGAGGAAGACAGCGCCCTGCGAGCCGCTGCTGACGTGCTGGTAGTAACGGGCAAGATATCCCTTGAGGTGCTTCTCGGGAGCGACCCATGCCGCGCGGCGCTTTTCGATTTCCGCGTCGTCCACTTCAAGGGTCAGCGTGCGGTTGGTGATGTCGACATTGATCATATCGCCGTCCTGAATGAGTCCGATGAGTCCGCCGGCAGCCGCTTCGGGGGAAACGTGGCCGATCGCCGCGCCTCTTGTCGCGCCGGAGAAACGTCCGTCGGTGATGAGAGCGACCGATTTATCCAGACCCATGCCCACCAGCGAAGCAGTGGGATTGAGCATCTCGCGCATGCCGGGGCCGCCCTTGGGACCTTCGTAGCGGATAACCACCACGTCGCCTTCCTTGATCCTGCCGCCGAGAATGGCTTCGCTGGCGTCCTCCTCGCTGTCAAAGCACTTGGCGGGGCCGCGGTGCTGCATCATCTCGGGAGCGACGGCGCCCTGCTTGACGACCGCGCCTTCCTTGGCGATGTTGCCGCGCAGAACGGCAATGCCGCCGTCCTTGCGGTGAGGATTGTCGAGCTTGCGGATGACGGTGCCGTCCGCGTCGGGCGCATAGGCGATTCTCTCGCCCACTGTGCCGGCAACGGTGAGACATTCGGTATTGATCAGACCCGCCTTGCTGAGTTCCTTCAGAACCGCCTCGATGCCGCCCATTTCCTCAAGGTCTTCAATGAAGATCTGACCCGCGGGATTGAGCTTGCAGATCTGGGGCGTGGTCTTGCTGATGTCGTCGATGATCTCCATATTGATGGGGCAGCCGGCTTCATAGGCGATAGCGGTCAGGTGAAGCACGGTATTGGTGGAGCAGCCCAGCGCCATTTCGGAACGAAGGGCATTCTCGAGCGCTTTGGGGGTGATGATATCGAGGGGTTTGATGTCCTTCTTGAGCAGTTCCATGACTCTTTCGCCGCTCATCTTGGCAAGTCTGCGGCGCTTGGCGGAAACGGCAAGACAGGTGGCCGCGCCGGGAAGCGACATGCCGATGGCTTCGGTCAGGCAGTTCATGGAATTGGCGGTGTACATGCCGGAGCAGGAGCCGCAGGTCGGGCAGGATTTGACTTCCAGCTCGTGCAGCTTTTTCGCGTCGATCTTGCCGGCGGAGAAGCTGCCCACCGCCTCGAACATCTCGGAAAGGCCGTACTTGGTGCCGTCGCACTTGCCGGACATCATGGGGCCGCCGCTGATGAAGATAGCGGGAATATTCATACGGCAGGCCGCCAGCAGCATGCCGGGAACGATCTTGTCGCAGTTGGGAATGAAGACCACCGCGTCCATCGGGTGAGCGGTGAGCATGACCTCGATGGAGTCCGCGATCAGTTCGCGGGAGGGCAGCGAGTACTTCATGCCCGGGTGGTTCATGGCAAGACCGTCGCAAACGCCGATGGTCTGGAATTCAAAGGGCACGCCGCCGGCATTGCGGATACCCGCCTTGACAGCCTCGCCGATCTCGCGCAGGTGCATGTGACCGGGTATGTATTCGCTGTAGGAATTGACTACCGCGACAAAGGGGCGCTTCATTTCGGAATCAGTGATGGAAAGAGCCTTGAGCAGGGAGCGGTGAGGCGCTCTGCTGGGGCCTTCCTTAAGCATATCGCTTCTCATGGAAAAATTACCTCCTGAAATTATTATAATACAAAAATTGGAATTACCCGCAAAAACGGGTTCTTTCAATCATTGTAAATCTATTTTCTCCGATTGTCAATCATTCAATGTAAAATATTTGACAAAATTCCCGCCAGTTTAAATTCCCGCCATGTGATAGAATTGCATTTGCAGGCAGAGATGCCGGCGTTTTCAGATGAAAAATACAGGCAGCACTCCGGTTTTATTTCAATAAAATCGGAGGTGAAATCTTTATAAAGATATAAAATTATTTCTTCCTCCGGTTTTTTATTCCAAAGAATCGGAGGTGGTGCGCATGTATGTTACATATCAGGACTTGATGATGTCCGCGGCTTTGCTCGTGGAAGTCGTCGGTCTTGTGATTGCAATCATGTCATTCGCAGACAACAAAAAGAAATAACCGCCTAGCTCCCAACTAATCGGTTATTTCTTAGCTAAATGTAGTTCGGAGCGTCGTCTGTCAAACAAGCCGGCTCTCTGTCTGTATCTTTATTATACACCGTCCCGCCTATTAGTCAACCGGGCGTTTTGATTTTTGCTATTCCACCGTCTGTTGAAAACGCCGGTGGAATAGCGGTGCAGAATTTGTCATTTACGTGAAATTTCGACGTGTTTTTTGTAATAAGTTTCAATTCAAGTACATTTGAAAACCGGGTTATTACAAATTGTAGAAAAAATATCCGCGAATCACCAAAACCGGTGGAGAGCTGTTGAATATTACACCTTCTGTGATTCCGGTGGAAAACCCGGTGGAAAGTGGGGAAAACCTCGCGATTTGCGCCCGGTAATTTGCATTTGCTCAATAATACAATCTGTAATTCCACACTTTTCCACTCAATCAACATACTTTTCAACACTTTTCAAGTGGAAAACCGTTTTATTCTTTGCGGGCTTTTATATTACAAATTGTATAAGTTTTCCTGTGAATCGTCGACAATGCATAATTTCCGGCTTTTTCGCAAATAATAGCTTAGAGCCTGTTCAGAATCTCCGCGTGTGCGGATGGCGCTGCTGAACTTGTTCAGCTAGCAGATATTTTCGCCAGATGACGCCAAAACCGCAGGCAATACTTTGTGTATTAACTAGCGAAACGAATGTTTCGCTGGGATTTCT
>JAFRXY010000030.1 GCA_017441385.1 Clostridia bacterium | reverse complement strand
TTTAGTACTATTCATCTTTTTGATTTCAAAGAGGAGTTTAAAACTATTTCATCAAACTGCTCTGTTGAAAAAAGAAAAGATAGTACTAGGTTGCAGATGTGTTCTCTTTCTTTAGGTTAGTGCATATGGGGCAGAGCCCTGCTGGGGGATGTTTGCGGTGTAACCGCAAACGAGGGGCAAAGCCCCTCGCTGCAATGCGCTTGGATTCAAAATAGACCCGGGCGCAATAGATATGCTGAAAATTGAAATCCGCCTTGCCCACATTATTCGTTACTCTTCGTTTTCGAATGATAACGCTTATGAATGGGGCAGCATTCATAATGCTTTCAATCAATTGAATATACAAGACAAGGGATTGACTGACGACCCGTGAGCCGTGCGGTCAATCCCTTGTCTGATTATCGGAGGAAAAAATCAATGCCACGTTTCTTTATTGAAAACATCGACAAAAATCCCGGCGACAGCATTACCGTCACCGGACAGGACGCGGTGCATATCGCAAAATCGCTCAGAATGAAGGCAGGGGAGAGCCTGACCGTCTGCGGCGGTCTTGGCTTCGATATGCAGTGTGAAATCGCCGGCATTTACGGCGACACCGTTGCGCTGAACGTCATCCGGAAAATCCCCACCGAGAGCGAACCGTCTGTCAGAATAACGCTCTATCAGGGATTGCCAAAAGGGGACAAGCTGGAGCTGATCATAGAAAAGACCATCGAGCTGGGCGTGTACGGAATTGTGCCGGTGCTTATGCAGCGTTCGGTGTCACGCCCCGACGCGAAATCCTCCGCCAGGAAGCAGGAGCGCTATCAGAAGCAGGCGGAATCCGCCGCCAAACAGTGCGGAAGGGGCATCATTCCTACGGTCGGCAAGATGATCGGGTTCTCTGAGATGCTTGCCAATCTGAAAAAACATCAGGCGGTGATCTTCTTCTATGAATGCGGAGGGGAACCGCTTTCCTATGTGGTGGAAAAGATCAAGACCGACAGCGCGACCGATATTGCCATTGTCATAGGGCCGGAAGGCGGCTTTGACCCGGCCGAAGCGCAGGCACTACGGGAATCCGGCGCCTTCACGGCCACCCTCGGCAAGCGGATTCTCCGCACCGAAACCGCGCCCATTGCCGCGATGGCCGCCATTATGTACGCTACCGGCAATATGGAATGATGATGCTGTGAAGTAATTTTACGCCTTCCGGCATTTTTTCCGGCTGAATGCCGGCGAAGCTCAGTCTGAGTTTTGCCGAGCCTTCCCCTGCGTCCATCGGAATGACCCTTACGCCGCCCGCAAGGGCGATTTCGGCAAGCTCGCGGGCGTTTTTGCCGCTGTTTAAGGAGATCTCCGCGCAGAGTGCGGTTTCGGCGAGCCGGATTTTTACCGCCCTTCCGAAATATTCGTTGAGAAGCGTCAGTAGCTGCTGGCTTTTTTCGGAATATATTTTGCGCAGCCTGCGCAGCCGTTTCTCGATGTGACCGTCGCGTATGTATTCCGCCAGCGCAAGCTGTTCGATTTTGGAGGAAGTCTGGTTGTAGGACGCGCCCCGGCTGCGGTAAAGTTCGGCAAGTCCGTAAGGAAGCACCATATAGCTGATTCTCACCGACGGCATGAGCAGTTTGGAGAAAGAACCCAGATAGATGACTTTGCCGGTGCCGCCCATGCCCTGCATAGCCGGCACGGGACGGGATTTGAAGCGGAGAGCGCCGTTGTAGTCGTCCTCAATGATCAGTCCGTCGGTGCGTTCGGCCCATTCCAGCAGCTCGGCACGCCGGCTGACCGGCATGGGACGGCCGAGACTCTCGGTGTTGGAGGGATTCAGATACAGCACATTTGCCCCCGAAGAATACACTTCCTGTGGAATGACCCCGTATTTGTCCTGCCCCAGTTCGCTGATGGGCAGCCGGAAGTCGCGGAATACCCTTTCGGCGTGAGGAAAACAGGGGGATTCGATGCCGATCCGTCCTGCGCGTTCTCCCAGCAGTCCGCAGATCAGCGAGAGCAGCGGCTGCACCCCCGCGCCGATCACAATGCGGTCGGGGGTGGCGTTTACGCCCCTGAGCAGCATGCCGTAACGGGCCAGCTCCCGCCGAAGCTCCGGTTCTCCCTGATAATGTCCGTAGGAAGTCACGGTGTCCTCGCGGCTCAGCACCGACCGGACATATTTCCTCCAGAGGTCGAGGTCGGAACCCCGGCTGTCGATATACCGGCTGCCGAAATCGAAAAGCACATCGGAAAATGACTCTCCTTCGGAAGGTTCCTCGGCAGGGGGCGCTTTTTTTTCGGTGACGGCAGCCTCCACATAGTAGCCGCTCTGCGGGCGGCTGATAAGATATCCTTCCACACAAAGCTGCTGGTAGGCCTGTTCCGCTGTGGTGCGGCTGACCCCCAATTCCTCGGATATCCGGCGGATGGAGGGCATTTTTTCTCCGACAGCGAGTTTCCCGCCGCAGATTTTCTCCCGAATGCTGTCGTAGAGCTGTCGGTACATAGGAATATCGGAATTCCCGTCCAGAAATATCGGCTCAAAAATCATTATAAATCTCATCTCCTAAGGTCTTCGAATCAAAGCGCCAATAAACTGTCACATTAAAAATAGGTTAAACTGGATATTTTCAAATGTACAGTTATGATATATTATTATAGCAGTCGACGGAGGAAAGTCAATATTTTTATAGTATTAAAACCTATTGACTGACTGTATTTTAATGCGCAAAAAAATAAATCATACAAAAAGGAGATTGAATTATATGAGCAATCCGGCAGATAAAAAGAATCCCGCGCTGATGATCGCGAAAGTGGGCATTATGGCCGCGCTGAGCTATCTGGCCTTCACGTTTGTCCAGATCAAGATTTCGATGGGAGGAGATTTTTCTTCCTTCCATCTCGGCAATACCTTCTGCGTACTGGCCGCGCTGCTGTTCGGAGGAATTCCGGGCGGCATTGCGGGCGCAATCGGCATGACGATCGGCGACCTGCTTGACCCGGTCTACATTACGTCCGCCCCCAAAACCTTTGTGCTGAAACTCCTTATCGGCGTAATCACCGGGCTTGTGGCACACAAAATCGGCAAAATTTCCCAGCGATCTTCCGACGGTCACACCCAGGACTCCAGGCATGTGCTTCTCTGGACGGTGCTCGGTTCGTCGGCGGGTATGCTTTTCAATGTGATTGCCGAGCCGGTCGTGTCCTATTTCTATAAGAGATACATTCTCGGTGTTGACGCGGAGGCCTCCGCCGTTCTCGCCAAACTGCAAAGCCTGACCACATTTGTCAACGCGGTGCTCACGGTGATTATTGCCGTCGCGCTTTATTCCGCGCTCCGACCGGCGATGATCAGGACGGGACTTTTCGATTTCAATGTTGGCATAAAGAGCAAAAGCCAAAAGAAGGAAGTTAAAGCAGATAAGGACTGATTCCATGAAAAGAATAGCCGCAGTACAGGATATTTCCTGTGTAGGCCGATGTTCGCTTACCGTAGCGCTGCCCATCATTTCCGCGATGGGGGTGGAGGCCTGTCCTCTGCCGACGGCGCTTCTTTCGACCCACACGCTGTTTCCGGAGCCGTATGTCCGCGACCTGACCGATATGATCGCCGGAATCACGGAGCACTGGAAGAAGATCGGCGCAGCTTTCGACGGTATTTACACGGGCTATCTGGGTTCGCTGCGGCAGATTGAAGTCATCTCCCGCTTCATTGACGAATTCCGGGGAGAAGGATTTGTCTTCATCGATCCGGTTATGGGAGATCACGGCCGGCTGTATTCCGGGTTTTCGCCGGAATATGTCGGCCGCATGGCTGAATTCTGCGGGAAGGGCGACATTATAGTGCCGAATCTTACCGAAGCTTGCTTTATGCTTGGCAGGGATTACATTGGAGAAAAGTATGACAGGGATGATATAAAGGGCGTTCTCAGGGAGCTGACCGGGCTGGGCGCTTCCAAGGCGATTCTGACGGGCGTGAGTCTGGAACCCGGCCGGCTCGGCGCGGCAGCTTACGACAGCGGGTCGGGAGAATACTTCCTCTGCATGGGGGACAGAGTGCAAGGCAGCTTCCATGGAACGGGGGATATTTTCGCTTCGGTCTGCGTCGGTGCGCTGGCGAAGGGCGAAGCGCTGGGACTGGCGGTGGAACGCGCCGTGAATTTCACCTGTGAAAGTATAAAGGCCACGACGGACGATTTGCCGGACAGGAGATTCGGCGTGAATTTTGAAAAAGTGCTGCACATTCTTTCGTCGGAAGAATAGTAAAAGAATGACATTTATTACAATTCTGAAACCGGACAGACATTGCCGATCAGTGTCTGTCCGGTTTTTTGCGGCATTTTTACCGTTATTTTAAATAAAAACTTTTCCACGTGTTAAGTAGTTTATTACATTGGTGTAACAACTTGTAAATGCTTTGTAAACAATAGGCCAAAATCGGTTACAAATATTGACAAACATGTTTCAAGTATGTTATAATCCCCTTGTCGTTTTCAAAAGGTTAACAATTCAATCATTTTTTAACACGGAGGAATGATCCAAATGAACAAGATAAAACGAATAGCGGCAGCGCTTCTCGCAGTCCTTTTCATGGCGGCATTTGTTCCGCAGACAGAGGTTTCCGCAGCAAGCGAGAGGCAGATCAATGAGATCAAGGTATATAATTACCTCATCGGCAAGATGGGATTGAATACGGCAGCCGCCTGCGGTCTGATGGCCAATGTACAGGAAGAATCCAATTTCAACGTCAAGGAGAAGGGTGACCACAATACCAGTCTTGGCCTTTTCCAATGGCACCTCGGACGCAAGGCCAACCTCATCAAGTACTGCGAAAAGAAAGGCTATGATTATCAGAGCGTCGAGGGACAGCTGAGCTACCTTGAATATGAGCTGAAGAAGTCCTACAAGGGCGTTTACAACTACATCAAGTCGGTTGACAATACCGCTGCGGGCGCTTATGACGCTGGTTACTACTGGTGCTACCACTATGAGGTTCCCTCCAACAGGGCTTCCAAGTCCAATAAGAGAGGCAACCTCGCAAAGAATACTTACTGGAAGAAGTACAAGGGTTACAGCGGCAAGCAGGTCGAGCTTTCCGACAGCAGTTCAGCGGGTAACACGGAGTCTTCCAAGGCGGCCGCCACTACCGCGTCCACGAAAGCGGCGTCAAGCTCCTCCACAAGCAACACACAGAGCTTCACACGTACACTCAAAGTTCAGTCGCCGATAATGAAGGGCGCGGACGTCAAGTATATCCAGAACTGCCTTAAGAAGCTGGGCTACAGCGTTTCTGCCGACGGCGCCTATGGCAACGGCACAGCGGGGGCCGTCAAGCAATTCCAGAAAAAACAGGGACTTACCGCTAACGGCAACTGCAACAAAACGACATGGAATGCCATTGTGAAAGCCGCCTCCAAAGTCAATGCCCTGAAAATCACAAAGCAGCCCACGGCTGTCACAGTCAAGTCTGGAGACAAGGCGACATTCAGCGTGAAGGCGACCGGCGACGGACTTACCTATCAGTGGTATTACAAGAAGGTCGGTGCTTCCGGCTGGACTCTGTGGAAGACGCAGAACAAAGCTACCATCACAGCGACCGCAAAGGATTGCTGGGCAGGCAGATCGGTCAGATGCACCGTCAAGGACAGATACGGCAAGACTGTCAATTCCAGCTCGGTAAAGATCACCCTTTCCGCAAAGAGCACAGCCGATACGGGCTCAAATGAAGAAGCCGTAGGATAATCCTATTCAGATTCAAAAATACAAAACAAATCATTCAGAGCCGCTGCGCAGAATATCTGTGCGGCGGCTCATTGATTGTATTTTTGAATGATTATGAACAATTGCTATTTAAACTTTCATACACATAATATTTTTGTTGACATTACATTATACCTGTGCTAAAATGAAATTGTGGAGTTGATAAACAACGCCAATCATTCAAGGTATTTGAAAGGAAGTTTACATTATGGGAAAATTTGTTGTCAAGCGCACCAATACAGGAATAAAGTTTGATCTTAAAGCGGGCAACGGCGAAGTCATCGCCACCTCTGAGGTATACACCACCGAAGCCGCCTGCATGAAGGGTATCGAGAGCGTTCGTAACAACTGCGTGGGAGAGATCGAGGATCAGACCGTTGAAGAGGTCGTCAAGCAGAAGCACCCCAAGTTCGAGATGTATATCGACAAGGCCGGTGAGTACCGTTTCCGTCTCAAGGCAAGAAACGGCGAAATCATCGCGGTGTCTGAGGGCTATAAGGCCAAGAGCGGCTGTCTGAACGGCATTGAGAGCGTCAAGAAGAATGCTCCCGACGCGGAGATCGTCAAGAAGGACTAATTTTCTCGTATTATAAAATCAATTGCGGTCAATAGCCGTTCCGTTTGTCTGAGACAGATTCGACGGAACGGCTTATTGCATACTGTATTCTATACAGGCTAATTATTATCATTATCTTATTCTTGCAAAGGAAGGAAACCGTTATGGCAGTCAATGAGGAAGAAAAAAACGTCTCGGAGATTGAGAAAGAGGATGCTCCGGCACCCGTGGAAGCATCTGCCGCGTCCGGCGAACCGTCGGAAGGCGTGGAACACAAGGATACTTCGGAAAAATACAAGACCGGCGGCAACCGCGCCGTTACCGTGATCAGCCGCATTCTGACGGTGCTGCTGATTGCGGGCTGCGTCGTCATGGGCGTCATCGGCTACCGCAGAGGGGCATTTTCCTCCGTGGAAGCGCTGCAGGCGTGGATGGACAGCTACGGCATATGGGCGCCCCTGATATTCATTCTGCTTCAGGCGGTGCAGGTGATTATTCCCATTATTCCGGGCGGTGTGACGCTGCTGGGCGGCGTGATTCTCTTCGGCCCGTGGTGGGGATTTGTCTACAATTACATCGGCATCATCGCAGGATCCTTTGCCGTGTTCGCCATTTCGCGGGCATACGGCAAGCCGCTGATGTACAGGCTCTTCAAGCCGGAATCGATAGAGAAATACGAGAACTGGACGAGCAATCACGGACGTTTCGCCAAGCTCTTTGCCTTTGCGATCTTCATTCCCGGCGCACCCGACGGTCTGATCTGCTATCTTGCCGGCACCACCGAAATGTCATGGAAGCTCTACACGCTGATCATTCTTACCGCCAAGCCTGCCTCCATTGCCCTTTACAGCGTGCTTTACCTGCTGGGCATCAATTCCCTTTCGGAACTGATTGCCGCGTTGAAGAAATGATTGTTTATATTATTATATGGTGACGAATATGTACCGTTTTTTATTGGTTGAGGACGACCGGAATATCCGCGAACTGATCGTCAATTATTTTACCAAGAAGGAGAGAGGTCTTTTTGAGGTGGATATCGCCTCGGACGGCCGGATGGGGCTGGAAAAGGCATACGAGAACCACTACGACCTGCTGCTGCTGGACGTCATGCTGCCGGAATTCGACGGCTTTGAAATCTGCCGTGAGATACGCAGGGAAAGCGACGTGCCGATTATCTTTATCACAGCGCGGGCGGACGAATCCGACATGCTGAACGGCTATGCCCTCGGCTGCGACGACTATGTCGTCAAACCCTTTCCTCTGCCGGTGCTGTATGAAAAGGTCAACGCATTGATCAAGCGCTCCAAAGGGCTGGTGCGCTCCAAAGTCCACAGCGCCGGCGGCATTTCCCTCAATCCCAACAACGGCATGGTGGTGTGCGGCGAACAGGAAATCAAGCTCACCGCCAGAGAGTATGCCATTCTCAAAGTGCTGATGGAAAACAAAGGCTGCGTGATCAGCCGGGAACAGCTGCTGGATATGGTCTGGGGTTACAACAACGACACCGACGAGCGGGTGCTGGACACCCACATGCGCAATCTCCGCAAGGCGCTGGGGGACAGCGGCAAGCAGATCAAGACCGTGATCCGGCGCGGATACAAGATCGAGGATCAGTAAATGGAACAAAGACTCAAAAAACAACGCCGCAGGCTGATCATGCGGATTACGCTGATTCTGTCCGTCGTCTGGCTGGCCGTGTCGGCCACTTACTGCGTCGTTCGTCTGCGCAGGGAAAAGAGCGATCTGCAAAGCGACGCATTGTCCGCTCTCTCTAGAGCAAAGCAGAGCCTGTCCAAAAACGAGATAATTAAGAGCATGTCGAATAAAGTGTATCTAAACTCATATAATCTGATCTATTTTAAGAATCTGGCGGAGGAAGACACGGACGCACAGCTTATTGTGGTTGACCCGGACAGCAATGCAACGATTGCCGACACCGCCTACAAGACCGATGTGAAATACAGTCTGGAAACGGATGACGGCACTTTTCCCGATGATTACGGCTATCTTGATTACAGAACCATACGCGGCTTACTGTCCGACGCGCAGTATGAAAGAATAGCGGAATGGCTGCGTCAAAAGCCGGACGGAGAAGGTTCGTATGAATTGGTCTGCAACCGGTTCTATTTTTCTCTGGACGAGATCATTCCTTTGGAATTGTCCGTCATGCGTGTCCGGAATGCCGACGACAATTTTGATTCGGAAGATATTGCCGAAACATTCCTGCTCAGCGGCAGCGACGCAAAGGGCGATACCGTTTATCGCAACGCCCGGAGCAAGCTCAATCTCATTCCCAAGGGCTTCTTTCTGAAAACCGCCTGCAACGGGGATTTTATCAGCACGCTCACGCGGGAAGAACGTGAAAGCAACGCCGCCGTATTTTCCAGAGGAAATCTGGAATATCTGTTTTATTCCTCCGACTACTACTATTTGGACGCGGTTGTATACAATAAACAGACAGACAGCTATGAAAGCGAGCCAAAGATTTACCTTCTGCAATACGCTAAGAAAGCGTCTTTGCCGCAAAACTGCGGCAGCGACCTTTTGTGGGGCGTTGCGGCCGTATTTGTGTTTTTCTTTGCGATAGGTCTGATTCTCTGCGTAATGATCTGGCGAACGGTCAGAATGCAGATCGTTCAGGAGCAGAAGCGGCTTGATTTTACCAATGCGCTGGCCCACGATATCAAGACGCCGCTCTTTGTGATCAGCGGCTATGCCTACAGTCTCAAGGAGAATATCGACAGCGGCGAGCGGGACAGCTATCTGGATAAGATTATCACCCAGACCGAGCAGATCAACGGGCTGGTACACAAAATGCTCAATCTCAGCAAGCTGGATTCCTACAGCATGACCCTGAACCGCAGTGAATTTGAATTGGCCGGACTGGTGGGTGAAATACTGGAAGATTATAAAAGCCTGCCGGAGCGCAGGACGATTTCTTATTCCCACAGCGGAAAGACAGAAATTTCCGCCGACAAAGAGCTGATTCGCACGGCTTTGCAAAATCTGATTGAAAACGCGGTGAAATATTCCCTTGCGGACAGCGAGATCGCGGTGGAAGTGCTGGATAAAACCGTCAGCATATCCAATTCCTCCGCTCCTATTTCCAAGGCGGATATGAAGAAGATATGGCAGCCCTATTTCCGAATGGATAAGAGCCGCCATAAAAAAGGCAACGGTCTGGGGCTGTCCATCGTCAAGTCCATTCTGGATCTGCATTCCGTGAAATACGGGATGAACTACAGGGACGGCCGCGTCGTTTTCCGCGCGGAATTCTGATTCAAAAAACAGGCTTTTGCAATTACGCAGAAGCCTGTTTTGATATTGCGCTATATGATTTCATTTGCCGCTGACATAGATGTCTGATAGAGCAACATTATTTTGGAATCCATGTCTTTTTGCTGTATTCAATTTTGTCCAGACCAAGATTATCGATGAGATACCCTTCTGTTGCAGGAGTTTCCTCGTTGTACTGGGGGTGATAATTGGGATTATCCGGATCCGGATCGGTCGGCTCCCAGCCGGAGTCATCGGGCTTTGGAATCTGTTCCTTCAAGGCCTGTGTCAGGGAGGCGTTTTTCTTATTGGCGACAAGATGAACCGTCGTACCTGCCTTGCAGTTTTCGCTGATCCACTTGGCATTCTCAACGGTCAGTCGGATGCATCCGCCGAAATCACTGGAACCGAGCGAAGCGTACCGCTCCTGATCGAGCGTTTCGTTCTTTGATTCGGTATAGGGAACCGAATGAATCATCAGATTGCCTGTGAGATAAGTTGAATATTGGACGTACATGGTAACACCGCAGCTACGTATCTTGTGCCAGATGCTTTTGGAAGAGGAAGCGGGCTCCGTGACCGTCCAGTATCCGTCGGGGAAGTCCTTGAAATTGGCGGGAGTGGAACAGAGCATGACCCTGACCGGCTTGTCGTATTTTCCGCCGGAGCCGGTGGTGAATACCGTTATCACCTGATTTGTTTTATCCACTTCGATGAAATAAGGGTATTCCGGGAATTGCAGTCTGCTGTCGGAACCGGTAACAAGCGAAGTGTCCGATACGTTGGCCGGCAGTATGTCCTTTGTCTGATGGTCGCTCTTGCTGAGAGTGTATTGCGCAAGATTGCCCATATCAATTCCCGCGCCGCCGGTGAACGGATCTGTAAAATATGCCGTGACAAACGCGTTTATGACAAGAAGAATGACAACGCCGCCCAGTGCGGTACAGATTTTTACTGTAGATTTGTCGCTCAAATTCTTCACTCCTCAGGTTGATATCGTTGATAAAAAATATTCTATAATTTTTGCTCCGGACTGTCAATAAATTCAGATGAAATTTCAACATAATTTAATAAATTCCTGTTGCCAATTCGGCTTTTGAAATGCTAAAATAAATAATACGAACTATCGGAGGTGAAGAAGCGCGTTGAGCACAGAGAACGGGAATATCGGGAACGAGCCGGCAGGAAATCCGAACCTGAGCGAACTCAGGCGTAAATCCATGAAGCTTCCGCTGCTGCCGGGTGTGTATATCATGCACGACAGGCGTGACAGGATTATCTATATCGGCAAAGCAAAGGCGCTGAAAAACCGTGTCAGCCAGTACTTCGGCTCGCAGGAGAACCACACCGAAAAGGTGCGCCGCATGGTGGAGAACGTCGATCATTTTGAATATATCATCACCGATACCGAATACGAGGCGCTGGTGCTGGAATGCAGCCTGATCAAGCTGCACAAGCCGAAATACAATATTCTGCTCAAAGACGACAAGGGCTATCATTATATCAAAATCACCGCGGAGGAATATCCCAGAATCATGGAGGCCAAGAAGGTGGAGGACGACGGCGCGGAATATCTGGGGCCTTACACCGGCAGCTTTGTGGTGCGTCAGTCGGTGGACGAGGCGTGCAAGATATTCCGGCTTCCCACCTGCCGCCGCAGCTTTCCGCGGGACATCGGGAAGGGAAGACCCTGCCTGAATTACTCCATCGGCCTTTGTCTTGCGCCCTGCCGGGGAAGGCTGAAAAAGGAAATCTATGACGAAGCGGTCAGCGAAGCGAGGGATTTCCTCAAAGGCGGCACCAATACATCGGTGGCGCGGCTGACCGAACGCATGAACGAATGCGCCGAACGGCTGGAATTTGAAAAAGCCGCCCGCATCCGCGACAGGATCAGCGCCCTCAAAAAGATCAGCGACAAGCAGAAGGTTATCATGAATTCGGTGGAAGAGCAGGACGTCATCGCGCTGGCGCAGGGGTCTGGAAGTACCTGCTTCGAGGTGTTCCGCTTCAAGGGCGGCAGGCTGGTGGATCGAGAGCAGTTTCTGATAGATGAAATGACGGGAGAACTGAGCATTTGCCGCTCGGAATTCATCAAGCAATACTATTCCATGCGGGAAGTGCCGCCGAGAGTGACGGTGGACGGCGAGGTGGAGGATGCGGAGCTTCTGGAGCAGATGCTCACCGAGAAGCTCGCCGACAGGCACGGCAAGAAGGTGCGCATTACAATTCCGCAGAAGGGCGAACAGCAGCACATTGTGGAAATGTGCCGGCAGAACGCCGCCGAATACCTCGCGCAGGCCAAGGGCAGAACCGGCGAGATCACCGCCGCGGTGGATGAACTCGGTCGGCTGCTGGGGCTGGATTCCCCGCCGGAATACATCGAGTCCTACGATATTTCCAACACACAGGGAGAGGATAATGTCGCGGGAATGGTGGTCTTTGAGAACGGCAGGCCGCTGAAATCCGCCTATCGCCGGTTCAAGATCAAGACAGTCGAAGGGCAGGATGACTACGGCTCCATGCGGGAGGTCATTACCCGGCGGATTCTGGAGTACCGAGAACATCAGGAGGAAGGCAAGGGCTTCGGACGGCTGCCCGACCTGATTCTGCTGGACGGCGGCGAGGGACACGTCAACGCCATCCGCCCGCTGATTGAAGCCTCCGGACTTCCGATCGCGCTTTTCGGCATGGTGAAGGACAGCAAGCACAAGACCCGCGCGATTGCCGCCGGAGGGCGGGAAATTTCCCTGACACGCAGCCGGGCGGCGTTTACACTTGTGTCCTCGATACAGGACGAAGTACACCGCTTCGCCATTACCTATCACCACGCCAGCCACGGGAAGTCGGTCATTCGCAGCAGTCTGACCGAGATCGAGGGAATAGGGCCGACCCGCGCGAAGGAATTGCTCCGGCGTTTCAAGACAATTTCCGCCGTGTATGACGCCTCGGTCGAGGAACTCTGCGAGGTGAAGGGAATGACCCGCGCGGCCGCTGAGAACATTAAGGCGCGGAAGAAGAAAAAAGCCGCGGATGAATGATTATTGACGGTGGTATTCTGAATATTTGTCATATACGTCAAAAATATAGATGATAATTTGGTTAATAAATGCGGCATAACATATTACACTTTTGTAAGTTTCGACAGATTTACCGCAAAATACTTTACAGCGGGTAAAATATGCTGTATAATGATTCGGTAATATGCAGGTGAAAGGATGGCTGCCGATGAGAGTGATTACAGGCACTGCGAGAGGCAGACGTCTCAGAACGCTGGAAGGCCACGATGTCAGACCCACCACTGACCGGGTCAAGGAAGCTGTTTTCAGCGTGATTCAGTTTGATATTGAGGGCAGAAGAATTCTCGATCTCTTTGCCGGAAGCGGTCAGATGGGAATAGAGGCACTCAGCCGCGGCGCTTCGGAAGCGGTTTTTGTGGACAGCTCGTCCGCTTCAATAGCGGTGGTCAGGGAAAACCTGCGCACATGCGGTCTGAACGGCGCGGCGGTGGTGGTGCAGGGAGACGCTCTTTCCTATCTCGCACCCAGAGCGGGAAGGCCGGAATTCGATTATGCCTTCCTTGACCCGCCCTACGGCAAGGGAATCCTGCAGGCGGCGCTTCCTGCGGCGGCGGCGGTCATGAAGCCGAACGGGGCGATCATCTGTGAATCTCCGGCGGAGGAGGCGCTCCCCGAAGAAGCGGGCGGTTTTGCCATAGACCGGCAGTACCGCTACGGCCGGATCAAGGTAACGTTTTACAGAATTCCTCAGGAAGTCGATGCGGATGGGGGAGATGACGAGTGAATATCGCTATTTGCCCCGGCAGCTTTGACCCCATTACGCTGGGACATCTTGACATTATCCAGCGTGCGGCGGCGATGTTTGACAGGGTCATTGTGGCCGTGCTGGTCAATCCCGGCAAGAATCCCTCCTTCACAGCGGAGGAACGGATTGCTCTGATACGGCGTGCCGTGGCGGATATCCCCAACGTCGAGGCGGAATGCTTTGACGGACTGCTCGCCGAATACGCGCGGCTGTGCGGCGCCCACACCATTGTGAAGGGACTGCGTGCGGTCACCGATTTCGAGTATGAATTCCAGATGGCGCTCGTCAACCGGAAGCTCAACCCCGAGATCGACACGGTGTTTCTCGCGTCAGGCTCCCAGCATATGTATCTTTCCTCCAGCATGGTGAAATCGGTTGCCCGTTTCGGGGGAGATATTTCGGATTTTGTGCCGGCTTGTATCTGCCGCGAGATCAGCGAAAGGCTTTCCCGACGTGAAGAAGACGGATAACCATTCATCCATTCATTATATCCATTACTACTACAAAGGAGTCAATCAACCATGAGAAGTATAGAAGAACTGCTTGCCAACATCGACGACATTATGGACAGAGCCAAGGCTGTGCCTTTCAGCTCAGACAAGTGCATCGTTGACGCGAGGGAACTCAATTCCGTCATTGACGAGATCAGAATGAATCTCCCGCAGGAAATCCGCCAGTCCAAAGCGGTGATGAACGACCGCGAGAATATTATTTCCTCCGCGACCAAGGAAGCCGACGAGATCACCGCCAAGGCGCAGGAGAGAGCCAGAGCCATGGTGAATCAGGAGGCTATCTTCAAAGAGGCCAAGGAAAAGGCGGAGAAAATCATTTCCGCTGCGGAGGAACAGGCAAACGAGATACTCAGAGGCGCCTTCACCTTCTCGGACAATATTCTTCTCGATACCGAGAACGCCGTCAACCAGAATCTTGAAACAGTCAGACAGGCGAGAAAGAATCTCCGTACAGCCGTCAAGACCAGAGCGGCCGCCAACAGAGCAAGGCAGGCAGACAGCGATGAAGCGCAGTCCGATTCCGAGCAGGAGTAATGATTCCCCGGTATTCCATAACCGAATAATAAACACCGTCCGTGATGATTTCCCAAGATCGGGAATGACACGGACGGTGTTTTTTTCTGTGCGCCCGCCATGGGCCATGATTTGACGGTGAAAATCCGCCGCAGACTTGGCAGCAGGAACTGTTATACTAATCTTCGATGGATGCTTCTGCATTCTCCCCGCGTTTTTCAGGATGTCTGGTATAGTAATCTTCCAGCGCGTTCCGAATGGCTTCTTCCGCCAGAACAGAGCAATGCATTTTGTAATCCGGCAGACCGTCGAGCGCTTCGGCAACCGCTTTGTTGGTCAGTGTCATCGCTTCGCTGACGGGCTTACCCTTGATCAGTTCGGTTGCCATGGAACTGGAAGCAATCGCGCTGCCGCAGCCGAAAGTTTCAAATTTGACGTCGGTGATGGTATCGTCGTCGATTTTGAGATACATCTTCATGATGTCGCCGCATTTTGCGTTGCCGACCTCGCCTACCCCGTCCGCGTCCTCAATCACGCCTACATTCCTTGGATGGCGGAAATGATCCATTACTTTATCGCTGTATAATGCCATGATGTTTTTCCTCCATGATAAAATTATATAATATGCTTGATTTTTCCGCTGCACAGATCTCTCCATACAGGCGAAAAACTGCGAAGGTATTGCACGACGTCCTTGACCGCCTGAATAATGTATTCCACCTCTTCATCGGTGGTATCCTCACCGGGCGTCAGCCGCAGCGAACCGTGCGCCACGTCGTGCACTCTGCCGATGGCAAGCAGCACATGACTGGGATCCAGTGAACCCGAAGTGCAGGCGGAACCGGACGAGGCGGAGATCCCTTTGTCATCCAGCAAAAGAAGCAGGGATTCGCCCTCAATGCCCTCAAAACAGAAGCTGACGTTGGAAGGCAGGCGCTTTTCTCTGTCGCCGTTCAGCGCGGAATGGGGGATTTCGGAAAGCCCCTCGATGAGTCTGTTCCGGATAGCGGTTAATCTGGCGGCATTCCTGTCCAGATTGGCAATTGACTCTTTCAGGGCAGCAGCCATCGCCGCAATGCCCGCGACATTTTCGGTTCCGGCACGTCTGCCCCGTTCCTGCGCACCGCCTTCTATCAGGCTGGAAAGGCGTATGCCTTTCTTTGCGTAAAGGAACCCGACGCCTTTTGCGCCGTGAAATTTGTGAGCCGAAGCCGAGAGCATATCAATGTGGTATTCGGCAACGTCAACCGGAAGATGTCCGACAGCCTGCACAGCGTCAGTATGAAACAGCACCTTACGCGCCCGACATATTTCGCCTATTTCCTTGATAGGCTGGATTGTGCCGATTTCGTTGTTGGCAAACATGACGGTGACAAGGCAGGTGTCCTCACGAATGGCTTCCTTTAATTCATCAGGGCGAATCATGCCGTTCTCGTGAACAGGAAGAAGCGTGATCTCGAATCCCAGTTTTTCGAGTTTGTTTAATGTGTGAAGAACAGCATGGTGCTCGATAGCGGATGAAATAATGTGGCGCTTGCCGGATTTCTGTCCGATGGCAGCAGCAGAAAGAATCGCCTGATTGTCCGCTTCGCTGCCGCCCGAAGTGAAGATGATTTCTTTCGGGTCAGCGTTGATGATCTGAGCGATTTCCTTTCTAGCCGTTTCGATAACTTCCTTGGCTCGTTGTCCTTCGGAGTAAAGACTGGAAGGATTGCCGCAGATTTCATCCAGGCAAGGCAGCATTGCCTCAATGGCGGTGCGGCTCATGCGTGTGGTTGCGGCGTTGTCCGCGTATATTTTCATGGCAGAAATGACCTCCTTTAATATGTTCTTATTATAAATCACTTTACCTACTTTGTCAATAGGTTTTATATAAATAATGCGTTACATATTGCGGAAGGTCGGGTTGGGCGTGATTTCTCCAGACAGGCTTCTGCAAAGCGGGAACAGATTATTTTGAAGCAAAATGCGCAGGATACCAGCCTTGAAACCATTTCGTAAAAATGCCCATGACAATGGGAACGATGTTATTGATCAGGGCGATATACGAAGCAATCTCAGAACCCATGAGGAAATACGTCCACACGGCGGTCAGCACATACAGCACGCCCCACGCTAAGGTCAGAATACGGTTGGTACGGACAAAGAGAGGATTCTGCATGGCGCTTTCACCGTTGTAATCATTCATAGAATACCACGCGGTCAGCGGTATTTTGCAGAAGCAGGAAACGCACCACATCAGACCGAAGACCAGATAGGATACCGGCAGCAGCAGATGGACACTTTCGGGCAGAAGCAGAGCCGTCAGTGAAAACCCGATGGCGGCCGCCGAGGAAAAACCGTCATAGAACGTCCGGCGATTGCGGGCAAAGAGCAGTTGAAGCAGTCCGCATATGCCGATGGTGACAAGCGAACCGATACGGCTGTGAATGGAAACGCCTACCCACAAAGCAATCCAAGGCAGCAGCATCAGCAGCATGTTCGTGCCTTTTTCCTTCGTCTTTGACGTGTCAGCGGACACAGCGGGCTTGTCACCGTCGCCGAAATAATTGTTCCAGTGAAGCATCATATCAAAATCGCCCGCGACGCGGTACATTTTCTTTGCCATTGCCTCCGCGCCGGAGATTTTTCCGGCGGCAATATCGCGCCAGACTGTCAGAGGCGTTTCGATCTTGGTGGTAAAGGGCATGAAGTTCTCACGAAGCACTTCATAGCCGTCCTTTTTCATCACGATCTGGAAACGCTCACCGACGTCGGTATAATCCATTTCCAGCACCTTGTCCCTGCCGGTGTAGGAAGCCTTGTTGTAAAGAGCGGCCATCTGCCTGGTGAAACTGAATCCCTCGGAAGATCTGACCGCGGTGCCGTTTTCCGCTGCTGCGTTCTGCTCGATGCCCCAGCTCGCGTCCGCCATTTTCTCAAACACGTCTCTGGGGAAGAGCGGCGTTTCCAGCTTTTCACGCGTTTCGGCGGTAATACCCGCCTGTATGTATTCCGCGCCGGCTTTCCGCACAACGCCGAGATATTCGTCTGTCTTGGCGTGCAGTTCCGGCACGCGGAACAACTCTCCTTGGGGACAGTACAGGGTTTCATAATTCCCCTTGCCGAGAAAATGATCGAACATCGCGTTGACCGATTCGTAATTGCCCTTGGCGGTGAAGAAGCCGCAGGTGGAAATCACAATATTCCGCTTGCCGGACATATCGTACCGGGAGGGATGTCCTCCCGTTTCACTGTCGCTGACCATAAACGGCATTGAAAGCGGAAGCTGGCGGTCAATGAGCATCTTCATTTTGCCGGGCACGTTGAAAAAATACAGTCCGAAAGACCAGACGGTGACATCCGCCCACAGCATTTTGTCGAGAACGCTCTGCATATCGTCCTTGACCACGCATGTGCCGTTCCCGCTCTTCCAGCAGCCGAAGCAGCCGAGACAGGACTTTAAATCCATCTCCTTTACGGTGGCTTCTTCGATTTCCGTGGGAGATACATCTCCGATACCGTCGATAAACGCCTTGGAGAGCCGGTAGGTGTTGCTCTTTGTTCCTTTGGGGCTGCCGTTAATCAGTAAAATTTTCATGTCTGATATCCTCCAGTTCTTTTTTGCATTTTTCCGCCCAGTCGACTATCATCTGCATATACATCGCGCCGTATTCGACTGTCATCCTCCAATAGAGAGCCTTCATCGGGTCGTCGATACGCTTCATATACTGCTGCACCTGCGGCGGCTGCGATTCGAATTGTCTCTGAAAACCGGAAACCGATTCCGCCAGTTGCGAGAAAAACTCGATGTTCTCATCCATATCCCTTTCGCCGAGGAAAAATGTTTTCATCAGCAGCGAACTGCGCATCCCCAGATCAATGTTGTCCTCACAGAGCCACCGCATCAGCTCCTCGCGCCCGCTTTGGGTAATGCTGAAAACCTTCTTGTCAGGTCTTTCGCTCTGTTCGACCACTTCATCGGTCGCCCAGCCGTTGCTTTTGAGTGTTTGGAGTTCGCGGTAAATCTGGCTGGTCTGCGCTTTCCAGAAATAATTCAGAGAATCCCTGAACGTCCTGTCGATTTCATATCCCGTCATGCTGCCGTAATTCAGCAGTCCCAGAATGCCGTGCTTTAACATATGCCACTTCCTTTCATATTCCACTTGTTGAATATATTATAATTCCACTTGTGGAATATGTCAAGTGCTTTTTTGCATTTTTTTGAAAAAAAATAAGGGGCTGTCGCACAAGGGAAATAAAAATCCCTGTGAGACAGCCCCGATTTAATGATAAAGCGTGAATAAATATAGCTTTCATATAAAGCATATAGCCCAAAAGTGAATGTATACAGATATTATTGTACAACAAAAAGAC
>JAFRXY010000029.1 GCA_017441385.1 Clostridia bacterium | reverse complement strand
TATTTTCGCCAGATGACGCCAAAACCGCAGGCAATACTTTGTGTATTAACTAGCGAAACGAATGTTTCGCTGGGATTTCTGGCAAAATATGGCGGAAAAGATGCAAGCCAGACGTGCGTGGAGAGATTCTGAACAGGCTCTTATGGAACCTTGTCTGTAACAGGACGCGGCTATGCGAAAGGGGTAGGATAACATGATTAAGGGAGTAGGAAAATACGCCGTTGAGGTGGAGAGCGTGGACAGTGAATTCTTTGAGCGTGTGATATGCTTCGTGCGCCCGCAGTACGCCTGCGGAAGTGCGCTGGACCTTCACCGCGAGGCGGAACGTGTGGTTGACGGTCTCAGCGCCGATGTCGAGGACGCCCAGCACGGCAGCCGGCATGTGCTGAGGGTCAATTCACATCCCCGGCGGCCGCCGCAGCGCCGGGTTGAAAGATTTTCGCAGGCAGACACTTCCCAAGCGCAGCCGAAGCGCGGCGGCTGGATTCCTCTCCTGCTTTCCGCGGGAGGCGGCGCGGCGGCGGCCATGCTCATTGCGGCGATCTTCTGAGCGGCCGGGTAAGATGGGTATTATAAATAAAGTATTAATTCATCAGAATAGGATTGACAAAATTATTCTCATATGGTATAAAATGATTTGCAACTGTTATACAATTTTTATGCAATATCAAACAATAGTGAGATGATGTCAATATGCATGCGGTTATCAGGGATTTCTTAGACAGGCGGCGCAGCACCATATTGTTTTGCGCTGCGCTGGGGTTCTTTTTATTTTCATGGGCAGGTTTTGTCTTTACTCCCATGACGGGGGATATCAAAGTATTCATGGCCAGCGCCAATCAGTCGAATTATATCAGCAAGGAGCTTATTATCGGCGCGTTTAAGGCTTGGGAACTGAAAAGCGTCTTTTCACGGACCCTGATGTATCTGATTTACAAAATTGCGTGTCTGTTCACTTCATACGGCACGCAATCATTTGAAATAACCAGCAAGTTTGTTTATTCTCTGCTGATTATTGCGGGATCGTACTTTTCGATGTTTTTCCTGTCCGGCACTGACAGAATCAAGACATGTTTCTATTCCCTTATCACCGCGTCACTCTTCTTTGCCATGCACACCTGCTGTCAGATGCAGGTTGAAATGACGGTCGCGATGACGGTTTTGATGGCTTATGCCCTGTATATAAACGCGACAAAAAACGAAACACATACCCTCGCCAAACTGCTGTGCTCCGGTGCGCTGATCGGATCCGCTTTCTATTACAAAAGCATCCTGATTCTTCTTTCTGTTTCGGTCGTTGCGGCGGTGGCCATTTATCTGACGGAAAACGGGCAGGAACTTTCCGTAAAGCGGATGATGACAGTTGCGTCGGGAAGCGTGCTGTTGCTGACGGTAATCCTATTGCTCATTGTGATCATTAATCCCGCTGAGATACAGGATATGATCAACGCCTCGCATTTTCAGAAAACGCTGTTTGATCAGGCTTTCAGCATAAAGATTCCTTTCAGAATACTCAAGCCCTCGCTGCAAAGCCTTCCTTTTATTCCGGTGGTTTTCGCCGGCGTCATTGCCCTTTGCTTCAACCTGACCGTTATCGTTTTTTACAGCCGTCACAGCAGCACCGACAAAAAAATGCTGGCGCTGTTTCATCTTGTCATGTGGGCGATGCCGATGATTTTTGTCGCCGTTTCGTTCAGATTCTTTGTCTATCACTACGCGACGTTCATCTTCCCGGCCATGATTGAATTATATTACGCGTTTAAGTTTTGCCGAACCATGAACAGGAAAGAATGGAAGTTCAATTACGCTCTGACCGGGCTGATGACCCTAGCGGTGCTTTTGGCCGGTTGGTACACGGCAAACTTTTCCGTATTATCCGGTTCCTTTAGGAACTATAACCGCGAAAACGCCAGAGCCTATACATTGACCGGGAAGGAATTGTCTCTGATTGACTTTGACAGCCGGGAAACGGTATTGTATCTGGACGACGGGCGCGGAGGATATTGCCTGGGCAATCCCTCCTACTTGAAATATTACTTCCCGCTTCCGCTGCAAAGACTGCCGGAAGACTCCGACCTGCCCTGCCACACGGAATCCCTTGAAGCTGTTATGAATTATGACGGCAAATACATCGCGTTATATGACACATGGTTTTTCGAGAACAATACTTACGAGGAATTCAGGAATTATATTTATACGGAATACGAGCCTGTGGCGTTTTATTATGTATTTACTCCCCCGTTCTCACTGGATCAGAACAAAGTCGAAAAAACGCCGCCCTTTACGATTTTTCAAAAAAAAGACACTGAGGAACAAAATACTATAGTCAAAGGATGAGCAGAATAAATGGATACACTGTATATTGTCATGCCGGCATACAACGAGGAGGAAAATATCAGATCCACCCTCGACGCGTGGTATCCGGTAATTGAAGAACACAACCAAAGCGGTCTATCAAGGCTGGTCGTTGTGAATGACGGGAGCAAAGACAATACATATCAGGTAATGCAGGAATACGCTCAGGATCACCCGCTGTTTGTTCCGCTGACGAAGGCCAACGGAGGTCACGGTTCCACCGTCATCTACGCCTATGATTACGCCGTAAAAAGCGGCGCGGACTGGATTTTTCAGACCGATTCCGACGGGCAGACCAATCCCGCTGAATTTGAAGCCTTCTGGAATGACCGGGAGCAATACGACGGCATTTTCGGCAACCGTACCGCAAGAGGCGACGGCAAATCCAGAGCCTTTGTCGAAAAGGTGGTATGCAGGCTTGTCCGGCATTACTTCGGTGTAAAAGTGCCCGACGCGAACGCTCCCTTCCGCCTGATGAGAGCAGATGTGGTGAAAAAATATCTCGGCAGGTTCAGACCCGATTACAATCTTCCCAATATCATGATGACCACCTTCTTTGTTTATTACAAGGAACGAACCGCGTTTAAAGAAATCAGCTTCAAGCCCCGGGAAAAAGGCACCAATTCCATCAACATCAAAAAAATTGTAAAGATCGGCTGGAATTCCCTGAAGGATTTCCGGGAGTTCAAAAAGAACATGTGATATTTTGATGCCTTCATATACAGAAAAAACCTTCTCCGGCTTTCGTCGAAGAAGGTTTTTTTGTGATTTTCAGCGTGTCTTGCCTGCGGGAGGGGGATTCCGTGGGTATTCGCCTGACCCTGTTGCGTGTCCGGGCGCGTCTTGCTCGGTCGCTTCGCTCCCTCGTGATGGCGCTGCCCTCACCCTCCCGCAAGGACGCTGCTTTGGGAAAAAGACCCGCGAGGAGGTCCAGACCCCCTCGACTCCCGCGCTCGCCTGGAGAAAAAACGCTCGCTTAATTGGCGCTGCGCGCTTTCTTTTTTTGTTTATCTGTTGCCGCCGTTGTTGTTTCTTCTCGGACGGTAGCCGCCGTCGCGGTGTCCGCCCTCGCGTCTGCCGCCGTCACGGGGCGGTCTGCGGTCGCTCACGTCATTCTCGGGCACAAGTCCCTTGACCTTGATCAGCGCCTCACGGCGGGAAAGATTCAGTCTGCCCTTCTCGTCGATGCCTTCCACCATGACCATGATGGTATCGCCGACATTCACCACATCGGTCACTCTCTCGGTGCGCTTCACGTCGAGCTGGCTGATGTGAACCATGCCTTCCTTGCCGGGGGCAATTTCCACAAACGCGCCGAAGTCCATCAGTCGGGTGACAACACCCTTGAAGACCTCGCCCGGCTGGGGATCCTTGGCAATAATCTCGATAATGCTGTAAGCCTGCTTGCACTTGTCGATATCCACGCCGCAGATGAAGACCTTGCCGTCGTCGTCGATGTCAATCTTGACCTCGCAGTCGGCGGAAATCTTCTGTATAACCTTGCCGCCGCTGCCGATGACTTCTCTGATCTTGTCCACCGGCACGGTGAGCGAAAGCATCTTGGGAGCGTACTTGCTGAGTTCCTTGCGGGGTTCGGGAATGGCCTTGAGCATGATCTCGTCAAGGATGAAGTCGCGTGCCTTGTGGGTTTTCACAAGAGCGTCCCACACCATTTCAGGCGTCAGACCGTCGATCTTAAGATCCATCTGAATGGCGGTGATACCTTCATGGGTACCGCCTACCTTGAAGTCCATATCGCCGAAGAAGTCTTCCAGACCCTGAATGTCCACCATGGTCATCCAGCGGTCGCCTTCGGTGATCAGACCGCAGGAAATGCCCGCTACAGGCGCCTTGATGGGAACGCCGGCATCCATCAGCGCCAGTGTGGAACCGCAGATGGAACCCTGCGAAGTGGAGCCGTTGGAGGAAAGCACTTCCGAAACGACGCGGATGGCGTAGGGGAAATCCATCTCGGAGGGAATGACCGGCAGGAGCGCTCTTTCCGCAAGTGCGCCGTGACCGATCTCGCGGCGGCCGGGGCCTCTGCTGGGCTTGGTCTCGCCGACCGAGTAGGACGGGAAGTTGTAATGATGCATGTAGCGCTTGAATTCTTCCTCGTCAATGCCGTCGAGCAGCTGTCTGTCGCTGATCGGGCCGAGGGTGACGACGGAAAGCACCTGTGTCTGACCTCTGGTGAAAAGTCCGGAACCGTGCACTCTGGGCAGCACGCCGACCTCGCTGGCAAGAGGACGGATCTGGTTCATACCTCTGCCGTCCACGCGCTTCTGCTCGTCGAGCAGCCAGCGGCGAACCACGAACTTCTGTGTCTTGTAGAGACATTCGTCGATCTTGGCCGCCTGATCGGGATATATCTCGTCGAATTTCTCGTGAACCATATCGTAAACGGGCTTGAGCCGCTCGTCGCGGATGCGCTTGTCGTCGGTGTCGAGCGCGACCTTGATATCCTCGATGGCGAAATCCTTGATGGCCTCGAACATATCGTGATCCGGCTCGTTGGACGGGTAGGAGAATTTCTCCTTGCCGATTTCCGCCTGAATGCCCTTGATGAATGCGATGACCGCCTGATTCGCCTCATGACCCGCCATGATGCCGTTATACATTTCTTCGTCGGTGACGATATCCGCGCCGGCTTCGATCATGGGAATCTTCTTCTCGGTGGAAGCGACGGTGACCGCCATTCTGCTCTTTTCACGCTGCTCGGCGGTGGGATTGATGACGTACCCGCCGTCCACCATGCCCACGGAAACGGCGCTGATCGGGCCGTTCCACGGAATATCCGAGATGGAAAGGGCGATGGATGTGCCGATCATCGCGGTGATTTCGGGGGAGCAATCCGGGTCAACACTCATGACGGTGGCGACGATGGACACGTCGTTGCGCATATCCTTGGGGAAGAGCGGACGGATGGGGCGGTCGATGACGCGGGAGGCGAGAATCGCCTTCTCGCTGGGCCGGCCCTCGCGCTTCATGAAGGAGCCGGGAATCTTGCCGACGGAATAGAGCTTTTCTTCAAAATCCACGGAGAGCGGGAAGAAGTCGATGCCGTCCCGGGGCTTGGCGGAAGCGGTCGCCGCCACATGAACGGTGGTCTCGCCGTACTGCACCATACAGGCGCCGTTGGCAAGCTGGGTCGTCTTGCCGGTCTTGACGACCAGCGGCCTGCCTGCAAGCTCTGTCTCATAGACTTTGTAGGAATCAAAGACCATGTGTTCGCCTGCAAATTCGAGAATCTGTGACATGTAAATACCTCCATATGGGCGCCCGCATTCGCTCGCTCAGAGAATAGTGAAGGAAGCGCCGCAGACAAGCTGCGGGCTTGGAATTTATTCATCATCATTCTTAACGCTTCATTCCTCAAAGCCGCACTCTTGCGAAGTCGCCTGAATAAAAAATTTGGCATGTCCGCATGACTCCGGGCAGACTCCGTACCGTTCGGAGACTTAGCACTAAAACCGACTCTCAGATTTTTTATATCCAGCGCATAGCTTGCCATAACAATGCATGATTGGTATGCAAAATAATATACGCTGACCTGAGCTTCCGTTTTACTGCTATGTCTTTGCCGAAACAGAAGAAGACCCGCGCGGGAGCGGACAATGACATTCCAATGAAATAAAACAGAAAAAATCAGCAAACAGGCGCAGAGGAAATTCGATGGAAAAAGCGAAAATCTCTGCGCCCGTGCCGCACGCCTCTTTAAGGCGTATTACTTACGGATGTTAGCAGCTCAGATTACTTGCGGATACCGAGGCGAGCGATGATGGAACGGTAGCGCTCGATGTCGGTCTTGATGAGGTAATTGAGCAGACCCTTTCTCTGACCGACCATCTTCAGAAGGCCGCGTCTGGAATGGTGGTCGTTCTTGTTGGCCTTGAGGTGCTCGGTGAGGTCGTTGATTCTCTTGGTGAGAATGGCGATCTGAACCTCGGGAGAACCTGTGTCGCCCTCGTGAAGAGCGTACTCCTTGATAATGGCTACTTTTTCTGCTTTCAGCATGTGAAAACACCCCTTAAAAAATAATATGAATATTGTCGCAGCGCCCAGCCCCGGGTAACGGTGCATCCCTTCCACGTCCGCAGGCGTCAGGGCATTCGCCCGAAGCCGAGTCTTTTACCGAAGGGTGCGAGGCTAAAATGCACCCCTGATTCAAAAAACACTCGACAAATGATATTGTATCACATCTTTTGCGGAAGGTCAAGGATTTTTTTTGAGAAATGACCGTTCAAGCAAAATACAAGCAAAATACATCCATCAACCGGAAAGAGCGGCTTCTTTTAATTGGGTCAGTTAACCGCTCTGATTTTGCATTGTTCCACCAAATTCGTCATGTCCTCCTGCGTAACGGTCCCGTCGTATATTTTATTCAGCAGGTTATCCGCATTTTCCCACCAGGCCATATAATCCAGTCCGCCGATATACTCAACATTTGACTGCTGAGCAAGGGTCACATATACATAATCATCCGACTGAATCTCAGAACGGCTCAGCAATGCAGGGTTCACCAGCGTTGGTTTGCCGGCCAGATACCATGCAAGCTGCACATCCTCACTCACAAGGTACTGTAATAATGCTACCGCAATCTCAGGATATTGACACGACGAATTGATCACAAACAGTTTCATGGTAGAAAAACATCTCATGGCATAGGTGTTATTGTTGACCGTCACATTAGGAAGAACCGTCACTTTATACCCGTTTCCTACCCTATCTATTAAGTTACCGTATTCCCATGCAGGTAAAAATATCGCGCTGATTTCCATATCTTTAAACAGCGTTACCAATTCAGACGCGTCCGCTCTTACAATATTGGATTGGTTTTCATGGACAAAGCGTATCATTTCCATGCATTCGCTGCTGTCCAAAGTGCAGACAGAGGCATCGTCATTGGGGAAAAATCTGCCTCCCGCGGTGAACAACCATGTTATCTCGGCGAAACCGCTTTTTTCGATGCCTATTTTTCCTTTTGCAAGTATCGCATTCAGGTCACGCGCTTCCGACTCCGAATATATGTTGGTGTTATACACAAAAAGATGCGCTAAAAAGGGATCATAGGGGACGCCGTAGTAATTATCACCGATACGGACACTCTCCATCACGTTGCCTAATGTGCTTTTCATCTCCTCCGCTGTTACATCAGGGATCGCATAAATTGATCGATAGGACAGGAAATTGTTTGATAACCGGTCTCTTGGCATATTAAAAATATCCGGCATATCGCTTTGAGTATAATCCTCATCAGATTCCTTCACAGTCTTTATTTTTACTCTCAGGCTGTCAATCTCGTCATGTTCCTCCATATATTTCCTGCAAAAAGTATTGGCAGCCTTTTCGATGAAGTCCTGATAATTCTCATCAACGCCAATCCAAAGAGTAATGCCTTTGTCGGAATCATTTGTCTGATCCGAATCAGACACGGTACCGAAAAGGAAGCCGAAAGCGTCTGTGAAAAGAAACGCAGCCCCGAAGCCGCCCGCCAGCAATACGATGACGACGGCAGGAACAAGCATGATCCATTTTCTCTTTGAATGATTTCTGTTACTGTTAACGGAATGACGGGTATCCCCCTTGGCGATTGTCTGAAAAGATACTTCTGCTACATCCGCCTTCGCTTCCGACAGGGCGCTTTGCACCATGGGACTGGCATTGACGTTGGGATTGAGTGAGGTCTGGTGCTCCAGCAATTCGCCGCGCTGCTGGATTCTTTCTTCTGTGTCGGAAACCAGCACCGGCATAATCAACTCATAGACGGAATCCGCCGTATCTTCGGCGGTCATATTCCACACCCTGTCAACGCCCTGTTTCAGATACAGCTTGGCCAGAAGCGACGCCTGCTTCTTGGGAATATGATTGATATCAATCTGTTCCAGAAATACGGGAATCACGGGAATTCTCCACATTTCGGCTGTCTGTATTTCCGTCTGAATGACGGATGAATGGAAGATTCTTTCTGTGACAAACAAAATCACAAACGAAGACTCCACGATCTTCTGCGATATGGTCTGGAACCAGTCCTCGCCGACCGGAATGCCGTAATCGTACCACAGCTTCACGCTCTTGTCGTGCAGAGCTTTGGCATAGGGCGCTACCAGTTTTTCATCCTCGCTCTTGTAGCTGATAAAGCCGTATTTCCCGTTGCCCTCATATGGCTTAAAACCGAAATTCCGCTTCAATTACGCTCACTTCCTTATATAAATAAAGAATAGTAATTAAATTATAATACAATTTTTTACGATAATCAATAGTTATTGGAAAAATTGCAGACGCCCAAAATTATTGGACAGAAAATTAAAAAAATCACTTGACAAACCGGAATAGATATGATAATATATTTCTTGCTAACCGATACTTGGTTCAGCTCAATCTGCGGATATGGCGGAATTGGCAGACGCGCTAGATTCAGGTTCTAGTGAATGCAAGTTCATGCAGGTTCAAGTCCTGTTATCCGCACCAACTATGGAGGGGTGTCCGAGCGGTTTAAGGAGCTAGTCTTGAAAACTAGTGATAGGGTAACCTACCAAGGGTTCGAATCCCTTCCCCTCCGCCACACCCTTTCTTTTTTTATTGTTTATATGTTTGTTGTGTCAAGATACGGAGAAGTACTCAAGTGGTGACGAGGCTCCCCTGCTAAGGGAGTAGGCTGGGTAAAATCTGGCGCGAGGGTTCAAATCCCTCCTTCTCCGCCATCAAAGAAACCTCTTTTGTCTACCAGGGCAAGAGAGGTTTTTTCATTGCTTGATACGATTGGCTGTGGTATAATTGGTTCGACGAATCGGGATTTATGGAGGCAATCATGGAACTGCATTTGGAAAAAATAACAAATTTTAACTGGCATGATATTGAAGATCTGCGTGTGACACGGGATCAAAAGAATTTCTTGCCGGACAACGTAACGAGCCTTGCCTATGCCGGCATAGTGCGCGAATTGGGCTTTCATGTGTTCACATTCGGCATTTACAAGGGAGAAAAGCCCATCGGATTCGCGATGATCGGCTATGACATTCCTTACGAACCCGACGATGACTTGAACGAAATATACCGGTTCACAAGAAGCAGCTATTTTATTTGGCGCTTCATGATAGATAAGCGATATCAAGGCAGGGGTTATGGCAGAGAAGCCATGAATCTTATACTTGATTTCATAAAGACCGGCCCATGCAGAAAGGCAAAATATGCCTGGCTCTGTTACGATCCGGGAAACGTCGTCGCCAGACGGCTCTATGCTTCGCTCGGCTTTGAGGAGGTCAAAGAGGCATATAGTTCCGAGGATGATGAGATACTCGCCGTGCTGAAACTTTAAAAGAGTCCTTATCAGTATGGTGTACTTTTAGGCGTTCTTTCTATGGTTCGCGTATCATTTTGGCGCTCTTTCACATCAAAGAAACCTCTTTTGTCTACCAGGGCAAGAGAGGTTTCTTCTTGCGTTTTGGGTCAAAAAAGGGCAAAACACAGTGAAATCGGGCTTCGGAGCGGTCGAACGGCTGCTTTGAAGCCCGATCTTCCTGCCTTTAAAGGCGGAAATGCTGCCCTGTGTCAGTTCGGTATTCTGAGGAACGGTAAAGATGTAGTAATCCTCCGTTCCCATGGGCAGGGTGGGATAAAGCAGATATTCCGCGCGTTCCTCGGTATAGGATACGTCGCCCAGCATGTCGATCTCGCCGTTCTGGAGCTTGACGAAAAGCTCCGGCCAGCTGCCTTTCACGTATTCATACGTCCAGCCGGTATAGGAGGCCAGCTTCTGCTCGTATACATAATCATAGCCCGTCCGCCGTCCGTTCTCGTCAATGTAGCTGACGGGGGATTCGTACCAGCCCACGCGAACCACCTTGGTTGTGTCCTTTGAAGCGTTGACCTTGAGCGGCAGTGCGAGCGCGGTCATCATGACCATGCACAGCACAAAAGCCGTAAGACGTTTCAGACCAAAGAAAGACAGTTTACACTTCTTCATCCGCAATCTCTCGCTTTCCTTATAAAATAGCAATTAAGGGATTTAGCCAATGTATTATAGCATAATTTGCGGATATGAAATACCTTGCAAAATAAAATTAATTAAATCTTAATAATCGTTCAATTATGTTCAAAAAAAGCATGGTTTATTATAAAAAAATTTGTTTTTGATGTACGGTGTCTGGGAACCGCCATCCGTTCCTGCCCCGATGGCGCATGTGATCTTCTGGTTTCGGTGGGTTTTCGCTGCATGCCGCGATGAGGAACTCACGGGCACCTGCCGACAGTGTTATATCGGTAAGCCTTTAATACCGGCAGGGCAATATGTTCATAATCAAAGAAGGTGGTCGTTTCCACAACATTCTCCCGCGGCTTTCCCTCTCCGTACAAAGCGTAGCCTACCCCTTCCTGTCTGACAAGTATGGGATCCCAGTACAGGCAGCCTGTGCAGCGGCCGTCCTTCACGGATTTCACGGTGTTGATCAGATCAATTACATACTCCCTCTGTCCCTCCGGTGAAGAAGCATAAATACCGCTGTAGGCCCCATTGTCGGATAATTGCCCCGGAACGCCCCAATTATAGCCGCTTTCCATAATCAGAATGTCCTTATCGTATCGATCTGTCATCATTTCCGACCATTCTTTCAGATCGTTTAAATCCAGTGATCTTTTCACCGAATATTCACTGCTGTTCTGCGCCCAGAACGGATAGAACGATGTTCCGATCAGATCGTATTTTACACGCTTCTCCTCCATCAGGTCGAAGAACCATCGTCCCATTCCGTAATGACCCTGCCAATGCATATCGTCCGCGTTGCAGGAAATATGCAGCACCACCTTTGAATTGGGGGAAACTTCCTTGACCGCTTTGTACCCGCTGTTCAGAAATCCCGCCAGAGCCGAAACAGATTCCCCGCTTGCGGTGCTGCTTCCATAGGGCAGAAGGATGCCGCCGTCGATCTCATTCCCTATGGAAACATATTCGGGACAAATCCCCGCTTCCTTGAGTCTCGTCATGAAGGAACGGGTATACCGGTAGATGGCTTGGGTCAGGTATTCCCTCTTTTCCTCATTGCTTTTCATGCTGTCCATTTCTCTCAGCCAGTCGGAAGGAATGGCTTCATTGCCCCAGTAATCCGAATACATGAATGACAGCTGCATCTTCATGCCCAAAGCGTCCGCCCGCTTGGCCAGACGGAAAATCGCGTCCGCGTTCTTATATCCTTCCGGGAAATAATCGCCCTCCACGCTGCTATAGGCCCCAGGGTTATTATACAATTCAAGTCTGACAAAATTACAGCCGTTCTCCTTCAATATCAGAATGGCGTCTTTTTCATTGCCATATTCATCGTAATACTTCGCGCCCGCATCCTCCTCCCAATCCAGCCATGAAATGGCGCCGCCAAACAGGGAAGGATATTGGTATGCCTGATTTGCTTCGAATTTTAAACAAATACCGTCAAAATAGGAAAAGCGGCCCTTTCCTTTGACTTCTATCCCTATTTCCAATGCGCCGTCCTGCTCCACTTTGATTCCCCTGACGGTGGTGACAGACCATTTGCCTGTCTTGGCGGTCACAGGAACGGATGTCATGCATTTGTCCTGACCGCTTCCCTTCCCGTAAATATAACAGTATTCCTCATTGCCTTCATGGAAGGTGTTGACTTCCAAATAATAATATCCCGGGGCAAGATGATGGATTCTTTGATGAAGGCGGGCATGGTACTCTCCCGTTGAACCGATCATAAGGCTTTTTTCGCCCTCAAAGCACCTTTCACCTGTCACGGAGATCCCGTTGCCGGATTCTGTCCAGTGGGACAGGCCTTCTTCAAATGAATCGTTACTGACTTTCCCGTCTGAAAACAACTCTGAATATCCGTCTGAGCGATTTTCCTTCCGGCTACAGCTATACATTGAAATGAAACAGCAAATGATCAAAAAGACAGCGACTGTTTTTCTCATGTTGACATCTCCCCACAGAACATTAGTATTACAGCGGAAATTTCCTCTTGACTTTTTTGAAACAAAACCGGCACTGTCTCCAGAGACAACGCCGGTTCGTTTGTAATTCGGAAGGTTGATGGAACGGTTCTTCCACCGTGATGCCTCAAAGGATCATCAGCCCTTGACAGCGCCGGAAAGAACGCCCTTGATGATGTGCTTCTGCAGGCAGAAGTAGAGGATAACGATAGGCGTGATGGTGATGACCATGCTCGCCATGACGGCGCCCCATTCGGTCTGACCGCGTCCGGAGTTGAAGTACTGGATGATGATCGGAACGGTCTTGTATTCCTTGGCAAGCACAAGGCTGGGAAGCAGGAAGTCGTTCCAGATCCACATGGTTTCCAGAATACCGACCGAGATGATGGTAGGCTTCATGATGGGCAATACGACATAGAAGAAGGTCTTTATCGGACCGCATCCGTCGATCATAGCGGCTTCCTCAATATCAGCCGGCAGCGCCTTCAGGAAGTTGGTGAACATAAAGAGCGCGGTGCCGGCGCCGAATCCCAGGTAAACAATAGAGATATTCACCGGATTGTTCAGCTTCAGCCTATCCGTAATAACGGTCAGCGGATACATGATCATCTGGAAGGGAACGATCATGGAGAAAAGGCAGAAGTAATAGAAAATAGCCGTGTACCATGTCTTGACTCTGGTGACATAATAAGCGCACATGGATGTGCAGACCAGTATCAGAGCAACCGACAGAACGGTAATGACAACGCTGGTCATCAGCGCTCCAAGGAATCCGAGTCCGGTAGAGGAATTGCTGACAGCCTGCACATAATTTTCTCCGCCGACGAAGGTTTCGCTGTTCGGCAGATCAAAAGGATAGGGAATAATATTCGCTTTCTTCTTGAAGGAGTTGTAAAGCACCATGAAGAGAGGATATACCCAGAAAAGACAGATAATGGAGAAAATAACGGTAAGGACATAATCGCTTTTTTTACGCTTTACCTTTATCTCATCCGCAGATTTTAATTTCGTCGTGTTTTCCATAAAATCAGTCAGCCTCCTTACTCTGGGTAATCTTGAGCTGGACAATGGCAATCAGTCCGACGATCAGGAAGAATACGACAGCCTTCGCCTGGGCAAAGCCCATCTGTCCTCTTGTGCCATAGAAGGTGTTGTAGATATTGAGCGCCAGCATTTCAGTCTCGTGATTGGGAAGACCGCCGGTCATCGCGATGTTCTGATCGAAGAGCTTGAAGCCGTTGGTCAGCGTCAGGAATGTACACATGCTGATAGAAGGCATAACAAGCGGAATAGTCACTTTAAAGAGTATCTGCTTGCTGTCCGCGCCGTCGATTTTCGCCGCTTCCTTAAGGTCCTCGGAAACGCCCTGCAAGCCGGCGACATAAATAATCATCATGTAACCGATCTGCTGCCACAGCAAAACGATGAGCAAACCGATCAGACCGTAGATTCCCTTATTGGTAAGGGATTCTTTGAATACCGACAGAATGCCGTTGATGAGAATTGTCCAGATCGAACCCAGCAAAACGCCGCCGAGGAGGTTCGGCATGAAGAAGATGGTGCGGAAGAGATTTGTACCGCCGAAGTTCTTGGTGAGAAGAACCGCCACAGTGAAAGCAAGCACGTTGATAAGAACGGTGGACAGAACGGCAAAGAGCGCGGTAAACCAAAAGGACTGGAGAAATCTATCGGTGTTGGTACCGCCCTCAACGAGCTTCAGGTAATTCTTGAATCCGATGAAATCAATGTGCTTCGGCGTTTTGAATTTGCATAGAGAAAGATAAATACCCATTATAAACGGATAAACAAATCCAATAATAAACGCAGCCACAGTCGGAATCATAAACAGAAGCAGGTACAAAGGATTTTTTTTCAGTGTTTTTCCCATACAGTTAGTTACCTCCTGTTTAAGGAAAGTCGGTTGAAATTTAACAAAAAGGGTGAACGGGCAAGACAATGCCGTTCACCCTTCGATTAGGTCAGTTAGCTTCGACCGTCAGGCAGGCAAGAGCCTTCCTTTCAGTCAATTTGATAGATTAATGATTACTCCTCGTGAGCTGCAGCGTACTCGGTTGCCCAACCGTCAACGAAAGCATTCTTGACGGCTGCCCAAGAATCGTCGTCCATCTTGATGGCATAACCCTGGAGAGCGCCCTGGAGTTCGAGCTGATAGTTCTCAGAAGGCTGTGCGGTGAATGCCCATGTGATAACGGTCTTGCCGGCTACAGCATAATCGTTGTTGAACTTGTCGAGGTAGTTCTGAGGAGTCTTTGCGCTCTTGAATGTGCAGGCAAAGCCCATTTCATCAGCCAGAGCGGTGGTAGCTTCATCGTCGGTCATGAGCCAGGTCATGAAATCGAGAGTAGCCTGGATGTCTTCCTCGTTTGCGTCGCCGTTAACAGCCCAGTAAGCTTCTGTACCTGCGCAGAGACCATTGTTCTCTTCGCCTGCAACACCAATGTACATCGGGATCATAGCGAGCTGATCATTTGAGAGGGCGTTGTCCTTGGTGATGTTGGCATATTCCCAGTCGCCGTTCTGGAAGAAGACAGCCTTGCCATCCATGAATTCGGCACGGGCGTCATCAACGGTGGTACCGGTTGCAACAGAAGGCTCAACGGTAGCATTGTTGAAGTAGAGATCGATCATCTGTCTGTAGTAATCAAGGTAGGTGCCCTTGATGGATGCGGGAGGATTGGCCGCGCTCAGACCGTCATCCTTGAACTCATAGTAGAGAGGCATGTTGGAAAGGTGGTTGGAAAGTCTCCAGCCGTTGCCCTTGCCCAGAGCGGGAGTGGTGAAAGCGGAGAAGCCGAGTTCTTCCTTGCGGGCGGTGATGTCTTCTGCGACCTTCTTGAGAGACTCGAAGTTGGTGATATCCTCCACCTTGTAGCCTGCCTTCTCGAGGAGATCCTTGCGGACGATGATGCCGAAGCACTCGGAAACGTAACCCAGACCCTTAACCTTGCCTTCGCCGTTCTTCAGTGCGAAAGCGTCGCTGCTAAGCTGCTTGATAGGCTCGGAGTCGGTCAGATCATAACAGTACTCATCCCATGTTGCAAGACCTGCTGCGCCCTTGATCTGGAACAGTGTGGGAGCGTCGTCCTTGCCGATTGTGGTCAGGAGCTTCTGCTCGTACTGGGTGTCAGCCGCGGTTTCAACGTCTACCTGAACGCCGGTCTTTTCGGTGTACTTAGCGGCAAGCTCCTGCCACTGCTTGTCGACCTCAGGCTTGAAGTTCAGATAGTAGACATGACCCTTCTTGTTGCTTCCGCCGTCGCCATTGCAGGACGACAGACCGGCAACAGCCGATGTCAGCAGCATAGCAGCCGCAAGTAAGAGAGCTAATCTTCTTTTCATGATAATTACCTCCAAAAAATTTTTTTGGATTTGCCAATCCCTCTTAATTTGGCAAATCTTTTTAAAAATAATCCGTGGTCTTCAAAAAGGAATCTGTTATGTTTCCTCTTCAAAGCTACAAGCATATGATAACACATGTTTTACAGAATTGCAAGCATTTTTTTAATTTTTTTAGAACAAAACCATAGTTGCGCCCTATATTTGTTAATAAAGCATAAATAAGTAATTAATTTTTATTAATTTCAAAAAAATCTCTTTAACAAAACAGAAAACGGCCGCCCGTGTTCATTCTACCGGCAGCCGTTTTGTATATAATTCAGGGCGAAGCGCTCCTGAATGATTCATTATTCATCATTCATTATTCATTTAGCGCAGCTCCGCTTCGCGCCTCACAGTCCTGTTGGATTGTTTTTTATAAAATTCCAGCCGTCGCGGCACATGTCTTCCATGTTGAGCTTGGCCTCCCAGCCGAGCAGCTGCCTGGCCTTGGAACAGTCGGCGTAGCACTCGGCAATATCGCCCGGTCTGCGGGGCTTGATGACGTAGGGCACCGGCATTCCGCTGCCCGCTTCAAACGCGGCTACCGCCTGCAGCACGCTGGTTCCCTTGCCGGTGCCGAGATTGACCGCTTCGGCGCCCTTGTGCTCCAGCGCGTATTGCAGGGCGCAGACGTGGCCGTCGGCCAGATCCATCACGTGAATGTAATCGCGCACGCCGGTACCGTCCACCGTGGGATAGTCGTTGCCGAACACGCCCAGCTTCTCCAGCCTTCCCACCGCGACGCTTGCGATGTAGGGGAAAAGATTGTTGGGAATGTCGTTGGGGCTTTCGCCGATGAGTCCCGAAGGATGAGCGCCGATGGGATTGAAGTACCTAAGCAGCATAACGCTCCATTCCGGGTCGGAAACGCAGATATCCCGCAGAATATCCTCGATGAAGAGCTTGGTGGAGCCGTAGGGATTGGTGGTGGAAAGCGGCATGGTTTCCACAAAGGGAGGTTCGTTGTTCATGCCGTAGACAGTAGCCGAGGAGGAAAACACGATGGTCTTGCAGCCGTGGTTTCTCATTGCGTCAAACAGCACAAGGCTGCCGGTGATGTTGTTGTGGTAGTATTCGATGGGCTTTGCCACCGATTCGCCCACCGCTTTGAGTCCGGCGAAATGCACAACCGCTTCGATTTCGTTTTCCTCAAAAATCCGCTTCATAGCCTCCGCGTCAAGAATGTCGGCTTCATAGAATTTAAAATCCTTGCCGGTGATTTTTTTGATGCGGTTGAGGGCTTCGGGCTTGGAATTGGAGAAATTGTCCACCACAACGATGTCGTATCCCGCCTGTTGCAGCACGACGCATGTGTGAGAGCCGATGAATCCGGCTCCGCCTGTGACTAAAATTGCCATTGTTTCAACTTCCTTTTCTATGTGATTTTATTTTGCCTATCAGACAAATGATCAGCCAGCCGGCCAGCAGGAATACAATCGCGCCGGAACTGTCAATCAGCCAGTCGGTGAACCTGCCGGCGCGGTCGCTGACAAAGAGCTGGTGAATCTCGTCGGTCGCGGCAAAAAAGGACGACGCTCCGAAGGCCGCGCGGTAAGTCCATCCTTCCCGTCCTGATCCGCTCTGGAAGACGCCCAGCCAGAGCAGCGCCAGCACACCGAATTCCGTCATATGCGCCCCTTTGCGCAGCAGCAGCGTCAGCACGGAACGGACGTCGGGCGGGGGATTGTAATTCATCATTTCACAGATAATCGCAAGCATCTTGCCGCTCACGCCTGAGGAATCATCTCCGTTCTGCGCCGAAAAGAGAAATATCACCACAGACCACGCCAGCATAAGCACCGTGAAAACCGCAGATTTCAGGCTGAATTTGATCTTCAAACGGAAGAACATCTCCTATATCATTAAAATTACAATGAGATTACACAATACACACTATTATTGTATCATATACGATTCACTTTTGCAAGGAAAAAGGAATCGGCGGATGTTGTTGCTTTTCAACTATAATTGTTACCTGATTCTATGTAAATTGCGACTTGCTTTTGAGTTGGCTATCGTTTATAATTTTCCTGTGCCACTGCGGATTATTTTATCACAATAAATAACCGAGGCGGCAACATTACTTTTTAGGAGGAACTTCTTTTGGAAAATCTCTTTCATCTCAAAGAACACAACACCAACCTAAGAACAGAGATTATTGCCGGACTGACAACATTCTTCACGATGGCATATATCATCTTTCTTAACCCCACCATTCTGGGCGAAGGCACTCCCGCCGGAATGAGCAACACCGCCGTCATCACCGCGACCTGCATCGCGGCGGCCATCGGCACATGGCTTATCGGCTGGCTGTCCAATTACCCCATGGCGCAGGCTCCCGGTCTGGGACTCAACGCGGTCTTCTCCTTCACCCTCTGCGGCGCGTTCGGTCTTTCCGCCGGCGCGGCTCTGTCGGCTGTTTTCATCGCCGGCATCATCTTCATCCTGCTCACCGTCACCGGCGCGAGAACCGCCATCGTCAAGGCCATTCCCCTCAGCCTCAAGAAGGCGCTCGGCGCGGGCATCGGACTTTTCATCGCACTCATCGGCTTTGTCAACGCCGGTTTTGTCGTGGGTGAAAAGACAGCGGCAACCACCGTCGGCATGGGCAGTTTCGCCAATCCCGCCATGCTGCTGGCTCTGGTCGGTCTGCTCATCACCGTTATTCTTGTTGTGGCAAAAGTGCCCGCTGCTTTCTTCATCTCCATCATCGCCACCTCCGCCATCGGCTGCATCTTGCAGTTTGTCTTCGGCGTTCAGCTGGGCATCAGCGCTCCCACCAACTGGGTTCCCTACCTCGATTTCTCGATGTTCGGCAAGTGCTTCACCAGCTTCGGCGACCTGCTGAAAGCGCCTGTCGCTTCCCTCATCGCCACCATGATCACCCTCGTGCTGGTCGATATGTTCGACACCATCGGCACCCTGATCGGCGCCGCCGACAAGGCCGGCTACCTCGACGAGAACGGCAACCTGCCCAAGATTGAGAGAGCCATGCTGGCTGACGCCATCGCCACTTCCACCGGCGCGGTCATGGGTACCTCCACCGTCACAACCTATGTGGAATCCACCTCCGGCATTTCCGCCGGCGGCAGAACCGGCTTGACTTCCACCGTCACCGGCCTTTGCTTCCTGCTGGGACTTTTCCTCTCCCCTGTCGTGGGTCTTGTTCCCAGCGCCGCGACCGCTCCGATTCTCATTGTTGTCGGCGTTATGATGTGCGCATCCCTTAAGGATATCGACTGGAGCGACATCGAAGTCGCCATTCCCTGCTTCCTCACCGTCGTGGGCATGCCCTTCTTCTATTCCATTACCGACGGTCTGGCGCTCGGCTTCATCGCCTATGTGATCGTCAAGCTGGCCAAGGGCAAGTTCAAGGAAATTCATCCCCTCATGTATGTGATCGTCGGACTCTTTGTGATCAAGTATATCCTCGCGGCGCTCACCGATCTGAAGATTCTGTAATCGCAGTCTTTCAAACGCTACGGTAAAAATTTAACACCTGCCGGTTGCTCACTTCCGCAAGTGAAAACCGACAGGTGTTTTTTTTTGCTTAAAATCAGTTGTTGTTGAATGAATCCTTCGCCTCGGCGACAAGCTGCTGGGTTTTCGCCGGAAGCTCCTTGCTTTCCGCGCGGCTCATGCCTTCCGTTTCGATGGGAGGCAGTATGGCGACATTCACCTTGCCGGGCTTGATCCAGAAGTGATTGCGTTCAAAGAGCGCCGCCGTTCCGTCAAGCGCCACAGGAATGACAGGTGCGCCGGTCTTCTGCGCCACCTTGAAAGCGCCGCCTTTGAATTCCCCGACTTCGCCGGTCTTGCTGCGGGTGCCTTCGGGGAAGATAATCGCGGAATAGCCGTCGTTGATGACGTCGATCATCCGGTTGATGGCTTCAATGCCCGCCTTCATGTCGGCGCGGTCAACGTAGACGCAGTGTATTTCCTTCATCCAGAGCCGGATGAGCGGCACCTTGCCGATACTCGCCTTGGACAGAATGGCGTGCGGTTTGTCGAGATGTCCCAGCAGCACCAGAATGTCGAAGAAACTCTGGTGGTTGCTCGCGAATACGCAGGTGCGGCCTTCGGGGATATTCTCTTTACCCGTCACCGTGACCTTCGCTCCCGCCATGAAGAGCAGCCTTCTTGCCCAGTTGCGGACGATTTTGTCCACCAGCGCGTCGCGCTTTTCGCGGGGTGAAAAATGATTCGCCCACTGCACTCTCAGCCATACGACCATGAGCAGCAGCAGCTCTATCCACATACAGCCCTGAAACAGGATCGTCCTCAGTACCATCATCGTAAAATTCCTCTGTTATGATTATTTAGGTGCGCTTATCTCCATAATCTGATAAGTCAGAATGCCGCCGGGTGCCTCCACGTCCACCAGCTCGTCGACATGCTTGCCGAGCACCGCTCTGCCTACCGGGCATTCGTCCGAAATGCTGCCTCTGAGCGGATCCGCTTCGGTGGAGCCGACGATCTGATATTCCTCTTCCTCGTTGCTTTCCACATCGAGAAGCCTGACGGTACTGCCGATCTTCACCACGTCGGTGGAAAGTTCCGATTCGTCGATGATTTCGACATTCTTGAGCATGGTTTCCAGCTCGAGGATTCTGCTCTCGACCTGCGCCTGCTCGTTCTTCGCTTCGTCGTATTCGCTGTTTTCACTCAGGTCGCCGAAGGAAAGAGCCACCTTGATCTTGTCGGCTATGTCCCTTCTCTTGACGGATTTGAGATAATCCAGTTCTTCCTCGCGCTGCTTCAGACCTTCCGCTGTCAGCTTGAACTGCCTTACATTGTTTGCCATACGCTGCGATCTCCCTTTGCTGTAAAATTTCTTGGTTGAATGCGGTCATGTGGGATATATTATATCCTCATCGGGTGGAAATGTCAATATTGAATTTGGGCGGAACAGGGTTGATTGGTACGACTATGGAATTCACCTTGGTAAACGCAAATAGAGGGAAAACCAAGCGTCACAGCGATTTCATAATGGACACCACAGAAAGCGCCACCATCACCAGCTGGAGCGTCATGATCTGCACCGAGTCAATGGCAAATGTGCCGACACAGCTCAGTCCGATTGCGAACAGCATTCCCATGCAGAAGCAAATGCTCTGTATCATCAGGCTTACTCCTTCGGTATCCCGGAGCCGTACAGCCGCCCTGATCGCTTCGGAAAGCGCCTTCAGGCTTCCGTCGGTGGCAATGAGAGCGTCCTGCGACTGCGTCACTTTGAAGGTCACCGAATCGTAAACGCTGCTCCCTTCGTTGTCCAGAATGGAAATGAATCTCGGGGGGATGTCAAAGACGGATTTGATGAGCTGAATATTGATATTCGCGTCGCAGGTATACACCATGATCCCGGTGCCGTCCTCTATGAGTTGAAGCAGCGCGTTGCGCGCCGACACCGCCGCCTTGTATTCCAGCATATAAACGCCCATCAGCCGGTTGTTGACCGCCACATAGAGCATCTGGAAACATTCGTTCCTGCGCATGGCTTCAAACTCGTCCAGCCGCGCAAGACCGCCGCCGGGAATGAGTACGCGGTGAAGCTCCATCATATCCCGGTTGCCTACAAGCACTTTTTTGTCCTTCACCCACGCGGAAATGCCGAATTCGGTTTCATAGATAATGCTGTCCACACGCTGCCGGAGCCTTGCGTCGTCCCGTATCAGCTCCCCGAAAACATCGGCAAGCGCGCCGCCGGAATCCACCAGCACGGAGGCCGCTATGGAAGTAATTTCCTCGATCTCCATTTCGTTGATGGCAAAACTCTTTCGCACACGTATGCTTCCTCTCGGAAAGAGGTCGGTGGTATTGATGGCAAAGGCGTCGGTATCGCCGAATTTATCCACGGCATTCCAGCCGGTGAGCAATGCGCCGTTTCTGCGAAGAGCGCCGGCCAGCCGGCTGAGCGGAATCTCAAAGCTCAGCATTCCCGTCACCGGAATGCCGATGATCAGTGAAGCGCAGAAGGCGGCCAACGCCATATTCACCGGATCGCCGCCGCCGAAGAAGCTCCTGACCGCCGCCACGCCAGCCGCCAGCAGCGAAACGATGAGCAGCACCGGATAAATGCGGGAAATGAGAATGGAGCATTTGTCCTCGCGGCAGGCGTTTGTGAAATAATTGGAAAGGTGCCTTGTCTTCACCACATAGGCGATCTTGGCGCTGCGGCTGCCCGAAGCGTGCCTCAGATCGGCGGCGATAGGGCTGTCGTCGGCGGACATGACCTCGCTGTGTATTCCTTTTTTGGAAGCGAAGGCAAATCCCCGTTCCACGCGGGTTGTATGCATCAGGCGGTTGACGGTGTATACCAGCACCGCCAGACAGACCGGCGCCGCGAAGTTGCCGCTTACCGGCGCCTTGCATAGCAGCGCGGCGGCAATGATATAGAGAATATGAAGCAGTTCCGCCAGAACCGCTGCGGAAATGGCGGTCAGCGTGCTGAAACGCCTCGCAAAGAGATCCTTTATTCCCTCTTTTATGTCCCTGAATGAAATAATCAATACAAATCCCAGCCCGATAAGGGACAGAACAGGATAAAACACAGTGGAACTTTCGGGCGTCCGGATGCCCTTGAGGGACAGCCCGAAAACAGGAAGGAGATCTATCAGCACCAGAAAAGCGGATATCACGGAGATTTCAAACAGATTGAACTTCATGCGTTTGATCAGACCGGTCAGCTCCGCCCGGATTTTTTCTGCTTCCTTCCGGCTGCGGTACCTCGCCGAAGCGAGCTTTCGCGCGTCACTGCCCGAAAATCTTCCGCTGTCGATGGACTGATCGGATTTAATGCGCCTTTCCAGATCGAAAAGGTCAATGCTGCTCTCGCGGCTGCGCACCTTGCGCTTCTGATTTTTTTTGAGAATGCTGTCGGCAGGGTCAAAATCGACGGCCGAAACCGGCACAGGATTATAGTCCTCCTGCGAAGGAGCCATTCTATCCGCCAGAGAAATATCCAGCCGGACAAAGGCTATGACGCCTTTCGTAAGCCGGAGGTTGCCCCTGCCTTTCGCGGCGGGCTGGCTCATATTCCAGCCCTTCGGCAGCGGCATGGCTTCCATTATATATGAAATATCATCCTCTTTCAGATTCCTCTTTTTTAATGATATGGTTGTGCTTTCATCATTGCGATTCAAATTAACAGGCCTCCCCCTCACGGTGCAGCCTTCCCACATCGGCATCGGTCAGGAAAAAACGGCTACAGCGCGGAAAAACGACATTTCTTCAATGCCGTTTTTCTCAGTTGTAAAAATAATATAATTTTTTGAGATTATTTTCTCTTTTTAAACCTGCTGCCTGACGGCTTGTTGTCGGAATAATCCGTAAATCGCGGGCGGTCGGAAGAAATGGATCTGCCGCCGAATCCCAGACCGAAGTCGTCTTCCTCGGCTTCGTCAGCAGCGTCGCCGGAGTCACTGTTCCCGAACAGCGCGTCCCCGAAAGAATCGTCCCCGAAGGAATCGTCCCCGAAAGAATCGTCCCCGAAGGAATCATCCCCGAAAGAATCGTCGGCGAAAGGATCGTCGGCAAAAGAGCTTGGCCCGAAGGGATCATTCTCCGGCGAATCAGCGACGGAAGAGCCTTCGCCCGCCCCTTCGCTTTCAAATCCGGTGTTTTCAAAGCCGTCAGTTTGGGGAGATGGACGATCCGCCCCGTCGTTTTCAAAGCCTCCGCCTGAAGAAAACTCGTCGAAGCCGGCGGTTTCAAAACCGCTGTTGGGCGGAGTGCTGCCGCTGACATCTTCCTTCTCAAAAGCCGCTTTTTCATTCCTGCTCTCCTGCGGCGGCTTGTGGAAGCTGAAATCGGTATTCACAAACGGGCTGGGGGTGTAGCTGAGTGGAGCCGGCTCGGGAGCGGCTGCCTGAATGGGTTCCGGAACGGGTTGAGGGACAGGGGCCGGAGCCGCCGGCGGTGCGGATTCATGCCGCCTGAATTCCAGAACAGGCTGGGGGTCCTCCTGAGGGTCGCGGTATGGCGGGGCATACGGAGGCTGCGGATAGGATTCCCTGCGGCGTTCGCCCTGCCTGTAGAAACGGTCGCCGCGCCGGTCATCATACCTGCCTTCCCTTCGGTCAGCATAGTATCTGCGGTCGTCATATCTGTCGCGGCGCCGGTCATAATAATCGTCGCGGTCATCGTATCTGTCGCCCCGACGGTCATAATAATCGTCGCGGTCGTCGTACCTGTCGCGGCGCCGGTCATCATATCTGCCGTCGCGCCGGTCGTCATATCTGTCGTCGCGCGGGTTGTCATATCTTTCGTCGCGGCGGTCATCGTACCTGTCTTCACGGCGTCTGCGCCGTATGAACCTGCGTTCTTTGCGGACGGGTTCCCTGCGTCCTTCGTACTGGCTCCTGCCGTATGGCTCCTGCTGCGGGTAGGGATACTGGGGAGGATAAGACGGATACTGAGGAGGATAGGACGGATACTGACCGTACATCGGCATGGGCATCGGCATCGGCATGGGATAGGGAATGGGGATGGTCTGGATAGAATTGCCTCCCGGCTGATTCTGGTTGGTGTTAGGAATCAACAGCGGGTAGGGCATCATCTGATTCATAGGCGACATGGGATAGGAAGGATACAGACCGCCGTAAGGGGTGTAAGTCTGCGTATCTCTGCCCTGATCGTTGTTCATGTAAATCTCATCCTCATCTGGGTCATCATACTTATCATAGGAATAATAACTGTCTTCATAACGGAGGCGTTCCTCTGCCTGATCCGGGAGAGGGGGCAGCGGAGGATCGTATGACTGTGCCTGCGCCGGTTCCTGCTCCTGCACGGGAGCCGGCGGGGGCGCGGGTTTCGGCTCCTGCACGGGAGCCGGCGCGGGCGCGGGTTTCGGCTCGGGCTTTGGCTGCGGAGCGAAAACCGAATCCGGGCGCATCTCGGGAAGAAACAGATCGTCATCTGACGACGCGGCTTTTTTGGGAGTGACCTTTACCGGAACAGATTTGGGCGGTTCCGGTTCATCAAAGCTGTTATCGGCTTCGGGCTGCCTGTCCTTTGCTTTATTCTTCTTTTTAAACGAAAACTTCGACTCGGGAGGCTCCGAATGTTCCTCAAAGTAGCTCTCATAATTCCCTGACCCGCCATCATCCGAACCGTCAAAGGACAATCCCGCAAGCAGTTCCCTCGCGGAATGGCTGTCGGAGTAGATGGAGCTTTCGGGATAAACGTCGTCCTCGCTTTCATCGTCATCCACCGGATCAAACAAATAAGAAAATTCCGAGTCGCTGTTTCTTATAGGGGTTTTTCCGGCGTCACGGCTGCCGCGGTCGCGGGGGGTCGAGATCATGGCGGAACGTGACGGATCAAAAATATGCTCGTCCGTGAGGGTTTCGTCATTGTCGTCAAGACGTTCGTGCCTGCCTAACAAGCCTCTTTTCTGCTTCGGAAGTTCGGCGTTTTTTTCGGCATTTCTCTTTTTTGCCTCACGCAGTTCCTTGCGGCTCAGCTTTTTGGGCTGTTCGCCGCTGTCCATATTGTCCGGGTCAGCTATATCCGTTTCAAAATCTTCGCTGTAGCTATAATCATCTTCAAAACCCATATCTATCCTCCGTTTCAGATTGATAATAGTAACAAGGCTTTTGGGCCTGCATAATCATTTTCTGCGCTGTGCCGGTCGGCTGCCTCTCCGGTCATCGGAGGGTTCGGGCTTTGGCGTGTAAAATCCCATCGGGCCGTACTGGGGTTTGCGCAACGTCGGCTGCGCCTGCTGCTGAGCGTTTCGCGGCGCCTGACGCCCCTGTTTCCGGGGAGCCGGCGGTTTTTTACGCGGAGGGGCGGCATGTTCCGCGTTGTGCATGAGCTGCTCCTGCTGCTGCCTGTATAGTTCCATCTGACGGTCATAGGCGCGGCGCTGCTGTTCGTAAGCGCGGCGGCGTTCTTCTTCCGCAAGCCGCATGCGGCGCTGCTGTTCGTCCCGCTTTGCCTTCTGCTCCTGACGGATGATTTCCCGTCCGTCGGCAATTCCCTGTTCGGTGGCGCGCTGGAGCTGCTCCTGCATATCGCGGCGTTGGCGCTGATGCTCGGTGTAATTGCCGCGCGGATATTTGCGCTCGCTGCCGTAAGGCTTTTCGCGCTGGATATAGGCGCCCGGACGGCCGGTGCGGTGGCTTCCGCGATAGCGCGACTGCTCGGTAAGATCCGCCAGCCGGCTCTGCTCGTCGAGCCATTCCTTATAATTGTTGTCCTTTGAATGAATGCGGCTGTAGCCCATATTCCACTCATAAAGAAGGGCGGGATCGGTAAGCCCTTCCGGGTCGGCAACGTGTCCCGGCCCCCGCATATCCGGATGCAGCAGCGCCTTGAGCCGCTTGTTGCTGATCTGAACATACGGGTTGTTGAATTCGCCCGACATGATGCTTTGCGTGAGAACATTTTTATCCGCGTTCAGCTTGCGGCGGGATCGTTCCAGACGGCGGTATCTGTTATACGGATCAAATTCCTCATCCGGCACATAATACTCCCTTTCGCCGTTTTTGGAGTGAAATCTTTCCGTTTTTTCGGCGCTGTTGTCCTCGTAAATGGTATCGACCGTGTGACTGAGAAGATCGTCACGCGACGGAGCCGTTTCATCCATGTCGCTCCACTTTCGGCTGTAACGCCCGAAATAGGGCAGTTCCTTTGAATCCGGCACCAGACCGTCCTGCTCCGGAATGGATCCGCGCCAGCTTCCGTGTTCGCTGATGCCTTCAATGTCGTACTGATCTTCCGCGGTATAAAAATCCTCGGCGGAACCGTCAGGGCTGTGAACGTCATAGATGCCCAGCCTTGGGTGACGCTTCCCTGCCCTGCTGTCTATGCCGGATTTTGCGTCCTCTATGTCCCGCCGCCTGCGGATGTCCGCCATAATGGCTTCGGGAGATTCTTTGTTCTCTTCGGGAAGCATCTTCTCCACTTCGGCGCGGCGCTCGTCAATCGGCTTGCTGAGTCTGTTGTAGGAACGGAGCCTGACTTCGCGCTTTCTGAATCCGGAGCCTTCTCCTTCTCCGTAAAGATAGGACAGGTCTTCCGGCAGTTCTTCCTTAATATCGGCAAGGGCGTTGTATTTCAGTCTGTCCAGCGTGATATTGGAAAGCGTGCTGCCTATGCTGCCCACCGGCCGGTAATTGCCGGTGTAGGCGTTTTCATCCAGCCGGGAAGTAAGCTCGTCGGCGTTGATGATGTCCTTTTGCAGATCAAAGGCAAATCTGTTTTCCTTTGGCTTGTCCTGACTTTTGCCGCTTTTGTCAAGTTTCAGTCCCCTGCTGTCTTCAAACATCGACGGATCCAGCTCAAAATTGACTTTGCCCTGCCATGTGCCGTTATTCCATCGCTCGTGCGCCTCGTCCATGGTAACAAATGTGGAAAAACGCGCTTCATCCGATTCTTCATCCACATAAGGATTGACAAAAGGCTCCCTGAATTCATCTGCCATCTTTTTACTCACTCCCCGTTCTGGTCAGTAATAGAAAGGCTCCGCGCTTAATTGTCGTTTTTAGCCGCAATGCCGCTTCTCTGGCGGGTGATTTCGTATATGACGATAGCGCAGGCGACCGAGGCGTTGAGGGAATTGATGCTGCCCTTCATGGGAAGCGACAGCACGCCGTCGCATTTTTCACGCACCAGACGGCTCACGCCGCTGTCCTCCCCGCCGATCACCAAGCCTATCGCGCCGGTGAGATCGCCTTCGCACCAGTTCCGTCCGTCCATGTCGGCGCAGTAAATCCAAAGACCGCGCTTCTTGAGGTCTTCGATACAGGCGGAAAGATTCGCCACCCGCGCTACCGGCATGTATTCCAGCGCACCGGCGGACGCCTTGCCCACCGCCCACGTCAGACCGACGGCGCGTCGCTTGGGAATGATGACCCCGTGCGCACCGGCGGCTTCGGCAGTCCGTATGATCGCGCCGAGGTTGTGGGGGTCTACTATGCCGTCGCAGAGAATGATGAAGGGCGCTTCTCCCCTGCTTTCCGCCAGAGAAAAAATATCGCCGATGTCAGCATATTCGTGTACCGCCGTGAGGGCGGCTATTCCCTGATGACTGCCGCCGCACATCGCGTCCAGCTTGGCGGGAGAAACTTCCTTGACGGTGATGTTCCGCTCCCGCGCCATGGCGATGATCTGACCGAAGGAACGTCCGCTGCTGTCGGCGGAACGTGCCACAAGGAGCGACTCAATGGGTCTGCCGCTTCTGAGCGCCTCGGTGACGGCGTTGCGCCCTGTGATGAGGTCGCTGTGTTTCTCCGTTTTTTCATTTATAGTTTCCTTACTGTCGCTCAAATCAAAGGCACTCCTGTCATTTTACTTCTGTAAACAATATCATATCATAAATGTTGCGCCAGAAAATATATATTTTATGAATTGTATGTGAAATGAACAGAAATATATTTCTGCCGAATCAATCGGTTAGCTCTGGCGATATGCAATTGACAACCAATGCAGGATATGATACAATCAGATAAAAACGAAAAGACAAAAGGGGTGCATCATGAAAAAAATCGGAAAGAAAATCAAGAAATCCAGACTCGTCAAAAACATGCTGCTTATCACAATGGGCAGCTTTATCTACGCCTTTGCCTTTGACTCGCTGTTTATTCCCAACAATATGGTCATGGGCGGATTTACCGGTCTTGCCCAGACGCTCAACCGCTTTATTCCCGCCGTGCCGGTCGGTGTGACGGTCATCGCGCTGAATGTGCCGCTCTTCATACTCGGCATAAGGCGGCAGGGCTTCCGGCTGCTGTTTTCGTCGGTTTTCGCCATGTCAATCAGCTCGGTATTCATTGATGTGTTGGCCTTGGCGGTCAAGTTCAAACCGATAGAGGATCATCTGGTAGCCTGTCTGATCGGCGGCGGCATGGTGGGTCTTTCCATGGGAATCCTGCTGCTGGTCGGCGCGACGACAGGGGGCGTGGAGCTGGCCGCGCGGCTGCTCAAATACCACTACCGCCATATTTCCATCGGCAAGCTCTGCCTTTTCATCGACCTTGGCGTGATCGCATTGTATACATTGGTATATAAGAACATCAACGACGGACTCTATGCCGCCATCGCCATGTATATCAGCAGTCTGGCAATGGACGCGGTGGTCTACGGCCGGAATACCTCCAAGGTCGCCTGCATCATCTGCTCCGAAGGAAAGCGCGTCAGGGAACGGCTGATCGAGCTTGATCTCGGAGTGACCAACATCCGCGCACACGGCGGCTACAGCGACAGCGAAAAGGACATTCTCATCTGCGCCTTCAAGCCCAGCCGGATTTCCGAGCTGAAATCCGCCATCATGGAGCTTGACAAGACCGCCTTTGTGATTATCTGCAACGCTGAGGATATTTTCGGAGAAGGCTTTGCCGACGTGAGCATGGATAATTTATAAACCAAAATACCGCTGAAAGAATGATTCGCCTATTCTGTAAGAGCCATTAATATTCCAGATTCAAACTGTGAGGAGGACAACTAAATTGATTACCGATTCCTTTGACAACAAGACGCCGCCGATCACGAACTTCCGGCAATTTTACGGCGAGCAGAAGCACATGATTGAAATCTGCATTGTCACCTTTTCCAAGGAGATATTCGACAATGCGCTGGCAACCTTCGACTGCCAAAAAATCGCCGAAATCGGCGCGGCAAACGGGAGTACGCCCATTTACCGGTTCGCTCACTCGGGAAGGGAGATCGGCTTGTATCTTTCACCCATCGGCTCGGCTCTGGCGGCTCAATACTGCATTGAATCCAACTGGCTGACCGGCGCGACAAAGTATATCATGTTCGGCTCGGCGGGCAGTCTGGACGGGGAGAAGACCGCAGGGAAGTTCGTCATTCCGACCCACGCCTACCGCGACGAGGGAATGTCCTATCACTACGCTCCCCCTGCCGATTATATTCCTATCAAAAATCACGCCAAAGTTTCCGAGATATTCAGCAAACTTGCGCTTCCCTGTGTGGAAGGAAGAGTCTGGACAACCGACGCCTTCATGAGGGAAACGGTCGGGCAGACCGCCCTTCGCAGGAGCGAGGGCTGCATTGCGGTTGAGATGGAGCTGGCAGGCGTGCAGGCAGTCTGCGACTTTCACGGGCTGGAGCTGTACGACTTCCTCGCCGCCGGCGACGTGCTGTCGGAAGAGGAATACCTCATGGAAGGCCTGAATGACGCCAATCACAACATGGACAAATTCTACATCGCGCTGGAAATCGCCAAGGCGATCAGATAATGACAAAGCCCCTTTTTGCAAGGTTCGTTTGCAAAAAAGGGGCTGGTTTCTTTGGCTGAATTCAGTGAATAGTGAATAACAAATAGTGAATGGTGAATAGTTGGGCAGCGCCACCGACATTGCGATGGACGTTATTCACTATTCACCATTCACTATTCACCATTCACTATTCTCTATTCATTTAGCCGCGCAAGCGGCACTGCTGGTGGGAGAGGGTGGATTCGAACCACCGAAGCGATGACGCGACAGATTTACAGTCTGTTCCCTTTGGCCACTCGGGAACTCTCCCATATTTGATTTGGCAATTGAAGAAAAAGTGGAGCTGGTGGACGGACTTGAACCCCCGACCTGCTGATTACAAATCAGCTGCTCTACCAACTGAGCTACACCAGCAAACTGCCGCTTTCAATCAAGTGCTTAAATACTATACTACATAAAAAGCGGTTTGTCAAGTTTTTTTTTCAGATTTTTTGATTTTTTTATTTTTTTTATTTTACCCCTCCATACCGCTGAAATCGGGCGGTTTTCACGACTTTTCGGTTTCGGGGACAACGAACAGATGAAAGTTTCACTTGACAATCTCGTTTTTCCATTGTAGACTGAGAGGGTAGTCTGCTGCACCTGAAAATTCGGGCAGACAGGAAAGGAGAATTCTGATGATTGTGAGCGAGGTATTTACAAGCTAACTGAATATGGGGGCACGTTTTTTGAAAAAGCGGGACAGGAAGTCCCTTTTTCGTTGTGCCTTCTGAGAGAAATCCTTTCAAGATTTATGCCTTTTCAGCCGCAGAGATCCGCAAAGGATCACTTTCTGCGGCTTTTTTGCGTCCATTTTCAGTTAGCGATATTCGAATGATGAAAAAAATACAACTGATAATGGAGGAAACCGACATTGAATATTTACGATTACGGATTCACAGACACTTTACTTACCGAAGGCAGAAACGGCACGCCGGCGCGTATTATTTCGGTGCACAAGGGTCGTTTCGGCATTGTTTCCGAATACGGCGAAGGCTTTGCCCAGCTCAAATCCAAGGAATATTATTACGACGGCGAAGCCTTCCCCACCGTGGGCGACTTCGTGCTGATCGACTGGATTGACAACGGCGACAGCCGCATTACCGCCACATTGCCGCGCAGAACCTTCTTCTCCCGCCGTGACCCCGACGCGGGCCGGGGGGAACAGGTCATCGCGGCGAACTTCGACACGGTGTTCATCATGCAGTCGCTGAACGACAATTTCAATCCCAAGCGCATGGAACGCTATCTCACCGCCGTCCGGCAGTCGGGCGCGGAACCGGCGGTCATTCTCACCAAAGCCGACCTGACCGACGACTACCTTCCCTATATCCTCGAAACCAGCCGGGTCGCGGAGGGCGTGGAAACCCACATCGTCAGCTCCAGAACCGGCTACGGCATGGAGTATCTCACCAAATACATGCAGAAAGATAGCTTCCCATAAGGATACCAACCAAACACCCACCTACACAACCGATTGAGAGAAAAATAAAACGGCTATCGAACAAGATTGATATCAATCGTCCGATAGCCGTTGTTCTCATCATATTAATTTTTCAGATTCTT